>JBGOEV010000035.1:0-26148 GCA_041538025.1 Candidatus Thermosaccharophagus gerlachensis | reverse complement strand
GGGGATCTCAACGACGCCTTCAACTTTTCGCCAGTCAAAACTACCGTCAAGGAAGGCAACGGCTTTGTGCTCCCATCGTCCGTCTTTGTGTTGGATGGACAAGTCCAAAGTTGCGGCTTTCCAGCCTTGGTCACCCCTTTGTATGTTTTCGCCCTTCAACCATGCCGACAAGATGACCTTGCTTTTTGGAGGGAATTGTGCTAAAGAGAGTGGCTGTGTGAAAAGTGTATAAGCGCCTTTGGTGTTGACGACTTTAGCACATCTTTTACCAGTTCGCGCGATTTCGGTCGTGATACTGCCACCTGCAGGTATGAGCCAACCGGTCTCCTTTGATGCTCCAAATCGTAACCATCGCCCTTGAGTTACAGCAAAAACTTCTGCACCCATTCTCTCAAACGATGGATCAACAATGCCCTCTGTATCTGCCTTTAGTGGTTCAATGCTTATAGCTTTCACTTTGGGTAAACTACCGATGGCAACGCTCATTGTGGCTTCATGCCACTTTCGTGGAGCGATTTCTTTATCCCCATCCAGCCATGCGATGAAAAATCTTTTGCCATGCATAAAGATGTTGCGTGGCAGTGAAGGCGAGTTGAACCGCAACTCCAAGAATGAAGCCAAGATGTTCCCAGAATCATCGCTCATAAAAATCGCCTCGGGCAAAACACCAATTTTTGCTGTCTCACCAGCCCTTTGCTTTTCGTCGCAAATCCATTCCCCTAACTTTTCACCCTGACGGATGTAGGCGAACTTTTGAGCTTGTGGGACGACAACTACCCATGCCAAAAAGGCAGGTGGAACCTGAACATTGCCCTCGCTCATGACAGCGAAGCGATAGGTGAAAACGGGCGAGCTGTCAAAGGCGTAATCTTGCACGAACCAAACTGGCGGTCTAAGCATGCGAAACCTTTCATTTCCTGCCCTAAGAGTCCCAAAGAACCTCATCCTCAGAACTGAACCATCAAGCCAAACACGTGCACCTGCCTCCACATCGTCTTTTGCACCAGCGTATTGCACCTGCCATTGGACATTGCGGAAACCCTTATCAGTGTAAATGTCGCTGTCAGTGAAGATGAGCCTTTCTTTTGGTTGCTTTGCCCAAAGTGCTCTAATAGTTCCGCCTGTCCGACGCAACAAAACGCGATAGTGAGCATTCTCAATAACCCAATCGGTGCCCGTATGGGAGAGAGTTATTGACGGCAGGGTAGTGGACAAAGGACGGGAGACATCGGGTGGGATGGACAAACTGAGTGAAAAACTTCTTGGCAACTTGTTTTGCGGGACGAAGCTTGTTCTATCACGCCACATAATTGCAACATAAGCGCCAACCTTCGCTTCATCTCCATCCCAAACTTTGTCTAAAAGCAAAACATTGTCAACGCCCATCTTCAAAGGCTCATCAAAAGCCAACCGAAAGCCAATGCCACCTCGTTGCCAAAAACATAGCCAAGCATTGTCGGGGTGTAGTGGGGTCATCTCCGATTGCCACAGGATTTCCGTTCCTTGAGGTCGCCAATAGATGCCATGAGTGCCACGCTTGCCCGAAAGGTGGCGAACAAAGAACCAGTCATCCAACAAACCTTCAACAGTGTTGACCTGCCAACGATAAACATCGGTAATAGCAAAAAGTAACCCTACGCGCCCTGACTCTCGTGCTCCCTGTCCTGTGCCACTTGTCCTTTGTTCCGTGTCAGTTGTCTCATCCCGCAAAGCCCCTTGCAGTTTGACTTCTGTCGGAAGACAGCGGTAAGTCAGTTGAACTTGTGTCCCGTCGGACAAAATGATGCGCATCGGAAAGATAATCTCTTCCTTCCCCTGCGTTGGCGAACCGATAACCTGTTTTACAGTAGCAGGTTCTTCGGTGACCAACTCGCTCCCGTTGATCAAAACTTTTCCATCTGCGTTGGCGAAGTGACGGATCATGCCCGTCTTTGCATCAATGGTCAATCGGTAATGTCTGGTTGTCACCTCCCACTTGTCTTCCAATTTTTTCAACTTGGGCAAGCTCGGTTGTCTTCTGGCAATCTTCGGTTCAACGATGGGCTGTGTGACAGGGCAACCTTCCTCGGCAGGGCGCAGGATCAGCAAAGCAGATTGATATCCTGAAAGCGTTAGCTTTACTTTCGCTATTTCCTTTGGCTTGCCTTCAACCAGCTTTGCTCCCGTCATCCCTTCCCAAATGGCATACCTGTCGTTTTCCTTGAGCTTCAAAAGCTCAATAGGCAAGTGAATTATTGCCGTCACAGGATTTGGGTTGAAGTTTATGACAGGCACCGATGCACGAACGTAATCCTTTGTCCGCAAGCAAGTGAAAATACCGTCTGGGTTGGTCTTCACCAACGGCGAAGAATGGTCGGCATCGGTGTAGAGAGCATCTCCCGTTTGCAGTTCTGGCAAAGCATTGCGGATTGAAAGCGCCCTTTGAATGAAAACGCCATGTCCTATTTCTGCCTCATGGTAAAGCATTGGCATGCCCTCAACCCAGAAGGTTAAAGCCATAAACGCCCTCACAGCGCTGACGCCCAACCAGTATTGAGCACGCAAGCTATCATGGCTTTCCGCATATCGCAACCTTACCGTTCCTTTTGGTTCGGCGAACCTTTGCTCTTCAAAGTATCGCTGTAAAGCAAAAACAAACTCCGCAGGTGAAACTTCTCTCAGACGCATTAAATGCCGATGGCACAGGGTAAAATCGTAAATGACATCGGCTTCCTGCATGTATGGCACTGGCTCAACTTCACCCAAAATAGCGCCATCAGGGTTGAAGCGCTTAGTAGCCTGACGGATGACACGAAGCATTTGAAGACCACCCTCACGCAAGGTCAAACTCCCTCGTTCGTAGGGCAACATCGGGACTTGCCCTCCCGCTTCCGCCAACCCCTTTTGCCACCAGTCAGCAGGGACATTATCTGGCACCTTTTCGGCTGGTGGGAAACCTTTACGCCGCCAGTTCATCATTCTACTGCCACCAACCGCATCAACGCGGAAACCGTCAATGCCAAAGGTTTTGACATAATGCTCCGCCACTTGCCCGATATAGCGTTGCCAATCAGGTTCACGAAAGTCAAAGCACCAATAGTTGAGGGCATTGCCATCTTCATCAAAGACCAGCCACCAAGGTTTATTGCCTCTCACTTTGCCATGTTCTGGTGTGCCACCATGTGGGACAATGTCTTGCCAGACTTTCATGCCCAATCGGTGGGCTTCGTCAACGAGTTGACGATACTCCTCTTCAGTGCCCAATCCCTCTTGGAAACGATAGTAATCTCGCGGGTTGTAGACGCCTCTATCTTCAATTGGCAAAAGCCAGATGGCGCTGAACCCGAGCCAGCGAATAATGGGAAGAAGATGCCTTTTAGCCATAGCGAATCCGCCCAAGTCCAAAAAGTTGCTACCTATTGTCCCGCCCGGATGGAAGGAATAGAGTGCCACTTCATTCACCCACTTGGGTCGGTCAGCAGGGACTTTAATACCCACATCGTCATACCACTGCCAGAAGGCAGTCCGCAACGCTTTCGGCAAAGGCTCAGGCACAACTTCTAAAAATGCACTCCCGACGGTTTGTGGCTCGTTGGGCTCAGCCCAACCCATTGCCACAAACTCGTGTATAACGAACACAGCGTCATCAACTGCCCAAAGATGCGTCACTGCAGGATCTCTCCGAGCATCGTTAATGAACAAAAGGGTTAAGTCTTTACTTTGCTGCAATAGGAACTGCCCGACACCCCATGCGCTACTTGCACGGTAGTTCTGTGGACAGAGTGCTAAATCGCCCGAGTGAGTGGCATCAAAAGGATCTTTGGTGGGGAACAAGAAAGTGCCCTTCTTAGGCAAGGGCAAAATGAAGCGAATTCGGTAGAACTTGGCGGGTTGGCTGCCAAGCCATGTCAGCCGAACTGAGCGTGCAATACGGTTTGGATTGCCAAAAGCACCAAATTGAACTTGTTCCTGCAATTGCCAGCGACCACCGTTGGCGGAAACTTCGCGAGTCAAAGTCAGGAGCCCACTTCGCGCCTCAAAGTGCCGTTCAACTAACCTTGAACGGCTCAAACTCCGCTCAATAAGCCAGCGCCGTTTTTCCAGCCTTTCGCCAACAGCAATATCTAAGGAAGCCAAACTCCCTGATGGTGGCGCTTGAGCGATAGTTTGACCGTTCCAAACCAAACTCAACAAATCCCCCGTTTGAGAATCAAAGGTTAAGCGCCAACTTCCCCATTGAACCGTTTGAGCTTCTTGCACTGCAAAGCAAACAGCGCAAGTTATAGCCAAAATAATGAGTGCGCCTACTACCCCATCAACATCACCACTTTTAATCATCTAACTGCCTATTGCCTATTATGTCACATGCACCAGCTGGATACTGATGCTGACCCTGATCCTCTTAGCCACGAAAGGCTGGCATGCAGGAGTAGGTGGGACATAGCATGAGCTTGAAAGCGGAGTTGAAAATTATTGGATGAAGCAGCTAAGAAAAAACGGAGGCATTAGTTTGAGGGGAGGCATTGTTGATAAAGTCAAAGGAGCAAGACATAATTTAGTTGGGTTGGTGACATTGGCATGAAGGCTTAACCGCTTTGTAGTTGCTTACCTTGCAACAGGCGTATCACATGTAGCATGGCTTGAAACCGAAGGGGGTGGATGCGGATGAAGTGGAGCAAAATACTTTCGGTTTTCGTTCACATCTTCCTCTTACTGTCACTGCATACCGTCGTCAGTTCAAAAACTGCCCTTCAGTTCCTCAAGGAAGCGCCGAAGCCCGCTTTTAAGGAAGGTCACACTCTTTACCCGTTAACACGCTGGGGATGGACTATGCCTTTTGAAGTCAGGGTTGAGTTGGCTGAAAACTGGGGTTATGCGCTTGAGTTTGGCGAAGCCAACCCGACATCGGTGAAGCAGCTTGAAGACCCTCAAAGCACTCTGTCAAAGGTTTGTTCGCTTGCAGCGTCAAAAGGGTATAAGCTGTTCGTTCTTCTTTATCGTCCTTTTTACGAGCGCTCTTTCATTGATTCACTGCCAGATGAGACATGGTGTCGTGATGAGGGAGGCAAGTTCATTGGTCCTGGAAAACTATGGAGCCCAGAAGCACCCGTTGAGGTCTTCACAAAGGCTGCCGAAATCGCTTTGAAGCCACTCATTGAGGTGAGTAAAAGGGCAAAAATTTCTGTAATCCTGAACGGTGGCGAATACGCTCTCACTGTCTACGGATTTGGTGGAAAGTATTGGCAGATGGACCCAAGGGTTATCAAAGCTAAGGGTGAGCGCAGTTGGTTTGAGTATATCTCGGAGAGGAAAGCCAAGCAGGAAATCGCCGTCGCAAATGTCATCAGAAAAGCCTTCCCAGAAGCGCTCTACATCTATTATCACACTGGTGGAACGCATAGGAATCGTTATCCAACTTGGTGGCATTGGGATTATGATTACAAGTTCATTCGTAAAGCCTCAGATTTGCCGAGCATCTCAATATACTACAGACATTTCAACTCAGGCTTCACAGGGGATGATGATATGCTCACTCAGGTTCTGAACGCAGTCGCACAGCAACTTCAATACGGTGATGCGCTCTCATACAACTGGGTAAATGCGGGTTGGGAAAGAGAGAAATTAGGTGCGGAAGCATTCGCTGATTTGAGGCTTTATATGGGCTTCCTTAAGTGCCTCTACACAGCAGGGATGGTTGGTGGTGTAGCTGGCTATTTTGCTTACCCGAAGGGAGGGTTTGGTGGTGATGTGGGAGAAAAGCCACCACACTGGCTTCTTCAAATGATGGTTCTCTCACATGCTCACGCTCTTTTCTCCCACCTTGAGGAATTTCTTAGGGATGGCGAGCTCATACCGGGACCAATGCGCCATAGGTGGTCAAAAGACTCACCAGCATATGAACTGCCGACTGGCGATAGCAACGCACGCGTCCTTGCACGAAAGCACAAAAAGAGGAATGAATGGCTCATAACGGCATGGGCTGCTGATGGGAAGGATAGGCAGGTTCGTGTCTCTGTGCCGGGGCTTGGAGAAGTGGAAATCCATGCTGAAGGTAGTGGAGCAACATACAGGGCAGTGTTAAAAGATGGTAAGGCAGTTTTGACACCGTTGAAGCTGGCAAGCGAGGTTGAATTCCTTTCGTATCTGCAAAAGGTTTCACAGTAAATCACGCAAGTGAAAGGAGGGGCTTGCAATTCGTTTCATAGCTTTTGATTGTCATCGTGTGCTATAATCGTGGCGTGAGGATGGTGAGGTGTTAAGGCACACAGAACAAAAACTTGGAGGTGGTCATGATGCCAATGGTGGATCTGCGACCACAGAAGGTGAGACGCACACCCGAGGAGCTCATTCAGCACCTCAAGACTTTTGAACTTGATTTGAAGTTCTCAGCTGGCATATGGTATTTTTCACCTGCTGCCTCAAGGTTCCATGCCCCTTACGGAGAGCAACTTGATATACCGAGGCGTTTGGAGATAGCTGCAAAGTTGGCAGACTACGGCTTGAAGGCTCTTGAGGCACATTACCCAAATGAAATAAGCGAAGAGAACCTTGACCTGTGGAAGCAATTCTCAAAAGATACGGGGATAAGGGTGCTAACTGTTGTGCCGAACTTGTTCTACGAACCTACATTTGAATTTGGCTCTCTATCGTCCCCCATACCACATGTGCGTAAGAAAGCAATAGAGAGAACGATACGCACGCTTGAGATAAACAAAGAGCTTGATTGTGACTTCGCTATTGTTTGGCCAGGCATTGATGGATATGAAAACCCGTTTGGGCTTGACTTCTATGGCATGTGGGATAGGTTTGAAGAAGCTCTCGCAGAAGCTATGGACGCAGTCCCCGGTGTCCGAGTTGCGCTTGAGCCAAAGCCATATGAGCCAAGAGGGAATAACATCTACCGCAACACGGCTGACGGCATACTCATGGCTGAGCAAGTTGAACAGCGCCTCAAAAACGAGGAGAATAGGAAACTGCTGGAAGAAGGGCACGCCCTCGTTGCGCTCAACCCAGAGGTTGGGCATGTCCTTATGGGGTTTGAGGATCTGCCATACGCTCTTGCGAGGATAATGCGTGAAGGGAGGCTCGCACATACACACTGGAACAGCCAACCGCTTGGGAATTATGACCAAGACCTAAATGTCGGTGTTGTAATGCCAGAGCAAACTGAGGCAGCACTCTATGTGCTCAAGATGTATGGCTACACTGGCTACTTCGGCATAGACATAAACCCAGAGAGGATGCCAGTTGAAAGAGCATTGAAAAATTGCATGGATGCATTGAGGGCTGCAAACGATAGAATAAACAGCCTTGACCATGAGCGCATCGTCTGGGTTATGAACAACCCAGAGAAGGCAAGGGGATGGCTTGAAGCCTACCTTATCAGGATGAGGGCACTTCACCCAGAGAAGCTACCACCTCTTGAAGACATAGCTTAGGTAATTGATGCACACGCATGTTAGCTTGTGATGGAAGCCAGTTAAGGGCAGCCCTTTACTGGAGGAGGCATGGATGCCATGTCTTTGACTTGTGGTCTTGTGGTGCCTTTTTTATCTTGCGCTCTTTGTGTTGTAGCAGACGGACATATAACCATTGACGTAAAGAAGCCACTGCACGAAGTCAGCAAGACGCTTTGGGGCATCTTCTTTGAAGAGATAAACCATGCTGGCGATGGTGGAATATACGCCGAGATGGTGCGTAACCGCTCTTTTGAAGACGCTGATAGAGCTACCTTTTGGGAGTTGATCAGGGAAGGTGATGCCGAAGGCGAAATGGCAATAGACGAAAGTTCACCGCTGAACGAAAACAACAAACGCTCGCTACGAATTGATGTGCGGAGGATCGCTGAAGGCAGAATTGGCGTTGCGAACTATGGCTACTGGGGAATGAACATCACCAAGGGCAAAACCTATGTGTTGTCTCTATATGCAAGATGTAGCAAAGAGTTCAAAGGTGCATTGGTAATCACGCTTGAGCACCCAAGTGGCTTTGTTTATGCCACAGCGAAAGTTGATGGACTGAACGAGTGGTGGAGGAAGTTTGAAACAAAGCTTATCCCAAACGCCTCCGATACAGCAGCTCGCCTTGTCATATCAGTTGATGGTGTTGGAACTGTGTGGCTTGACATGGTTTCTTTAATGCCAGATGAGCGTTGGAAGGGCTTGAACCTGCGTCCAGATTTGATGAGGATGCTTGAGGAGCTAAAGCCATCATTCGTGCGCTTCCCTGGTGGTTGCTTCGTTGAGGGCGATACGCTCAAGGACGCATTACGATGGCGAAATACGCTCGGTGATATAGCTGAAAGAAAAACAAGGTGGTGCATTTGGGGTTATTACTCAACCGAAGGGCTTGGCTTGCACGAATACCTGATGATGTGTGAAGCTTTAGGTGCTGAACCTGTTTTGGTTGTCAATTGTGGGATGGCGCACAAGGAAGTTGCACCGATGGAGAAGATGGATGAATGGATTGAAGATGCTCTCTCTGCAATTGAGTATGCAGTAGGACCTGTTACAAGCAAGTGGGGCGCACTGCGCGCAAGGAACGGTCATCCGCAACCTTTTAACTTGCGCTTCGTTGAGATAGGAAACGAAAACAGTGGGCGCGCATATGAGGAAAGATATGCTATGTTCTACAAGGCAATTAAGGAACGCTACCCGCAAATGCAAATCATCGCGAATGTGCCAGTCAGGAGTGCACCAGTGGAGATTGTTGATGAGCACTTCTACAATTCGCCAGAGTGGTTCATCGCAAACTCGACTCGCTATGATTCGTATGACCGCAACGGACCAAAGATATTCGTTGGTGAGTATGCTGTTACAAGGCAATGTGGGACTGGCAACTTGAGGGCTGCGATAGCTGAGGCTGCATTCATGACTGGTATTGAGAGAAACAGCGATATCATCATAATGGCTGCATATGCACCTCTCTTTGTGAACATCAACCATAGGAGTTGGAACCCAAATCTGATCTGCTTTGATAACTGCAATGTTTATGGCACCCCATCATACTATGTGCAAATGCTGTTCAGCCAAAACAGAGGTGACATTGCACTGCCAGCGGTAGTTGAAGCAAAACAGCAGTTGCTTTTGCTCACGCATGGCGCAATAGGTTTGGGCACTTGGAGAACACAGGCAGAGTTCAAGGAGCTGAAGGTTATACGAGACGAGGAGATTATATTTGATGCCGACTTCGCTAAAGCTGGTTTGAAAGGTTGGAGGGTCTTTCGTGGTGATTGGAGGGTTGAAGGCGAAGCCGTTAAACAATTGGCGACTGGTGAGGACATGCGGATAATAGGTGGAGATGCAAAGTGGACCGATTACACGATAAAGCTCAAGGCAAGAAAGATAGCAGGTGATGAAGGCTTCCTCATAATGTTTCGTGTCCGTGATGACAGCAACTGGTATTGGTGGAACATAGGAGGGTGGGGAAACAGATGGCACGCAATTGAAAGATGCCTTGGAGGAAGCAAAACCATTGTCGGAGATAGAGTCCAAGGTAGCGTTGAGATTGGTAAATGGTATGACATACAGGTTGAGGTCAAGGGCAACCGCATAAGATGCTACTTGGATGGAAAGCTCATACACGATGTTGAAGACAAAGGGCTTATGCCATTGCACGCTTCGGCGACAATGGTTAAAGCAACCAACGAAGTCATAATCAAAGTCGTGAACGTAAGTGATAGACGGCTAAGGGTCTTAATCACGCTCAACGGTGTAAAACGGCTCAGGAGGACAGCAAAGGTGATCACGCTGACTGGTAATAGCCCAGATGAGGAAAACTCATTTTCACAACCACGGCGTATAGCACCGGTTGAGAGCGAACTTACAAATGTAGCAAATCCACTATATCACACATTCGCACCATACTCGTTGACTGTGATAAGGCTACAGGTAGAAGAGTGAACAAAGATCAAAAGCCAGTGCATGAAACCGCACTTAAGCATTTGCTTTAAGCCCACAGCATTAAGCTCAGAGTGACAAAACAATGCGATTGGCGCGCGACATCGGCGAAGGGCTATTTTAGGCTGTGGCATGCTTCCTTGTAGGTTGGCTTGTTGTAGGCATTCAGTCCTATTTGGTTTATCGCCGATCAAGCGCGCCCTTGTGCTAATCCTTACCACAAAAACTGCAAATGCTACATCTCATCAAGCCTCAATACTCCTCGCACATGACCTGATAAAAGCTCCTTGGATGGCTGCATGATGGGCATATTTCAGGCGGCTCATTGCCAAAGTGAACGTAACCACATTCACGGCAAACCCACCATACCTCTTTCTCCTTTTTGAATACTGTTCCCGCCTCAACCTCTGCTAAGAGCTTCCTGTATCTTTCTTCGTGATGCTTTTCTGCCACCGCGATTGCTCTTAGCCTTTCTGCGATTTCACGAAGCCCTTCCTCCTCAGCAACAGAAGCAAACTCTGGATACATTTTTGTATGCTCATAGTTCTCACCAGCTATGGCTGCCCTCAGATTCTCGGCTGTTGTCCCGAGCACCGTCGGCGCTGTCACTTCAACTTTAATTTCGCTGAGGTCTTCGTCGGTTTGCTTCTTCAACTCGTTGATCAGCCTGAACAACCAACTTGCATGCTCTTTCTCGTTCTCAGCTGTGATGAGAAAGATCTCGGCGATCTGCTCAAACCCTTCCTGTCTGGCAACCTTGGAGTAGAAAGTATACCTGTTCCTTGCTTGGCTTTCGCCAATAAACGCCTTCACCAGGTTTTCAATCGTCCTTTTCATACCCCATCACCCTCCTTGCGGTGTTTGGCAAAGTGTGTCAATGCCTTCGTAATAGTTGTTTTCAAGTGTAGCGCAGTATGATGAGCACGCTAAACTCATTTGAGAGGTGATCTATGGTGCGAATTGTTTACTTTGATTGCATCTCTGGGATAAGCGGTGATATGGCGCTTGGCGCATTCATAGACAGCGGTGCAGATGTTGATGAGATAGTGAGGGCTTTGAAAGGACTGAGGTTGCCAGAATTTGAGATAGCTGTTGAAAGCGTTAACGAAGGTGGCATAACAGCAACAAAAGTCAAGGTGAACATAGATAGCACACATGAACCTCACGGAAGGAAGCCAAGGGAAATAATTGAGCTGATTGAGTCATCAAAGCTGAGCGAAGCCGTCAAAAGGAATGCTATAAAGGCATTTGAGTATTTGGCTATCGCTGAGGCTAATGTGCACGGTGTCCGCGTTGATGAAGTCCACTTGCACGAGGTCGGCGCAATTGATGCGGTCATTGATATAGTTGGAACGATGCTTGCGATGCATATGCTTGGTATTGAGCAAGCCTTCGCATCAAAACTGCCATACAGCAGTGGATGGGCAAAGTCTGCTCATGGGCTGTTACCTGTGCCAGCACCTGCAACGCTTGAGTTGCTCAAAGGCGCCCAATGGCGTCATGTGGACATAGACGCTGAACTTGTTACACCAACTGGTGCTGCCATACTCAAAGCCACATGTAAAGCCTTTGGGACATTCCCACCGCTATCGCCAACTAACATAGGGTATGGCGCAGGACATACACGCTTGCCTATTCCTAACTTGCTTCGCGTTGTCATTGGTGAGTTGGCAAGCTATACAGTTCCTGCCGATGAGGTTTATGAACAGCTTTTCATGCTTGAGACGAACATTGATGACATGCCAGCGGAGTGGTTTGGGCATGTCGTTGAAAAGCTGTTTGAGCTTGGTGCACTTGATGCATACATCATACCTGTGCAAATGAAGAAAACTCGCCCGGCAGCTCAACTGAATGTGCTTTGCAACGGAGAAAAGATACGAAGTCTGCTTGATTGCATTTTCTCAGAAACGACAACGCTTGGTGTGCGCATCATACCAGTTGAGCGTGTAAGCTTGCCAAGAGAGACATTAACCATAAGCACACCCTTTGGCGATGTGAGGGTGAAGGTGGCAAGGCGAGGCGAACACATCGTCAACATTTCACCAGAGTATGAAGATTGCAAAGAGGTAGCGAGGAGAAAAAACATCCCACTAAAGCTTGTCGTTGAAGTGGCAACGGAAGAGGCGAGAAAGAAACTTAGCAGAAGCCAAAAAGCTTAAGCGACAGGCTGAGAGAATTCAACCTGCTGTGCTCTTATCTCCCCACAAGTGTGATGGATGTAAGTCAAGTAGCGTGATTGTCCTTCCGCAGAGCGATATGATGCCTATAACGAGTTGGCGATATTGTTCTGGCAAGCTCGGTGGTGGCTGTTGTATAGCGTCTTGTGGAACTAACATATCTTCGCCTTGCGAGTCAATAGCAAAAATGAATTCACACCCTTCAACTTCAACCACAACGATGCGATATGGCTCGCAACTGCATCTCACCCCAAGTAGGGCTTTAAGATCAACTACTGGCACAGCCCTGCCCCGTAAATTCATCACACCTGAAATGTATGGTGGTGGGCATGGTATTGGGAATGGTTCAGCATATGGATGCACTTCCCTAACACAAGAAAGCTCCACAGCAAACTCCTCATCGCATAGCTTGAAGACAAAAAGATGTCTCAGTGGTGAAACCCTGTTCACGGTTCTGTTTGTTAATTCCACTTTTGGGCACCACCGAAACGAAAGCTCAGTTTGACCCAAAGAACTTCTTTGCATCCACGAATATGAAGCGTATGAGCAAGCGCCCAATAATGCCTAAGCTCGCTTGAGAGCACTTATCTGGGGTGTCGTCCGTTGTGTGCCAATACGGATAATCAAAGTCAATCAGCAATATCGCCTCCTTCCCAGCTTTGATGAAAGGGATATGATCATCAGAGATGCGGACATTGCTACCGCCGAAATACTTTCCATATGAAAGTGCTCTAACGCTTTCCATTAGCGTTTCCCAAAGCTTTCTTGAATGCTCAATTGAGTTAAGCTCGTTTGAGATGCGAAGGTCAGCATCGCCAACCATGTCAATGATGATCACCGCATCAGGCATGTATGGTGTTGGGCTTGATACGAAGTGTTTGCTCCCATAGGTATACTCACCGAAATCCTCACCATCAAACAATGCGAGCATGACCGTGATTGGAGGTGTATATGTTTTGAGCACCTTCGCAAGCTCAAGCAAGACTGCCGTCCCAGAAGCACCATCGTTTGCCCCCGGCACTGGTTCCGTTCGCTTTGTCAAGTCCTTGTCTTTATCTGCAGTTGGATGACAATCCCAATGAGTGCCGATGAGCAATGTGTCGCCAGACAAACCGGCAAAGAGGGCTATGATGTTTGCAAGTTTGTATGTTTCGTTGCGCCATGAAACCTCAAAGTGTTGTATGTGCACTTGGTCGGTGTATTTCTTCATCTGCTTCTCAAGCCACAGCATGCATTTCTTATGCGCATCGGTGTTTGGGACTCTCGCACCCATCGCAACTTGCTCTTCAAGCAACTTGAACGCTTCTACTTCATCAAATGAGCGAATGATGTGAGCAATGTTAGAATGGTTTCCGAAGCTGATGTAAACGCTATCGGAGCACCCTTTCAAAGCAATGAACGAAACAAGCAACAGCAAAGCTGTTACAAGTGGCACACAAAAATGCATACGAAGTTTTCGAGAAGCATTCCTACGCTTAGCTTTATCTTTGCGAAAAGCGTTGAGTGAAGCAGTTTGATGAGGTTCATTTGCCATCCGCATGTTTAAGCAACCCCTCTGCAGAACTGAAATCACAATCCATGCAATAATATTGCTCAAGAGGGGCTTTCATGTGAACGAGTTAAAAGCGCAATCCAAAGGGGGTTGTGTAGCTGTGCACTCTCTCAACCTATCGTTGCATGGAAGGGTAGCATTTGTGACTGGTGGCAGTAGGGGCATCGGGAAGGCTATCGTCATAAGGCTCGCCGAGCAGGGCGCTAATGTAGCTTTCACATACCGCCAAAATGATGAGGCTGCAGTAGCAGTCGTTGAAGCAGTTACAAGGCTCGGGAGGGATTGCATTAGTTTTAAAGCCGATGTCTCAAAGAGGGAGGAAATAGAAATGGCGATCGATGAAACCGCAAGGCGATTTGGGCGCTTGGATATACTCGTCAACAACGCCGGGATAGCGAAAGACGCATTACTCCTACGCATGAGCGATGAGAGATGGGAAGAAGTGCTTCGTGTCAATCTTACGGGCGCATTCTATTGCTCAAGAGCTGCTTCAAAGCACATGTTGAAGAACCGTTGGGGGAGAATAATAAACATAACTTCGGTTGTCGCATTAAGTGGTAATGTTGGGCAAGCAAACTACGCTGCAGCGAAGGCAGGTCTTGTAGGCTTGACGAAGACGCTCGCCAAGGAGCTCGGTTCAAGGGGGATAACAGTTAATGCAGTTGCACCGGGCTTTATCAGAACTGAGATGACGGAGGCGCTACAGGAAGAAGTGAAAGCGAAAGTTTTGTCGCAAACCACACTCGGCAGGTTCGGCGAACCAGAAGAGGTTGCAAATGTTGTTGCCTTCTTAGCTTCAGAGGCAGCATCATTTATCACCGGTCAAGTGATTGTCGTAGACGGTGGTTTAACAATTTGAGTTATTGAACAACCTTCAGGGCTTGACAGTGCAACCTTTTGTGTCACACTTTTGCATAGCTACCTGAATGAAAACACCAACTTGCAAAACCAGATGCACATAATGCGTGTGGAGGTGAGGGGATTGCCGTCCAAGGATGAACTGTTTGACAAGGTGAGAGAGATAGTCGTAAACCAACTTCGTGTCTCGCCTGATGAGGTTACACCCGATGCTACATTCGTGGAGGACCTCCATGCAGATTCGTTGGATGTCGTTGAGTTAATAATGCAGTTTGAAGAGCGCTTCGGTATTGAGATACCAGAGGAAGATGCTGAAAAGATAAGGACTGTCGGCGACGCAGTTGAATACTTGGAGAGAAGGCTTAGTGGTGTGTAGCACAAGATGGGTAGGCATAAAAGGTGTAACCTAAACAGCCCGAGCTTGCAGAAGGCGAGAAAGTGAAGGGGTGGAAGCGGAGATAGGTGTAGAGGGGTGGTTCCTCCTGCATGCTCGGGCTCATTGTTGAGATAACAAAGAAACCACAACCGCTTGCGTTAACCAAGGGGTGATCGGATGGGGTGAGAAAGATCACCGAAGGTGAAAGGGTTGTTGTAACCGGACTTGGTTGCATCACTCCTTTGGGGTTGAATGTTGAAGAGTCATGGAAAGCTATCCTCGCAGGAAAATCGGGCATAGGTCCGCTCACCCACTTTGATGCATCTGATTACCCAAGCCGAATAGCCGGCGAGGTGAAAGGGTTTGACCCAGAGGCGTTCATAGACCCAAAAGAGGTAAGGAAGGCGGACAGGTTTGTTCAATTCGCTGTAGCTGCAACTAAGATGGCACTTGATGATGCAGGGATTGAGATAAACTCGCATAACGCAGAAAGGGTAGGTGTTTACATTGGCTCCGGCATAGGTGGGACTTGGACTTGGGAGTATAACCATCGTATGCTCCTTGAAAGGGGACCTAAAGGTGTTAGCCCAAGGTTTGTTCCAATGATAGTTTGCAACATGGCTTCTGGGCATACAGCAATATTGATTGGGGCAAAAGGACCAAACTTGTGTGCGACAACAGCATGTGCATCAGCATCGCATTCAATAGCCCTTGCAGTTCAGGCGATAAGGGATGGGATGGCTGATGTTATGGTTGCAGGTGGTTCTGAGGCAGCTATATCGCCACTTGCGGTAGCTGGCTTTTGCAGTATGAAAGCATTATCAACAAGGAATGATGAACCAGAGAAGGCAAGCAGACCATTTGATGCGCAAAGGGATGGCTTCGTCATAGCCGAAGGGGCAGGTATTGTCATCCTTGAAAGCCTCTCACATGCCATCAAAAGGGGCGCAAAAATATATGCCGAGATTGTCGGCATAGGCTTTAGCGCAGATGCATACCATGTTACAGCCATGTCAGAGGATGGTGAAGGACCTGCAAGAGCAATGAAGATGGCTCTTGAGATGGCTGAGCTGTCACCGTGCGAAGTTGATTACATAAACGCACACGCAACATCAACACCACAGGGTGATAGGGCTGAAGTAAGAGCTATAAAGAGGGTCTTCGGTGAATATGCGAAGAGGCTACCGATAAGCTCAACGAAGTCAATGACTGGTCATTTGCTTGGAGCAGCAGGCTCCGTTGAGCTTGTCTTCACCATACTCGCCATAAGGGATCAGGTGGCACCACCAACGATAAACTACGAGTATCCAGACCCAGAGTGTGACATTGACTGTGTTCCCAATGTGGCTCGCAAAATGAGGATTGATGTTGCTATGTGTAATTCGTTCGGCTTCGGTGGTCAAAACGCAGTGATAGTCGTGAAGCGTTACGAAGGTTGAAGTCGCTTCGTGTTGCTTCACTGCTTCTGCCTCATGTTGGATTGGGAGATTGAACGCCCAAGATGAGCATAGCAATCTCAAAAGTCGTTGAAGCGCTTGAAGGGATAGTTGGAAGAGGGTGGGTTCGCTACTTGCCTGAAGAAATGCTGGCTTATGAGAGTGATGGCTTAACATTTGAGAGAGCAATGCCAGATGCAGTTGTCTTCCCTGATGGGACAGAACAAGTCGTTGAAGTTGTTAAGCTACTTAACAGCTACCGCATACCGTTTGTCCCGCGTGGCATGGGGACAGGGTTGAGCGGTGGTTGTTTAACGCCAAAAGGTGGCGTCGTCATCTGCCTAAACAGGATGAACAGAATACTTGAGCTTGATGTGTTGGGCAGGAGGGCGCTCGTTGAAGCAGGTGTCATAAACAAACATTTGAGCGATATGGCATCAAAGTATGGCTACACATTCGCACCCGACCCATCAAGTGAAAGCGTTTGCACAATAGGTGGCAATGTGGCTGAGAACGCTGCAGGTCCTCACACACTCAAATACGGTGTCACATCAAACCATGTTCTTGCAGCGGAAGTGGTCATGCCAAACGGTGATGTGCTTTGGCTCGGTGGCGATACGAGGGATGAGCCCGGATACGATCTTATGGGTCTGTTTGTAGGTAGCGAGGGCACATTCGGCATAGCAACGAAGGTGCTCGTTAAGCTGACGAAGATGCCACAGTCAAAGAGGACATTGCTTGCGTTGTTCCGCTCGCCAAGTGATGCAGCAAAATCTGTCAGCGAGATAATAGCGAACAGCATTCTGCCTTCTGCACTTGAGATGATTGACCACATTGCCCTTGAAGCGGTTAAATCAGCTTTCAAGCTTGACTTGCCAGAAGAGGCAAGGAGCATACTCGTGATTGAGCTTGATGGCTTTGACTTAGCACTTGATAGGCAGGTTGATAAGGTTTGCTCAATTTGCTATTCAAACGGTGCGTGCAACGTTCGTTGTGCAGCGGATGAAACTGAAAGCGAGGCTCTTTGGTTTGCACGAAAGAAAGCGTTTGGCTCACTCGGAAGATTGGCACCAAGCTACTGCACACAGGATGTAGTCGTCCCAAGAACGAAAATACCAGAAGCACTTGAACGCATATATGAGATAGCTGAGAGGCATGGCATTCGCATAGCGAACATGTTCCATGCTGGTGATGGTAACCTTCACCCGTGCATGCTCTTTGACGAGCGGAAAGAAGAACAGGTTGATGCTGTTTTTAAAGCGAGCGAGGAGATTATGCGCATGTGTGTAGACATGGGAGGAAGCATAACTGGCGAACATGGCATAGGCATAGAGAAGGTCAAGTTCATGAGGTTGATGTTTAGCGACGAAGAGCTCTCAATCATGCGGAAGGTGAAGTGTGTCTTTGACGAGAGCGACATATGCAACCCGTTTAAAGTGCTCCCATAAGGGTTTCAAAAGCGTCGTTCATGCTCAAAGCAAGATAAAGTTTGAACTGAGGTTGCCGAAGTTTACCTTCTGGCTCACGAGGTGGTGAACATGCCTGGGCTATATGATGACGCAGGCGGGTGCAGATGCAAAAAGAGCAGTTGCATGACGAGGCGTGAATTTGTTTTAGGTAGCACTGCAGCTTTAGCATTCACAGTCATTAAGCGCGAGGGGGCTATTGCCTCCGAAGGCAAGCAATGGTGGTTGAACGAGCTTGCCAGATATGAGCGATTGCGTGGGGCTGTGCCATTGAAGCTACAGCCGGTGCTTGTCTACTCGCTCTCCAAGCGTCCACTTAGACCTCGTTCAAGTTGGCGTCATTGGGGTGGGTTTGAAACCGAGAAGGATGTTGAAGATGAGCTTTCAAAGATTGGGTCAGAATTATCACAACTAAAGGGCTTGTGCAAATTCCCAATTGAAATTCTACCAACTGAGAAAGTGAGAAACCCAAATGAAGCGAAGGCACTGAAGGAAAGCAACGCAGATGTATTCCTCATCTATGCAGCAGGGGCGTGGGTGGATACTTACCAAACGCTGGTTGAGCTTGGGAAATGGTCCATCATCTTCGTCAGGTTCAAGTCGGGGCGCTACTACCTTTGGCATGAAATTGTGCACCCAAGGTTCTTACGCAGGCATACAGACCAGTTGATGCAAACTGCCATCGGATATGAAGATGTCGTTGTTGATGACATTAAAGAAGTGGCGTGGCGTCTTCATGCGCTTTTCGGTTTGAAGAACGCGCTCAACAGGAGGATAATATGCATCGGTGGTGCTGGTGCGTGGGCTGGTGGGGCTGCGGTTGTTGAGCGTGCAAAACAGCTTTGGAAGTTTGACATGGTGATAGTGCCAACACCTGATTTGGTGAAGCTGATTGAAGAGAGGCGCAAAGATTCTGCTGTGATGGCTATAGCGAGAGAGGCTGCGGAAGAGTATTTGCGTCTCCCGAATGTATCTTCGGCGATACCACTAAGCTCAATCACTGAGGCTTTCCTTTTGACGCACATCTTCATTGAGCTGATGCGCCAAAACAATGCGTGTGCAATAACGGTTGTAGGTTGCATGGGAAGCTACGCTGGCATAATGCCATGCCTTACACTCAGCCTCCTTAACGATGCTGGCTATATGGCATATTGCGAGGGTGACTTCGTGAACATACCGGCAGGCGTGCTGACTCATTTCATATCTGGCTTACCGACATTCTTCTGCAACACATGTTATCCGTGGGCTCAAATGATGCTACTTGCACATTGCACGGCACCAACGATAATGAACGGAAAGAAAAGGGAGCGTGTAAGGCTTGTGACGCACTTCGAATCAGACCATGGCGCTGCAACGAAAGTTGAGATGCAAATTGGGCAACTCGTGAGCGTCATCATGCCAGACTTTGAGGGCAAGAAGTGGGTAGCGTTCCATGGCAGGATAGTTGACAACCCATTCCTTCCAGTTTGCAGGGCTCAAATAGTCGTGAAGTTTGATGCTGATACAGAAGAGCTTGCGAAACGTCTAAGAGGTTTCCATGCGACTGTCGCGTATGGTGACCACATAAAGCTTGTGGCGTATGCTTTGAAGAAGCTCGGGATTGAGCTTGAGCGCCTTTGCAGATGTTGAGCAACACTAACGCTTTTAAACCAAGACGACAAGAGGGAGCGATATTGGTTCCCGCCGAAAGAGGGAAGCGCATCCTCGTCATAACAGGTCCGACAGCTATAGGTAAAACTTCTGTTTCGCTCATTCTGGCTGAGATGTTGGATGGTGAAATTGTCTCTTGTGATTCAATGAAGGTCTACAAGTTCATGGACATTGGGACTGCTAAACCGAGTGTTGAAGCGAGGATGCGCATACCACATCATATCATTGATGTTGTCACTCCAGATGAGCAATACAATGTGGCTACATTTCTCAAGGATGCTAAAAGCGCCATCTCGGATATAAGTAGTCGGGGCAAGATGCCGATAATCGTTGGCGGGACCGCACTTTACCTTTCAGCTCTCCTTGAAGGGTATGACTTGCCAATCGCACCACCAGATGAAGCACTGCGCGAAAGCCTGAGAGAAGAAGCAGCCAAAATTGGTTCTAAAGCGCTCCATGAGCGCTTGTGCAAAGTTGATCCAGAGGCTGCAGAAAAAATTCATCCCAATGATCTTGTGCGCATCATAAGAGCGATTGAAGTTTACGAGCTAACCGGAAAGCCGATATCGCATTACTGGCGTGCATGTAAGAATCGCAGTGAACTACCGAAGCTTGCCATGGATGCATTGGTCATCGGTTTGATTGCTTCAAGGGAATGGGTTAAAAGGCGAATAGACGAAAGAGCTGTCTGGATGCTCAAAGCTGGTTTGCTTGATGAGATAAAGCGATTGCTTGAGATGGGCTACTCGCCTGACTTGAAGCCGATGAAAGCGCTTGGCTACCGCGAGTATACGCAAGTTGTGCTCGGGAAGAAAAAACTTGAGGAGGCGTTTGAGGAGTTCAAAAGAAACAGCTACATGTTTGAGAAGCGCCAAAGGACTTGGTTCAAGAAAAGGCGATACATTCGTTGGCTCAATGTTGAGGGCGCAAAGCCGGAGGAAGTGGCAAAAGCTATAGTGAAACTTGTCCACGAGAGTGAAAGTGAGGGGATTAACCATGCCTATTCACTTTCATAAGCTTCACGGTTTGGGCAATGACTACATCTTGCTTGATGCAACTAAGACGCCATTGCAAATTGATAGGCTTGATGAATTTGCAAGGAAGGTGTGCAGTAGGCATTTCGGTATAGGCGCTGATGGCGTGTTGATAGCGATGCAGCCAAGCTCAAAGGAAGCGCACTTAAGAATGAGGATAATAAACCCTGACGGGAGCGAAGCGGAGATGTGTGGCAACGGCATAAGGTGCCTCGCCAAGTGGGCATACGAGCATGGAAAGGTAAAAAGGAATGTCATCCACATAGAGACACTCGCAGGCATTAAAACTGTGAGGCTGAACATACAGAAGGGGCGCGTCATAAGCGCCGAGGTGAACATGGGTAGACCTTCACTTAGGCGCTTAGACATCCCGATGAAGGGCGAGAAGGAGTTCGCAATTGAGGAAGAGATTGAAGTTGACGATGAAAGGTTAAAGGTGACCGCAGTTTCAATGGGGAACCCACACTGTGTTATTTTCGTTGACGATGTTTCAAGCATACAGCTTGAGGACCTCGGTCCCAAGATTGAGTTCCATCCGTTGTTTCCGAACCGCACAAATGTAGAGTTCGTTCAAGTCATATCAAGAGAGAGGTTGAAGGTGCGCGTTTGGGAGAGGGGTGCTGGGGCAACTTTGGCATGCGGGACTGGTGCATGTGCTTCTCTTGTCGCCTCAGTAGTAACTGGGAGGACAAACAGGAAAGCAACCGTTTACTTGCCCGGTGGCTCACTGGAGGTGCGTTGGAGCGAAGATGGACAGGTGTATATGCAAGGACCAGTTGAGGAAGTCTATGAGGGAACGATAAATGAGGCATGGCTCAAGAGCGCGCTGTCAAAATAAACGGCAATGTTAAGGGGGGAAGAAGCATGCGCTTCTCAAAACGCCTTGATAAAATAGGCGTATACTTGTTCTCGGCGCTCGGACAGAAGATCAGGGAAGCAAGGGCAATGGGCTTGGATGTGATAAGCCTCGGTATAGGTGATCCAGATAATCCAACTCCAGACCACATTGTTCTTGAGATGATCAGGGCTTTGATTGACCCGAACGATAAGGACAGACATCGCTACGGAAGCGATTGGCCATCTGATGTGTTCCAAAAGGCTGTGGCACAATACTACAAGCAAAGGTTTGGCGTTGAAATAGACCCGCAAACTGAGGTTCTAACGCTCATAGGTTCAAAAGAAGGCATTGCGCATATTGCGCTTGCCTTTATTGACAGCGGTGATGTGGCGCTCGTGCCAGCACCCGGCTATCCGGTCTATAGCATAGGGACGATAATGGCTGGTGGAGAACCGTATTTCATGCCTCTATCAAAGGAAAAAAATTGGCTCCCCGACCTTGATGCTGTCCCAAAAGATGTATTGAAGCACTCAAAGATACTCTGGCTAAACTACCCGAACAACCCAACTGCTGCGGTTGCACCAATTGAGTTCTTTGAATACGCTGTTGAGTTCGCAAGGAAACATGACCTCCTTCTTTGCCACGATGCAGCCTATGTGGATATCACCTACGACGGTTATCGTGCTCCAAGCATATTGCAAGTCAAAGGCGCAAAGGAGTGCGCTGTTGAATTCTTCTCGTTGAGCAAGCCATACAATATGACTGGGTGGCGCATCGCAGCAGCAGTTGGTAACCCTCAAGCATTAAAAGCGCTTGGGACGATTAAAGACAACATTGACTCTGGAGTGATGCGCCCAATACAATACGCTGCTGCAAAGGCTCTCACATCCTCACAAGAATGCGTTGAAAATGTCTTGCGCATATACAAGCGTAGGAGGGACTTGGTAGTTGAAACATTCAGGCGACTTGGCTGGGATGTTGAGCCACCAAAGGGCTCGTTCTACATCTGGCTACCGATACCGAAGGGCTATGAAAGCTCAATGGAGTTTGCAACCGAGCTATTGTTCAAAGCAAGGGTGGCTGTAACTCCGGGGAGCGGTTACGGCAAATATGGTGAGGGCTACTTCAGAATCTCGCTGACATATCCAGACGAATTGATTGAAGAGGCAATGAGAAGGATTGAGAACTTCTTGAAGGGCACTAAGTAGCCGATGTAAACTTGCACTGCACGCTCGGAAGGTGAAGAGAGATGAAACGATGGGTAGCAATGGGTAGTGTTCTGTTTTTGTTTTTGTGTTCTTTAGCGATGGCGCAGACATTAGATTTGCTTGGTGAACCATTGCAATGGCTGGCTAACATTGACCGAGGTCAAACGAAGATAAGTGTGCAGAAACTTGATGGCAACTTGGCAGTAGAGATTGTCGCCGACGGTGAAACCGAAGACTACCCAAAGATACGCCGCATTTTCCCACAGCCTCAAGATTGGAGCGCTTATTCACTCCTCTGTGCGAAGGTCAAAGTCACTTGCGATGACCCAAAAGTGCATTACAAGACGCTTGCCTTCGTCTTCTATGACGAACAAACACGATTGCTTGACTACCCAGGAAAGCCGATGAAACAACAGGTCATTCGTCAAACGGTTCCCGTTGGGCGCTGGGTGGAAATAGCTCAATGGCTTACTCATATCCGTCGTTCCACTATACGCCAGTTTGACATCTACCTTTACGAGACACCCCCTGAAAAACCGCACAAGTTCTTATGGGAGGTGTCAGCGTTGGTGTTGGAAAGCGCTGGCGAGGACACAGTCATTTTTGATGGCTTAATCTTTGCTCGTAAGCAATTGAAGGGCACTGTCGGTAAGGCGATTGACAAAGTGAGCACTAACGATGGCTTAAGTTTGGTCATCGGGGAACACGGCGAATTGAGCCAGATCATGGTTGATGGAAAAACCTTAGGAAGAGCATCGCAGGAAATACCAACAGGGTTATTGGTGCGTGATGTCACTAAAGTTAAGGAGCCACCTACAATGGTGGGCGGTAAAGTGCAACAAGTCGGAAAGGAAATACACCAACATGCAACCTTGAAGGCATTGGGGCTTGAAATGACTGCCACTTACAAAAGCGTTGGTGGCTACATTGAAATCAGTGGTAAAGTAGCTGACCTGCGCAAAGAGGACCGAGCTGTAACTGTCTACTTTGCCCTGCCCGTCGTTAGGGACAAATGGCAATGGTGGGATAGCGTAGCTATTGCTCGCACAGCAGAAGATGAGCAAAGCGAATTGCACTACCTTGAGACAGGCGTTCATTATGGGCTTAACGGTGCTCACTCCAAATATCCGTTAGGCGCATTGACTTTGAAAGGGCAAGGTGGGTTAACATTGGCAGTGCGAATGGATGAACCTGTAGTCCATCGCATCGCTTACAATCCTCAACTCTCGTTGTTTTACATCGCCATTGATTTCGGTTTAGTGCCTGAAAAGAGGATTGATGGAACTCCCTTATGGGAGGCACCTTTCCGTATCTTGGTTTACCGTCATGACCATGCTTGGGGTTTTCGGTCAGCACTTCAACGCTATTACGACTTCTTCCCTCAGTTTTTCCTTAAGCGAGTGAAAAGGGAAGGTGGTTGGTATGTTTGGGGCAACATGGCTGAGACGAAAGACGCCCTTGAAGCAGGCTTTGCTTTCCATTGGGGTCCAAGGGATGCGACGGCAGTAAAATGGGACAACGAACATAATGTGATTGCTCTCTTCTACATTGAGGCGCAGACTTACCAACAAAGCCATCAGGATTTTGAGAAGGCGCCAACAGTTGATGAGGTAATTGAACGACTGAAGAAGCTAACAGTGGGAGATGCACAGGAATTATCAAAAGTGTTGGCAACTACTTACCGCGTTTATCCGTTAGCTCACACTGGTGAGGATATCAAAACTCGTATTCAAGAGACAGCTCAGGTGGTTTGGCAATCAGCCAACCATAACGCCTTTGGACAGCCTTATTGCTCCATTGGGCGATATGGCTGGATGCAAAATCGCTGGGGTGCAATCCTGTCATGCAACCTTGCCCCGAAACTGCCAAATGGTAAAGGTTGGTTCAACATCCATAGGGTCATTTTGCCAGCATTGGAAGCGATGGAGAAGTTGGGAGCAAAGTATGACGGTATCGCTTTGGACTCGTTGGGCGGTTACGGTGAAGCAATTCGGGTCAACTATCGTCGGGAGCATTTCCGCTATTCTCGCTTCCCGCTTAGCTTTTCATCACTCCATTATCAACCTGTTCAGGTGGCTTTCTTCACGACGGTTGAGTGGTTAAATGAACTCTCAAAGCTTTTGCACCCTAAGGGCATGGTGTTCATGGCAAATTGCTCTTGGGGAACGACACCAGGTTGGCTTACCTTCTCAGCACCATACATTGATATCTTTGGCGCCGAACATCCATTTTTTGCCGACCCAGATTTCATTCGTGCCATCGCATACCGAAAACCTTGCACTGACTTACCCTATAAGCCTCGTCCAGAATGGGAAGTCGCGTGGCATCTGTTGCATGGCATTTTCCCAGGGTATGGCAACGACTTGCAAACCTTGCGCAATTATGCTCAATTGCTCCAACGCCTGTCATCGGCAGGTTGGGAGCCTATTACTGGCGCAAGGGTTGATCCGCCAACAGTGAGGCTTGAACGGTTTGGGAAAGATAGCGAAATTTATCTCGTAGCTCACAACACGGAGGAAAAACAAGTAAAAGCAACCATCCACCTTGAGTTAGATACGCTGGGACTGCGTAACTTCACAGTCTCTTCTTCATTAGGAGAGCAGCCCACTGAACTGGCAAAAGAGAAATTGATGGTCTCATTGCCACCCAAAGGAACCATTGCTATACTATTGCGCCAAGAGAAATGAAGTCATCCAAGGGGTTACTTAGGGGCGCCATTCACATTGTGGGCAAAGAAGGTGAATAAATGATGAGGAAGTGGATTTATACTACAAGCCTACTGGGAGTTATTGCGCTTTACCACACCATGCTTTCAAGCGCTACTGGTGAGCAATTTATTGATCATGGCGTTGCTGCACCTTTCAGCACCCATCGGGGCATCGTCGCCACCCAAGACGGGCAAAAGCGCAACATCGTCTTAGTCTGGCTCTACGACCATCGTGGCTGTTATGCTTTGTTGCTCGTTGACGCTGAGACGGGCAAAAGCGAAGAGTTTCCGACGCCTTTCCCTTATGGCGGCGATGCTCCTTACGCTTCCATCCTTTCCAGCAACAACCGCCTTTACTCTCACTTCGGAAGCCACTTCGTTGAGTTTGACCCAACTAAGCGAGCGTTCACCTTCATCCGCAAGACCGTCCCGCAAATGGCGATGAGCATGACGGAAGACGATAACGGTGTCATTTGGTCGGCGACTTACCCGCAATGCGGCATCGCCGCTTACAACCCAAAGACAGGTGAATTTCGTGATTTCGGGCATGTTCACAAAGAGAACTGGGCGCAGTATCCACGCTATATCGCTGCCGATGATGCAGGTTGGGTTTACTTCGCCATCGGCTACACTCGCAGCCACATCCTTGCCCTTAACCCAAAAACTGGCGAAGTTAAGCCGATGATTGACGAAAGTGAACGAAGGCAAGGGATGGCATATGTCTTTCGTGCGACCAACGGAAAAGTTTACGGACAACCCGTTGCTGGCGAGAAAGGCAACTGGCTTGAACTTTACAAAGGCACGGCACGAAAAGTCGGCGAATTGCCACCTGATGTCAGACCGAAAACTTTCATTGCTGGCTCTCAAGCCCTTTTCCATCGCACCTTTCCCGACGGCAAACGCATCCGCACTTTGGATTTGGCGGAACGAGTTTTGGTCGTTGAAGACCCGAAAACGGGCGAAAGCAA
>JBGOEV010000034.1:0-26243 GCA_041538025.1 Candidatus Thermosaccharophagus gerlachensis | reverse complement strand
TTGGTTGACCACCATTATCGGGAAAGAAATTGGGTAGCAAGCCATTTCTCATTTGCTCACCAAATAACCTCAGGATATCCCTTGCGATACGATAGCGCTTTGTGACGAGCGTTAATCCGGGTAACGAGATCATTGCATCTCTTCCCCAGTCTGAGAACCAGTGGTAGCCTGCGATGATGGTGTGCGATGTTCCCCTTTTAGCTATGAATGCATCCGATGTCAACCAAAGCCACGGAAGCAGTTTTTTTGTAAGCCTACCGATGTCCTCCTCGCTCAATTCGTGACAAAGATTTAAAGAGCGCACAAGTTCACTTGACGATTTTTCCACCTCACTTGTTGGCAGAGGGTTGAGTAAGCTTAGTCTCCTTTTCAGCTCAGCATCAATGAGCTTTTCCGCATCATCAGCACCAATACCTTCAACTGATGCTATGATGTGGAGTGGTTTTTGAGGTGAAATGTGAGCCTGTATGTATCCGATGGTGAACAAGTCTTCTACGTCCTCCAAGCCCCTCTCATGCTCAATCGGGTAACGAAAGTTGTAATACCAATCTTTGTCTTCAACGAAGCGCCCATGAGTGAACGAGATAGTTAGCGCAGGTGCATAATGCCTCAACCTAACTACCACGCGTTTCTGAGATATGCGTATATCTGCTTCCTTCAACCACGATGCATCACTGCGTGTAATGTGGTGATGGTCTCTTGCGTTGACGAAGAAACGCACAAACAATATAGCTTCTTCAACCCCATAAAGTTCGTAAGTGATGATGACGGCATTCAACATATGAGGCATTACGATTCGTTTCCTCAATGTAGCATCCCCAATGGCATATTGCACTGTCGGGAAAGGCGAAAGCTCAAATGAGTTGATGAAGCGGTAGCCAGTCGGATGAACAGTGTTTGGGTGGTATAGGTTGGTATCAAGTTGGTATTCAACTCCTTTGAGCGACACGCATTCGGATAGCTTGCTCAGCAACATCATTCTCCTCGTTGGTGGCTCAAGCGCTGCTATGAGCAAGCCATGGTAGCGCCTCGTGTTTGCGCCAATAATGCTACACGAAGCATATCCGCCAAGCCCGTTCGTCTCAAGCCATTCATGCCTTGAGGCTTCCTCAACATCGTGGAGGATGTAGCCTTTGAGTTCAATCCTTGGAAGCTGAGCATCCATTTGTCATTCAACTCCAATTGAGTTGAGGGCTTTTAAGCTTTTGTTGTGCAGATACAGCTCATTGAGGAGTCTCAAGAAAGATAGTGCCCACTGGTATAACCCTTATCCCTTGCTTGCTTATGAAAAAGCGCTTAGCATCGCTTTTATCATCAACGCCTATAGTTGTGTTCGGAGGTATACATACACCCTCATCAACTATCGTGCGCTTCAGCGTGCAGCCTTTGCCAACGATTACATTCGGCATCAATATTGATTCGCTGATGTTGGATTCCTCCTCAATTCTCACTCCATACGAGATGATGGAGCGAATGACAGTTGCATCTGCTATGAAGGCTCCGGGGGCAACTAATGAATTTTGGATACTGCATTTGCTTCCACGGATCATTGTTGGGGGTTGTTGCCCTATGTGTGTCCATATGCGCCATGAGCTGTCAAACAGGTCAAATTGTGGAGATGGTTCAAGTAGCTCCATTTGCGCTTCATAGTAGCTATCCACGGTCCCTATGTCACGCCAATAGTGCATGGATTCTGGCAAGCACTCTCGTATTGGGAATGCATAAACATTAGCTACCTCTACAAGTTCTGGGATGACGTTCTTTCCGAAGTCATGCTCTGTTTGTCTCTTTGCGTCCCTTATGACAGCTTTAACGAGCGTCTCGGTCCTAAACACATAAACACCCATAGAGATAAGGCATCTATCAGGGTTAAAAGGCATCGGTTTTGGGTTGCGTGGTTTCTCTGAGAAGCCTATCACTTTCCAATCGCTGTCAACCTCCATGACGCCATAGCGTGAAGCTTCCTTGCGCTCAACATCAACGCACGCAATAGTTAAGTCAGCGTCTTTTGAGAGATGCCATTCAAGCAAAACCCTGTAGTCCATTTTGTAGACATGGTCACCTGAGAGTATGAGCACATGGTTCGGACGTTTCTCCTCAAGCAAATGTATGTTTTGGAATATAGCATCAGCAGTGCCAGCATACCACCGTGAGACAATGAATTGTTGTGGTGGGACTGTTTCAAGGAACTCGCCAAACTCGGGTCTGAAGATACTGCACATCTCCTTCAAGTGCCTATCAAGCGATATTGACTTGTGCTGTGTGAGAACATAGATGCGCATCATGCCAGAGTTGATGCAGTTTGAGATGGTGAAATCTATGATGCGGTAAACCCCTGCAAATGGGACTGCAGGCTTTGCCCTCGTCTTCGTTAGAGGGTATAGCCTTTGTCCTGCCCCACCAGCAAGAATAAGGGTTAGCACTTCGCCCTTCCGCTCCATGTCTTTAGCTCAATCCTTCTTTCCTTTTGAACGGCTCTCAAGAGACCTTTTAACGGCATCTAAAAGCTCACTTATGTCTGCAGACTTCACAACGTAAGCTTCAGCGAGCCACGATGTAAACCTATCTTGGTAAGCTGAATATGCCGTATTGATAATGACTGGCAGGTTTGGATTCATCTCATATATCCTCGTGAGCGCTTCCAAGCCATTCATATCTGGCATCCATATGTCCAAAATGACCAAGTCTGGATTCTCTTCCTCAACCAAACGCAATCCCTCTTCAGCGTTTGCTGCTTCAATGACGCGATAGCCCTGTTCCTCAAGTTCTTCCTTGTAAAGCAGGCGTTGATTCTCGTCGTCCTCAATGATGAGGATTTTTTCACCAGCCACTTCCACTCACCTCTTTCATCCATTTCCTTTCTTTGTGTCCGATTCCTCTCTCCCTTCGAGTGGTAGCGAAATCACAAAAGTTGTTCCAACACCAAGTTGACTGCTTACCTCAATTTGTCCGTTGTGATCTTCAACTATCCTCTTCACTACAGCAAGCCCAAGCCCTGAACCGTTTGGTTTCGTTGTGAAGAACGGCTCAAAGATATGTTGCAACGTATCTGGTGGTATTCCAGCACCATTGTCCGTTACAGCGAGCTTAATATAATCACCCTCACACCAGGTTCTAATGGTTACCTGCCCACCACCTCTTAAGGCTTGAAATGCGTTTTGTATCAGGTTGACCAGCACCCTTTCAAATTGCTTCTCATCAACCATAGCCATTGGCAGGTTTTCAGATAGCTCAAGAACCAAATCCACATTCGCGTCGCAAGCTTGCGTCTCATATTTTGCACAGACAGCTTTGATGAGCTCGTTTAGGTCAACCTGCTGTAGCAATGGCGTTTTTGGTGATGTGAAATTAAGCACTTCATGGAGCAGCTCCTCAAGCTTTCTCACTTCCTCATAGATGATTTTTGCGTTGCGTATTGTCCGCTCAATATCATCTGGTGCTTTCAAGATAGCTCTTGCGAACCCACCTATTGTTACAAGTGGGTTCCTTATCTCGTGTGCCACCCTTGCTGCTGTCTGTCCGATAGCAGCCAACCTCGCAGATTGGATGAGTTTTTCTTGGGTGCTTTTCAATTCTGCCAAAGCTGCCTCAAGTTGTAAAGCTTGTCTCTGGACCTGACGGTATGCTCTGGCGTTGTCTATAGCGAGTGCTGCTGGTGTTGCGAAAAGACGCAAGACCTCAATCTCCTCTGACGCTATAGGCTGCCCTGAAAAGGCGTTATCGGCTATGATTATGCCAAGCGGTTTCTTCTTTGCCACAAGTGGTATGCAAACTATCTCAACTTCTCCAAAAAGTTCCCTTAGCCGAGGATGCAGGTTAGGGTATCGTGAAGGGCATTCAAGTTTCTGAACTTCACCACTAAGCAAACACTGGACAAGAATATCGTTCCTATCTGCCAGTGGTATCTTTATCCCACGCACAGCTTGCTGGAAAGGCGTTTGCCACAGTCCCTCCTCACCAGGGTAATCCTCAATGAACTGTTGTAGAGTCCATTTCTCCTGAGCCAGCCTCGCCCAAATAGCATATGCTTCTTCCCTTGTCGCAGGACCAACAGCCATCGCAACTTCCATTTCTGTCTCATCCTCATTTACCAAGAACAAAATAGCCCTATTGAAGCCAAGCCCCGGTCCTGCCGTTAGCGATTTCAATATGGCATGCAATAGCCTGTTAAGTTCAAGTGTTTCTCCAATAGCCTGTATTATCTGCAGTAGCATTTCAAGCTTAAACACCCTTCTTGAGCGCTCTGTGGCATCATCAACGAGGAAAAGGATTCTCTTCCTGCCGGCAGCTTGGAGATGCAATATGTGTATCTCAAGCAGCTTTGGAGGATGCCTTTTAGAAAAATGTTGCACGCCAAGGTAATGTTTTGGCTCACCCGTTTCCAGAACTCTCTCTATCGCTGAATGCAAGTTCAAAGACTCAACAAGCGATTGATCGACGATGTCATACAGCGAACTGCCGATGACTTCCTCCTTCGGGAGGTTGACCTCGTAACAAAACCTTTGATTTGCAGCTACTATCATTCCATTCTCATTTACCACGGCAACGCTCTCAGGGAAGTTCTCAATTATTTGCTCATTCAATTCCCTGAACATATGCGCCCTTTGAAACTGTCTGATTGCCTCAATAGCTTTAGCCATCTGGTCTGCGACGGTTTTAATCAACTGGATATCTTCTTCATCAAATCCGTTCACTTCTGGTGCTTGTATATCAATGACGCCAACCGTGCTTCCAGCAAGTTTTATTGGCACAGCAAGCTCAGAGCGTGTCTTCGCTTCTGCCTCCGAAGCCATAACATACCTTGGGTCTGAAAGGACATCACCGACATACAGTGGCTCGCCTGTTTTTGCCACCCATCCAACAATGCCAACGCCAACCTTTTGCCTATAGTCTGGCGGTAGCTCATATGCACCAGAGTGAGCTCTCAAGACCAACTCCTCGTTCCTCTCATCAACTTCAAAAATCGCTACATCGTAGTATTGGAAATGCTCATGGAGTGCTTCTGCTGTGGAGTTGAAAAGGCTTTGTATGTCAAAAGCTTTTAGGGCTTCCTGCGCCACTTTCATTAGCACACTGAGCTGAGCTGCATACCTCCTCTCTTGTGACAGCCTACTCACACCCATCTTGCTCACCACCAAATTTAGCTCCTATGAGGTATCCCGAGAGCTCAGCGCCTGCCTGAGAACATTTGCTGCAAGTTCTGGCGGGACTGGATTGATGTAAAAACCAGTTCCCCACTCAAACCCAGCCACCTTCGTTAACCTCGGTATGAATTCAAAATGCCAGTGATAGTCGTATTCCAGTGTCTGCCAGTATTCTGGTCTTCCAGGGCGTGGGACTGGATTGGGAGATGTGTGGAGAACGTAATTGTATGGTGGGTCGCATAAGACATCGCGTATGCAACCTAAGATGGTTTTAAGCGTGACTGCAAAGTCTTCAAATTGCTCTTCATTCATCAGGACAAAGTCGTGGCAATGTTCCTTCGGATAGATGTGTAGCTCGTATGGGAAGCGCGCAGCAAACGGTGCCAATACCACAAAGTGCTTTGTCTCAAGGACAACTCTATCACCGAGCTTCAACTCTTGATTGAGTAGATCGCAAAAGAGGCATCTTTGCTTTTCCATAAAATGTCTCCTTGCAGCCTCAAGCTCGCGCTTAACTATTTCGGGTGTTATTGCTATGGCGATGAGCTGTGAGTGAGGATGAGGCAAAGTTGCACCAGCTGTAGCTTTGTAGTTGCGAAAGATAAGCGTGTAAAGGAAACGCTTATCGCCTCTAAGGTCAACAATCCTTTCCCTGTATGTTAGCAAGATGAGCTTTATCTGTGAAACTGGCATGTCAGCCAAATGCGCTTTGTGTTCTGGCGTCTCAATTATGACCTCATGTGCGCCCACCCCATTCATGTAATCAAACATGCCAAGACCTTGTCTATTAAGCTCACCCTCAATAGTTAGGGCAGGATATTTGTTAGGCACAACCCTTACCAACCAACCAGATGAGTTCTGCTTGCCCCCACTTGGGCGGATGGCAAAAACTTCAGGTGGCGTTGTATGCTCGTTTCCGGGGCAGAATGGACATACCTTTGTGTCAATGTCTTCTTCCATCTCCCTATCCGCTACAGCTACTGGGCGTTCGGCTCTCCTTGCTGCTATTATCACCCATCGCCCGATTATTGGGTCGCGACGCAGTTCTGACATCTTTTGGTTCACCTCTAAATCATATGAGCACATCTTCCATCCAACCCAGCTTGATGAGGTTTATCTTGCTTAAATCACTCGTTCCAATGCCGAACTTCTTGTCGGCATAGATGATGTGATGTGTGTTATAAGGTAGCGGTTTTTCTTCGCCGAAGAATTGTCTTCTCTTTGCCAAGAGCAACTGGACACCAACAGCGTCTACAGCTACAGGGTCAAACGAGACCATCAACCCTTTGTAGTCCCATATGTATTTCGGTGAGAAGTGATGTGGTCCTATACCGTGAAATAGAGGCGTAAGGACCACAAGTATGTTTAACCTCGTCTTACCTTTCACTATTGGTAGCGTCCACACATGCCCAAGCGATGCACATGTGTCTGGATGATACTGAGACGGGTTTGGTGAAAACATGATGTAGTTCTTGATGCAACCACCTATGCCAGACCAGTAGTGCGTTCTAAGCGGACGCACATTTATCAAGGCTGTGCAATTAGCGAGTGTTGTGCGTGCACCCCTGTCGTCAATAAAAATCCTTTCCTTAGATACGCCAGCATTCATGAGGCGAAGCTTTATAGCATCTTCAACCTCCTTAGGGGTCGGCAGGTATGCCCACACATTCGTCTTTATGCCCACTATGTCATTCGGCTTCACAAGCTTACGCCATGCCTCAACTGGGTCACTTACGCCAACAAGCTCTGTGACTGCCCTATCAAGCATCTTCAAGATGACCTTAGGATTGGGATTGCGGTTCTTATCTAAAGCTTCTTCGTCACGAACGAGCACCACCTTAACTTTCTTCTCGCTTTGTTGCGAGTGGAGCATCTCAGTTCCAACGGTTGTGGCAAGCGCTGCATAAGCAGCATGGCGCATGAAATCGCGCCTCGTAAGCTTTGACCTGCAAAACATATTGCTCATCACATGCCCACCTCCTTAAGTTTCTTGCGTGCTGTCTCAATGAGCTTGAGTGCGAACTCCTTCTCTGTCGCATCAAGCGCAATGAGCAGAAACTGACCGTATAAATCTGAAGCTACATATTTGCCATCCTCAAGCAGCGCTACTTTTGAGCGCTTCGCTTCAGGTATGTAAGAAGTGATAAACCTGTTCAAAGCCTTAGACGCACTCTTAGCATCACTGTAGCGGATGATTAGCAAGTATGCACCTTTGTTGCCTTGCTCGTATCTGGCTATCACGCACTCCGTATCGTCTCCCAAACCCAATATGTTCTTATCGGCTATGAAGTAGACACGGTTCAGTATCGTGTGTTTGCGCATGAAACATATGCTCTTTTCCTTCAAGCCATCCCTTGGGAGGATTGAAATGAGCTTTGTAAGCTTACCTGTTTCACCTATCGCCTTCGCTACGATGCTACCGAGTTTCATGACAGCAGATTTGGTTTCGTTCGTTTCAAGGCGTGTTAGTATTGAGACGAAGAAGCGCCCCTTCCAAAACCGAAGTAAACCTTCAATGTAGTCAGAGCCTTGCCCTATGTTCACATCCTCACCTAAGCGCTCAACGCTGAACACACCAAAAGCATCGTCTGGTGTTCCCATATCGTAGATATCGAGCGCTATTTCCATCTCTTTACCCTTCAGGTATCTTCTCACGATCGCCTCCCTGAATCTGTAGGCAAGATAAAGTTCAGCCCCACCATCTATATGCTGAAAGAGTGTCTTTCGGTCATAGTAGCGCCATTTGCCATCTGCCTTCCATCCATCAAATTCGTTTGGTATTCGCTTTGCTATATCGCTGAGCGATTCGCCCAGTGCATGACCGTATGTCATCATCACTCCCGCAAACAGAGCCAACAACACAACTTCTGGCTTCATCGGTTATATCACCTTCTGCAAGATTGCTTTGATTGCTCCAAAACTTATTATGCCAGTTGATAGCACACGGTGGTATGAGCCAAAGGAACAAGTTAAGCTGAAGGGAACCCAACATGTCTGTAGCTCATCGCAACATGATGAAAAATGTTAAAAGCGTCAGTGAATTAAGGTTAATCAACGCGTGAGCAAAAATGCATCCAACGATAGACATGCGTGCTTCATATAGTAACGATAGCCATAAGCCTATGATGAAAAGAGGTGGGATGCCCAAGAGGGACTGCGGATGAAGGATGGCAAAAAGCAATGCGCTAAGCGCTGCGCTCGGTAAGATGCCAATGCGCTGCCTCAAGACGTTATACAAAACACCTCTGAAGAATGTCTCTTCAACTGCCGGCGCAATAAGCACACCAGCAACAAAAACAGCCAATATCAGCATCGGCGAACTGCGGAGCACCACCGCTTGAGCTACAGGATGTATCGGTTCTTGTAAAACGCCCGATAGCGATCTTGAGAGAAGAAAACTTAGGAGCGACAAGAGCCATGCCCATGGCATTATGCAAATGTATGCTCCAAGACCAAACGCAAGTTCACTTCCCACATTGTTAGCATGCCACCCAATAGATGAGAGACTGCTTTGGTTGCTACGAAGTAAAAACACCAACCAAAGCAAAGTTAGGGCAGTGAGAGTTTGGTTTAAAATCAAAGCTGTAGCGAACATGGCTTCAAATGTTTTTGATGTCTTGAGCGCTATCTGTTGCGCTAAAACTGGTGCTGCAACTCCAACTACCGCAAGGTAAACAGCAAACGCCTCAAAGAGAAGGAGTGGATCAATAGCTCTCACTTGCCCTCCTTTTCTCTTTATGTCTCTGCAGAGCAAGTATGTGATGAATGGTGTAAGAATAACACCAAGTATGCCGACAACTAACAACACAACCAAGATGCCAAATAGCGGTATTAAGCCTCTAAGTGCTGACTGGTGAATTTCTTGCCTCAATTCATTTGCGCGGGCAAACATGAAAGCCTTTTCGTAAAGCCAAGCCTTTGCAAGCTTCTCAAACCATCCAAGTTGTAGCGCTTCAATGCTTCGTTCAATTTGGTTAACGCTTTGAGGGCTTACGCGCTTGCCAGAGACTAAAACACCCAACAAGCGTGTTTCACGATTTTCTTTGCCACCCAGACGCTGTAGCAATCCCTTAAAGCATTCACTTGCTCGTAAACGCATCCCTAAGTAGCCGTAGAGGATGCAAAGTTTGTAAAGTGTTTTCTCATCAGCATCTTCCATGAACGATCGTAGCAGTTTATCTAACTCGCTCATCACCCTTGCATAGTCTTTTTCTGCCAGGTTGGGCAGCATTGGCTCAATCAGCGCGACAAGTTTGGCTATAATGTTAAGCCCTACAGTTTTCTGAACGCGGTTTACCTCTGAGCTGATTGGTGATGGTGTAAAAGATTGCTTGGCGAGATGAGCAATTGCGAAGAGGATAACAGCAGTGCAAGTTACTGAAGCAACCAACCACCTTAGAGAGAGCAAATTAAGTCTGCCCTGCCTATGGTGCCAACCATCTTTCCAACAGCTCATGTGCCCTTGCACCTTCTCAAGTTCATTGCAAGCCGATTCTTTCATCGCCTCTTACGCTTGCCCCAGAGCTCTTTCATTTTTGCAGCCTCTTCTTGCTCCAAGTAGCGGTGTATGCCTGAGCGGAGCACTTGCAGTTCAAGTCCATCAGCAACTTGTAAAGTGACGATGTCTTCATCAAGGTTTGTTATCTGCCCGCATATGCCACCTATCGTGGCAACCTTATCTCCCTTTTTAAGTGACTCAAGGAAGCGTTTCCTCTCCTTCTGTTGTTTGCGGTGTGGATGGATGAGGAAGAGATAAAAGATGGCAAACAGCGCAAGCATGTAAACGAGCATCGGCACTATAGCTTGTGTTGTATCATGCGAAGCCATAGTTACCACCATCCTCCCAACACTGGCTCACGAGTGTGAGCCATTTGAATTTTTTGTCTGCCGATATTTTTAGGTTGCCTCATAATCAACAGCAAAGTTTATTGCCAACCCACGAAAGAGCCTCGCTTTGACTCATGAGCAACCGTGGTCTCCTCGGCTGACTAACAAAAGCATTCCCAAAGATGAAGTAACGAAGGAGCAACTCTTTTGCAGCAGTCACGCCAACCCGTTCCGAGATGCCAACATCAAAGTTGGGGAGCACTATGTTATTCGGAAGCTCAGCAATCCATAGTTCAGTTTTACGTGTCAAGTCTAAGCCATCGTGCTTCAAGTCAATAGCCAACGCCTGACAAACTTTACCAGGTCCGTCAGTCAAACCTGCAGTATCTTCTTTTCTTCTATTGGCGAGCATTAGTTCAACTCCCCATATCGGTTGTATCGCCCTGATAAGCACAGCACTTGGCACACCCTCTGGTTCTGTCACAACATTGAGGCAATGCTGTTGGTGGATACGGTAGACGTATGCGTGTCCGGGAGGTCCAAACATTGAGCGGTTACGCTTATTCAAGCCACGATAGGAATGGTTTGCTGGATCGCAAGTTGAAAGGTAAGCTTCCGTCTCAACGATTATCCCACCACATAAGCGCCCTCCGAGATCTCGTAGAAGTAGTTTGCCAAGTAGTCTCACAGCCACAAGACGAACATCTTCATTGTAGAACTCCCTACAAAGCGCATCCAAGTGCCTCACTTCTTCTTCCATCTTCAAAACGCTCTTTGCAAAATCATCCCATGTATCGTAGCTTGATCTTCTCCAACATAGCATGCGATGCGCTCACCTACAGATTGAGTTTTCTGTGAGTGTGAAAACTGTGCGAGCTACCCAAATAAAATATGGCGGATGGTTTTGAACGAGTTAACCTTGCCATAGTAGAGAAGGGTTACACACATCTTGCATAAGGTAAACTGAACCGATGGAGATGAAAACGAGGGTCAGTAGGACACTGGTGTTGCTGGAATGGTGCAGGGCATTTTTTCATTCAGGGTTCAAAGGCTGGCGTTTTCATTTAGCATATGGTTGGCTGTCTTGGTGATGTCACTCTTTGATCATCCACCGATGTTATGGTGTTGTGGTTTCCACAAAATTACTGGTTTACCATGTCCGTCATGTGGTATGACGAGGGCATTGTTTGCAGCAGCCAATGGTAGGTTTAAGGAAGCGTTTGCTTTTCATCCACTTGGGTTGCTTCTCTTCGTGTCCGGCATAGCGCTCTCATTTGTCTTCGTTCTTGAAGCCACCATGAACAGGAGGTTTCTCACCTACGATGAGCGAACAGTGAGGGTGTTTCTCATCCTCCTTCTTGTTCTTATGCTTCTTTTGTGGGTAATTCGCATTTGCGTTATCTTTGGACTCAGGTTGCCTATACCCATTTACGGTGTGGTTTGAGAGGGTGGCTTAACAATGCGCATCATCGCAGGAAAGTTTCGTGGTAGGAAGCTCAAGGTGATTCGCTCATCTCAATCTCGTCCAACATCGGAGGTGGCAAGGGAAGCACTTTTCAACATCCTTAGGGATAAAGTCATTGGCGCTTCGTTTCTGGATGTATGTGCAGGCTCTGGTAGCGTTGGCTTAGAAGCGCTCAGCAGGGGTGCTGCTAAAGTTACATTCATTGAACGTAACCCGATTTGCATCGCTACCCTGCAAAGAAACATATCAATGGTTGGTTGTCAGAAGCAGGCTAAGGTCATATGTTCCGATGCCATAGCCGCGATGCGAAGGCTCTTGAAAATGGGAGAGAAGTTTGATATCATATTTGCTGATCCGCCTTACGGCACAAACTTGGCTAATAGGTTGTTGGAGTGGTTGGATGAAAATTTGGGGTTGCTTGAGGAGGATGGTTTTATCATCATTCAGCATTCTCGTAGAGATTCGCTTTCCCATTCCTGTAGCTCTTTAGAATTGCTTAAGTCACACTCAATCGGCGAAACTGTTTTTAGCTTTTACGCTCGCAAGCGTTCAATCCATTGATGAAACAAGGTGGTGAAAGTGTTGTGAAGGCGATTTACCCTGGCACATTTGACCCTATCACCAATGGGCACTTGGATGTAATAGAAAGGGCAGCCAAGATCTTTGAGCACTTGATAGTGGCTGTAGCCACGAACCCTTCAAAGCGTCCTTTGTTTACGCTTGAAGAGAGAACCGAGATGGTAAGGGAAGCATGCGCGCATATTAAAAATGTGACAGTGGAACAGCTTGACGGCTTGCTCGTTGAGTTTGCCAGAAAGAAAGGGGTTAGAGTTATCATCAAAGGGTTGAGGGCTATATCCGACTTTGATTATGAGTTCCAAATGGCATCAATGAACAGGAAGCTCGCACCAGAGATTGAGACTATATTTATCATGACAAGCCTTGAATATGCCTATCTCAGCTCAAGCATCGTGAAGGAAGTAGCGATGCTTGGCGGGTGTGTTAACGGCTTAGTTCCACCACCTGTGTTGCGGAGGTTGGAAGCGAAAATGATTGAAAGGGGGTGCATCAGCCATTCTGGAGCACGAAATGCGCATCAGAAACTTGATTAAAGAACTTGAGGAGACGATAGAGAGGAGCAAGGGGTTCCTTCATTGGCGTCTCGTTGATGAGCAAAAGATATCAGTGATACTTAGGCGGATTGAAAGTGCTCTCCCAAGTGAATTGCGCATGGCTGAGGAGATAGTCAGGGAGCGTGAGAAATGCCTGAGGGCAGCACGCGAGGAAGCAGAACGAATATTGCACGAGGCTGAGGAAGAGAAAAAACGCATGCTTGAATCTGCCCAACAGGAAGTGGAAAGGAGAACAAACCAGAGCGAGATAACAAGGCTTGCAGAACAGAAAGCGGAAGAACTGCTTAGGCGAGCCGAGCAAAGGGCTGATGAAACGCTCAACAAAGCTGAAGAGGAGAGCAGGAGGATAGTGAGTGATGCAACTAAAAATGCATTGCGCATATTGGATAAGTTGGAAAGTGTTTTGGAGAAGCTGATAGAGGCTACGCGTATATGCCGTGAAGAGGTGCAAAGTGAAGCAAAAAGCTTGTCTTACAATGCTCGATCTGAAGACATGTCAGAGCAAGAGGGATAACCCTTTTGCCACACAGACCAAATGCTCTTGCTAAGATGTTTCAAGCTCCTCTTGGAGAGCTTTTTCTAACATCATCTTGCCAATGATAGCATGCACCTGCTGTTCAATGAACTCTGTTATGATTTCTTGTTCCCGCAACACCTTAATCTTCTCCTCAAGGTCTTTAATAACCCCTTCCAAGTCCTCAAACTCAACTATGCCTCTTGAGCACATATCCAAAATGTGGTTTAGGCGTTCTTCAAGCGCGAGACGCCACTCACGCCACTGCTCTGCCCTCGGCTCACCCTCAAGGACATAGTCAATCAACTCATCAACCTTCGCTTTTAGCTCCTCTGGTGAGAGTTCTTCAATAGGGCGCTCATCCATGTTGCATCACCACACAGACACAGATGCTGAAGGACAGCATTCTCTCACTTTGGCTTTATCCCGCGAAGCTCACGACGGTAAATCTTTATATTCGCTTTTCCCCAAAGCTTTCGTGTGTATACTGGTTGCAGTGCAAAAGCTTTCTGCTCGTGCAGTATCTGTGTGATCATCTGTTTTACATCCTCAAGGGAGCGATATCGTTTTTCTGTGTGCTCTTCAACTTTGACTATCCACCATCTGCCATCAAGCTCAAAAGGTTTGCTTATGTCACCAACATTCATCTCCTCAACTACTTTTCGCAGCTTTGGGTGAAGGTCTTTCAATGGAAGCTTGCCCATATCGCCACCTCTGATCCTTGTTGATTCGTCAATTGAGATTTGTGATGCAAGCTTCGTGAAGTCACCTTTGTAGTTAACTAAGGCTCTGTAGGCATTTACAGCACTTGCTTCATCGCCAACAACAATGCACCGTAGCCTCACCATCCCTGGTGTGGCGAATTCCTCCTTGTGCTGTTTGTAGTAAGCGATGATCTCGCTCGTAGTAGGCATGGCTTGCTCATCACTCATGCACAACTTCTTCAAAAGCAAGTTTGTTTCAACGCTTCGTCTCATCCTCTCAATCTCGTCAGCCCTTGCGTGCAACTCGCCATATCTGCGTTTCAACTCTGCATCCACTTCCGAAGGTGTGACAGTTATCCCTTTCGCCTTCGCTTCCTTCCTAATGAGCTTTTCGGTTATCATTTCCTCCAATACATCCTTCCCTGCCCTTCTCAACAGCTCTGATATGAATTCACTTTCGAAGATCACATCGCCGTCAACCTCCGCAATGATATCGCCCCTTCTACAACTTGAGCTGACGAGTAAAGCCATCACAAAAACAAGACACCATAAAAATGCTCCCCACTTACTCCAACAAAACACCCTTTGCTTACATCTTTCTAAACGAGCCAAGCCTTCCGAGCACGCTTTTGAGCTCCGAGCGAATTTGCTGTGCATCTAAAACTTCACCCCTCTCACGCCTCTTAATCAAGCTCGTGACAGCATCGTTCAAAGGAGTTTTTATCCCGTGTTGCTTCCCAAGCTCCGCTATAGCTCCGTTGAGTGCATCCACCTCCGTGCGTTTACCAGCTTGCAAGTCTTGGAGCATTGATGCTCTATGAGCTGAAGTTGGTGGCACAAGTTTCTCATAGAAGTGCTTCTTGTATTCATCGGCATTGCGCCATCGTAGTGGTGCACCACAAGAGTTTGCGACCGCAAACGCTTCATCAATAATCACATCCATGACTGAGCGCGTAAGTTCATCTTCAGCCAACTCACCATATGTCATGTTGAGGAGTGCGCCAAGTGGGTTTAGCGCTGCATTGTATAGAACCTTGTCCCATAACCAAGGCGCTATATCTGAATCACTCCTGCAAGGTATCCCAGCACGAACGCAAGACGCTGCCACAAACTCTGCATCATCAATCCATTCCCTTCTGCCTAATGGAGCAATGACAACATCGTCAGCACATACGGTAACTTTAGCTTTGTTTGCTTTTAAACGCTCGGCACCGAATATGATTCGCGCTCCAAGAACACGGCAGTGAGGTAATAACTTCATAAGCGTCTCAACATTGCCCAACCCGTTCTGCAATGACACAACGATAGCACTGCGACGAATGACATTTGCAAGCGCTAATCCGACGTTTGCTGTATCGTATGCTTTTGTTGCCACAGCATATATTTCAACCTCCTCATTTAGCTCTCCAACATCGTCAACTACAATCGGGTTACCATGGTGCTCGCCAAACAGCCCTGTTACAAAAGCCCCTTCGTTCTCAAGTGCTTCCTTTTGCCAAGGTCGGCAAACAAGATAAACCTTATGCCCACTCTCACAAAGCATCGTTGCAAATGTGAGCCCTATGCCACCTGCACCAACTATAGCCCACGATGGTAGCGTCTCAACACCTTCGTCAAATTTATGCTCATTCAAACTTCGCATATTGCGCATCACCACCACAAGAGATAATATCTCTGAACTCAAAGCTGTCAGCGAGTTTTAATCGCTCGGAGAACCATGTGTTGGCTTTGTTAAGTAGTGGATGCTACATCCTTCGCCTTAGCCAATACTTAATTTGGCAAACATGATCTTTCGGCTTTCATATCATTAACTCAGTATCGCTTTCGTGCGTCATACCAAAACCTCATTCTCTAACTATGGCTGCGACATAACGAGGTGGTAGTCGTAGCTTTACGAGTGTCTGCTTACCATCATTCACAATGTTTGGCTCAAGCCGAACTGCCCTCCCATTCTCGTCATAGACATAGACCTTCACACGTGCTATATCGCCCCACCCAAACACGCCAGAACGGTTTGTTAGTATTCGCTCCTCCCCAATTAGCACACCGTTATGGAGCTCAATTGGAGTGAATGGGAACATATGTTCTGTCAGGTTCGTATGCGTTTGCTGGATTGCAGGTGGATAGTAAAAGTAGAGAGCACCGTAGCTCAGGTTGCGCCTTATTTGGTCAACGACATCCTGCTCAGTGCGTTGTGTGAAATGGTCTCCCAAGCCGATAGGAGTGTATGTATGGCTATCAAGCAAGTTGAACAGCGAACCAGTTTCACGGAACCTTAGCACACGCAGTTTTGCCATGCTCTCCGTCATTGGCATCCCATTCCCTACGATGACTTTGCCTGCCTTAAGCAATCTTTCTATTTGCGCTATTTTCCAAGCCTGTGTTAAAAGTGGTATGGCAGCTTTCTTTCGTAGCACTGCAAATGTGTTTGGGTGCAGGTCAGCGCTATATCCATCCCAGCAATCGTATGTCCAAAGCGATGCACTAAATTCAATTTCGTCCCAGTATATGCCATCTGCGCCTATCTCATTTAGCACGACATCAAAGTAGCGTGTGAGAGCTTTCCCATAACTGTTTGTAAGGGTTGGATAAAAAAGAGGCAGATATGTTGAATGCGGGTAAGCCAGCTGCTTCCCGGTGGCGCTTGTTAATCTCGCATCAGCATACTTTTTCTCCGCGCCCTCTTCAGTGCTGATGAATGAGTGGAAATACATCAGGCACTTTACATCTGGGCACAAATTCCTTATGCGCCCAAACAGCTCTCGCCAAAGCATTTGGTCTTCTTTTGCCGTCAGGTAAGCAGTGCCATGTGCATATCGCCCATCTGGCAGTCTACCTATCGTGCCAGAAACAAACTTGACCCTCCGCAGTTCAAGCCAACGCATCAACATATCATCGCTCCATTTCAGCATACTTGGCGAGAGGAAGGCGAAAGGTCCTTCAAGTTTGAAATTAACATCCAATCCCCTGCGAACAGAGTTTATGAAAGCCCAATAGTCAGAGTTGTCTTCAAAATGCTCCGGGCGCACCAGCGGATGAATACGCCAACGCATGATTATCTTACCGTTTGATGGGAGCACAAGCTCGCTATCACATATCCCCGCACAGTCTCCCTCTCTAAAGTTGATACAGTGGACACGGAAAACATCATCAAGTGGCAGTAACCCGATCATCGCTTTATAGCCAACGAGTAGTGTCGTCATGTTACCATTTGAACGATTCTTGCAGTGCGATGCTTTCACATTTAAGCCACAAAGATAAACATGCGTGGGCTTGCCCTTCTCTTGCGTGACAGTATGGCGAACACATACACCTAAATCTTCCTGCGTCAGGTTCACCACGGTATCGTGCACATCAATCCATTCTTCGTAGCATTCAACCTCTCTTTCAAAAGAGTAATGTGAACAGCTCGCTTTGAGGAGCAGGTGTCGTTTTGTTCTCCTATCAATGCTTATGCGCATGCCGCAAGGCGATGGCATTGTTTGTTCTTTAAGCTCATGCCATCCACCACCGGGCACAGAGAGCTCAGTGCCTATGATGAAGCTCTCACCGTGGACTGTTATACGCATTCCACCACCTTCAAGCCATTGCACCGAATACTGGTATGGCTTTGGTGCAGCTGGCACATATTTAGGCAGCACCTCCGCGTCACTTGGCTTTGCTACTTTTCTATCTGCGATTTTTACACGTGCATCCCTCACGATTAGCCTGCTTGATATGCTTGCCACCGTGTGTTGTATCGTTATCGTGTTCTTCCCGTCCGAAAGCATGTCTGTTATGTCAAAGGCAAACCTATATGGGTCGGTATCAATCACGCTGTATGGATTAGCCACATCGTCTGAGGCTGCCTTAAAATCGGGGCTGTATAGCACACGCCAAGAACCGTTTCCATACCAAGTCAACACAGCTCCACCACGAGTTTGAAATGAAATGTGTTTGTTCACAAGCTGGTGTGCGTCCATCGTCAAACCATTTATGCGTATCACCATAGCTGTCGTTGAGCCAGCCAAGCGCTCATAATGTAGTCTCGCATTCATTTCAAGCAATACACCTTTGCCACTTGGTATGATCAAGGCATTCATGCTCTCCTTGTCCGTCACTTCCCTTCCGTTCACCTTAAACGCGTAGATTGACCATGTGTGTGCCTTTCCGGGGTCTATCAAGATTTCCTCACATAGCTTTATCTCATTGAGCGCAGACGAAGTGAATGCCGTAAGGAGCACCAAGAGGAACAAAGCAATGCCTCTCATACATTCAGCCTCCGATGTTAAATGCTGTTCCTGTAGATGGCATCAATCAGTTCCATCGTTTTAACAGCGTCACCAAAATGTGTTTGTGGCAACTTACCAGCCTTGATGCAATCAATGAAGTGTCTGTTCTCGTCGTAAAACCCATAGATTTTGTGCCATTGCTCACTGCCTGCTGCCTCTTGAGGTGTTATGCGCTTGATCAATTTCCCATCGTCGGCATACACAATTCCCTCACCATCGGGATCTGGGTTGGCAAACGCTGATATGCCTATGCCATGCATCTCAAATGTGTGGACTCTTCTTCCGGCAGCCCAGTTTGTAAGCAGTATACCGACGCATCCGTTCTCAAACTCTATCAACGCATTGAAGCTGTTTTTGAAATAGCTTGAGACAGCTCTCACACTGCTAACGAGTTTCTTTGGCTCGCTCTCCGACATCCATCTCAATGCATCAACAGCATGGATGGCATCACAGGTAAGTATATCAACAGCACCACCGTAATATGGCTCACCACCAACCCAATGCTTGTAGAATGTGGCAACGCACTGTTGTATTTGCCCTCTTTCCTTAACCATGTCTTTCAAAAGCCTGAGCAGTGGAATAAAGCGCCTATTGAAACCAACCATCGTCAAGCATCCATTACGCTCGGCGAGCTTAGCCATGTTGCGTGTCTGCTCTGAATAAACTCCGGGAGGCTTCTCAATGAACACATGTAGACCAAGCCTAAGACAATGAATGACAATGTCAAAAAGCTGGTGTGGTGGCATTAGTATGTAAACTGCTTCTGGTGCTGTCCGCTCAATCATTTCTTTGAAGTCGGTGAAACGAGCCTCAATGTTGAAGCGGTCAGCAGTTGAATGAAGCTTCTGTGGGACGATGTCACATATGCCAGCAAATTCAACATCTTCAAATTCAGCAAGCGATGGATAGTGAACTAAGTTAGCCATGTTCCCGCACCCAATGAGCCCAACTCGCACCTTGCGAATATGACCAGCATTAGAACTTACCTTTGCATTTTCCTGTTGGATATTAACGCGCATCTTATTCCACCCCTTGTTTATCGCTTGCAAACTTATGTTGATGCCCCCTATTCCAGCAAATGTAGCGCATCAGCCAGTGGCTTTGATGCGGGTTCATGAGGTGAATCAAGTAGAAGCTACAAGGGTCAAAATTGTTTGAGCGCCTGTCGATTGTATAGGTTGATCAACTACAGCCATAATTACCAACCGAAGTGTAGCTATCTTAGGGAGGTTGGTCAAATGGACAAGGAAATGGGAGGGGTTGAAGGGAGAGCAAACTCGGGGCACAGTGAGAACGCTTTTGCGTTTACTCGCGTGGGCAAGAAGGAAAAGTGGCTTCTTTATCTACGCATAGCCTTTTCACTTTCCCTTTTCGTATGGGTGCTCATCCTCGGATACAAAGAGGGCATGTTCGGCAAGCTTCACGGTTTGCATGTAACGATGGTTTTGATGTGCGTTGTCATCTATTGCTCCTTGCAGTCCCTATCGGCATTAAATTGGTGGGTTATAGCGTTAGCTACGGGCGTGCGAATTCGCTTCGTTGATGCTCTCATGGCATTCTTCGTTGGAATGTTTTTCAACCTTTTTCTTCCGGGCGTAGTTGGTGGCGATATAGTGCGTGCATACATAGCAAGCAAACGCTCTTACAACCTGCCTCTCTCAAGGGTCATTGGAACAGTTTATGCTCAGCGTTCAACAGGTTTTGTGGCGTTGGTGGCATTGGGGTGCGTTGCAGCTGTTTGGCTCGGAAAGGCTGTCAAGGAGGTCGTTATAAAAACGCTACTCGTCTTCTTCATATTGCTCGTTGTAGCTTCATCATCAATAGCCGTCTTGCTCATCTGGCGCAATTCAAAGAGCAAGTGGAAGCAACGCCTCGCAAGGTTCAGTGAGGGAGCGGTCCTGTTTTTGTCTCAGCCATGGTGTGCAGCTGTTGCTTTTGCTATCGCCATCCTGTATCATCTCTGTCTTGACGCAATGCTCTTTTGGGTTGGCTCATCCGTTGGTATGAAAGGGAGCTACCCACTTTATGTGGCGATGGTATCAAGCCTGACAGCTATAAGCTCAATACCGATAGCTATACATGGTTTGGGCATCAGGGAAATAACAGCTGCTCATCTTTGGGCTCTCACTGGGGTGAGCACTGAGAGCGCAATACTTTGGTCTCTGCTTTGGCGCCTTATAACTTGGTTAGCTGCATTGCCGGGTGGTCTGATATATTTAGGTTTGATGGCAAGCGGATTGAAGGAGGAGATTTTGAAGGTTTGAAGATGCTTCATAAAGGGGTGAGCTGAAGCATGCCTGTGGAGAAAGTAAGCTACGGAGGTTGGGCAAACTGCTACAGGCTCTTCAATGATACTGTTGAATTAATAGTCACAGGTGATGTTGGTCCAAGGGTGATAAGGTTTGGCTTCATTGGTGACGAAAATGAATTTGCAGAGTTTGAAGAACAGCTCGGTCTGGTTGGTGGTGATGAATGGCGCATTTATGGTGGGCACAGGCTTTGGCATGCACCAGAAGCACGCCCAAGAACTTATGCACCAGACAACGAACCAGTAGAAGTCAAGGTCGGTGAAAACTCTCTGCATGTAGTGCAACCGACGGAGAGGCTGACTGGAATACAAAAGGAGATGGACATCTTCCTCTCACCATCTGGAACACATGTGACGGTTGTTCATAGGCTGAGGAACCATAACCTTTGGGCTGTTGAGCTCTCTGCGTGGGCTTTATCGGTGATGGCTCAAGGCGGAGTAGCAATCTTGCCACAGCCCCCATTCATACCGCATGAAGAGAAGCTACTTCCTGCGCGGTCAATGACAATATGGCATTACACCGATATGAGCGACCGAAGATGGCATTGGGGCAAGAAGTTCATATTGCTCAAACAAGATACAAGCTCGCCATCACCGTTAAAGATTGGCATAGCCAACCACGAAGGTTGGCTCGCATACGCTCGTCATGGGCATATCTTTGTCAAACGGCATAAGCACATTGAAGGCGCGCAATATCCAGATTTTGGTTGCTCCGCCGAAGTGTTCACTAACGATCGCATGCTTGAACTTGAAACGCTCAGTCCACTAACTCGCATTGAGCATGGTGAGTGTATCGAACACATAGAACATTGGTTCTTGTTCAAAGGTATAGAGATCGGTGAAGATGAGGAAAGCATTGACGTAGCTCTGAAAGCAGTGCTTGAGCAAACTGCAGTGGCGTCGTCAAGTGAGGCTTAGCGTCTTGCTGTGACAAATTGAAGCACACCGATTCCATAGCCAGGTAGCAGTGTCGTTATGCGTGTCTCTGGTGAGAACACTTCATAAGTTGGTTGGCTAACGGACTTACCTGTCGGCATGACACGGCGTAGTCTTACCATCGTTATTTGAGGTGCGAATCTGTTGCTCACCCTCACTTCAACTTGCTTCAATGTGCTATCCAGATTCGCAAAAAGCACATTGAGCGATGTTGCAGTGCGCACAGCAATGCAACTTATCCCAGAACCATCAACCGTTAGCTTGCAAATGCTTGCTCCCCTTGGGCTGAATATGTTAAACATCCACACAGCCCAATATGCCGGTGTTGGTTGCAAATCATCGTCAATCAATCCCCACCCATCGCCACACAACTTGAATTGAAGCACTTCGTCAACGCTTGTTGAAAGAGTGTGTAGAAACGCCATCCACCAAGCCATCCCTTCAGGTAGAGATATCCGCTCATCCCTTGCGCGCCCGCCATCTGTCCGAATTGAGTTCAAGTTTGCCTCAGTGATGTATAGACCTGTCGTGTTGCCCCAGCGCTGTCTCACCAATGCGCTTAACAGGTTTAATGAAACTTGATTTGGTAGGTCGGCAGCAACACCTTTAACCGCTGCATCCATGAGCGCCTCGGTAGTAGTGCTGGCATTGTGTGTCCCAAAGAAGTGAACCGAGAAGAAATCAAACGGGCGCGGGAGACGCAGAAAACTTGTAACGAGTTCGTGCCATGGCGCAAGCAAACCCACACCACCAATCGCACATTTTGGGCGAACCTTTACAGCCGTATCGGAGACGCGAGCTATAAGTTCAACCACTCGCTGCGTTGATGTGCTCAAAGCAGATGCATGGCAATAGCCAATCTCAATGGTGACAACCTCTGAGCTGTAGCGTTTAACAATGTCTGTAACTTGTAACGCAAATTCGGAGTTCTCAAAATGTTGCTGTGTCATTGGGATTGCTGCAATCATTGGATGAGTGCGCAACTCCCTCGCAAGGTTTATCAATTGAGTTATCAGCTGGTGGTTTAACTCCTTCCCTTGCCTCTCTTCACTCCACATCAATGCATCGGTGGTCCTTATCCTGCTCATTCCAAGTTGTAGCTGTCTCACACGCTCAATCGCTTGTATGTTCCCGATCAGCCTCAATGCCGCCCTATCTATGTTAGTTCCAACTCTTGCTCTGACCTTCCCAATCACCACTTCTGGCTCAACAAAGATGTTTACGAGCTTTGCACCCGTAGGTGATGGTTCAACCCCTTTTTTCTGCTCTACTATCGTCGGTTTTAATTCGTGCCCACCGTATGTTTGGATGTCATCCACGAGCACGAAGGCACTATCCCAAGTGCCATCCATCCTAAACTCAATTGCTGTTATGTTTTCAACGCCAGCCAGCGTGAGATTACCTAAAGGGCTGTGGAATTCGTTGAACGGTATTGCTATCCACTGCCACCTTAAGAAGCCGAGTGGGAGTTTAAAATCAAACCTTATCTTTTCTCCAGCACGCCCTTTAACAGTCAAGGAAAGCGTAACACTTGTGTTGCTACCATCACCACGAAACCAAAACGAGATTCCCTCAGCGCCCACAAGCTTTCTTCCGTCCACACTTTTGCTTACAGAAGCCCATGAATCCTTCGCTGAGAAAAATGTTATGAGGGCAGCCTTTCTACCTTTTGATTGCGGACAGCCTGGTGAGACAAGCCAAATAGCGCATAGGTTCGCCCTGTCAAGTTGAGTTGAATCCCTGCATTCCCAATCAGCCACTTCGCCTTCAAAATCATCAATGATGATGGAAGCGCTTTCAAGGCTCTGCTGTATAAGTGCAATGAGAACGAAAATGAGCAAGCCAAGCTTTCTGTAGATGGTGACTGCACGAACTCCCGTTTTAATGAGCACCCTCATGACATTCCACGCTCACATCGTTATTGGTTTGTATGGGCGTCCTGATAGAAGGCTCAGCTCAAACATGATTTTGTTTGCAGCCTCGATGACAAGCTTCTTTTCAGGTTTCTCACTTTTGAGTTCTCCAAACAGGATTGGCTTGCCAATGCGCACCTCAACATTTGCGAACCTTAATTTTGCTTCCCCTATTGGCATAACCTTTTCAGTCCCTGAAATAGCCACAGGGAGCACAGGAGCACCAGTGCGCAATGCCAAGTAAGATATACCAAGCTTCGGTCTTAGGAGCTCATGGTTTGGATTGCGTTTCCCCTCAGGGAAGATGACGAGCGCTTCACCTCGCTCAAGCAACCAAAGGGCAATCCTGAGTGCACGCTTGTCAAACATCTCCCTGTGAACTGGGAAAGCATGGTAAGCTCGCATAAGGGTCCCAAGCAATGGCACTTCAAATGCTTCAGCCTTAGCCATGTAGAATATACGCCTCGGTATGGCAGCACCAACAAATATCGGGTCAACATAACTCCTGTGAGTCGGAGCAATAAGCAAACTCCCATCACAAGGCACGTTCTCTCTCCCCTTCACCCTGAAACGAAAAAGCACACGCAAAACCACTTGCGCAAGCACATATGTGAAGCTGTATAACGGGTCTTTCAAGTAGTGAAAGCGCATCCCCTTTTAACACCTCGTGCCACAGCTTCAACCAAAACAATATAGCGCAAGTGGTGCACAAGCTCATATTTGGTGCTATGGCTGACATTGCATAACATTCATGTAAAGGATGCAATGGATGCAATGAATGTAATGAACGCGCTACAATGTAACTGGTGCAAAAACAAACTGATAGGATGGTGTGTCAGATGCAAAGGAAGGCAAAGCGCTTGCGCAGTGAGGGAGCTTTCTCACGCTTGTTCCGAGGAATAGCAACCGTTGGGAAGCGAGGACAAATCATACTGCCAGCGGATGTGAGGCGTGAAGAAGGAATAAGCCCGGGTGATAAGATGCTTGTTTTTGCACATCCTGCTGGGCTCGGTATCTTCATTATGCCTGCAAAGAAACTTGAAGAAGCATGGACTGAGTTCCGGGCTTTCCTGCAAAGCGTAGAGGGCTTAAAACGCAGGTGATACCACATCCGAGAACACACAAACAAACCATCAATGGGAGGATGTGGCGATGGGCATGTCTTTCAATGGTGGCAGTGTGAAGTGTCTTTGGGTGATGGTGTTGGTGTTATTTCCTTGCTTGGGTGTCTCCGTCGCTCAGATGACGCTTCATGAAGCTATAGAGCTGGCACTGCGCAACAACCCACAAGTGAGGGCAAGCAGCGCAAAAGTTATAGCATCTCAAAAGGGCGTTGAATATGCACGCTCGCAATTTTATCCGAAACTTGATTTCTCAGCCAGCTACAGGGAGCAAGCACCCGAGGTGAGCTTCAGAGTCCCGATAGGCATTGGCGGAGCACCAAGTGAGATAACCGTTGTCCCACATTCGTATCGTGAGTTAAACCTTCAATTACTGCAGCCACTTTACACAGGTGGCAGGCTTGAAGCTGCCCATGGCGTTGCGAAGAAAGCAGCCAGCGTAGCAGAGCTACAGCACATCAGCAACCAACTCCAATTGGTGAAAAGCGTTAGGCACTCATACTTCAATGTGCTTGAAGCTGAGGCTTTGGTTGAAGTTGCGAGAGCTGCGTTTAAGCGAGTTGAGGAATTGAGGAGGGTAGTGGGATTGATGTTTGAAGCTGGCAGGGTGGCTAAATTTGATGTGCTGCGTGTTGAAGCTGAGCTGGCACAGGCAAGGGATGATCTTGTCAGGGCACAAAATGCTCTTGAGATTGCTCGCTCAGCGTTTAACACGCTCCTTGCAAGGGACGTATCTGAGCCGGTTCAGCTTGTAAGTATATCTGAACCACCTCAGCCACCAGAGATGCTCATTCGTGAGGATGCCGAGGTGGTATCGATTGAACTTGCGAAGTCTCAACGCGCTGATTTAAGAGCGGCAATGCGCTCTGCTGAGCTCGCAGAAGAGCAAGTGAGGCTGGCTAAAGCAGATGGCTTGCCTATGGTATCGCTTATGACTACATTTAGAAGGCAAACGAAAACAGGTTTTGCTGCAGCTGAAACGAAGGTGGGTATGCTCGCTGTTCAAGTCCCGGTTTTTGACTCTGGTAGGGTTAAGGCACAGGTTGAGAAGGCTAAGGCTGAGCTGAAGAGTGCTAAAGAATTTCTCTCCGGCGTTGAAAAGCAAGTTGAGCTTGAAGTGAAGCAAGCAATATTGAACTGGCGTTCAGCCCAAGAGCGTTACAAGGCTGCCATTGCGGTGCTTGAGCAAGCTGAGGAGGCATACCGAATAGCGATGCTACGCTACGAGGCTGGTGCTGGAACGCAACTTGAGGTGCTTGATGCACATGTTGCACTCACGAGGGCTCGCACAAACCATGTCAAAGCTCTTTACGACCTTCATAGGGCTATCGCCGAATTTGAATTCGCAATCGGAAAGCCAGTTGAGCAGATTCTGGCTGACCTTAGAGGACGAAAATGATAAGAGTTTGGAATGTTCAAGGGGGCGAATGAAATGTTCGTGAACGCTCATGTGTCACGAGGAAGGTTTAGTGGCACGATAAAAGCTCGTCAAGCTGCTACCGTTGCCATCATCTTGGTTCTGCTTGGTCTTGGTCTCTTCAGGATACTTCGCCACTCATCAAGCGGTGGTGAGGCTGTAAAGCTCAAAGATGAAGCAGTTGAGGCTATCCCCGTTGAAGTCGTGGAAGCTATCAGGATGAACATCCAAAATGAGATTGAGGTGACGGGGAACATAAAGTCCCAAGACGATGTGAATGTGGGCAGTGAAGTGGTAGGGAAGGTTACATTTGTTGGCGCTGATGAAGGTGACTTTGTTCATGCTGGCGATTTGCTCATCCAGCTTGACAGCTCAACTTTACAATCCCAGTTGAACCAGGCGAAGGCAGCGCTTAAAGCTGCCGAGGCTCAATACAGGCAATTGAGCATAGCTAAGGAGCTTGAGGGGAAGAAAGTGAAGACAGATTTGA
>JBGOEV010000033.1:0-28156 GCA_041538025.1 Candidatus Thermosaccharophagus gerlachensis | reverse complement strand
TTCACGCCCTGAAAAGTTCATTGAAGCGTCTTCCGAGCAGGCGTGATGCCACCACTAAGCTGGATGCAAGTATAGCCATCCCAAGCACCCCCATCGCCGAAGCAATCCTCGGTCCATCACCAACTCGCTTGCTTAGCACATAGATAGCTTTCGTAATCGGGAAGTCGGATGGGTTTAGGGCAAGTATAAGGCTATCACTCACTTCAAGCATCGCAAAGGCAAATGTGAGGGTTGCACCAGTCACCAAGTGAGGGTAGATTAGGGGAAGCGTTACTTTGAGTGTGGTTCTTAGTGGAGATGCCCCAAGGCTCATTGATGCTTCTTCAAGGGTTGTGCTGACCTGTTGGAAGCCAGCGTAGCAAGCTCTGAATGCGTATGGCAACCTGCGCACAGCGTAGCTAATTATGAGCAGGGGCATTGCGTTCACCCTTGGGTCAAGCACAGTCCCGAAGAAGCAACCGACATAGCCGAATGCAAGCACAATGCCCGGTATGGCTAAAGGCATCATGACGACAACATCAAGTAAACTCTTAAACGGTATCCTCCTTCGCGTGAGGACATACGCAAGTGTAACTCCGAACGCAATATCAATTGCAGTGCTTGCAAGCGAGTAAAGGAAGCTGTTTCTTATGCTCACCGTCGTTATCGGATGTCTTGTTAATGCCAGAAGATGCTCAAATGTTAATTCGTCTGGCACAGGGCTCATCACCCAACGTTTTGCGACTGAGTTTAGAACGACAGCTATGTGAGGCAAGAGTGCCACCATACAGAGGAGGGCAATCGCAAACGCAACCATTAAGCCGCTAACGCCAGAGAGGTGTTTTGGCGCTACTGCCCTCACAAAAACTGTTGCAACTTGCCTCCTTTCACTCACTCGTTTTGAGAGTGCAAACAGGACAGAAGTGATGATTAGCACGAGTGCGATGAGCGCATATCCGGTTGGGTCTGTTGTAGCTGTTTCAACCATGTTGAAGATGCGCACCGGTATCACCTGTGTGTAGAGGAAGATGAGTGGCGTCCCCAGATCTGTGAAGGCGAAAATGAATGTAAGGCTACATGCAGCAAACACACCCGGAAGCATGAGTGGCATTGTGATCGTAAAGAACCGCCTTAAAGGGCTTGCGCCAAGCGATTGTGCTGCTTCTTCAATGGAGCTATCTATAGATGAGAGAGATGCTGCGATGTTTAAATAGGCAATCGGGAAAAGATGGAGAGCTTGAACAACAACGACACACCAAAAGCCCATCCCAAGCCAATCTATAGGTTGTGAACGGTCAATCAAGCCGATGTTCGCAAGGAGACTGTTCAATGCACCGTAGCGTGAAAGTATCTGCTTTATCCCTATCGCACCAACAAACGGAGGGAGTATAAGAGGCATTAGCAGGAGGCTGCTCAGGAAATCCTGCATCGGGAACCGATACCTAACCATAGCCCAAGCGAGCAGTAGGCTGATCAGCATCGTTAGAGCAGTTGAAGCGATGGCGAGCTTAAAGCTGTTGAGGATACAGGTGAACACAGTCGGGTTGTGAAAAAGCAGCATGAAGAATTCAACCGTGAATTTGCCGTTGTAAATGAATGCCTCACGGAGACTGTATAGGAGTGGGTAGATGAGAAACAAACCAAGGAAGAGGCAGATTGCGATTGTCACAATAACAACATCTGCCTTAATGTCGTAACTGCGGGAAAGCTCAGACAGAAGTTTCGTCGGATGGTATGATGATGACATCCGATGCATCAAACCCGATAACAACCTCATCGCCTAATGCCACCTGCTCATGAGGGTTTGCGCGTAGCGCTTTGATCGTGGTTGTCTTCAAACCGTGTTTTTGGCGGACACAGAGCTCAAGCATCTCCTCATCGCCAAGGTATGTCACATCGTAGACGCTTGCTATGATTTTGTTTGGCACCGTATCCTCATGTTTTGTTTGAAGGCGTTCAACATGAAGCGAAGCAGGTCTTATAGCGAGCGTTACCTTTTGCCCTTCTTTAAACTCACGCTCATGATTACACTCAGCAACAAAAAACGGTGTGCGCACAAGCATTCTCCCTGCGCCAACCTTTTCAATAACGCCTTCAAATATGTTTGCGTCACCAATGAACTCAGCTACATACCTGTTCGTTGGTTTGCGGTAAAGTTCCATCGGTGTCCCGATCTGCTCAATCCTTCCAGAACGCATCACCGCAATCCTATCAGCCATTGCAAGTGCTTCCTTTTGGTCATGGGTGACATAGATGGTCGTTATGCGCAGTTGCGAATGTATGCGCTTAAGTTCTTGCCTCATCTCCTTCCGCAGTTGCGCATCCAGATTGCTCAATGGTTCATCAAGCAAGAGCACAGCAGGTTCAACAGCAAGTGCTCTTGCAAGTGCAACTCTTTGCTGTTGCCCACCACTCAGCTGTGCAGGGTAGCGCCACATGACATCCCTCATCTTAACAAGCTCAAGGTATTGCTCAACCTTTTCCTTTATCTTGCTCTTGCTAAGGCGCTTCATCTTGAGTCCATAGGCAACATTCTCAAACACTGTCATGTGAGGGAAGAGAGCATAGTTTTGGAAGACCATGACGACGTTCCTCTTGTGCGCAGGGATTTCATTTACGATGGTGTTGCCGAGCCATATCTCACCCTCATCTGGTGTTACGAAGCCAGCTATAAGCCTTAGCAGTGTCGTCTTACCGCACCCAGATGGTCCGAGGACAAAGAAAAACTCTCCACCGTTAATGTTCATGGTCACATGATCAACAGCAATGATGCCACCAAACCGTTTTGTGACATTAACGAGTTTGACCTCCACCATAGCCAGTTCACCTTTTTTGCATACCTTCAGCGACTTTGGACCACATTAGCCTCCTTGCACGGTCAACATCTTTGGCGATTTGCTCCCTCAGCTCACCGATGCTTGAAAAGCGTCTTTCGGGGCGAAGGTAAAAAAAGAGGTGAAGCACTACCTCTTCATAGTGACCGACATTTACATGCGCATCAATGAAGTGAGCTTCAACAGTTGTTTTCTCACCTCCAACAGTTGGGCGAATACCTATGTTTGCAACCATTGGCAGACATAGCTTTTGAGGCATTATTTCAGCAAGACCTGCATACACGCCGAAGCGTGGCAATAGCTTCTCCTCATCAATGTGCAAGTTGAGTGTTGGGAAGCCAAGTTGCCTCCCAAGCCCTCTACCAGTAACTGAGAAGCCACGAATTGAATAAGCTCTGCCAAGCATCTTTTGAGCCACCCTGATACGCCCTCTAAGCAGTTCTTCTCTTATTCTGCTACTACTTATCGGCTCACCCCACAGGAGTTGAGGCTCAACTACTATTACATCCGCCTTCAACTTGCCACTTCTGCTCAGTTCAAGGAGCCTTGTTGCCTTCCCACTTCTCCCTTTACCGATGGAGGAACTTTCCCCCATTACTAACACCCTCACACCAATTGTATCAGCAACGATATCGCAAAACTCCAAGGCGTCGGTATTGGCTATCTCCTCATCAAAATCAACGAGGAGGCATTCGTCTATCCCGAGGTGAGAGAGAAGTTGTAGTTTCTCATTGATAGTCGTGAGCAACTTTGGGGCATCGTTTGGGGAAAGCAATCTCAACGGATGTTGCTTGAATGTAATGACACAGAGGCGATAGCCACGAGCCTTCGCTATTTCGTTTGCAACATTAAACAACTTTTGATGCCCCAAGTGAACGCCATCAAATGTTCCAATGCATAAAACCCTTTCACAGCGTTGTAGAGAACCTTCTTTGAGCTGTTGAAAGTTGACTTCGTAAACATTCATAGCAGTTTCACTTCACCTTGGTGGGAAGATGCATTCAGGTTTGCATTTGAGCCCGTGTTTGTCAACTACTACGCGCCCGACACCTATGAAGTTACCTCCCGGTGCATAAAGCCTTATGAACATTCCTGCAGTTACGTTTGGGAGCAACTCCATGGCTCTAACATAAGTTGTTGCTCCATTGAACGCTCTCCTTGCTTCAAGGTGTGTTAACGGCAATGCTGGTAGGAAGCGAAGCGCTTGATCAACAGTGAGGAGCGCTTCATGCAATCTACCAGAGTTGTAGAGCTTTTCCACCTCTTCAAGCGTTAGGCAATCGTCAATAGTGAAAGGACCGATAGCGATGCGCACAAGGAAGGAAAGGTATGCACCGCACCCGATTGCATCACCTATGTCCGAAACGAGGGTTCGCACATAAGTCCCACGAGAGCATTCAACTTCAAACAAGACACGCTTTGGCTCATCGGGGTAGAACCTGAGCAGTTGTAGTCTCTTAATCGTTACCTGTCTTTCCTTGCGCTCAACCACTTGCCCTTCCCTTGCAAGCTCATATAATCGTCTTCCACGGTAACGGATTGCTGAGAGCATCGGTGGCTTTTGGTATATGACGCCACAGAATTGCTTGAATGCCGAAAGCACATCACTTTCAGTTACATGCTCAGTTGAGGACCAAGAGACAACATCACCTTCGCTGTCTTGAGTTGTTGTCCTAATTCCTAACACCATCTCGCCCCTGTAAGTTTTATCGCAGTCTGTTATAAAGCTGGTTATTTTCGTTGCCCTCCCGATGCATATTATGAGCATCCCGCTCGCATGCACATCAAGCGTCCCCGTATGCCCAATGCGTTGTATCCCAAACAAACGGCGCATGAAGTCTACAACATCGTGTGATGTCATACCAGGCGGCTTTATAACTTGAAGCACCCCTTCAAGCTCATGTGATGGGGTGTTTAATCGCATCCTTCTGCTTCAACACCTCCGCTACACGCTGTTACTCTTTTGGTCATTTCCTCCTTGAGCGTTTTTAGCATAAGCCTGATTGCCTTTCTCATCGTCATGCCTTCAACGATGCATCCCGAAGCCATCCTGTGTCCGCCGCCACCGAAGCGTTTTGCTACATCAGCAACATCCACATCGCCAAACGAGCGCAAACTGACTTTTACATTGCCTTTATCAATCTCGCGGAAGAGCACAACTACGCTTGTCCCATCAATGCCCCTAAGCAGGTTAATGAGCCCTTCAACATCTTCGTTCAATGCCCCCGTCTCTTCAAAGTCATGAAGCTTCAACCAAGTCCACGCGATGCCTTCGTCAACGCGCAGGCGCATCAAAGCTCTTCCCCAGAGCTTAAGAGCACCGTTGTGCTTCCTCTCAAATATGTGGTGGGCAGCAAGCGATGGGTTTGCACCGTAGCGGACAAGCTCGGAAGCCACACAGAGGCATTCGGAGGTTGTGTTTTCAAACCTGAAAGAGCCAGTGTCTGTAAGGATGGCTGTGTATAGGCAGATGGCTATTTGAGGCGTCACATCAACACCCATGTGCTTTATGAGCTTGTAAACCATGAGACCAGTCGCAGGCGCTTTATCATCAACCCAACAGATGTCACCGAATGGTTCCTCAACAATGTGATGATCAATGCATATGCTCACTTTACACTTGCTGAGTATGCGTTCAAGGGAAACGGTGGGGATGGCGAGCCTGTCTTTGGAACTCACATCAACTGCGATGATCACATCGTATTCATCCATGCTATCACGCTTAACTGCATCGCTCCCCGGCAGGAACTCCAACATCCTTGGTATGCCATCACTGCATATAGCATCGCACCGTTTACCCATAGCTGTAAGAGCATGCATTAAAGCAAGCATGCTCCCGATGCCATCCCCTTCAGGGTGAATATGGCAAGTTATGATCAGCGAGGAGGCTTCCTTAATTTCTCCCGTTATGCGCTCTATGGCTTCAAGCGTATTCGTGATTCGTTCAGCAGTGGCTTCTTTTCTGTCCATCGGTTGTCATCACCGTGTTTAATTCAAGGGCTTACATGCAAGGGCATCCCTGATGAGGAATCGGCAATGAGAAAAACATCAGTCAGGTTTTGTCTCTGCTTTTCTTTCTTCGGATACCTCATCGAGCAGCTTGATCACCTTCATCCCCTTTTCAATCCGTCTATCAAATTCAAATTCCAGCTCTGGTATAAATCTCAGCCTCACACGCTTGTTCACTTCCTGCCTGATGAACTTGGCTGCGCTTTCAAGCCCCTCTTGGGCTTTCCTTCTGTCCTCCTCACTGCCGTAAACCGTATAGTAAACGCGACAGTAGCGCAAATCAGGCGAGACCTTCGCTTCGGTTATCGTTACGAATTTTATCCTTGGGTCTTTAACTTCTCTCAACAGTATCTCGCTTATTGTCTCACGGAGCAGTTCATTAACTCTTTCCATACGGCTATAGCCCATTCGCCATCACTTCCATGTGGTATGAATTTTTCAAGCATGAGGTTTATGAGGGTTCAAAGTAGCTCAACCGAATAGTCCTCAATCAGAACCCTTGGCTCTTGCTCAACCATTGTAACCACATAGCTAAGCGTCCTCGTTGCGAGCTCTCTGTTGTTTGAAACACATGCTACCGCAAGCACTGCTCTTACTCTGCTATCCTGATGGTCAACTTCGGTCACGGAAACATTGAACTTGTTCCTTATGCGAGCCATTATGCTCTTGATGACGCGTCTCTTGTCCTTCAGTGAGGAGCTTTCTGGTATTTTCAGTTGCAGTGTGCAGATCCCAACTACCATTTCTATCACCTTCTTATCTCATCGCTTTTGCCATTAGACAACATAACAGTTTCCCAATGAAGCGGGCTTTCATGGACTTCTTCAAGTTTCCTCTCCTCTCTTATCTCGGTGTAGACAACAATCGTATCTCCAATTTGATATTCGGTAAAGCCACCGATACCAACTCCGCATTCCATCCCCTCAGGTATCTCCTGTCTATCCTCTTGGAAGCGCCTTAGAGAAACTATCTTGCCCTCATAGACAACTTCTCCATTACGCATGACCCTGCATGGCAGTCCGAGGATTATCTTCCCTTGCTTCACATAGCAACCAGCAACAACTCCGAGCTTGCCCGATTTGAATGTCGCTTTAACTTCGGCTACTCCAACAACCTCTTCTCTTGTTATCGGCTTAAGGATTCCAAGGATGGCTTTCTTGATGTCGTCAATCAATTCGTAGATGATTTGATACAAGCGCACCTCAACATATTCTCGCTGAAGAACTTTCCTTGCACCTGGGTCTATACGGACATTGAACCCGACTATAAGAGCCTGTGAAGCCAATGCGAGCATGACATCGGATTCAGAGACATTACCTATGCCTTGATGTATGATTGAAATCTTCACCTCAGGGTGCTTCAAACGTTGTAATGCAAATGTGACAGCATCAAGCGAACCTTGAGAGTCAGCCTTTATTATGAGCCTTAGCTCTTTTTGCTCGCTTTCCTTCAAGCGCTGTAGTAACTCCTCAAGCGTGACAGTCCTCTTTCGGCTTTGAGAGAGCTCCTCAGCTTCCAGTCTGTTCCTCTCAGCCAACTCCTTGGCTTCCTTTTGACTGCTAACGACCCTGAGAATGCTTCCAGCCTCTGGCACTTCCTCAAGACCATAAATCCTGACTGGCATGCTTGGTGTTGCCGAGTTGACATTTCTTCCCTTGTCATCAAACATGGCTCTTATCCGTCCCCAAGCCTGATCAACAACAACATAATCGCCGACTCTTAATGTCCCTTGCTGCACTATGACGGTTGCAGCAGGACCTCTCTTCTGGTCCATCTCGGATTCCAAAATCACACCCCACGCAGGGGCTTGTGGATCCGCTTTCAAATCCATCAACTCGGCTTGCAGAAGAATGACCTCAAGCAAATCGTTAACACCATCACCACGCAGAGCCGATATGTTGATACATTCAGTCTCACCACCCCATTCAACTGGCACAAGCCCAACTCCTGCGAGCTCTTGTTTAACCTTCTGTGGGTTTGCCTCTGGCTTGTCTATCTTGTTGATGGCGACGATGATGGGCACATTTGCAGCTCTTGCATGATTTATTGCTTCAATAGTTTGGGGCATCACGCCATCGTCCGCTGCTACAACAAGAACAGCAATATCTGTGACTTGAGCACCGCGTGCCCTTAGCGCTGTAAAGGATTCGTGCCCGGGTGTGTCTATGAAGACTATTTTCTTGCCGTTGTATTCAACGACAGATGCACCAATGCGTTGCGTTATTTGTCCGACTTCTTGTGCTGTCACATTCGTTCTGCGTATGTAATCAAGTAACGTCGTTTTACCATGGTCAACATGCCCCATAACAGTCACAACTGGTGGGCGTGGTTGTGCTCTACGAGGATCAATGTGAGCTTCTCGCTCTTGTCTTATCTTTTCAGCCCTCTTTGCAACCGTAGCTATGATGCTCTCAACCTCACTAATTAAAGCCTCCTCAGTCACTTTGGTCACTTCAACCGCTTCAGTTTCGATCACCGTAGTTTCCTCAGCTGTTTTGGCTTCTTCCACTTCAACTTCTTCGGCTCCCTTCACTTCAACTTCTTCAGCTTCTTTTTCTTTCACTTCAACTTCTTTTTCTTTCACTTCAACTTCTTCAGCCTCTTCAACACCAACTTCAGCTGTCTCTGCCCCTGCAAACACTTCTTCAACTTCATACCCAAATGCCCTCACCACTTCGGTAAGCATCTCATCTTCAATGACCATGTGAGGTGTAACCAGAATGCCTTTTTTCTTGAGCAGCCAATCAACAAGCTTCTTAACTGGCACGTTGATGCGCTGTGAGAGTTCGTAAACCGTCAACTTCTCCTCTGGTGCTACTACGAGCACCTTCTTCCTCTCCACCTCCGCCAGAGCCTTTCCTCTTTCCCCCTTATGTATAAGCTCGCGGATTACTTCAGCAACCGATTCATCAACAGAGCTTAATGGTGATTTAACATCTTCACCAAGCTGTTGGAGAAGCTCAAGCACTTCCTTTGAGTCCACATTGAGTTCCTTCGCAAGTTGGTGTATCCTGATCTTGCCCACAGACATCTCACCCCCGAAGGTGTAGAAAAAGCATCTTTGAAAACTAACTCAACGCTTGCCTTTAGGTTTCCATAAGTCGCCAGTCGCAAGCTGAGCGTTATTCAAAAGTTCTATGTAGATGCTGTTTGGTATACTCCTCTTCAACGACGCTTCTAAAGCTTTCCGTTTATAAGCTATAACGATGCATTCCCACATTGGGCAAATGTAAGCCCCTCTCCCACCGACGCTTTGTTTCAAATCCATGACCACTTCACCATTGCGTAACACAGCAACACGAATCAATTTATCTTTTGCTTTGATGTGTTTGCATCCAACGCATGTCCTTTGAGGTTCGTGTGCCCGATCACCTTTCGGCATAGCGATTGGTCTTACCTCAGTCTTTTCATGTAATTGATTCCACTTTCGTATCGTTGAGCTTTTCACCTGCTGTTACATCTTCATTCAGCTTTGTTGTTTCGGTTGCCTCTGTAACAGTTGCTTCGGCTTTCTCTTCAGATGGCTTTGCCAACATCTGTTCAAAATGCTCATAGCTTCGTATATCAATGCGCCATCCAGTAAGCCTTGCTGCAAGACTAACATTTTTACCTTCCTTCCCTATCGCCATTGGGAGTTGGTCTTGTTGCACAACAACTGTTGCTGAGCGCCCGTCTTCGTTCAAAATAACGTAATCAACCTTTGCAGGGCTAAGCGCATTAGCAAGGAACTTGGCTGGGTCATCACTCCACTCCACAACATCGATTTGCTCGCCACGTAGCTCATCAATCATTGCGCTCACTCGCTTGCTCCTTTGTCCGACACATGCGCCCACTGGATCAACATTTGGGTCATTGGAGTAAACTGCAACTTTGGAACGAACTCCCGGGTCTCTCGCTATCGCTTTGACTTCAACTATCTTATCTCTCACATCCGGTATTTCAAGCTCAAAAAGCTTTCTCACCAACTCCCTATCAGCTCTTGAGACGAGTATCATCGTCTCCGGAGGCATCTCTGCTCTCCTTCTACCCCCTCTTGAGTGCTGTTCTGGGGATCTGACGTCCTTTATGTAAACTCTGAATCTTGCTCCAATTGTGTAGTTATCGTTTTTGACCTGTTCTCTGACTGGCAAGAAGAGCTCAGCACCCATCGCACTTAGGAAGACATTCCCACGCCTGTCAATACGGCGCACTTCAGCAGGTATTATCTCCCCAACCTTCGCACTGAAGATTTGGTAGATGTGCTTCAGTTTCTCATCTTGTATGCGCCTCAAGAATTCATTCTTCGCTATTTGTATTGAACTCCTCGTGAAACGCTCAAACGGCAACTCAACTTCTATCAGCTCGCCAACTTTCACATCTGGTTTGATTCGCCTCGCGGTCTCTAAAGAGATCTCTAAGGCAGGGTTCGTCACTTCTTCAACAACAACCTTTTCAACCGATATTTTTAGCTCCCTCTTCTCTTCGTCAAGCATTACAACAAGCCTTGGCATGGTCTTATGTCTTTGTCCACCGCGCCTCCCCCTTCCCATAAACTGCCTTTGGTAAGCAACCTTTAAGGCGCTACAAAGCAACTCAACAAGAACTTCTACATCCATCTCTCTTTCCTTCGCCAGTTGGTGCACCATTTCGTAGAGTTGAGTGCTCATTGTCACCACCTTCTCGTTTTACCGTCAACAATTAAAAGAAAAAGTGGATGGAAACTACCACCCACTCGAAAGAGACCTCTACCACTAATGTCAACTTCCCATGCCATTTAGTTTATCACTAATGTGCTACTTTGGCAACCCTGCGAGAGGGCAAGCGCGTTGCACTTGATTAAAGCAGGAACTGATCAACATCCAAGCTGGTGTTGAAGAGATGATGGGAAAAGATGAAGAGAAGTTTATGCCAAAGATAGTGGCTCTCGTTTGCAAGTGGTGCACGTATGCGGGTGCAGATTTAGCTGGCACAGCAAGGCTTCAATATCCTCCGTTGGTCCTCCCGATCAAGTTGCCATGCACAGGCAGAGTTGATCCTGTTTTCATCATTAAAGCTTTTGAGCAAGGTGCTGATGCAGTCATCGTTTCAGGATGTCATCCCGGTGATTGCCATTACATGCGTGGCAACTACCTTGCACGAAGGCGCTTTATAGTGTTCCGAGAGCTAATGAACTTCATCGGGTTGCAAATGCAGAGGTTGCATTTTGCATGGGTCTCAGCATCTGAGGGCGCTAAGTGGGCAGAACTTGTGACGCAAATCACTTCTGAGGTAGCTTCAGTTGGACCAGCACCAACAGGTTGGGGAGTAGCTAAGAACGAAAAAAGGATTGAACTGCCGAGTGTGAAGATGGCTGATAAACCAAAGCCGATTGCAAGCTCGGCATATGAGCAAATGACGCAGGAGATACGCCTGCTGGTAAGGAAGCTGTTGAGCAATGGCGACATTGGCATCTTAATAGGCTATGGGATTGGACGCCTCGGAAACATCACTCCAACTTTTGTGACATCGCCAGAAGAAACAGAGAGGCTTGTGCTGAATGAAAGGTGCGTTCATAACCTGAGCAATTATTTGACCAACTCACTTGTGACGAAGTTTGGGCGCATTGGAGTGATCGCAAAGGGTTGTGACATAAGAGCTATAACAGTCCTCATCCAAGAGAACAAGCTCAACAGGGAACAGCTTCACATCATCGGTGTTGATTGTGGTGGGGTGGTTGTGAACGGTAGTGTAGCTTTGAAATGCTATTCATGTGCAGTGCGCCATCCTACAGATTGCGATTCGCTCATTGAGTCGCCATCGCCCGTTGAGACACAAGTTATGCCAGACCCAAGAGAGGAACTCATCTCTTGGTTAGAAGCACTCAGTCCGCAAGAGCGATGGGATTTTTGGATGAACCAATTTGGGAAGTGCATTCGCTGTTACGCATGCAGGGCTGTATGTGCAATGTGCTATTGCGAGCCGTGCATCACAGATAGAAATAGACCGCAATGGATACCAACAACAATTGATGGCAAAGGTAACCTCACTTGGAACTTGGTGCGGGCTATGCACCTTGCTGGAAGATGTGTCAGTTGCGATGAATGCTACCGTTCATGCCCAGTCGGTATAAGGTTGGACTTGATCAACAGGAAGCTTTACAAAGTAGTGCAAGAGAACTTTGGTTATGAACCTGGGTTTGATGCGAAAGTTAATCCGCCACTTACGACCTTCAAAGAAAGTGACATGGCTGAATTCATTCGCTGATAGGTGATGGTTAAATGCGCACTCTCATCTTACCTAAGGATGCTATCTCAGCTTGGTGCAGGAAAATAAAGGAAGCAGGGATGTGTTTGGTGCTTCCGAGGGAGAGCGATGGTATGGTTGTTTTTGAGGAAGCAACCGATGATACGCCAGTTGAGTTGCCAACAAATTATACGAAGAGCAAGCTCTCACCTAAGTCTTATCTCTTTCCGCCAACGGAAGCGCTTTTCAGCTTCTGCTTCAAACAAGACGATGTTGAGCTTAAAGATGTTGAGCTTGATACGCGGAGAAAAGTTTTGTTTGCGGTGCGCCCTTGCGATGCAGCCGGTATAAACGCCTTGAGCAAAGTGTTCTTGGATGAACCTTCAGACCCGTATTTTGCAGTGAGGCTTGAGAGAACGACATTGATTGCGCTTGCATGTGAGAGCACAACGCCATCTTGCTTCTGCACAGCTACTGGCTATTCGCCATATTGGGACGAAGGCGTTGATGTGCTCATATGCGATGTTGATGATGCATACTTGGTTCGCGTGATGACGGACAAGGGTGAAGAATGCATCTCATTGGCGCAAGAAGTTTTCTCCGATGCTGACGAATCACATATAGCGGTAGCTGAGAGGAAGCGCATAGAGGTTGAAAGCAAGCTACCACAGAAGGGCGAACTTGTTGGCGTAGCCGAAAAGCTCATAGCTAACTTTGAAAGCGAGCTTTGGGAAAAGCTCTGTAGGAAATGCATAAGCTGTGGTGCATGCACATATGTTTGCCCAAGTTGCTCGTGCTTTGATGTTACTGATGAATGGAACCCGTTTGGTGGCTGTCGGTATAGGAGTTGGGATGGATGCTGTTTCGCCATGTTCACGATGCACGCCTCTGGGCATAATCCGAGACCAACGCAGGCTCATCGCTATAGGCAGCGTCTCCTACACAAGTTCGCTTACTTCCCACTGCGCTACGGGATGAACATGTGTGTTGGTTGTGGAAGGTGCATTGATGTTTGTCCAGTAGGCATGGACATATACGAAATCGCAAAGGCAATGGTTGAAGTGTAAGTCATGAGGTGAGCGTTGTTATGGATGTCAACCACAAAAACCCGTTTAAGCCATACCTCATGCGCATAACCGATATTCGTGATGAGACACCAGATGTGCGCACGCTTCGGCTTGAGTTCATCGATGACGAAGTGAAGAGGAACTTCAAATGGCGTCCGGGTCAGTTTGCCGAATACTCGGTTTTCGGTGAGGGTGAATGCGTCTTCACGATCGCCAACTCACCCACAAGGGGAAACTACATTGAATGCAGTTTTAAGCTTATGGGGAAGGTCACCACAGCGTTGAGGCGTATGTCAGTAGGGCAGGTGATAGGTTTCCGTGGTCCATACGGGAACTGGTTTCCGCTTGAGGAGTGGAAAGGACGCAACTTAATGTTTGTTGGTGGTGGCATAGGGATGGCTGCATTGCGTTCTCCGATACAGTTTGCATTGGACAACAGAAGTGACTACGGCGAGATACTCATACTCAACGGTGCTCGCACAGTCTCAGATTTGGTCTACAAGGACGAGATGAAGGAGTGGGCTAATTACGATGGTGTGAGGTTGGTCAGGACTGTTGACCCGGGTGGTGAGACCGAAGATTGGGATGGTGAAGTTGGGTTAGTGCCAAATGTTTTTGAAAAGCTTAATCCAAAGCCAGATAACGCGATTGTTATAACGTGCGGTCCACCGATCATGATTCACTTTATGCTCTTGACGCTTGACAGGCTCGGCTTCTCAAAGGAGCAAATTTACACGACACTCGAAAACAAGATGAAGTGTGGCTTCGGTAAATGTGGCAGATGCAATGTTGGTAAAATGTTCGTATGCAAGGATGGACCTGTCTTTACAGCATCACAACTCGCTCAGCTACCAAGGGAGTTTTAGCGTTTCCTCTCCTCACTGTTTGAAAAACTTCGCTTTACAACACTGAGGCTTCAGCCTCGCTTCGCCGTTTCAAAGAATCACATTGGGCGTCCGGGCATAGCCACAGGTGGTATTGGCAACTCCATATCAAAGCGCAACTCCTTCGGCATAAGCGATATCTCGGATTTCATCATTTCCTCCCAGCGTATTGTGCGCCCAGTGTATGCTGATTCACGCCCCATTATCGCTGTCATTGTGCTTTCGGCTATGTTTTGAGCTTCGTTTATTGGTTCCCCCTTGAGTATGCTTTGAAGCAGGTGCACATGCTCTTGAACATAGGGATTTGGGTTTGGACCTTCATATCGCCATTCCTTCTCTCCTCTTATCCAACCGTTGCAGTTTGAGCGTCCTTTCGTGCCCACAACGAATTCGCTGACCCTTCCATCACATCCATCAATCTGACGGCACATGCTAAGCATGCGTGCGCCATTTGGATATTCAAACTCAACTGCGAAGTGGTCGTAGATGTGTCCATACTTTGGTGCTGTTCTAACTTGCCTTCCACCCATCCCAAATGCGCTCACTGGATGTGTCCCCATAACCCAGTTGATGACATCAATGTTGTGGACATGTTGTTCAACGATGTGGTCTCCAGAAAGCCATGTGAAGTAAAGCCAATTGCGCAACTGCCATTCCAAATCTGATTGGTTTGGATGCTTCTCTCTAACCCATAGCCCTCCTTGACACCAATACGCATATGCAGCTACTACATCACCAATAGCACCATCTTGAATTCGCTTGATCGTTTCACGATAGCTAAAACTGTGTCTGCGTTGCGTTCCCGATACGACTGACAAACCCAACTCCTTTGCCTTTTGACCTGCAGACATGACACGCTTACAGCCAACTGGGTCAACTGCAACGGGCTTTTCCATGAACACATGCTTCTTCGCATTAACGGCTGCCTCAAAATGCTCTGGACGGAAACCAGGTGGGGTAGCAAGGATAACGATGTCAACATCTGTTTCAAGCAGCTTCTTGTATGCATCCAAACCCACGAAGACATGATCGTCTTTTATATCGGCACCTGCTTGGTTCAAGCCTTTTTGAGAACCCTTTGCCCTATCTTCAAACACATCCGCAACGGCGATCACCTTCACTTCAATGCCAAGTTGCTTCCCAGCGGACATGATATCCCTTGCAGCACCATTCCCTCTGCCACCACAGCCTATCAGCCCAACCTTGAGAGGACCAGTTTCGCCAGCACGAGCACCAGGTATTATGTTCATGGCAGTTATAGCAGTCGCAGCCTTGAGGAAATCACGCCTGCTCAGTTGGCTCATCTCAATTCCACCTCCATTCATTCCAGCAGTTAACTCAACTTGACTATGCGCGAATAATAGCGCACATGCATGCTTTCCTCACACCCAGTTTTTGAGCAAACGCCATGTAGCAAAGTCTCTGCTAAGCTATCTTATAGAGTTGGAGGCACAGTTAGATGAGCGAAGGTTTGACAAAGCGTCTCCTCTACGGCTTGATAGCTGGCATGGTGGGAGCGTTCATCGCATGGCTCGTCACCGAAACGCTTTTCTTCACAGCGCTTGAAAGGGCACATGGCACGGGCATATTTCTCATTGGAGCTGTATATGGTTTTATCGTTGGCTTGATACTTGGCATCTCGTTAGGCGCTGCCGAAGGCATAATGCATCGCGATTTTATGCGCTTCGGCGTTAACGTTCTCTTAGGCGCATGGCTTGGAGCTGTAGGTGGTTGCGTAGGTGAGTTGGTTGCTGAGACGCTTTATGCGTTGTTGAGATTGTTAAATTTAGGTGTTCTGGCGAAGGTGATTGGGTGGGGTTACTTTGGTGCATTCATTGGCTCTGCACAGGGGCTTGCAAGGCAGTCAAAGAAGGGAACGATAAACTCGCTCATAGGCGGTGCAATAGGTGGCTCACTTGGTGGGTTGGCTTTTGAAGCTTTTGACTGGATGCTGGTTGGCATATCGCAATCAAGCTCTTTTCAAAGAGGTGTGGGATTGCTGCTAACTGGGGCTTTCATAGGTATATTTGCACCGATTTTTGAACGCATCTTGGCATACGGAACCCTCAAGGTCATATCAGGGAAGATGGAAGGCAAGGAATTCATCCTTGATAAGCCAAGGCTGACTATCGGAAAAGATGAGCACTGCGACATCCCAATCTACTACGATAGAAATGTCATGCCACGACATGCCCTGCTTGAATGGTCTGGAAGGACATACAGAGTAGTAGCGCTCGGTAATGCGCCACTGCTTCACAAAGGTAGGGCAGTGAATGTTGCTGAGCTGTCACACAATGACATCATCACCGTTGGGAGCACGAAACTGTTTTACAGGCTTGGGGCAATCGGCATGGAAGCGCTTTTTGGTGCTCACAATTTGTGCTCAGCTTGTGGCACTCAAAACAGGAAGGGAGCTAAGTTCTGCAGGCAATGTGGTGCTGCACTCACAACTACTGTAGCTACCTACAAGGCAAGGCAGTGGATATCATCGCTCTCTGTGACCTTTGGCGTATTCCTTCTGTTGCTCTCGCTCATCTATCTCATTTCAAGGAGCGCCTTCTCAACAGCATACTCACACGGTTTGACTAAAGAGGCAAAGATAGCAGTTACACCAAAGGGGTATGATGACATCGGACAGGTGCTAAGGGAGATGGGCAGTGGATATGAACACAAGCAGATCAAGTTTAAGGAGCTGAGCGACTTAAATTCGCTGCTACGTTACCAAATCACATTCATCAACTGCGCTCACAAGTTACGAGAGTTGCAAAGTAAAAGTGAGGTAGCCACAACCATAAGGCAGTATGTGGAAAGAGGTGGCATAGTCTATGCCAGCGATTGGGCAGGGTTCATAATCCAAGATGCTTTCCCAGAGTATTTGCGCCTCGCAAGTGATAGGGGTGGTGCACAGGTAGTTGAAGCAACTGTTGTTGATCAAGGGCTTGCAAGTGTAGTCGGAAGCAAGTTGAGCTTGCACTTTAACGCCGACCAATGGGTAGCGGTTGATGCAGTTAGTAAGGAAGTTACAGTGCACCTCGTTGGAGACTATGTTGACATGGGTGGCGAAGTCCATCGCACCAAACCGTTGCTTATCTCTTTCAAACATGGCAACGGGTATGTCATCTTCACGAGTTTTCACAATGCACCACAACTCAGCGAGACCGAGAGAAAGCTTTTGCAATTCCTTGTCATACGACCAGTCACATTTGACCTCTCTAAACAAGCTGACTCATTGCTTCTCTCAAGGCGAAGCAGTCCTATACAGGAGTTCGTTGGCACTATATCATCTGGCATGTCATCGCCACCTTACGCACTCTTGTTGAATGAAGATGGGAAGTTGCTTATAGTCCTTTCATGGCGTGGTGGTGATGGTAAGTTTGAGATGCAGCTTCAATCTGAACAAGGGGAACTTATAGAGAGGTTGCATGGGCATAGATCGCCATTGAGCATGGAAACGAAGAAGCTACAAGCTGGCATGTATTACCTACACCTACTTGCACACAAAGCACCTATTGAAAACACGCCTTTTGTGATCCGCATTGGTGTGCACAGGTGAACATAATCATGCCCAATGGTAGAAAGAAGTCATGGCTCATCTTTGCTTCGTTGAGCGTATTAGTCATTTCACTTGTGACCATAGTAGCGTATTTTGTGGCTACATACCGCATGAGTGGAGCTAAAGATGAAGCTTACACATGGCACTCGCTTAGTATTGGCGAGCTGATACGCCTCTCACAGCATAAAGATGCGGATTTGAGGTTGAAAGCTGTATGCGAACTGCGTCGTCGTAGCTCAAGGGCTGCAATCACTGCCTTGATTAAGCGTGCAAGAGAAGATAGTGTAGAGGTTGTCCGCATAATGGCGCTTCAAGCACTTGTTGGAAGGCAAAATGAAGTTGTTGATGATGTTATGCTCGCTGCGCTAAAGAGAGGTGGTATTGAGGCGAAGTTGGCATCCATTCACCTCTCAAAGTCACGAAACGAATCAACATGGCAAAAGCTCGTCCAAGTTTACCTAACCAATGCCTCGCCAACAGCTGAAGGCTATGTGCTAAGGTTGCTTGCAAACCCAAACGAATCATCAATACGCCCGATATGTTTAGCTTTGGGTGTTGGTGTCCCGTTTGAGGAGGATGCCCCACGGCAGTTGCGTGAGAAGCAAAGGAAGCTCCTTGAGTTCATCAATTCAGTTCCACATGGTGCGTTAATACCGCTGCTCAAAGAGAAAGACATGTGCATCGTTGCTGGTGCATTGCAACTCCTGATTAAGTTCCCATGTAAGGAAGCTTCAAAGGAGCTGTTAAGGCTCGCTCGCTCAAAACACAAAGTCATAAGAACACTTGCCATAAGCGCACTCTCACTTGCGCCAGCAAAAGAAGTTGCTGACGAGTTGAAAAGGATGGCTAAAGGTAGCAGGGATGACTTCGTAAAAGCATGCGCAACTGTTGCTCTCTCACAACTTGGAGGAGTTGAGTTTGAGGATGTGAGCAATTTGCTAAATAGCCCAGATCCAGCAACGCGCAGGATAGCGCTTAAGGCAATTGAAAACTTAAGCTTGCCATGCGATGTCTTGATACCATTTCTGCGCAAGGCGATGGAAGATGAGGACATGGACGTTCGTTTGAGGGCATCTGTGCTGTTGTTGCGGTGCGGTGATAGGGGCTTGGAACTTTACATTAGGGCACTTAACAAGGCACATGGGGATGAGAAAGCAAGTATGCTTTTGGCTCTTCGTGGCATCAAACGGAAAGATGTCTTGAGAGTGCTCGTAGAGAATTTGCAGAGCCACGAGCCACAGGTCCGTTGGGCTGCACAAGTTGCAATAGCATCGTTTGGTGTTGATGCACTACCAGTGTTAAAGGGCTTGCTCAAACACCAAGATGAGAAAATGCGCATAGGGGCACTTAACGCGTTGATGCAAATTGGTGGTGAAGAGGCAACAGAAGCTATCGCGGAGGTAGCCATGGAAGACAGTTGCACGGAGGTCAAAATTAGCGCCATTGAAGCACTGGCAACGCTCCCGACGAAAAAGTCGCTTTCAACATTACGCAAGCTGTTACACAGCCATGACAGTGAGGTCGCACAAAGAGCAGCAATAGCGTTAGGGAGGCTTGGTAAGGAGGGCTTTGATGCGCTTAAAGAAGCACTCAATTCAAAGCGCATCTCAGTTCAAGCTGTTGCAGCGAGGGCGTTGGCATTTTATGGTGATTCGGAAGCTGTCAGGATACTGCGCAGGATTGCTTCCACAAGCAACGATGAATTTTTGAGGCTTGTTTCACTTCAGGCGCTCGCAAGAGGTGGTGATGAGTGGGCGTCTTGGACGCTCATCAGGATGCTCAGCACAAACGATGAAAAGCAAAGGATGAAAGTGAGGGCAGCTATACTCGGATTGAGAGAGCGTATGCTCATGCCACTTTTAGCTTCGCTTAGAGATGACAACGCAACGATAAGAGCTGAAGCTGTTACACTGCTTGGACTCATGCGGGCAGAAACTGCACGGGACGAAATAAGCAAGCTCCTCAACGACCCAGAGCCAACTGTTAGGGATGCAGCAAAGTCGGCACTTCAAATGATTGATACACCATGTGCACATTAGTGTTGAGCGAGCTATTGCTCATTGTCCCTGTTTGCTTTTATCAACTTGTTGCTCCTCTTTTAGCTGCTCAAATATGGTGAGGTCAAGACGCCTCTCAGATTGTAGTTCCTTATCAAGCACATACTTCCTCATGCGAGGCAATATTTGTTCCATCGCCTCAATGTAAAGTCTTGCGCTCGTGACTTTCGGTGAGCGCCTATACTCGTTTGCCATCGCTACAAACTTGCGTGCATCTCCGATAGCTTGGTTGACAATGCGGACACCGTATGCTTCAGCCTCGGCGATGATCTTTTGAGCCATACCTCTTGCCTCAGGGATGCGTTCACTGCGGTAGCTATCAGCCTCGTTTATCAACCTTTGGCATTCTTCCCTTGCCCTCGTAACTTCATGAAAGGCATCAGCAACTTCAGGTGGCGGGAGAACTGTTTGGAAGTTAACCGAAATAATGCTTATGCCTATGTCATACAAATCGGAGAGGCGGCGTATCAACTCTTTTGCTTCGTTTTGCATCGCGAACCTGCCGACAGTCAATGCGCTATCAATTGACCTGTTTGCCATAACGTATGTTAGTGCTGCTTCCGCAAGCGCCTTTAACATGCCTTCGGCATTACTGCAACGCAATGCGTATGCTGCCACATCAGCAACTTTGTATTGCACAACTGCATTTACACTCACAATGTTCGCATCACCTGAAAGGAACTGCGAAAGCCTCGCAGTTCCCGTGCGTCCAACAGCACTCGCAACCTGTTCTGCACCGATGCTGATGCGCCTGCGCTGAAGAACATTCTCCTTTATGACCTTCCCAAAAGGTAGCGGTAGCCTCCAATGCACACCTGGTTGAACTGGTTGCGGTGTGATGAGTTTGCCAAATAGTAGCACGATGGCTTGCTCACCAGGTCTTACAATGTAGAACCCACTCAAGATATAACAGCATGCAATGGAAGCAGCAAAAGCCATCCATCGCCTTTGCATCAACTTTCACCTACCAACATATGTAACCCTCTATCATTCAAGTTTGTCTCGACAGTTTTACCATGCCAAAACCTTGTGTGTTGCGTTCCCCAAAACCTGCCTCATAACCGATTCGCAGAAGCTCAGCATTACCTCCTGCCCAAAATCTCATCTCAAAGCCACGCACCATCGTCCCATGCACTTCAAAAAGCTTTGAACGCCATCTTCCAACCAGCTCAAAACTTAATGGCTCATGAGAGGGAGCGATATCAAGAACCATGGCTTTACGGCGTAAGTTGCTCTCCAGAACACGCCAAAAGTCTTCTTCATCTGGGGAGAGAAAACGATGTTCCATTTTGCTACCCTTTCTCACTCCCGTTGAGGCGACGATGGGTGACAAAGTTTGGAACAGACAGCGTCCCTCAATTTTCGGTGGTTCTTCAACTTCCACTCGTTCAACGGTCAACTTGACTTTTCCCAACTTGGCTTCGCCTTCGGTCAGCAAAGTGAATGCCAACGCTTCCATTGGAGCAGGAAGTGGCGATGAGACCCACCAGTGGATTGGCGGAAGCATTTCCAATCCGTTATCGGTTGGTTTTGCTGCTTGTGGGAACAACAACGAAAAGGTCACGAGTTTATAGCGATGCCCGCCTACAACGAACCCCTGTTCGTGCAAAAACTCGCCCAACTTCGGACTCGCCTTTTTGATTGCAGTGTAAAGGAAGCCGTGAAGCAGGTGGAGATAGTTCCAAGGAAGGAGAACTGGCTTTTCAGCCGTCCAAATCACATGCAAGCGCATTCCACATCACTCCAAAAACGCCTCTGTGATGGCTTTCTCCTGCCCCAAAACATCCTTCTGCACAAACTTTTTGTCAAGCAAGCTGTAAATGTAAACTGTCATAGTTAGTGAATGTTAGGAGTTTCAGTAAGGCAGTTTCAATCTTTGCCCGACCCTCAACCTGTATGGAGGCAGTAAAGCATTGGCTTGTGCGATAACTGACCACTGTGTCGGATTGCCGTAAACACGCTGAGCAATTGCCCAGAGACTGTCGCCTTGCCTCACGATGTAATATTCAGGCAAACACAAGTCACGGAGTTCTAAGATTGCTCTATTACCTATACACCTGCGAGTTATCCTCTCTATCTCATAGCGGAGCCATAGATTGGGCACTTCTCCTTTCAATCGGATCAGCGCTCCATCCTGTATCACCGAAATGTTAAGCGATCGTATCTGAGGATTGGATTTGAGTCCTTGCAAAACCTTGACCTGCAGATTTGGGGGATTAACAGGTTGAAATACGACAATCTTTTTGCGGGTGTCCGACAATGCCCTTTCATACGGGCGCATAACATAGCACTTCAAAACCACCAACCCTACAAAGATTGCCAATGAGCAAGCTATCAGCAAGATTGGTCTCTCCAAGTGGTGGGTGGATTTTCGTTCCATTTGAGAGCACCTCTGGATGGCTTTCTGAAAGGTATCATTGTTTGGGGCTTGTTCCAATGCACGCTCCCATAGTTCGCGTGCCTCTTTCCATCGCCCCTGCTGTGCCAATATCCTTGCCATAAGGTCAAGGGTTAGGGGTGATGCGTTAGAGTCCTTCGTCAATGGACGCAAAAGCGCTTCAGCATATTGCAATGCTCCCTGTTGCGCCCAATCAGTTGCTTGGGTGCATGCCAACACCTCCAGAAGCTCCTTTATTTTTGAGATTACTTCATCGCGGTGGGAAGACATTGCTTTATCACCTCCCTCGCACCACAGTGCTAAAGACCCTCGCTTGCTCTTCATGGGGTAGCAGTTGAATAAGCCCCAATGTCGCCTCGCGAAGACCATCCAAGTCATTTTGTTGAATGGAGTAAAGTCCCTGCTGAATGAGCGTTTCTGCCTGCTTCGGATCACGCATTTGGGCACGCAAGGTGGTTAAATGGTAGAACATTCCTATCCAAAACTCTGGTTGGTCCTGCAGCACAGTCAGTTCCAAATGCACTAGTTCCTCAACGCACTTGCGTAATTGAATTTCTTGCCGTTGGGCTAAAGCCTCGTGAACTTGTTGCTCCAGTGTCCACAAACGGTTTCGGGTTGTGCTATCCCCATAAGCATTAACAACATGGCGAACTCTATCCAAGGTTTCGCGTGCTTCCAAGGCTAAGACATCCCAATACATCACTTCCTCTACCTGATCCAACCGATTGCGCAATTCCAAAATTCGGTCATGACAGCGGATGTTTGCGTCATATTCTGTGGCTGCCACACTCATTGCTTGTTCTGCATCTTCTATCAACCTCTCTTGCTCCAATTCGTGCAGCCTTCGCATGGCTTCCGTGTTATTCACTGCTAATGCTTTTGCTCTTAATTCTTCCAAGCGCTTTTTCTCAGTTTCCAGTGCATGGCGAAGGTTATCCAAAGGTTGCACCACATACTCCAAATGCATCGTTGCATCAAATTCCTCCTCAAGCAAAGGAATGAAAGCTCGCACCCTGACAAGCCGTGATTCATCAACCTCCAAAGTCACTTGGATTTCCGTTCCGCTCGGGACATCCCGCCAGACTTTTGAGGAATCGCCTCTCACCTCTAAAGCGCCAATTTCTCTGTTACGATCAGCGCGCTTGAGGTTGTTGCCTTCCATAACAGGGATACGCAGCATTGTAGCTGCTTGCCCTTCACGCAAATCCTGTGTCGTGCGCAAGATTAGGGTCTTTTGAGCTGGTAAAGGTGTGCCCTTCTCAAAAGCGACTAACATATCCCCTGTCGCCAATGCGATGCCAATGGTGTGGGTCAGGATTTGTCTTCCCACCGCTTGACCGACAGTGTAAGTCAGTCGGTCTGGAACAACAGTGTAGAGGTTACCGTGTTGGTCACGCACCTCAATAGTGAATTCGTTTTGTCGTCCTTTCTCTGCCCGCAATGTGGCGATGAATGCACCGTTGGCTTGCACTGGCACTTTACCACTCCGCCATGGAAACTGTGTAGCGATGAATTCAACGGTAAAACCTTCAAACGACTGCTGTTTATTGGGCGCTGAAATTTTCCCACCTACTAATGGCTCTGTGGTGGAGCCGATCGGATCGTAGTGAAGTTCTATTGTCAGGATGTTAAGGGAAGATGGTGTAGCTGCGACCTTTGCTGGAGAGTCTAGCTTTTGGGTGCCAGCAAAAATCGCAGCGCCATAGGCAACTACGGTAATGGGATCCACATCAAACACCACAGGGATGCCCAATTCGCCCTGCACCATTTCCCTCAGTAGCGGTGTCAATGTAGGTCCACCTACCAAAATAATCCGTTCAATGTCCGAAGGGCTAAGGCGGTTCTCTTCCAAGAGACGACGACAGATAGCGATGGTGCGTTCTACTTTGGGTGCGATAAACCCTTCAATCTGCTCACGAGTGACTTCCATTTCCAGCCAGATAGGCTCTCCTTTCTCATCTAACCCCAGAGGATGCTCTGGCAGTGTTTCTGTCACAAGATCACGAGACAGTCGGATCTTCACTTTTTCTGCCTCCAATTTCAGATAGTGAAGGAGGGTCTTCCACCTTTCTGCTGACTGCTTGTCGGCTCGGTTAAGGGAATCAAGTGCATATTTTCGCTTCAAAGCAGGGATGAAGAGATGGTCAACAATATCCCAATCAATCAATTTACCGCCTAAGTTTTCGTCCCCACCGTGCGCAACAACATCCGTTACTCCCTCTCGGATAGAGATAATGGCAGCATCAAAAGTGCCTCCACCCAAGTCATAGACTAACCAGAAATTGCGATCAAACTCACCTTGAAATGAGTAAGCTAATGCTGCTGCCACTGGTTCTTGAATGAGACGCACCGTTGTAAAGCCAGCGCTTATAGCTGCCCGCTCTGTCGCTTTACATTGCGCAAGGTTGAAGTTAGCGGGAACCCCGATAACGGCGGCAGTAATTTCTTCCCCTAACCGTTTCTGAGCGTCACCCCGCAAGACTTTGAGAACCTCTGTAGATAACTCCTCAGCCGTCAGGGATTTCTGACCAAGATGCCATGTGCGATTTGTTCCCATGCTCAATTTGAACTCTATCGCTGCGTCGGGCTGGTTCTTTGCCAGTCTGCCAACAAATATCTGCCCTTGACGGCTAATCCAAACTGCCGATGGCGTAATGTCCTCATTTTCGTTATTCTTAATGATAACTGGCTCTACCCCCTTTAACACAGCGATACTACTATTGGTAGTGCCCAAGTCAATCCCGAAGTCAATCGTTAACCGCATCATTGTTCCCCTCCTTTTTGTTTGGAGTGCCGACAATCACAACGCCCCATTGAATCAAACGTCCCTGTAGAAATACAGATGGCTTGATGGTTTCAACGATTTGATCTCTCGTCAAAGCTTTGTTTTCTTGGAACGTCAAAACCTCTACCATCATGCCAGGGTCATAACTTTCTCCAGTGTGATCGTGAACCATAACCCCCTTCTCCTCCATAGTGTCCCAGAGGGCTTGGCAAATCCGTTTTGCACGACGCAAATCGTCATGATCTTCTGGCGTATTTTGCAATCTTCGTCGTAATCGCCACAATCCAGTCGCCAATTCAGCGACGAGGTTGAGCAAAGCATCATTCTCCTGAAATGTGGACTCTGACAGAACTAATGCCTCCAGTCTCTGAAGCGCTGCCAGCACCTCTGGCAACATCGTTGGTGCTTCAATCCGAAATTCTGGCGGATACCGCCATTGCCTCATTGTTCGCCACAACCGTTGAAACAATATCCTCACCTCCTTGTCAATTGGTTATTCTACTTTCAACCGCAAATTGTTGTATTCATCCACTAAGCGGTTGTATTCTGCAATTTTTTGCTTATACTGTTGCAGCAGTAATCTACCTTGTCTCACAAGAGCGTTGTGCTTACCCACAAGTTCATCATGCTGTCGGACTAACGCCTGATAGTTTTGGAATTCTTCATCCGTAAAGAAACCTGACGGATGAGTTTGCTCAATAGCGGTAATCTGTTTCCGAAGTGTTTCTATATTGGAGCGGAGTCTCATGATTGAGTCAGTCAATTTTAGCATTGCAGATTCGATTCGTGTAATTTCCGACTTCAGGTTTTTAATACGCTTTTCCAAATAGGCAAGTCGCAGGCTTTCCTCGCTCAGAAGGTTCTCCCCCACTAACCTATACCGAGCAACAACCTTTTTAGTTGGCGTCGCCATCGGGTCATCGAAATCATGTGTGAGCATATCCAAAATAATCTCTCGTTTTTTGACAGTCAAGGAGTTAACTACTATCCTATCCCCTAAGGATTTGACCGCGATGCACCTTCCCTTCTTTAGCACCAGCAGATAAACGAAGGTTCCCGATCCCCCTGTATTAATCCCTACAACAACTATCTTTTCCTTCAAACCATCGCCGTCTAAATCACCATAAGTTTCTTTGTCAAGGCGAACAGAGGATTGTTCGTAAGTCAAATCGGACAGTATCTCTCTTATTGAATCCCGCTTCAGCCGCCCCTCTTCATATTCTTTGAGATGCTGTTGCAAGCCCAAATATTCGATCCATTGAGCCTTTGTCTTAGATTGAGCCTGAAGAGAAGTCTTCGGAGACGATGGCACCATGGGAACTATCTGACTTGATCTGTCCTGCACAGTTGCCTCGCTGCCTCTGTGTGTGGAATTTGTCTGCTGCCACCAGTTGCTAATAAAACCAATGAACCCGATAATCAGCCCTACACCAACGAGAATTGCCCAACCTGTTTTCCTCGCGCTGCTTTCCCTCTGACGGGCGATTATCATTTCCAAAGACTGTATTTCCATCTGTAGAACCAGCCATTGTTGGGGATCACGGGCAATTTTCAATGCCCGTTCTAAAAGCGCTTTTGCCCTCGCAAGATTTCTATTCCCTGCCTTCACTGCCTCAACAATGAGATGGTGCACTCGCACTGCTACCGCATCATAAAATTGGTTTCTCAATCGATTTAATTCACTATCTTCTATTGACACAGCGTCTAATTGCCTTAGTAAAGGTTCAGCCTTATTTAATAACCTCTCCGCGTCGTCCATTGCTGTGATCGCGCCGGATAGACTCAACAATCTCTGTGCCTTTGAGTCCGCTTCCTTAAGTAAAGCCGTTAGTTCATTCAACAAAGGGATAACCTGTAACATAGTCTCCAGATTTGATGCCTCATTGATCAAAGATCTCTTTGCCTCAGCAGTGCCTGCAAGGTTAGCAGCAACTTTCAGTAATTTCACGATCTCCGGCAATTGCGAAAAATCATCAGGTTTTACAGCAGCGTGAACCAATCGTCGCACTCCCATTGCAGTTTTATCTCGCAGGGCTTGGACATCGGGGTCATCTGGCAACAATTTATCTAAAATCCGCACGGGACGAGTAGCCTGCTCCAAGAGCTGATGTGCCTTTTGAAGTGGGTTATGACTTATGTCGTCTTGGTGAGTGGTTTCCGATAGCACTTGTAATTCATCTATTAAGGGCTTGGCTGCCTTTTTGAGAGCCCAGATGGCAATTGCTTCAGTGGTGAATTCTAATAACAACTTCCTGTGGAAGGACGCTAAGGAGTCATCGTCCGTTCGCTCTGCTGCCCGAAGCGCCAAACGAGCATTGATAAGTGCCAATGCTAAGGGTAAGGCTTTGCTGAACTCTTCCACGGTTCTTTCATTCACACGGGGATCATTTAGTTCTCTTACCCTATTCCGAAGGTATCTTCTTATTCCCCCACCGTCTATTGACTTGAGCCAGAGTTCCCAAGCTTTTTGCCAATGACTCTGCCATTGGTAGCGCGTCGTTGCCATTTTCAAATTCCCTCTCAATTCTAATTCTAAGGCCATAAAATGGAAAAGCACCGATAAGTTGTGGACTGCATTAAAGTCATTTAACATTTGCTCCCAAATTGTGATTGCACCACCAACATTGCCATCTCTAAAGGCTCTCAATCCTTCATCACTATTTTCATCACCCCAAAACCAAAATATCTCATAAGCAAGGCGCTGCAGTGGGTCACTAAGAGTTTGGCGAATAAATTGTAAATTCTGTGAAGGTGGGTCAATACCGAGTTGTATTCGCAATTCTAATTCGTGAATTTTCCTCTGGATTTGGCTTAACGAAGCATTTGTTGAGAGCTGAAGCAGACGAAAGGGGTTATTGAGATAAATATCTGGTTCTGCCTTGGCTATCAGTATTTCACCAACACCCAATTCACCAGCACCGATTTGTAATCCTGTTACTTGCTGTCTCCGTTGCCATTGCTGTTGATGCATTTTTCTCACCCCTTGTTATGTGTAAATTTTATACCTTCATCCGCACCTGTCAGTAGCCTTTAAAGTCTTGCTTGTCTCTGCGTTCATTCTAACAGCATATCCACAACTGTCTTGGTTTGACCCAAAACTTCCTTCGTTACCCATCGCTTTTCAGGTAGGCAGTAGATGTAAATGCTGTCGTGGTCAGGGTCAATCAAGTCGCTCAACTCTGCCTTGATGCGTTCCAGTTGAGATTCGCTCAGTTCGCCCTCAAACGCGCTATTTTGAACCCAATGAAGCCAACGCCTGAGATACTGACAAACTTTCGCCACCCGACTTTGCTCCACATCGTAAACGATGACGACATACACGCTGTTAAATCACCTCGGCATAGGGACTCGTCTCAACAAAGCCCATGTTTCGCCACAGCGTTCCATTT
>JBGOEV010000032.1:0-30257 GCA_041538025.1 Candidatus Thermosaccharophagus gerlachensis | reverse complement strand
CGTAAACTCGGTATGGCAGTTTGTCCATCTTCGCAGCCAGTGCCATGCCGTTAGCAATGGACAAGCCTTGCCCAAGCGAACCCGTTGCAACTTCCGCCCACTTGAATCGGGGAGTTGGGTGACCTTCCAGTTCGCTGTCAATACGGCGCAAAGTTTTCAAGTGCTCAACGGGAAACGCTCCCGCTTCAGCCCAGACGGCGTAAAGCAATGGCGCTGCGTGACCTTTAGAGAGGACGAAGCGGTCATTGAGGGGGTTGTCTGGGTTGGGGACATCGTAGCGAAGTGTTGTGAAGAAAAGGGTGGCAACGATATCGGCAGCGGACAGACAAGTCGTCGGGTGTCCCGACCCAGCAAGGGTAGTCGTTTCAACCGCATGTCGCCTCAGCAACTGTCCCATCGCCCTCAAAGCCTCAACGCCCATTCTTCATACCCCTCCTCTCGTATTGACCGAGTTTGTTTTGCAGCCCGCAAGGAAGAGATCGTTTGAAGTTGTTTTTCATGGGTCGCTGACTGTTTGCGTTTTATCGTGCTGTTGTGATTTCAGCTCTGCAATTTGCGTTTTGATTCGCTCAATGATTTTGTTGGCGCGTTCACAGTGTGAGCCCATCCAAAAGACTTTCTTACATTTTGGGCAGCGTGCAAATTGAGATTGCGTTCTATAGACATAGCGTGGGACTTCACAGCGCACTTGCTCTTTACTAACTGGCTCAAGCAATTCGTTGCACTCAACACACCTTGTCATTCGTTGCCCATCCAAGTCAAGGTCAAAGTGAAATGCTGTTTGCAGGAGTTGCTCTTGCCAGCTATCGCTCAGTATCAGCAGGAATGCTGGCACATCCTTCCGACGGAGCAGTTGAGTATCTCTCGTCAGCAGAATCCTGTCTTCATCCTTCGCTACCTTGAGCAGAGTTTCATCATCTGCATCTGGCAGATAAAAAACATCGTATCCAAGCAGTCTTAACCAACGAGCTAACTTTCCGAGCATTGCGTCTGCTGCAAATTTGAGCGCCATCTCAACCACATCTCCTGAAGGCGTTTTGAAATCAGCTCGGGCAAATCATTCCTGTTGAACGGTGTGACGTTGATCAACTCCACATCCTTCCTCTCCTTTATGCTTCTAAGGAATGGAATCGGCTTTGCCTGTATGACGCCTAACAGTGGTTGTTTGCTATCAAGGCATTGAACAACTAATTCAGCGAATCCGGGACAACGAAGTTCCATAGAGGCTATTTCATCAATGACGATGACTTTGCCCTCCTTGAGAGCGTTTTGGAGCGCAGGCATAGCCACATTTTTCACATCCTCAATGTTAACTCCATACCTTCCAACGAAATGTTTTGAGCGTATACGCACATGCGCCAATATTCCCTCACGCCCATCAAGCGTAACTATTTTGAAGCCGACCCTATCTCCGCCCTCGCGTATCTCTTCGGTGTAAAAGCCACCGAATGGCAGCTCGCAACTTTCAATCACTCGCTTCACTATCGTCGTCTTTCCAACTCTCGGTATGCCAGTCAAAAGCAAATTTGTAACGCAACTCATTTCGTTCATCTTTCAAAGGCGCTGCCTATTTTCGTGCTATCGTTTTTTCTTTCGTAGCCATCCTATCGTTTTCATCGTGCTGAGCCTGTCTGAGATGCTACCCATCAGTTCGCTGACTTTAGGATAAAAGATGTAGCCACCGATAAGTATACAAAGCAGGATGAGCACATAAAGCAACACAACTGTTCTTCGTATACCGCTCGCAACGACATCAAACTCAAGCACTTGTTTACCAACTGATTCGCCGAAGCGCTCAATTGTCCACCTTGCATTGTTGCCATGCACATCGTTTGAGTTGCTGAGCTTTGGCATGACCTTGGATGGCATAGTTATGGTGATGCTAACGTTTACCTTATCTAACGCACCAAGTTCTGGGTCAGCCAAGTTCAAGGCTTTGGCGAACTTCGAAAAATCAAATGTCTCGCTGTATCGGAAACGACCAGTTGGTGGAAACCATTTTAACTCCCTTTCGTAGCTTACGCGCATCCCGGGGAACGGCGAGCTTATGCGCTTTGGATCAAACTTGCGTTTGAGGTGTATTTCAATTGTGTCACCTCGTCGCACATGCCATACACTCCAACCGTCAAGGGAGTTCTTTGCTCTCTTTTTGAGTGACTCCTCGTAGTAGCGGTTTGTGTGTATGATGATTTCCTTCACAACATAGCCGTTAGCCTTTACCCATGTCCTGACCTCGACACATCCGACCTGAAGTAGCAACGCCATAAATAGAGAAGCGAATGTGAAAAGCGCTTTTCTTCGCACGGTCTTTTCCTCCCCGCAAAATCACATGTGAAGCTACCTGCCTTCTTTTCTTCAATTATGGCGCATACTCCTGTTTGATTTGCCTTGCTGGGGATCGCCTTGATTACACAAAAATAGCTTCCCCTTCTCAAACCCTTAACAGCTATTGTCTTCTTACCGATGGTAGCTTGTTATTGTTACTCAAAACGCAGGTCGGAGCGTTGGCGCACTACTCGGACATTCACCGCCCTTAGCCCACGAGGTGTTTCTTCAATCTCAAACTCAACTGTCTGACCATCTTTGAGGGTGCGGTAACCTTGCCCGCGTATCTCGCTGTAGTGCACGAAGACATCCTCACCGTCATCTCGTTCTATGAAGCCATATCCTTTCTTGTTGTTGAACCATTTCACACGACCTATCGGCACTTAGAAGCCCTCCCTTTCTGCCAGTCGGTGCCTGCGCTAACATCTTTACCTCGCGTTTCTTAAGCTCGGCAAAGATGCACAGCCAACTTTATGGCTGCGAACGACAGCGCATGACATCGTTGGCAGCTTGGTTTGATTCAATACTGTGCGCTTTCTAAGTTTAACTCTATTTGAACGACTGTCAATAGCTGTAAAGAGGGCAGGCTGAAATTCTTCATACTACCAATTTCAGCCATGGTCTATGACAGATTGCGAAGTGCCGAATCCATAGCATGGTGACTTACTTTGCATCAACAAAGATAAAGCGAAACTTACGATACAAAGCTGCAATGGGATTTTCAAGGACGTCCTTGTTAGCGCAACTGTTGGTGTGTGACCTTGTGATAACATTGATGATGCTACACAATGCTACGCTCACATGAACACTCGGAGGTGAGCTTAAAAATGAAGGTCTACATTGTTACAGACCTTGAAGGTGTGAGTGGCATTTGCCTCTTTGAGCAGACTCGTGAGAAGCAACCTGAGCTGTATGAGGAAGCAAGGAGGCTTTTAATGGGCGAAGTGAACGCTGCAGTCCAAGGATGTCTTGACGGTGGTGCGACCGAGATAGTCGTGCTTGATGGGCATGGTGGCGGTTTCAATTTCATCCCAGAGGAGATGCATCCAGACGCTCAGTTCATAACTGGCACACATCGCCCAACATGGCTTGTTGGATTGGATGAAAGTTTTGATGCTGTGTTGTGCATAGGCTTCCATGCAATGATGGGAACGAAAAACGGAGTCCTTCATCACACGCAAAGTTCAAAGATGGAAAGCCGTTATTGGTATAACGGTATAGAGATGGGCGAGATAGGGCAAGTGGCTTTAATTGCGGGTCATTACGATGTCCCAGTTGTTATGGTCAGCGGTGATAAGGCTGCATGCGATGAAGCGAAGCAACTGCTCGGCGAAGAGATAGTTACTGTTGCAGTGAAGGAGGGCTATTCAAGGCATTGTGCAAAGATGCTGTCACCAAAACGTGCAAGGGAACTCATAAGGGAGGGCGCAAAGGAAGCTATGAGACGGATTCGACACTGCAAGCCATTGAAGTTACAGCTCCCAATCAAAGGCGAACTCAAGGTCGGTAGTAAGGAGATAGCCGATCAAATCAGACCGAAGAGAGCAAAGCGAGTTGATGATGTCACATTTGTTGCCACATTTGAAAGCGCCCTTGAAATACTTGACTTCTGATCTGGCTCCCTTCCGCTGCTAAACTTTTTCAAGCATTGCACCTTCTGAGGGCTCGCAAACATTTAGTGTCGGTGTTAACCCAGTTGCTTTTGCATACATCTGTGGGATGGATGAGAGAATCTCATCTACAGCCTCCTTCAAAGCGAGTGCTATCACACACCCACCAAAGCCAGCCCCTGTGAGCCTTGCACCGATAACTCCTTTGTGAGAGCGCAACAACTCAACCATGACATCAAGCTCAAAACAGCTCACCTCATAATCCTCTTTGAGCGACATATGGGACTCATCCATGAGCTTGCCAGCTTTCACTATGTCGCCACTCAAGAAAGCCATCCTAAATCCGTGCACCCTTTCGTTCTCAGTTATCACATGCCTGCAGCGCCTCCGTATCACATCTGGGAGCATATGCTCAACAGTTTTGAACTCTTCGTAAGAGACATCCCTTAAGGCTTTTATCTCCCGCTGTAGCAGGTGGCTTAGGAGTTTAACTCCTTCCTCGCATTGTTGTCTCCTGATGTTGTATTCCGATGCCGACAGTTCCCTCTCCTTTGCCGTGTCAGCTACGACGAACACATAACTTGGGTGCGAAATTGGAACATGCTCAAACGTTAGGTAGCGACAATCAAGCAAGAGCGCATGCCCACTTTTGCCGTGCATGCAAATCATCTGATCCATAATCCCGCACCTAACACCAACAAACTCGTTTTCAGCTCTCTGACAAAGCTTGGCTAAGCGTGTCTTATCAACAGACCCGATTTGCTCATGAAGCATTGCTGTAGCGACAGCAGTCTCAATAGCTGCAGATGAGCTTAAGCCAGCACCTATTGGGATATCGCTTGCGATACATGCATCCATGCCACAAGGTGAGATGCCCTCGTTCATCAAAGCCCATGCGACTCCTCTGATGTAGTTGCTCCATTGTGCTTCTAAGCTTCGCATCATTGAGAGAGCTTCCCTTAACTCAAATTCATCCACCTGAGCCATCTCCACGGAGAAGACTCGCACAACCTCATCATCTCTTGGGTTGAACGCTACCCATAACCTCATGTTTATCGCCATGGGCATGACAAAACCATCGTTGTAGTCGGTATGTTCACCGATGACATTCACACGCGCTGGCGAGCTTGACAGCATTGTCGGCTCGCAACCAAACTTTTCCTTGAATGCGCTTATCGCTCTTTCTTTCCCATTCATTGCTCATCACCTGAGCCGAGTTGCTATTACTTGCTCAAAGCCACCTTTGGCATTATGATGAGATTTTGGCAATAGGTATCATTAACTGAAGCTTAGCAAGTGGAGGTGGCTTGAACTATGCATAAGGTTGCAAGTGGTGTTGTGTTGCTGATTTTGGTTTCCGTAGCTTTCGCTGGTGCTCTGCCAAGGGTTGATGGCAAGGTTGTGGTTATGGTCATAGCGCAAAAAGATTTTAGAGATGAAGAGCTGTTGGTTCCAAGCGAAGTGCTTCGTGCTCACGGTGCGAAAGTGCTTATAGCTTCAACCACGACCCAATCAGTTAAAGGGATGCTTGGAGCAACTGTAAAGCCAAATGTGCTCGTTAAAAATGTAGACCCAAAGAAAGTAGACGCTATTGTCCTCGTTGGTGGAGTCGGTGCAAGCCAATACTGGAACGATAAGCTCCTTCATTTACTCCTTGTGCGTGCTCACAAGCTCGGCAAGGTGATCGGTGCAATATGCATAGCACCTGTGACGCTCGCAAACGCTGGCTTGCTCAAAGGTAGGAAGGCAACTGTATGGGCATCGGAGAAGGCTCGCATAGAAGCAAAGGGAGCTATTTATACTGGTGCTGATGTTCAAGTTGATGATAACATCGTAACAGCGAACGGACCAAACGCAGCTAAGGCGTTTGGTGAAGCGCTTTTGAAATTGCTTGCAAAGCAATGATTGTAGGTGGTGACATTGAGTCAAAAAACTGTTTTCGTTGCCATGAGCGGTGGTGTTGATAGTTCGGTTGCAGCAGCTGTTTTGGTTGAGCGCGGCTTCAATGTCGTGGGCATAACTTTTAAGCTATGGGGGAAAGGTAGTAACCGTTCCTGTTGTTCGCTTGAGGCTGTGATGGATGCTCGTAGTGTTGCTTACAAGCTCGGTATACCGCATTATGTCTGGAACTTTGAGGAAGAGTTTTTACGTCAAGTCGTTGATGTGTTTGCGAAGGAGTATGCCAGTGGGCTCACTCCCAACCCTTGTTTGCTTTGTAACCGCTACATCAAGTTTGAGTATTTTTTAAGGAGGGCTTTAGCACTCGGTGCCGACTACATTGCCACTGGACACTATGCCCGCATAGCCTTTGATGATTCAGCTGGGCGCTTCAAGCTCCTTAGGGCAATTGATAAAAGCAAAGACCAGAGCTATGCACTTTACATGCTTACACAAGATGTGATGCGCTTTCTGCTTCTGCCGATTGGCGAGATGAGAAAAGAGGATGTTAGAGCTTTTGCGAGGCGACTGGGCTTAAAGGTTGCTGAGAAGGAAGAAAGCCAAGACCTATGCTTTGCTATGGATGATGAGCATCAAAGTGTTGTTATTGAGCGCTACCCAAGCGCTGGTGCAAAGGGTCCTCTCATGTATGTTGATGGCAGTATACTTGGTATGCATCGTGGCATCGCTTACTACACTGTTGGACAAAGAAGAGGTATCAGCATACGAAGCCCATCTGGTAAACCACTCTATGTTGTGGCTATAGACCCAGACGCGAAAGCTGTTATAGTTGGTGAGCGTTTCTGGCTTGAGGTCTCTGAGGCTGAGCTTTCCGATGTGAATTTAGTAAGCGGTGAAATACCGCAAGAGCCTTTTAAATGCACGGTGATGCATCGCTATCGCTCAAAGGAGTCAATAGCGACGGTGCATATCATTAAGTGTGATGGGCGCTTAAGTGCCTTCGTAAAGTGGGAAGAACCGCAAATCGGTGTTGCTCCTGGGCAGGCAGTTGTCTTTTACAACGGTGATGAAGTGTTAGGTGGCGGTAAGGTTGTGCGAGTGCGCTTGAAAAATTTACCAAGGCACATTAACATCAAAACAATTTTGAATTGAGGAAAGGTGGTGAGCATTTAGGGCTATGCGCCCCTTGCCTTTAGAACTTAATCCGCGCAGGGAGCGCATACTTCGGGCAGTTGTTGAGAAGCATATAAGCACTGCTATGCCAGTCAGTTCGGAAGCCATCGTCAGAGAATACAAACTCGGTATAAGCCCTGCGACTGTTAGAATTGAGCTCGCAGCGCTTGAGAGTATGGGGTTGGTCAAGCAACCTCACACATCCGCAGGCAGGGTGCCATCAGATAAAGGTTACCGTCTCTATGTTGATCGTTTTCTTTCACCAAAGCCATTGAAGCCAAACGAGATTGCGATGGTGCGCTCAACATTCCAAGTCAAATACTGTGCCATTGAGGAACTGCTTAGGGCAGCTTTAGGGCTGCTTGCATCTTTGACTGGTTATGCTGCTTTGGCGTCGTTTACTCTATCAGGGGAGGAACCGTTGTGTGAAATAAATATCTCGGCACCGACACCGAAGAAACTCCTCGTCATGGTGACATTGGGCAAGGGAAAGGTTTTTCATCGCCTCTTTTACTCTGCTATCCCTGTTGATGCAGGCAGCTTGAAATATGTATCATCGCTCCTTAGGGCTTCGCTTTGCGGGCTTAAACTGTCTCAGGTTTTGCGCATGCGCCCATCGTCGTTCATGCAGCACTTCAAGAACGCGCTTACTGGTTCTTACAACGCTGTTTCAAAGTTGTTACGCATGAACTTTGAGATGATTCAAGAGACACTTCGAGCCAACTGTATGCTTGTCTTTGTTAGCAACTTCACGCAACTCCTCTCCCAGCCAGAGTTCATGGATGTGCATCGCGCGCGCTCTCTGGTTGAGCTGCTGAGTGAACCTCTAAAGTGGTTCTTTTTTGAACCTTATTATTTCGCTTGCGAGTCCTCTCCATGGACAGCGATAGGGATGGAATTGCTTGGTGGTGTGGCGCAGTCGCCTGAGCCACCAATAGATGTGCTGGCTGAATGCAGTCTTGTTGGAGCACCTTACTCCATCGGTGAGATGCACGGTGGAACTATAGCTGTCCTTGGTCCTAAGAGGATGCGCTACGACAGGGTATTGTCAGCAGTTAGCGAGGTTTCCAAATGGTTGAGCATCTCGCTTACCTCATTTATGTCCTGATATTAGCGGTCACGCCCATCCCTTTTGCGCCAACGCCTATGCATCCATATCCACTGTGTTGGGTAGCGCATTATCCACTCGCTGAGTAAGCTGTTGATTGATTGCATTATCGTTCTTATGTCCTCTTCGTGGTTGCCACGCAATTCAAAGTGCATCGTTGGCAGGACAAAGATATTGTGTCTATAGCCATCCCTAAAGGCTAAGATCGGAACTATTGGTGCCCCAGTTCTCAAGTGCAGTATGGCAACGCCAGTTGCTGTTTCTGTTGGCACTCCCATAAAGTCAACAACTATCCCCTTAGCATACCTGTCAACGAACAGGCAAACTAATTCACCGTTCCTAAGAGCTTTGAGACATTGCTTTACAGCATCGTAGTATGGTGGAGTGGGAATCCACTTCACATCGTATTGCTTCATGAGCATGATGAGCCCTTCCCTTGCTGCAGTGTTTGATGGCATTCGTATTAGTGGGCGGACCATGTATCCAAGCTGCCTTAAGTAACGGCACATCAAAGCCCAATTGCCAAGGTGGGCTGTAACGAGGATTACGCCCTTACCTTGGGATATAGCCTCTTCAAGGTTTTCCCTGCCAACCATCCTCACCCACCAATCAAGCGGTATGCCATGTCTGGAGCAATCCCAGCCCATCTCACATACTAAGCAGCCAAAGTGCTTGAACACTTCCCGAGCGATTGATAGCTTTTGCCCTGTATCAAGCGCGTCTCCGAATATGAGGTCTAAGTTCCGCAGTATGCGTATTCGCCACATTGGCAAAAAACGATAAGCTACTTTACCGATGGTCTTCCCAACCATGCAAATAGCTACGGGTGAAGGGAGTGCTTGAACAAATCTTATCACCAGCTTGACCAAGTTAATGCTGAACATTTCTCCAATGCCTCTTGATTGCATCATCTTCAAACGCCCAAAGTATCTTTGATTGCCGTTTCATTTGGAGTTGCTTACTCTCATAGCGTCTATGCTAAACTTGCATTATGCTACACTGCATCAGTTCAACCTAAACTATTGAAGCGAGGTGGTAAAAGTTGTCCAGCGCCATTTGGGAACGCTACTCATACCCTCAGATGAGGGAGCTTTGGACGCTCCAATCAAAGTTTAATTCGTGGATGGAAGTGGAACTTGCCATATGTGACGCTCTTTCGGAACTCGGCTATATACCAAAGGAAGCTGCAAAGCTCATACGAGAAAGAGCATCGTTCACCGTTGAGCGGGTCCTTGAGCTTGAGAAAGTTTATCATCATGACCTGATAGCGTTCGTTAAAGCTATGACCGAAGGGATGGGTGAAGAAGCTCGCTATGTGCATATGGGTGTCACTTCATACGATATTGAGGATACGGCGCTTGGGTTAAGGATGAAGCAAGCGTGTGAATTGTTGATTGAAGATGTTGATGCGCTCATTGATGCTTTGCGGAAGAAGTCCGTTGAATACAAGGACACGCTTATGATGGGGCGCACGCACGGTGTTCATGCTGAGCCGATAACTTTTGGCTTGAAGCTCGCTGTTTGGATAGCTGAGATGCAAAGGCACAGAGAACGCTTGCTCAGGCTGAAGGATGTGGTGGGCGTCGGTAAGATATCGGGTGCTGTAGGAACTTACGCGACGATTGACCCAAGGGTTGAAGAGATAGTGCTTGAGAGGCTCGGCTTAAAGCGCCCACTTGTCTCAACACAAATATTGCAGCGTGATAGGCATGCTGAATACATATGCACACTCGCCATAATAGCAGGTTCGCTTGAGAAGTTCGCAACGGAGATAAGAAACTTACAGCGCACCGAAATACTTGAAGTTGAAGAGCCCTTCTCAGCGAAGCAAAGAGGTTCCTCAGCAATGCCACATAAACGCAACCCGCACAAGTGTGAACAGATATGTGGGTTGGCGAGGATTGTCAGGTCATATGTAATTCCGGCACTTGAGACGATAACCACATGGCATGAAAGAGACCTTACTAACTCATCTGTTGAGCGTATAACCATACCAGAGGCGAGCATATTGGTTGATTATATGCTCAGGCGCTTCACAGAGATAATAAATGGCATGGTTGTATACCCAGAAAGGATGTGCCGTAACATTGAGCGCACACATGGCGTGTTTTGTTCACAGCGTATCATGCTCAAGCTTATTGAGAAGGGTTGGGGAAGAGATGAAGCATACAGCGTCGTTCAAAGTGCTGCCTTCAAAGCTCTTGAGGAAGAGAGGCACATGAAAGAGGTCCTGCTTGAGGATGAAAGGGTTCGTTCGTCACTCTCCAACGAGGAGATAGATGAGTGCTTTGATTACCGATATTTCGTCAGGCATGTGGACTTAATATTCGAGAGGATGGGACTGCTGGAGAAGTGAGCATCACCTTAGGGTGGTGCGCTATCATAAAGATATGGCAAGATGGAGGGGTTGAGGAGCCTGGAACCTCGCGGGATTTGAAATCCCGTATGCCCGAAAGGGTGCGCCGGTTCGAATCCGGCCCCCTCCGCCAAATCCACGATGCGTCATGTGGTTGCCCTAACTCAAGATCAGCAACTCCATGCCACCACTAAACGCGGTGTGACAAAATTTCTCTCGAAGCTGTTCTTGATGAGTTGCGGGAGTAGATTGGCTCATCGGGGGCTCCACCCTCAAGATGAAGCACGTAGTCAGCGTAAGTCTCGGTTCATCAAAGCGGGACAAGAGTGTCAAGGTAACAATCGCTGGTGAATGTTTCCTCGTGGAACGCATTGGCACAGATGGCGACATAAAAAAGCTTGCTCGTATCATGATGGAACTTGATGGCGCAGTTGACGTAATTTGCTTGGGCGGAATGGACATCTACATATACTGCGGGAGTAAGCAATATGCATTCTCACAAGCCCTGATGCTTTCAAAGATACCAAAGCGAACGCCAGTCGTTGATGGCAGTGGATGGAAACGCTATGTTGAGCCGCTTACCGTAAGATGGTTGCAAGAGAAAGGGATAATCCAATTCAACGGCTTGAAGACCCTCATAGTCAGCTCTGTTGATAGGGCTTTCCTTGCAAGAGCATTGTATGAGGCTGGATGTGACTTAATGTTTGGTGACTTAGCTTTTTGCATCGGCGTGAACCTGCCAGTGCGCTCATGGCAGTTATACCTCATATTGAGCAACATCATAGTGCCGTTGGTGACTAAGCTACCAATCACGCTTGTTTATCCAGTTGGCGAAAGACAAGAGATGATCACACCAAGGTATGCGAACTTGTATGCGTGGGCTGAACTCATTGCTGGCGACTTTCACCTAATAAGGCGTTACATGCCAAGCGACATCTCGGGGAAGATGATACTTACTAACACAACGACACAGCAGGACATTCAAGAACTGCGCTCAAGGGGAGTAAAGTTACTTGTAACAACGACGCCAGAGTTTGATGGGCGCACATTCGGAACAAATGTCATGGATGGTATAGTCGTAGCCCTCACTGGGAAGCCGCCAAACAGTCTGACTTGCTCCGATTACATTGAAGCGCTCAAGCTGATGCACTGGCAACCAAACGTTATTGGGATAAAGTGAGGGGTGGAGAACTTATGTTCACTTTTGACTCCTCTTTACTTAGGTGATGGTTGAATGCATGTCTGCATCGTCGCTGGTTCTCATCCACCGCTTATCTGTGGCATTGGCGATTACACAGCACCGCTTGCCTTAGCGCTTTGCAGGGCTGGCTTGAAAGTAACATTGCTTGTCTCGCAATCGTGTGTCCCTGATGATGTGGCTACTCTGCCATACAAACTCATTCAAATTGAGAGTTGGTCTTTAAGGCATCTCGGCAAAATATGTGCGGTGGTCAAAGACTGCAAGCCTGACATAGTGCATATCATTTACCCAGCAAAAGCATATGGCTATGCTCTTTCACCTATTGTGCTGCCATACATCTTAGCTGTGTCAGGGTTGAAAACTGTCTTAACTCTTCATGAGTTTAAGATGGCGCATCCATTGCGCAAGCTTGCTAACATCGTTCTTATGATACCAACGAAGGGTGTGCTCGTCCCATCAAGTAGTGAGAGAGAATCAATTGCTCGCTATGCGCCAGTGATTGCTGGCAAGGTAAGGGTAAGCACAGCAGGTCCAACGATACGTCCATGTTGGCTTCATGAAGATATGAGGAAAAAGTTGCGCAACGAGCTCGGAATTCAGAACGACGAATTTGTTGTAGCTTACTTTGGCTTCATACATCCTCACAAGGGCACAGAGACAGCCCTAAAAGCGTTTTGGCGTTTTAACATGCATTGCACAAAATCACGTTTGATGGTCATCGGTGAATTTAGACCGGAGAAGTTTGCATACCATCGTGCGATACTTGAGTTGGCTAAAAGACTTCGTATCAATGAGCGCATCATGTGGATGGGTGCACAACAGCCACAGAATGTATCGCATCTCTTGCAGTTGTGTGACGCTGCACTCCTTCCTTTCCCAGATGGCGCATCAACTCGACGCGGGACACTCATTGTGTGTATTCAGCATGGGTTACCAACCGTAACAGTTCGTGGGGAGGCAGAAGTTGAAAGGCGTTTTGGAGACGCAGTTCTATTCGTTGATTCACCCTCAGATTATGACGGCATGGCTAAAATGCTTTGTTTACTTTACGGTGGCTTGCAGAAGGAAATGAGTAAGCGTGCCATGTCGCTCATCCCAAGCTGGGAAGGCGCTTGGGACGAAATAGCCTCACACACTGTTTCGCTATACATTGATGCGCTCTCAAATCCTGCTTGATGTTGTTAATGTGTTTGTGTTTCTACTCGTCGCCTATGAGACGCTCAATGATGGAAGCATAGGCTTCAACTTGCTCAACTTCAACAAACTCCTCCGAAGAATGTGCTTGAGCGATGCTTCCAGGTCCGAAGACAACGCTTGGTATGCCAATTGAGGCGAACTTGCTTGCGTCTGTGCTGTAGGGCACACCCACTCGTTGGGCTTCACCAAGCACCTCTTTGACGAGCTTGATTAAGGTAGCAACCGATGGCACATCTGGTGTTTCCATACCACTGTCAATTATCTCTGGCTGCTCAAACTCAACTTGAAAGTCAATATCAGGCGACGCCATTATATATTCTTTGAGCTTCTTCCAAGCGTCCATGGGGTCTTGCGATGGTAGTGTCCTGTAGTCAACGAATATCTCGCACACATCTGGTATCACATTTGGGGCGTGTCCCCCCTTTATCACATTGGCGCTGATCGTTGGGGCTCCAAGAGTTGGGTGGCGTAAGTTCGCTAAAACCTCGTTTGAATACTTCTCAATCAACGGTATTAGCTTCGCCATCCTGTAGATTGCATTTATGCCCATGTGCGGTTGGCTACTATGGGCGCTCTTGCCGAATGTGCGTATGTGGAAGCGTATGAAACCTTTATGAGCAGTTGCTACCTTTAATTCTGTTGGTTCACCAACGATGCACAAGTTCGGTAAGCCAAATTTTTGTTCCTTCAACCAATCCCTTAAGACAACTGCACCAGTTGCTGTGTATTCTTCATCAACAGTTGCAGCGAACACAACTGTCTTTTTAATGCGCCCAGTGGTTGTGGATTTCATAATGGATGTGAGCATAGCTGCTATGCTCGCCTTTGTGTCACAAGCACCTCGCCCATACACTTTCCCTTCTTTTACGATCGGAGTGAAAGGCAGGCGCATACCTTCTCCGCTAACCGTATCCATGTGCGCGCAAAGCATTATTGTCTCGCTACCGCTTCTCCCTTCAACGAGTGCAATGATGTTTTCTCTCCCATCAACTACTGGTTGGCGAATGACGCTTATCCCAACTGCTTCAAGCTTTTGCGCTATGTATTCGGAGAGCAATACCTCTCCCGTTTTCGGTTCCGATGGAGAAGCGAGTTGCGGATTGACACTTGGTATTTCTATGAGTTCGCATAGCATGCGTATAGTGTCCGAGCCCAATCAATAACCCTCCTCAAAATAATCTTCCCAATCGCTTACTTCGCCACTGCATATCCTGCAGATTATGTCCGTTACTTCCTCAATTGGTGTGTCATCAGGGTAGTCCGAGTTAGCTATGTCAATGTATCTGACTGGTCTTCCACAGAGCGAGCATTCACCAACTTCTTCATATGGGTTGAGCAGGTCGTAGCGTTCCTCCTCTATCATCTGCCTTATGTCGCCAACGGTCATCGGTGCTTCAGGTGGTATCTCATCAAGCAATGGTTGATGTTCTTCTTCCCACTCCTGTGCGGACTCCAAATCGAGATCCATGAACTCCTCTGTTATCTCCTCATGCAACGATTTTTTAGTCCTCCTTCTCTGTGTGCGTTGTTTCTTTGGTTTACCGCTTTCCCTTCGTTTCCTTTTGCGAGCCATAGCTACGACACCTCCTTCAGCTCTTCACGGCTTAAAGGTATGTCTCTAATGTTTAGCAAACGCAAATTATAGCTCACAATGAACGCATATCTACTGCCTTGTGTTATCACGGTTCTGCCGTTCAATTGCTTGACAATGATCAGTGTTGGTTGGCATATTAAAAACTTGAGGCAGATATTATGCAGCTTCAAGCGAAGAGGGGATGTAGCCATGATAGATCTTGAACGTTTGATGCGCTATGCAGTTGAGAAGGAGGCTTCGGATATTTTCCTTAAAGTTGATTCACCACCTGCTTTGCGCATTCATGGTAAGGTCTATCGCTTAAATCATCCACCTCTCACCGTTGATGACCTTAAGCAGGTAGCGCTTTGCATAATGACAGAAGACCAACTCATCTCCTTTGAGAAGAGACACGAACTTGACTTTGGTTTCACATTCCCCGGTCTTTGTCGCTTCAGGATAAACGTATATCAGCAGCGTGGCACGCTTGGGATGGTCTTTCGTGTTATACCGTTGCGGATAAGGACAATAGAGGAGCTGAAGTTACCTCTCGTGCTCAAACGCCTTTGCACAGATCCGATGTTCTCTCAAGGTCTGATACTCGTAACTGGTCCAACTGGTTGCGGTAAGTCAACGACCCTTGCTGCGATGATTGACCTCATCAACCAGACGAGGCGTGCCCACATAGTCACGATTGAAGACCCAATTGAATATGTCTACGAGGACAAGATGTCCATTGTGAGCCAAAGGGAGGTCGGGACTGATACAGCATCTTTCTTAGATGCACTGAAGTATGTTCTTCGTGAGAGCCCAGATGTAATACTCGTTGGCGAGATGAGAGACATAGAGACATTCCACGCAGCTTTGACAGCTGCGGAGACTGGTCACTTGGTTTTCTCAACGGTGCACACACCGAGCGCGAGCGAGACGCTTGAACGAATCATAAACATGTTTCCACCTCACGAGCGCCCTATGGTTTGTGTGCGCTTGTCAAAATCACTTTTAGCAGTTATCTCACAGAAGCTTGTCCCACTTGCCGATGGCAGTGGAAGGAGAGCAGCTGTTGAGATAATGATTGTCACTCCAACGATAGCCAAGGAGATTGAAGAAGGGCGCTCTGGCACAATCTACCAACTCATAGCTAAGGATAAGCAGGAAGGTGGCTACTGGGGAATGCAAACTATGAATCAAGCCCTCGCTGAGATGGTGAGGGAAAAGCTCATCACTCCAGAGGATGCCCTGCGCTACTCAACCAACCCAAGCGAGATGCGCCATATACTCCACAGGCTCCAAGAGGAAGAACGCCAGATGCTTGAAGAGCAGGAGAGGAGAAGAAGGGCAGCACTGCTTCGCTCACAAAAGCCAACTTCTGAAGGTTCACAAAGTTAAACCTTGTGTTCATTTGCTTTGACATAGGTTGGATAGAGGGAGTTGGATGCTTACGCAATTGTTTCGGTAAACCATAGGAGGTGTGGTTTGATGGCGACTTATCCGGTTGATATGGCTACATTGCTAAAGGAGGTCGTTGAAAGGGACGGTTCTGATCTGCACTTAAAAGTTGGTGAGCCACCGATATTCCGCATCTACGGGAAGCTGACTCGTTCTGAATATCCGCCACTCACACCAGAAGCTGCTAAAGAGCTTATCTATTCAATCCTCACGCCAGAGCAGATAAAGCGTTTTGAGGAGCAATGGGAACTTGATATGGCTTACGAACTCAAAGGTGTTTCTCGCTTCAGGGTAAATGTTTTCAAGCAGAAGGGGTATGTCGGTGCAGCTCTTAGGACGCTTCCATCAAAGATACGCACGATTGATGAGCTTGGTTTACCGCAGGTGCTGAAGAAATTGGCTATGCTACCAAGAGGTCTCGTGCTTGTGACTGGTCCTACAGGTTCTGGTAAGACGACAACTCTTGCAGCAATGATTGACTACATAAACGAAAACAAGAGAGCACACATTATCACGATTGAAGACCCGATTGAGTATTGGCACGAGGATAAGCTCTCAACCATAACGCAGCGTGAGGTTGGCGTTGATACAGAATCGTTTGCAGCAGCCTTAAGGCACATATTGCGTCAGAACCCAGATGTGATACTTGTTGGTGAGATGAGAGACCTTGAGACGATGGCGAGGGCGATAACTGCAGCTGAAACGGGTCACTTGGTTTTCTCAACGGTCCATACTATTGATGCAGCGCAGACAGTTGACAGGATAGTTGATGCTTTTGAAGCTGATAGACAACCACAAATAAGGGTGCAGCTTTCACTTTGCTTGCAAGCCGTCATATCGCAGACACTTGTCCCAAGGATTGACCGCCCAGGGAGGGTGGCTGCGTTTGAGATCATGGTTGTTACACCTGCTATTCGTTCCCTTATAAGGCAAGGCAGAGCACAGCACCTCTATAGCCACATACAAACGGACTCAGAAATAGGTTCTCAAACGCTTGATAGCCATTTGCTACAACTCCTACGCGATGGAATCATAAGTTATGAAGATGCGTTGCTCAAATGCAGCAATCCATCCGAGTTTAGGGTTTTGGCTGCTGAGTATATACCGAAGGAGGAAAGAAAGAGGTTTGAAGAGCTTGCGAGGCAGTTGACGCATGGTTAAGTTTTTGATGAGCGTGAATTAGGAGGTGCTCAAGGGAATGGAGAAAGAAATGAAGCTTGATGAGCTACTCAAATTTGGGCTCCAAAATAAGGCTTCAGATGTGCATATAAAAGCTGGCTGCCCACCGATGTTTCGCATCTTCGGTGAGCTGCGAAGGGCAAAGACACCACCACTCTCAAACGAGGAAGCGAAAAGGCTGATATATCAAGCGTTGAAGGAAGAGGAAATCAAAAAGTTTGAGAGGACGAAGGAACTTGATACAGCCTATGTCATTCCGGGCGTCGCTCGCTTTAGGGTTAACTGTTATTACCAGCGTGGTCTTATCGGTGCAGCTTTCAGAATCATACCGCTTAAGGTTCCAACGATTGATGAACTTGGCTTGCCTCCAATCGTTAAAGAGTTCTGCGAGCGTCCGAGAGGTTTTATAGTCGTTACAGGTCCAGCAGGTTCTGGGAAAACAACGACTCAGGCTGCCATGATTAACTACATCAACGAGCGTTTCCCATGCCATATCATCACCGTTGAGGACCCGATTGAATTTGTCTTTGAGGACAAGAAAGCTTTGATAAACCAAAGGGAGTTGCATCAGGACACGCATGGTTTCGCGAATGCCCTTAGGGCTGCATTGCGTGAAGACCCAGATGTGATACTCGTTGGTGAGATGAGAGACCTTGAAACGATAGCGCTTGCTATCACAGCTGCTGAGACAGGGCACTTGGTCATTTCAACATTGCATACAACTGATGCGATTGGAACAATTGACAGAATCATAGATGTCTTCCCAACACATCAACAGCAACAGATAAGAGTTCAGCTGTCCATGAACCTCGTTGGGATAATAGCGCAGAGGCTTCTTCGTAGAGCCGACGGTAAAGGTATGGTGGCAGCGTTTGAGATACTCGTTGGCACTCCAGCAGTTAGAGCGCTCATAAGGGATGGGAAGACGCCACAGCTTTTCTCCGTATTGCAAACGGGCACGAAAGTGGGCATGACAACTCTTGAGAGGTCGTTGGCTGAACTTGTGATGAAGGGCATCGTCACAAAAGAAGAAGCGATGGCACATGCCAATGACCCAGACCAACTTGAGGAGCTGCTCGCTGGGAAGGAAGTTGCTGCTGTGAGCAATCCACCGGCAGGCGGTGAATGATGAGCTCAAGACGCTCATATCGCCGTGAAGCAATTGAAGAGGCAATAAGCACCTTACTAACATGGATCACTTTCATCTCAGCTGTTATTGCTGTGCTCGCTATGCTTTACCTCTTTTACGGCATCTTAAGTGGTGCCCTAACACGCCCGCGCCCAAATACCCCCGAGATGATGAGAGTGGTAGCTGTAACAGGTAAGGTTAGCTTGATTTTCCTTTTGAGCGCTGGCATTGGTTTATCAACTGCACTGTTGCGCTATTGGGAGATAGCACAACTTGGACCATGTTACTTGATCGGCGGTGTTGCCTTATACATTGGGATGCCGTTCTTCATTCAACTTTTGCTTGGTGGCGCTGCCACAAACGAAGCCACAGATACAGTCGTCAATAGCTTCAACTCAGTTGCTATTGTCCTCACCGGCGGTGGATTGCTTAGGAGCATTGTATCACTCATTCAGCATCTGCTTTACAAGCCACCAGTTGAAGTTCGCAAGGAGCGCGCTGGTAAACTCGTCATCAAGCCGAGGGAAAAAATAATACGAACAAGACCTTGGGCATTCAGCCCGTGTTGGAAGTTGCCATTTTGTTCCGAGAGCATGAGGCGAATATGCCCAGTGTTCCAGAAAAGACGATCGTGCTGGAAAGTGAAACAAGGTTGCCAGTGTGATCCGATGTTGATTGAGGCTCTCCTCGGCGGGCTTGCAATTGAATCAGCTGACGGGGCTCAAAGAATAGTTTCGCTCTCAGAGCTTGAGGAGGAGAGAAGGGAGGAGTTCATAAAGAGGAGAGCAAGAAGAGTAAAGCGAGCACCTTGTGATAGATGCACGATCTTCATGTATCATCAACACCTGAAACATCAGTTTTTCAGCCCACTTGTCATGCTTGCCATACCAGTCGCTTTCTACTTCCTCTGGAAACCATACACAAGCATCTATGGCGCTGTCGTAACATACTTGGGCGAGTTGTGGAAGCAGATAGCTTATGACCCGACTAAGATACCGTTTAACCCTTCGGATTTAATGACACCAATACCTCAGGTGTTTGTTGCCCTCATAATCGGTGCATATGCCCTCTTATACGCCACCCGCTTCATTGAGTTCTGCATCTTCAAACTGCGCCTTTGATTTGTGATGAAGGGTGTGAGTTCAAGCACTTGCTTCCGCTTGCTTATTTGTGGCTGATTGGAGTTGAAGCTCTTCTGCAGGGTTCCCACACTTGCCCTCATTGTTGCTGTGTTTCTGTGAGCGTGCTAAACTACTCATTGCACATGCGTGTAACAAAGCGTGATGGGTGGTTGCAATGAAGTGGTTTTTGTGGCGAGGCTTTTGTGTCGTAGTGCTGGCTGCTTCTCTGCTCAGTGCTTCATTTGCTCAATCTCATAACAGCTCCTCACAGAACAGCGCTTTGAATCAAACCACACAGTATGCTGACATCCCAAGCTATGACGACCTTAAGCCGATTGCCTCAGTTCACGCAGGGCGCTTGGTTAGAGTGAGTGGCAGGTTAACTTCGCTTGTCATAGCTCGCGACTCAGTTACATATGGCATAACGACGAAGGATGGTAGTATCGTGTTCGTGCGTGGCAAGTTGCCTGCGAAATATGCGCATACTGGTGTTTTAGTGAGCGCTATAACACGAGTGCCAGAGGACGTGAGGATGATTCTGACGCTTGAGCTTGTTGAGTTTGAGCAGCCAAAGCAAGGACCAAGCGTATCGCATACAACTCAGGTTACTACACTACAGCAGGCGTCTGTTGAGCGAAGATCAAACATGCAACCTGCTCCACAACAAACACCCGCTATAGGTTCACATTGGGTGTTGTGGAGCAACACGCAACCTAATATGCCGCTGCAGGTTGGGCAAACAAATGCTGTTCCAATTTACTCAGCATGGTGGGCATCTCCACAGCAGGGAGGCGTTTTATACACTCCGTCAGCACAAGCAAATACAACTCCACTGATGCCATCACAGGTCACGCCGCAGCAGTTGCAACCACTCTACGTAGTGCCAACAACAAGTCAAAGGGGCACTTTGCCCTCTCGCGGTATAAGCGATGTTCGCTGGCGTAGTGAATATGAGGGCGTTCAGCGTAGCACACAGGTTCTGCTCCCATCAGGTTCAGGGAAGTTTACCATCTCACCACCAAGCCCACAAACCAATGTATCTTACAGCAACATACAACGAGAGGTTGAACGCCTCTTAAACGCATACAAGAGTGCAGCCATTTATTTTAACCCTTCGCTAACAGATGAGCAGGCAACAAAGATAACGAGAGCATTACTTTACTACAGCTTGCTTTATGGTGTTGATCCGAGGTTTGTTGTAGCGGTCATCGCTGCGGAATCGTCCTTTCGTCCTAATGCTGTCGGTAGCAAAGGTGAGATAGGGTTAGGACAGCTCATGCCTTCAACAGCTGCCTCGCTCGGTATCTCTAACCCATTTGACATAGAGCAGAACATTGAAGGGTGTGTCAGGCTACTTTCTCGTTATCTCACAGCATACTCACATCTACCCCCAGAACAGCAAATAGCGCTCGCGCTTGCCTGCTACAACGCTGGACCAAACGCTGTTGCAAAATATGGCGGGGTGCCACCTTACCCGATAACACAACGCTACATCAAGAGGGTCACAGAATTTTACAAACAGCTTTGCGGTATTCGCTGATTGAAGGGTGTGATATGCTTGTCACAACGATACACGGCTAAAAGTAGCATTAATGCCACTGTGGGTGTTAAAGTTTTACTCGTTTTCGTTTTGCTCATAGCAGCGCTATGTGTTGGCGTGTATGTCAGCATGATGAATGCACAACGATACCACGAAGTAACCACCAATTCCAATGTCGGCGTAGTAAAAAAGAAAGCACCGCCAACATTGGTAGCTGAGAAACGCAAAGAGGTGCTTGAACGGGAGCGTAAAGTTACAAAGGTGGTTCCAGAAGAAGTTAAAGCAACGCCGAAGAAAAAAACAACTGTTGAATCAGATGTGGAGGGGAAGGTAGAAGGCGTAAAGTCGCTTTCGCTATCACGCAAAAAGCAGTTGGATGCTTTAAAGCTCCATCTGCCGATTGTTCTCAGGAGGGCACTTGAAGGTGAGCACATTAAAAAACCTTTGTGGGAGCTTGAGTTATCTCGCTTGCATGTCAAAGCTCCATCTGTTGCACTTACATTGGATGCCCATTTTGAAGATAAGTATGTGCCGAAGATACTATCAGTGCTTAAGCGCTATAATGTGCGTGTAACGTTCTTCCTGACAGGGCACTGGGTCGAAAGTTTTCCTAACTCCCTTCGTGCGATAGCTTCCCATGGACATGAGTTGGGCAATCATACATATTCACATCAAAAGCTTTCAAGCCTTTCCGATGATGCAATAATTGAGGAAGTGAAGCGCACTGAACAAGCCATGTTTAAAGCACTCAATGACGCCACACTCATAACTCCTTATGTTCGCCCACCGTATGGTGATAGGGATGAGAGGGTTGTGCGTCTCTTGCTCTCTGCAGGCTACATACCTACATACTGGTCTGTGGATTCGTTTGATTGGAAGAAAGGTATAAGTGGCGAAGAAGTATTGAGCAGGGTGCTAAGCAAGGCATCAAGCGGTGACATAATCCTGATGCACGCTTCAAGCGGTATAACTGCTGAAGTTCTCCCGAAGGTCATTGAGGGGCTTCTTCAAAAGGGTTTAGAAGTCTGCTCGTTGAGCGAGCTTATCATGCGCACTGTTGAGTAAGCTGATGCGAGTGTGCTAAAATAAAACAATGGTAGTGTTGACGGGGCGTAGCGCAGTTTGGTTAGCGCGCCTGCCTTGGGAGCAGGAGGTCACCGGTTCAAGTCCGGTCGCCCCGATACTGTGAAGTTTTGTGCGGGAGTAGCTCAGAGGTAGAGCGACAGCCTTCCAAGCTGTAGGTCGCGGGTTCGAGTCCCGTCTCCCGCTCCAAGTTTAGAAAGCGAATATTGGTTGGTGTGCCCCGGTAGCTCAGGTGGATAGAGCGGGCGCCTTCTAAGCGTCTGGTCGCGGGTTCGAGTCCTGCCCGGGGCGCACTATTGTTTGCAAGTTATGGCGGGCGTAGCTCAGAGGTTAGAGCACTGGGCTGTGGCCCCAGGGGTCGCGGGTTCGAGTCCCGCCGCTCGCCCATCATTTTGAAGGCGGGTATGGTGCTGGTGTGCCCCACGGATTGCAAATCCGTCGGCTCTGCCAAATAACGGCAGAGGCTGGGTTCGATTCCCAGGCCCGCCTCAAATTGAAAAATTGAAAAGTGGGGTTTGTTGTGCGAAGTTGCGCGCCTGTAGCTCAGGCAGGAAAGAGCGCGGGACTTCGGATCCCGGGGTCGGGGGTTCAAATCCCTCCAGGCGCGCTTTAGAGTTTTTGCTTTTGGGCCGGTAGCTCAGCCAGGTAGAGCAGGGGACTCTTAATCCCAAGGTCGCAGGTTCAAATCCTGCCCGGCCCATTTTTTATGCATTGGGGATGTGTTTGACATGCGGAGAAGAAGGACCTCAGCCAAATCTAAATCAGCGAAAAGAAAGATCAAAGAAAAACGCGCTGAAGGTAAAGCAATGCCAACTGCACCTTCAGCAGAGGATAAGCTCATTATCGTTGAGTCACCAACTAAGGCTCGCACCATCCAAAGCATTGTTGGTAAGGACTTTAAAGTGATAAGCACAATGGGGCATGTGCGTGACCTCCCTGAGAGTTCGTTTGGTGTGGATGTTGATAATGGTTTCACGCCAAAGTATGTCATCATACCAGCAAGGAGAAAGATAGTGGAGGAGCTGCGCAAAGCTGCAAAGCAGGCAAGGGAAATTTACATCGCATCAGACCCAGATAGAGAGGGCGAAGCTATAGCGTGGCATGTATCACAGCTTGTGAACCACCCAAATGTTAAGAGAATCGAGTTCCATGAAATAACGAAGAAAGCAGTCTTGCAAGCATTGCAATCGCCAAGAGAGATTGACATGCATTTAGTTGAAGCACAACAGGCTCGCAGGGTGCTTGATCGCATCTTCGGATACAATCTTAGCCCATTGCTTTGGAGCAAAGTTGCAAGGGGATTGAGCGCTGGCAGAGTTCAATCGGTGGCGTTGAGGCTCGTTTGCGAGAGAGAACAAGAGATACAAAACTTTGTCCCGCAAGAGTATTGGACGATAACTGTTTTGTTCACACCAGAAGGCAGGGACGAGCCTTTCAAAGCGCAACTCATAAAGTATGCTGGCAATGACATCAACATCCAAAGTGAACAAGAGGCAATGCGCATCTCGGAGGAGCTCAAGAAACTGCAATACGAGGTATGTGACTTCAAGCGCGAAGAGAAGCTGAGGACACCGCCACCACCGTTCATCACTTCAACACTACAGCAAGAAGCTTCAAGGAAGCTCGGCTTTAACCCCGAGCAGACCATGCGCATTGCTCAACAGCTATATGAAGGGCTTGAGATAGGCGATGAAGGTGCTGTTGGGTTAATCACATACATGAGGACAGATTCAACAAGGGTAGCACCAGAGGCTCTCTTGGAAGCTCGCGAGGCGATTGTGAGGTTCTTTGGGGAGCAATATCTTCCAGACAGCCCAAGACAGTATCGCCCGAAGCGTTCTGCACAGGATGCCCATGAAGCAATCCGCCCAACATCCGTTATGCGCCACCCTAATGATGTCAAGCCTTACTTGACCAACGCCCAGTATGATCTTTATCGCCTCATCTGGCAGAGGTTCATTGCGTCGCAGATGGCAGAAGCAATTTATGACACGGTGCGCATAGACATTGTTGGTGGCGATTATCTACTGCGCGCAAATGGCTCAAAACTTAAGTTTGATGGCTACCTCACTGTTTACCAAGAGGGGAAGGATGAAGATGAAGAGGAAGTTGAGGAAGAAGGGCTTTTGCCTGAGGTAAGTGTAGGTGAGAAGCTCAAACTCATTGATGTTATTCCAGAGCAACATTGGACAAAACCACCACCAAGGTATACTCAGGCAACACTTGTGCGTGCGCTTGAGAAACATGGCATAGGACGCCCAAGCACATATGCACCGATCATTTCAACGATAATCAAGCGGGGCTATGTTGAAGTGAGAGGGAAAAAGCTGTATGCGACACCACTTGGCATGCTTATAAACGAACAGCTCACTTCTCATTTCCCCGAACTCGTCAATGTTAAATTCACAGCCCAAATGGAAGAACATCTTGATGCAATTGAGGAAGGTCATGCCGATCGTGTCAGTGTCGTGCGTTACTTCTATGAACCATTCATGAGGGCACTTGAAAGAGCTCAAAGAGATATGGGGCAGTTCAAAGGAGTTGAGGCAGAAGAGACATGCCCAAGGTGCGGAAGCAAAATGGTTATACGATACAGTCGTCACGGTCCATTCCTGTCATGCAGCAGCTTCCCGCAATGCAAATTCACAATGCCAATAAACGAGGACGAAGTTTTCCCATGCCCTGCCGAAGGCTGTGACGGTTACTTACGTCCAAGGAGAGCACGGAAAGGGAAATTCAAAGGGAGACTCTTCTACGGTTGTAGCAATTACCCAAACTGCACCGTCATGCTACCAGGAAAGCCCACTGGCGAAAAATGCCCACAATGTGGAGCACCAATCATCATGGTTGAGCGCGGCTCAAAGGTCACAGTGAAATGCAGTTCAAGTGAGTGCTCATTCTCCTCAGAGACGACACTCAACAAGAGTGAACTTATGAAAGAAGCAAGCTCATGAACCTGCTTATGCACTGTTTACACTTTTGCCAAGCGTTACAGCAAAGCACTCTCTTTGTAAGTTACGCTAAAATTCATGGTGGTGACCGATGGCTTTGGGAGGTGAAAGGAGATGTTTGGTCTTGGAACACCGGAGCTTCTGCTCATATTGTTTGTTGCGCTTTTGCTTTTTGGACCCACTAAGTTACCCGACTTAGCGAGGTCACTTGGAAAAAGCGTTCGTGAGTTCAGGCGCGCAATGCATGAGGTGCAACGAAGCTTAGAGAGCGACGAACAGTCCTACACTGAAGATTAGGTAAACCGTAACAGGCTTTGCTTGTGCAGTTCTCAGTCAATGATGAAGATGACATTACAGCGCTCCAGAAAATGTCCCACCGCATTCTCTCGCAATATAACTTCACCATCTGAATAAGTGACGATAACATCCTGCCTCGCAGTGCCCCTAACACCTATTGCCTTGATAATAAGCGGTTGTGGTCCAGCACGTTTATCTTTGAGCGCACCTTCAAGAGTGGTATGATAGTAGACGACACCTTTCTCAATAGCGAAGTTAGCTGGCACAAATTGTGGTCCGTAGATAGCTCTACCACGCTCATCATAAATTCTTGGGCTCATCCCTCTTTCAACCTTTAAGCCACGCGCATCAATTATTAGCCCCGTGTAGCCTTTTATTCGTGGTTCAGTGGATATGGGTTCAAGATGCGTCGGTTTACGCATAGTGGTATTCGGTTTGGAAAGTGAGCCGATAATATCAAAAAGCATCGGGGAGCCCTTCGCTATGTTAGTTGCTCTTGTGCTTTGTGAGGGCGCATATGTAGGCAATTCAGAACCACCCACCTGAGGTTGTGCCCTTATATTGCCACCTGTAACTACAGGGCTTTCGCCTGAGTGTGTAGCTGTTCCACCACCTTTTGCACGCTCTAAACCAACTACGCTATAGCCACCCTGTGCTTCAGTGCTACTTACTGAGCCAACGCCTAAACTTGTTGACGGCTTTGGCAAGCTCAACAACTTTGGTGAGACTTTCAATTGAGATACAATCGTCTGTCTCCCTTTCGTTGCTGTAGTGGTCATGCCTTCATTCAATTGACCACCTGAAATGCTTTCGCTGCTCCTCGTTGGTTCTAATGCCACGCCAATAGAAGGTGGCACATCAGCTCCCTTGGAACCGCCTTCAGGTGCTCTTGCAGGGCTTATTAAGGTTTGTGTGCCAACGCTAACGGGTGATTCGTTAACCGCCCCTTCCCTTGGAAGCGTTCCCAACACTGCACTGGTGAGGATAGGGCGCTTACTTCCTGTGGAAGCTACATGTGTCGGTTTCTCTTGCTCTGCTGTGGTGCTCATAGTAGTTTTGCTCAACAGCGTTGATTTGGTTGAAGTGTATGCGGGTTTACTAAGAGCGCTTGTTTCGCTATGGTCATGCCTCAAAGCTTCACGCCCCAAAGTTGTAGCGCTTATCTTTCGCTGACTTGGTAATGGTGTAAGCTTCCTGCCCTCTGTGTGTAAGCTTGCGTGTTGTTTTGTGCCTGTAGCTTCTGCAATGGTTAACTCACCGATGTCCGTCAGCTCAATCGTCGTTGCTGTCGTCATCCTTGGGAGCATGCCTTTAATCGGCATCATCAGTATGAGGGCGTGCAGGACACACGATATGAGCCAAAAAGTGCTCAGTGAATTCCATTCATCATGCGGTGTGCTCATCATGTTCCACCTCATTGCAAATTATATTGCTGTTTAGCTGGGCTGGTGTTCTTTGTTCATAAGCTTCTTTCACCCTTTCCCACCAAGCCGTTGGCGCTTCAAATGAGGCTCTGCTTAGCCAAATGATTGCCAAGCAGAGCAGGGTTGTTACGACGATGCTTCCCTCAAGCCCGAATGCACCTCCGCTGAGGGGTGAGTCATATGCCCATTTTACGCTTAGCATGCTATCATCAAATTTCAACCCACTCACTGGGGAGCCGAAGATGAAACCTGTTGAGAAGTTCCAACCCCAATGCAAACCGATTGCAGCCCAGAGCATTTTCGTGCGAACGTATACAAGTGCCATCAGACATCCGAAAAGGGTTATGTTAAGCATCGCCACAACAATGATGCTAAATGGAATCGATGGGGTGATGGTAAAGTTCACCAAGTGAAGCGCTGAGAAGAGAACCGATGTTGTTACTATGCAAGATGTTTCTCTGTAGCGAGTAAGCAAGTTTTGAAGTATGTAGCCACGCATGGTCAATTCTTCCATACCACTTTGGAAACACAGGCACGCAAAGTAAAATAGGAACGATTTAATTGGCGCAACATGCATGCTCAAATCCCGAGCCACGCCTGTTGCGAGGCATCCAATGAACGATACTGCTGCCATTGTGAATCCGCCAAGGAAACCAGCGAAGAGATGTTTTTGCCATCCACGATGTGCCTCAAGCCCGAGGCTCAGGAAGCTCGCTCTATCAAGTAGATTCCTACAGATGAGGATGGCTATTAGCACTGGCACATATGAGAAGCACGTCAAAGCAAGCATTTGCTTTGGTTCGAAGCGCTGCTCTGGTGCAATGCCTTGCCCAGTGATTACCAGCATGAGGAGAGCGATGAACGAGAACAGCAAAATCAAAGCGAAGCTGATGATTGAAAAGAGCGCTATCCTGACGATTGGGTTGAAAAGTGGCATTCTTCCACTCGGTATCACTCAATGATCACCTCACCTATCACCCTTAGAAGGAGAATATCTCGTGACCTCTTTTAGCGCATATGAGGTCAATCACGCTCCATAAGCCAGCGCTGAAGAACTCAGCCATAATAAGCCCGAGGAAGCCAGGGAGCAATTGCCTGTAAAGCTTTGCACCAAAGAAACGCATCACGACAGTCTTTATGATCCAACCGACCATGATGGGGAACCAGAAGTTAATCATGGGCCAAGAAGCACCCATGAGGTAACCGATTGGGTGAAGTGGAAACCACATGAACGAGCGGTGCATGAGAAGGATGAGCGACATAGTCAATGCCCCAACAGCCATCGTCAAAAGCGCACTCATAGATGGTGCCTCCCCAACGCTCAAAAGGTGAGCAGTCCATGTGCAGTATAAGTTGCGGGTATAGTATGTTGTGAACCATGGATGGAGCGTCATCCCACCATAACGATACATGAGCCAAAGATATGAGATAAGTGAGCTTACAACAGAGACACAAACACTCGCTATCAATGCCGGTGTGAGGCTGCGCAAGTTCAAATTGCACATGTTGCCCAACTTGAAAGATTGCATGATGCATGGCATAAGCGGACTCCTGTTATCAAGCATGAACAGGTGATCAAACAATGTTAGGATCGTTATTTGCTTTGGGCTAAAGCTTTGTGAGCCGAACGCTGCAAGCATTATGTTCCAAGGTCTGAATGGATGCTGAACATACAGCATGCCACCTTCACAAACAAGTCTTACAGCAACCAAGTGCACGATGAAGTAAAGCAAGAAGAGCATGAATGTGGCGATGAATCCACCACCAGCTAACCAACCCCAAAGCGATATTGTGAGCATTCCGACAAGCAAGCCACTGTAAGCGACGCTCAAAGGCATTGGTTCATTAACAGTGAGCTTAACCTTGTCAGATAAGCCCTTTTCAAGGACAGTGCCTCGGCTTCGTTCGTTCCTTCTACTGAAAGCTATCTTGAGTGACTCTTTGAGATGTTCTCTTGCGTTCCATAACATGTAGATGCCGAAAAGCAAGATGCCACCAATCATTTGATGTGCAACGAAACTCTTAACAGGGTATGCCTGAACATTACGCATCTGGATGCCAAACGAGGCTGCGAGGAGCTGTTGAGCGAGGAAGAAGAAGTAAAAGAAGAAGAGGCTAAATGTTAGCTCGGTTGGGAGCAGGTAGCTTAGTCCGATTATGCTGAATGGTATGCGCACCCAGAACGGTTGGAGCGCGTTCCAAGGTGGGCTGGAGAAGTATATGTCAAGCGATATGCGGTGAACATTGATATATGGCACCTGCGGGAAGTAAAAGTGCAAGCCGTTGAAAGCATGGATCAAAAACGGTGGGATGAAGAATGCCCACATCACACGGTTGTAAAAGAAGCTGGGCAGGATGCTCCTTTGGTTTGCATATGCAGTCATTTGTGCTGGAAGGTGAACGAGTGGGAAAACCAACTTCTCATTTTCAACCCACTGCTTTCGCATTAGCGTTGCAAGACAAAAGAAGACAAGGTAAACGGGAGCTATGAGAGCCATCCAACATAGCAGAGGTTTAATCCATTGGGCAAGAGGTATGGGTGCGTTTTGTGGCAAGCCCTCGTAGAGGAATTTGATTGCCTCCTTGCTTTCTGGGGCAAGCCAGCGAGGCAAGTTCGGTAAGATCAGCTCATCAAACCTGTTCTCTGGGGACGCAAAGTAAAATGGACCAGCAATGTATGGTATGAGCAACCCAGTTAAGCCAAATGATGGTATGCCTGCAGAAACAAGCGCCATTGCAAATATGGCTATGAGTTCATGTTGTGACAGCCCTTTCCCGAAGCTCCTAAGAAGCGGGTTTAAGAACACGGTGAGCGCAAAAAGGAGTGAGAAACTCGCTATAGGAAATGAGGTGAGCCCAACCCATGTCCCCTTCATGACCAAATCACAATACGGTATGCCGATGCCAAGCAGAAGCACACACATTAACCCAATGAGCCAAGAGCGAACTGTCATGTTTTCCATTCTTTCCTTAGCAGTCGCTTCCTCTTCCGCCATATCACTCCTCTTTGCCCGCACCCCCAGATATGGATTCAGCATCTTTGCTTTCTTCATGTTCATGTTGTTCACCTTCTTCAAATGTGTGTAACAAGGCATCGGTTATAATCTTGTCAAGCAACTCGCTCTCCAAAGGTGTCATGCGTAACGGAGGTGCTTCCGTAAAGTCAAGCACAAGGCCCGCTCTCTTTAGTGTGCCCCATAGCTCATCTTCTACAACTTCGCTCCATTGCGGAGGGATGAGGATGACTATCTGTGTGCCGTCCTGTAAGAGTATGCCCATGCATGTTTTTTTCGCATCAAAACGGACGGCAACAACATGCATCATGTTGATGTATTCTTTCTCGCCTGTTGGCAGTCTGCGATAAGCTATCCATGCTGCCACCATATGAGTTCACCTCCGAAACTATAGTGCTCATTGATTACCACTCCAAGATTCGTTTGAGCGCTGAACATGAAAAGAGGTTAGGAGTTACACAGTTGACTGCGAACTCCTGATTCATTAGGCTATGATAGCGCAAAAGTTTTGCCGTCAAGAGGGGGCGACTCCCATGAACACCAAAAGTGCGATACCTTGACTACATCCACTTCCTAATCGCCACTCAGAAGGTCTTCGCATGCACCAAAGAAGCAAAGTGTCAGCCAA
>JBGOEV010000031.1:0-30934 GCA_041538025.1 Candidatus Thermosaccharophagus gerlachensis | reverse complement strand
GGCTCAAGCAGGGAACACGCAGCGCTTGTGCTACGCTACCTTGGCATAAGAGCTGTCATAGCAAAATCGTTCTCTCGGATCCATTGCGCAAACTTGATCAACTTCGGTGTATTGCCCCTCACATTCATCAATGACGAAGATTATGAGCTGATCCGCAATGGCGATGAGCTTGAGCTTCCCGATGTGGCACAAAGGCTTAGAGAAGGTCAACCGATAATCGTGCGTAACATCAGCCAGAGGAGGGAGTTTATCGTGCGTCACCCATTGACGCATCGCCAAGTTGAAGTTGTGCTCGCTGGTGGCGTGCTCAACATGGTTTGCTCTCGTAGCTCTTAAGCTGCTTGCAAACGCAACCCTTTGGAGGTGTTGTCCATGAAGTTGGCAGATGGGGTAGTTGAGGAAGTGCTTGATAATGGATTAAAAGTGCTTGTCAAGGAGGACCACTTTGCACCGCTTTCAAGCTGTTATGTTTGGTATCGTGTTGGCTCAAGGAATGAGCATCCGGGCATAACTGGGATCTCGCATTGGGTTGAACACATGCTGTTCAAAGGGACACAAAGGTTTCCAAAGGAACTCCTGATGCGCCTGATTGAGCGCAAGGGCGGAAGGTGGAATGGTTTCACTTCACACGATTACACAGCCTATTTTGAAGACTTGCCCGCAAGTGAAATAGAGCTTGCTATTGAGATTGAAGCTGACAGGATGTGCAATGCTACATTTGACCCAAAGGAGGTAGAGGCAGAACGGACGGTCATAATAAGCGAAAGGCAAGGCGCTGAAAACCATCCCGAATTCTTGCTCAGTGAGGCTGTTCAATCGGTCGCTTTCTTAGTGCACCCGTATCGTTGGAGTGTCCTTGGGTATGAAAGTGACATACGATCAATAACTCGTGACGAACTCTTCTCCTTCTACAAGCGCTACTATGCTCCAAACAACGCTGTGCTTGTTGTGGTTGGTGATGTTAAAGCCTCTGAGGTTATAAAGCTTGCAAAAAGATTCTTTGGGCATCTTGATAGGGGTGAGGAGCCACCGCAGATTAGAACCACAGAACCACCACAGGTTGGCGAAAGGAGGGTTGTGCTTAAAAGGCGCTTCCATGGTGAGTATGTGTTCATCGCATACCATATCCCAGAAGCAACACACAAGGACATATGTGCTCTGTATGCCCTTCAAGCTGTTTTGAGTTTTGGGATGAGCTCAAGGCTTTACAGGAACTTAGTTGAAGGTAACATAGCTGTGTGGGCAAGCGCACACATTGATGTTGCGAAGGATCCGTCACTGTTGTGGCTTAAGGCACAGGCGAGGGATGGCGTTGGAGTAGAAAGGCTTGAAAAAGCGCTTTTGGAAGAGGTTGATAAGGTGGCTCAAGATGGTGTCACAGCGAAGGAGTTGCAAAGGGCTTTGAATCAGGTTGAGGCGTCATTCGTTTATTCGCAAGAGGGTGTCTCAATGATAGCAATGCAACTCGGTTTCTTTGAAGTGCTCGCAAACTACAAGTATGCTGATGAACTCCTTGAGCAAATCAAGTCAGTCAGCCTGCAAGATGTGCAAACGGTAGCCCAACGCTATATGCATGAGGATAACAGGACAGTGGGACAATTCATGCCAATACGAGAGTAAGGTGATGCGTTATGCGCGAGCTTAAGATGAATGGCGGTTTGTTCAACCATACGGTAACTGATGGTGGTTCACCTGTGAACTTCAAGGCAATAAACCCGGTTGTGCACTCGCTAAAGAACGGTCTCACAGTCATAGCAGTTGAGAAACACAATCATCCAAGTGTGGTTTTGAGTGGGTGGTTGAAGGCGGGAAGCATAAGAGATGTGGAGGGGAAAAGAGGGCTCGCAAACATTACAGTGAAGATGCTGATCAAAGGCACAAGGAAGTATACATGGCAACAGATAGCTGAAGAGCTTGAAAGCCTTGGAGCTCACATTTGGACATGGTGCTCATGCGACTTCTGTGGTGTTGGTTTGCGTTGCCTACCAAAACATTTTGACCGTTGCCTCTCCATCCTCAGCGATGTGCTCACCCAACCGTCCTTCCCAAAGGAGGAGTTCGTAAAATGCAAATCACGCATCGTTACCGAACTTCGCACATGGGATGACAACCCTTGGGTAGTGGCTAAGAAGGTTCTCTTAAGGCTACTGTATCCAGAAACGCATCCATATCGCTATTTCCCTGAGGGCGAGGTTGAAGATATTGAAGGGTTGAATGTTGATGAACTGCGCGAATTCCACAGCCGTTGGTATCTTCCGCATATGACTACATTTGCCATCGTTGGTGATATCTCATGTGACGAAGTTTTCTCATCTGTTGAGCGTCACTTCTCTGGGTGGAATGTTGGTGATAAGCCTGTTGACGATGAAAAGGTTGAAGACCCTCAACCTCAGCCACCTCGCTTTGAGGTGCGCACCATAAGTGACAGATCACAAGCTGTTGTTATGCTGGGACAGTTATGCATCAGCCGAAGCAACCCAGACTATTACGCTCTAAACGTCTTCAACTGCATACTTGGTGGTAGCGCTGGCATCGGGAGGCTTTTCAACAGGGTCAGAGGAATTGAGGGGCTCGCATACAGCGTTTATTCAAGCATTTCAACGCACCTGTGTAGGGGCACATTCACAGTGGCTGCAGGCGTTGCCCCAGAATCTGTAAAAAGAGCTATTGAGAGCATGCGCCACCAGATATCAGCGATGTTCACCGATGAGCCACCAACTTATGAGGAGCTATCTGACGCTATCAATTACATTGTGGGTAGCTTCGCATTCAGCATTGAAACAAATGGTGGAATAGCTAATGCGATTGCAAGGGCTTATTCAATGGGGCTTGGTGTGGATTACATAAACAGACGCTGTGAGATATACCGCTCAATAACGCTTGAACAAGTAATTGAAGCTGCAAGGAAGCATATCAACCCAGATGCCTTATCAATCGCGGTTGCTGGAGCTTGGAGTGGGGAGTTGTGAGTTACCAGTTAAAGTTGCTTGATTCGCTCTTCAACATTTGGTGCTATAGACAGCTCATATACGTGCTTGTGTGGCGTGAGTTGCGCTTAAGATATAAGCGTGCTTTGCTTGGGATACTTTGGTCTTTGATACCACCGCTTGCGCAGGTCTTTATACTCGTCATAGTGGTTGAGCATTTCTTCAAGCGCGACTTGCCAAACCTATCGGCTTACTTCATGTGCGTAATTTTTGCTTGGCAATTCTTCAGCTCATCTATACTTGATGGCTGTTCATCTATCTTGCAACATGCTTCGCTCGTCAAGGCTTTCCCGTTCCCAAAGGAAGTTTTACCAATCGTATCTGTGCTGAGCAACCTTGTCCACTTCCTCATAAGCATGTCATTGCTCCTTTTATACCTGCTCATCTTGCGAGTGCACCTTGAACTTAAAGCGCTTTTTGTTTTTCCCATCATCCTCGGGCAGACCATATTCTGCATCGGCTTATCCCTCATGCTTTCTTGTTGGACTGTTTATTACCACGATGTGAAGTTCATAACTGACACAGCGCTTAAGTGGCTATACTTTGCTGTTCCCATCATGTATTTCCTTGAGGATGTGCCGAAGCGCTGGTTGAGGCTTTATATGCTTAACCCTTTAGCTGTTTACATTGATGCATACAGGAGGTTGCTCATGTATCCACCGCCATTGGAGGGCAAACAGCCTCTGGCAATTGATTGGTTTCATATAGCTCTTGCGTTTGCCATTTCGTTTTTCGTTTTCCTCGTTGGCTTGCTCATCTTTAGGAGGCATGCGGATAAGTTGCCCGAGTGGCTCTGAAAATTTGATCAACTTGTTTCTTCGTTTGCCCCTTGATGAAAGGTGAAACGCACCTGCTCAAAAGGCTTTAACGGTGATGGCTCATCAAGCCATGACACAAAAGTTTTTATTGCCTCCGCTTTCGTCATCTCCTTACCAGCGAACCGATTAAGCAATGTGTTGAGCACCCTGATCTTGGCTGGCTCATGCGAAATGGCTAAGTTTATGCACTCAATAACATCGTCGCTCAGCGCCTCAAGCCACATTTCATCACTATCATCGGGAGTAAGGCTTAAGAGCTTCTCAAGCCTTCGCCTTGTCAACGATGCTGGCATTGCTTCAGCGAAAGCCTCAACCTTTGACCTTATGTCGCATGACGAAAGGAAAGCCTTTGCCTCCCTTGAGGCGTTTGTAGCAATCTCCAGAATTCTCTCTGGTGGTATTAGCTCAACATGTTCAGCTAACCTTAGTTTGCAAACTTTGCACACTGGTGTATCCATCAGCTGGTTGCTCAACTGTTCTTCCTGCTGATGGCATTGCTTTGATAGCTCAACATTTACCGCTTTTAAGGCATCATCAATGCTTTGCATCGGTATCCTGATTTGCGTTAAGCGGTGCAGGAGTTTAAAAGTTGCGTTCCGCCTCAAGCGAACATATGGCTCAAAGCGTGAGGTAGCATGCTCACGGCGATGGTGTTCCAGATACTGCTTGGCGTAATCAACTTGTAGACTTTTCCACAACGCGAGCAGTTGGTTTAGCCTCGTGAGCATACCTTCACCTTCATCAAGAAGGGTTAGCAAGCCTTCTGCTCTCATCTTCAACTCGCCAGTCAATTGCAAGTCAGAGTGCGTTAGCCAGGTGTGCATCCTGCGCAACTCTTTGTAATTTTCGCTCAACAAGGTGTGAAGGTTTTTGAACTCATCATGTGCCTCTTTAAGCTCCTCAGGCTTTATGCCATTTGCTTGTAGCACGAGGACGAACTCCTTTAGCCCATCTTGAGGTGTTGCATCTTCTGCTATTGCGTTTATAGCTGTGTTGATTGTTGCGAGTGAGCCAAACGATTTTGCCCACATGGCGTTGGAATGCCTGAGTTCGGTGACAAGCAAGTTGAGTAATGTGCTACAGTGCTCGTGAGCGATTGAAGTTTCGTGTCCCCATGACTTGAGTTTTTGCCAGAGCGCCATCTGAGATGCAGTCTCCTCACGCTCAACGAAAGATATTCCAACAGCCTGCGCATACGAAGTCGCAGCTTCCCATACACTCCCTTCAACCATGTAAGATGGGCATAGCGTTCCTATGCACTTCGTTAGTGGAGAGCTAAGCCTGTTAATTGGCAGCGTGTTGCCATATCTATCAAGAGCCATCACTTCGCCACGCCTTAGAAGCACTGCTATAAGCAATTCACATTGCTCTTTGCGGAGCGCATATTCACTCTTTTGCAGGAGCGCTGAAACATGTTCATAAGGCAAGGGCGAATCTGCTTCAGCTATGCATTGGTAGGCAAGCCTCATTGCTCCTTCAAGTGGGGCATAGTATTGCAACGATTGTTTTGTTATACCAAGCGGTATTGCCACATGACGCCATAACTCTTGCACATCGGCACTCAAAGTTTGAATTTCCTCGCCAGCGAGGATTGCGTTAACAAGTTTCCTAAGTTCGTCTGACTGGCGCAAGCGAATGCTTGGTGCGATGCTCATAAAGCTTGGGAAAGCTTTAGGGACGGATGCACCGACAACAGCTATAAGCACGTCTTTGAAAGAAGCGTTCATGGGAAGAAGGGCTGATACTGGCAATTTCCTGTCAACTGTGATGAGCGTTCCATGTAAGTATGCGTTGCTGATTATACGAAGTGTTTCATTTCTCCTCGCCACCTCCTCCTCACGCAACCTCTGGTAGATTGCCATGCCTATATCGCTATCCCTGAGTGTTGGGTCTTCAAGTAGCATTGCTGCAGCTGTATTTTCCATCAAGCGCATCATCTCGCCTTTACCAATAGGTTTTGGTATGAGGATGACAAGTGCCTCTTTAAAGCGTTCGTTTTTGATTGAGTGTATCAGTTCGGTTGCACGCCTCTCTTGTTCGCTGATGGCTATCGGTGGCACGATGAGGAGGTGGATATCATAAGAGCAAGCCGGTGAGGAAATATGATGCACGATGTTGAGCAGTTCCTTTTCAGTCATGTTTCTCAAGTCGGCACATTGAAGCATTACAGTGAAGTCAACATTATGCCATTCAACAGTTGCAGTTCTCCCAGACCCTATCTTCGGGATTGCGAATTGGGCACTTGAAAGCGTCTGTAGAGCATATTCAACAACTCTTATGTCCTCGTCCGAGAAGCAGTCAAGCAAAGCGTTCAATCTGCGTTGCATCATCTCTGTAAGAGTTGTGCCCAGATCAATCACATAGATGTCGTCATACTCTTCGCCTCTCCTTGAGCAGGCAATGTAGTTCACATTTGTGCGGAGTGTCTCAAGCAGTGAGAGCATGTAGCTATAGTTCATTTCCCAACCTAAACCGAAGTCCCAAAGGAATGTGTGTGTTAGCCTTCTAACAGTAGCATCAATGCCTGCTATCTTGAAAACCACGAGTGTCCTTGCGAGCTTCTCAACTGAGGTTTTTCGTTCTGGTGCAATCTCGTTCACCTTACCATCAAGGTAGGGGATGACCTCATCTGCGTATACGTGCAAGTCTGGATGCGTAAGTATGTCGGGGCGGAAGTGCTCAAATATGCAGTCTGGGGTTATGAGTTGGAATGCGTCACCGTCAATTACATCGTTAACGATAGTCTGGATAAACTCAACGGCAGAGCGGGTGCGCGAGAAGAAGCGTCCTACAGCTCTCTCAAGGCACAAGATAGTGATGGGGTGAAATGGGTAGCAAGCCGCCAGCTCTTCGGCACTGAACTCAAGCATAGGGAAAGAAGTTACAAGGTTGCGATGCCATTGAAGTATGAATTGCCTAAACTTGTTTTCGTCTTTTGGTGGGAGCAAGTTTTTCCTAATGAGTTGGCGTATGTGAGTTAATGAGAGCTGATGGCGAATGTATCTGTCCTTGATCTGTGTGAGTGAGTATGCTTCAAGTTCGCCCATCTCCTCAATGGTCTTTTGTATAGCTACGATAAGCCACGAAGGTGCATGCTGGCAATACTGCGCTATGAATTGAAGGAAAGAAGCATCCGCTTGGAGCTCGCTGTGTGTCTTTGCACCAAGAAACATTGAGAGTTCGTCCACAAGCCACAGTATGCTGTCATAGCCACAAGCTATTGCAGTATCCTGCAATATCTTCATCGCCTCAGCGCGTGAGGGTGGCATTTGAAGTGGGATTTTATTGGCTACGAGTTCGTTACTTCGCTTCAATGCCACAATTGTTTCTTCCCAAAAGATTTGTTCAAGTGGCAAGCGTGGCGAGTAAGCATCCAAAGTTATCGACACTACAAGCCATTTATGCTCGCCTATTTTATCAACTGCATCGCTGAAGCCCTCGTTCAAAGTTTTGAACAGTTCCCTTGCCCATCGGAATTGGCATAGCAATCCGATAAGAGCTATCATGTGGCTTTTCCCTGTGCCGTATGCACCGCTTAGCATATGGGCACATCCTTTCCTCCTTGCCATCCCGCTGAGTATGCTCTTAAGCGCAGGCTCATTTGAGTCACGGGTGATAATGTAAGATGTGACAAGCGCTCTCAATTCCTCAGGCGGTTCCTCGTGGTCAGCTATGCACATTTCTTTTGAGACGCTTGAAAGCTGAATTACAGTCGCCACCTTGTGCATATCTATGAGCTCTCGCATGAGCATGCTACATCACCCCCTTCATCGGAAATGCTGTCACAAGGCTTGAGCGTGTGGCATCATCGTTTCACGATGGCAAACCACATGGGGTGTGGTGATGAGGTATGCTACTTCTCATGTTTGCAAAGCACCTTCAAGAGCTTGGTATTGAGGGTATGGCTGATGCGATGGCAGAGATGGGGTTTGACGGTGTTGATTTAACTGTTAGGGAAGGTGGCAGTATTGCGCCACAGGATGCAAAGGCGCTTCTCCCAAAGGCTGTTAAAGCTTTTGAGAGGAGAGGGCTTTGTGTGGGGATGCTCACAACATCAATTGTATCAGCCGAAGATGAATATGCCAATGAGATTGTCTCCGTTGCGAGCGACTTAGGTATAAAATTCATCAAGCTTGGCTACTGGCGATACGACAAATTCGGCACACTTAGAGAAAGGATAGAGGAAGTAAGAAGATGCCTTTCTGGTTTGGAGAAGATGGCTGAGAAATACGACATCACATTTGGTGTGCATACACATAGTGGCAACTTCATCACATGTGATGGTGCAATCACATTTATGCTTGTTGATGGTTTCCCAAGCGAGCGTATCTGTGTGTATATTGACCCTGGGCACATGACAATTGAGGGTGGCTTGAGTGGTTGGCGTGCATGCATTGACTTGCTTAGGGATTACATTCGCATGGTCGCTGTTAAGGACTTCGCATGGAGAAGCGTTCGTGATGAATCTACAGGTGTGGTGAAGTGGTATGTTGAGCCAGCGCCACTGGCTGAAGGCATAACGAGGTGGCATGAAGTGTTTGAGTGCCTCTCACAAATCGGCTTTGATGGTGTTGTAAGCGTCCACAGCGAGTATGCGCACATGGAAACAGCACAGATAATTGAGCAAACGAAGGTTGACCTTCAATACCTTCGCCCAATAATTGAGCAAACACTCCTCAAAGGAGTGAGTTGATGGGCTAAACTTATCGTTCTTTGTTGCTCTCATCCTCAGGTTGCTCAAAGAGCTTCGGCACAAATTGCATGAGCGCTAACTTTATGCATCCAGCGAGTGGGACTGCAACGATCATTCCGATGATGCCAAAGGCAACGCTTCCAGCCATTACAGCAAATATGGCTACTATTGGTGGTAGCCCTACTTTTTGCCCCACGACTTTTGGCATCACAAGCCAGTCAAAGACTTGATTGACAACTATGATTACGCTGGAGGAGAGGATGGCAGCCAATATGTTATGGTGGTGACTCGTCAAATAGCCAACAGCGAACGCAAACAGCGTGCTGGCGATTGTTCCAAAGTATGGGATAGAGTAAGTTATGCCAGAGAAGAAGCCGATAGCTATGGCATAGCTGTTGCCGAAGAAAAACGATAACAGCCAAAGCAGGGTTGCATTGACGACACCAACACATACACAAAGCAACATATATCCACGGAAGTATCGCCCAATTAGTTTCCCAGTTTCTTGTAAAAGTGCGGTGAGTTCAGCACGGTATTGTGGTGGTAAAAGCGAGAAGAAGCGTTGGCGCAAAGGGTCAATAACTTGGAGTGAGTAGTATGTGACGATTGGCAAGAGCAAGAGCGAGATTATGCTCCCAATTGATGTGACAGCCCATTTGATTCTTCCCAAGACGAAATCACCAACCTGTTTTGAGAAGCTGTTGAGGACTTGAGCAGCGTATGCTAAAAAAGGGTTTTGCGAGGCATTGTTTTTCTCAAGTTGTTTTATGAACTTGACGGCAATTATGTAGTAGCGCCCATTTGGTGGCATGCATTCTTCAATCAGCGTTTGTGCCTGTGAGATAATTAAGGGTGCAATGGTAAGGATGACGATAGCGAAAAGTGTTAGGAAGAAACTGAAGGTGATCAACGCAGCTACATTGCGAGACCAACCTCTACTTTCAAGTTGGTCAACAATTGGGTCAAGCAAGTAGGCAAGCAAAAAGCCTGCTGCAAAAAGAGGCAATATCGCTCGTATGCGGTATATGAAGAGCAAACCAACACCAATCAGTATCAAGGGCAAAAGAGTTTGCAACGGGCTTTGCTTAGGCGTCGTCTCTCTATGATACACTTTTTCGCTCACCACCTAATTGTGGTTAGTCAAGCTTCTTGTGATGTTACCTCATTATGCTTAACATCTTCAGCGCACTCGCTCAAGCTTTCTGACGGCTTTTGGGTGTCTTCTGCTCTCACAGGTTCTTGTGGTTTTTCCACGAGCTTATGGAAGGCTTCCTCAACTTTGCCCACCACCCTGAGGAGACGCCATTGCAAGTAAAGGATAATGCATACAAGCATAAGGAGAAGACAGCCAAAAGCGAAACCGAGGATGATGATGCTAACAACGATTACATCCATTGTTGTGCACCTCCGTTGGTGCTGGTGTGTTTTCCAAATTACTACGTTGTTGCTCATTTGCGTCTTGACTACACCTATTATGCGAACCAAAATTCAATATTGCACAAAAGACTGACACGAGGTTTGCTTACAGGTAGTGAGAACGGGAATGATGAGCCAGCAGTAATTCCTTATGCTCCTTTGGATTACGGTTTTTGTGGGAATGAGGTTGCGATGGCGAAGGTGTGAAGTGGGAAGAGTAACTACAGCATTGTTGTAGCGAAAGACACGATACCGCCCAAAGCATAGATCACGCACATTAGCGAATGAAGAACACCTCAATCGGGTTAAAAGTATAGGTGCAGTTCAAATAGGCACTTGATGTAGTGGAGGCATTTTTTGCGTTGGTGCGTTAAAATGTATCACACCCTTTGAAAGAGGGTGTTCACGTTAAGTTAGTGCGGAAGGAAGTGGATAGAAGTGGTGAAGCGAGGCGTTATCTTGGCAGCGGGTAAAGGGACAAGGCTTTATCCGATCACAAAAACACAGCCTAAAGAGATGATGCCAGTAGGCAGAAAGCCAGCTATTGAATACATTGTTGAGGAGTTAGCAACGGTCGGCATCTCAAATATTCTCATCGTGGTTGGTCAACAAAAGGGTTCTTTGGAAGCCTACTTTGATGAAGATGTTTCAGGCGTTACCGAAAGCATTGCAAGTTATAATGGTGCTTCCATTTATTTTGTCAGGCAACCACAACCGCTTGGCACTGGTGATGCTGTAAGGCGCGCTGCAGCATGGACAAACAATGAACCTTTCGTTGTTGCTTTAGGTGATTGCATTATTTGGTCACATTCGGCTAAGAGCATCGTTGAGGAACTGATTGAAGTGCATGAGCGTTACAATGCTGCAGCAACTGTAGCAGTTGAGGTCGTTAGTAGAAGAGAAACTGCAAAATATGGCATCGTAAACACAACCGGGCGTGGTCGTGTAAGACAGCTATCTGGCATAGTTGAAAAACCAAAACCAGAATGTGCGCCAAGCAGATTCGCTATAGCTGGGAGGTATGTGTTTGACCCAATCATATACGATGTGATAGACGAGGTTGAGAGAGACAGCAACAAAGAACTCGGCATAACGGACGCAATTGCACTGCTTATAAGGAAAGGACTGCCTGTCTATTCCGTCAGGCTCAGCGAAAAACAAATCAGGATGGATATAGGTGACTTTGAAGGCTATTTTAAGGCGTTCATAAGAGCAGTTTTAAGTGATTCCGAGCATGGCAAAGCCGTCAAGATGTTCGTTAGCAAAATGCTAAAGTTGAGAAACCTTCCGCCCTCGTTTTAGGTGTAAATGGAAACATCAGCAAAATCTTTTACTGCTATGATGCTTTGACGCTAAAATAATTTGACGCTAAAATAAAAAGTGAGAAGAACGGCTGTGCAAAAATAAACACAACAAAGGGGGGTGCTCAGCGATGGAGGCGAAGTATGTCTTGGTCGTCACAAAGAAAGGGTATGCAAAGCGTGTGCCAATTGAGCAGGTGCGTGTGCGTCATCGCCCTGCAAAGGGTGTTTCTGGTGTTGAGCTTACTGAAGGTGACCAGTTGCTCACAGCAATACCAGTCGGTGAAGAAGGGCAAATAGTTGTGGCAACGACGATGGGACGTATTGTCAGGTTTGACCTCAAGGAGATAAAGGAAGCATCGCGTGGTGCAAAGGGCTCTCGCCTCCTTGAGCTTGAGGAAGGAGATTCAATAGCGAGCGTTTTTCCGCTTTAGGTGGCGTAGGAGCCAAAGTGCGTTGAGGCGTTTCGTAAAGATTGTCCTTTTTGATGAGTCTGCCACAACAAGGACGCCATCCATATTATCACGCCATAGGTAGAAACGGCGATATGGTGTGGCAGTAAAATGGCATATGTGCGCAGATGTATTGAGGTTGGGTAGAGGAGAGGGTAGGTGAGAGGGTGGGAGCTTTACTTCGGGTGATTGCAAAAGCCTTATGCAAAGTTTGCACATAGTTCGCCCTTGAAGGCACGACGAACAATAGCGTTGCTCGCAAACGTTGCATACTCTGCTACATGAATAGCAGATATAAGAACCACAAATGCCACATTGAGCAATATGGTCAGGGCATACCGCTTCGCCACACAAGTCGCAATAGATTGCATGTTCGTTACACATGGTAGCTGAACAGCACGCTGTTGAAATAGCGTGCATCCTGCAAATTATCTTGCCACAAAGATGGCATGATCCTGCGCAGTTGCTACAGAGTGATTGATTGCAAATGGCGCATTCTTTTGCGTGGTCTTTACAAACTATTTTGCCACAAGTTGCGCACACTGTTATATTGTCCTCATTGACACAGTATTTGCAAAATGCTTTGCCGCAAATATAGCATCTGTTTGCCTCCTCAGAACAGACCCTCTTTCCACACAAATCGCACTTAGATATGCACTCCAAGCAAACGCTTCGCCCACATATCTCGCAATTGGCTATATCAACCTTGCAAACAGGTTTTTGGCATATCTGGCAGAAGATCAAGCAAGTATCGCACACTGGCATTCTGCAGATTTGGCATCTTTCTTTGATGCAATCTTTGCAGAACCAGTTTCCACATGAGACACACTTTGCAATACACTTACCGCAAGTGATATGCCCGTTAGAGCATACACCAATTTGGCTTGTCCTTGTGTTGCAACATTTGCACTTCGGGAATATGAACGAGCCATCATGCAAGTTGAAGTATACTTTGATGAGCGGATGTGATGATTTCGCCTTAAGTTTGATCTTGAATTCAATTGCAGGCAGTGTTACCTCAGCGATCCCTACAATTTGAGCCAAGATAAACAGCTGATGTCTTTGTGCTTCCTCAGCCATTTTTTCATTGCGCTCAGCTACCAATTTGTTTAACTCCTGCCAGACACTTTTATCGTCGGCTTTTACTATGAGTTCCTCAAGCAATCGCTCATAGTAGTTCGCTATCCGTGAAAGCTCTATATGCATGCGCTCACCTACTGCCTTCTCCGCATCGCAAATCCAACCAGAAAACATTGCCTCACACTCTTCTTTTAATTGCTTCAAAAGCTTATCAACGAGCTTTTTGTCAAAGAATCTCTCCCCTGCATTAGCCAGAGAAAGAAACCTATCCACTTCCTCCGTGATGTCAGCAAAGAAGCCATTTTCAAGCAGAAGTAGATTTCGGAAGCGAGCCCATTTAATGCCTTGCATACACCTCAAAGAGAGGCTGACAATCAAGCCCCTCAAATTAACTTTCTTCCGCACCACAGAAAGCACCTTGCAGGCAACAAGGCGAAGCTTTGGTTCTCTTGGTTTTTTAAGTTCTGGTAGCTTAACTGCTACATGGAAAGCCCTGCACCGTAGCCATTCGTAAACGCTGTGGAAAAGCTTACTCCCCGGAAGGAACGGTTCAACATCTGCTTTGGTCGCAATGGTTTCATCAAACCCAACTACAATCTCTTTTCCTTCCCATTCAAACTGGCACTCATCAGGTAACTTGATGCGAAGCAACTCGCCTTCATTGCTCACACTTGCCCCTATGAACTCAAAGAAGCTCCTGCATAAATGCCTCAAGCACTCTTTTGCGGTGCTATCGTTGGTTTCATCTATCGCACTGGTAATCCTTTCCAAATTCATCCCCTGTCTCCTGCCTTCATCATTTTGGAGTTTCACTGCTCACTAATTGCTGTAGTATCTCGTTAGCCGTTTTTACCCTCGCATATCGTTCCATTGCTCTTTGCAACAGCCTGCTTATATGCTTTAGCTTCTCCTCCTCTTCCTGAGGCGTTTCACTTTGCATGATCGCTTCCGTGATCATGCGTTCAATGCTCTCCTCAAGGTGTGATATCCCTAACATAAGTTCAAGTTCCCCGACCACCATCTCAAAAAGCCCTATTTTAGTGATGAGTAGGTCAAGTATGCGCTCTTCAACAGTTGATTCGGTTGCCAAGTTTACAATAAACACTGGCTTATCCTGTCCCAATCTGTGGACGCGTCCTATGCGTTGCTCAAGGCGCATTGGATTCCATGGCAGGTCAAAGTTTATGACCATCCTGCAAAACTGCAAGTTACGCCCCTCAGCCCCAGATTCTGTGCTTATCATCACTTTTGCCTCTTCCCTGAACCTCTTGATAGCAATATCCTTTGATCTGTCATCCATCCTGCCATGATAAACAACAACTTCTTGTCCGTTGCTCTCAAGCGTTTCTTTGAGCAATTCCATGCTCGCTATGTAGTCAGTGAAGATAAGCACCTTCTCGTCATAGGCGCTAACTATGCGAGCTGTTTCTTCAACTTTTGCGCTCACTGGTATTGAGTTAGCCAATTCATAAAACTCCTTCATGCGTTGCCTTGTCTCATCCGGATATACATCCCTTGATAACTTCAGCAATGTTTTTGCGACAGCGCGTGGTGTGCTACAAAGCTCCTTCTGTAGCAACACCAACATAGGGCGCAGAAACCTTTCCTTGCCTGAAGAACCCTGTAGTCGTTTGTAGCTTTGCCTCAGGAAAGCCGTCAGCTCTTCATAAAGTTTCATTTCCGGTTGCGAAAGCGAGATCAGGTGTGTCGTTGCATATCTTGGTGGGAGTGTCACTCCAACTTCGTCTCTGTTGTGGCGTATCATTACAGCCGATAGGAAGTGGCGTAACTCGTTTACATTTTTTGGCTTCCTCAAATCATCTTTTGAAACATAACGCCTTTTAAAGCTTTGCAGTGTCCCAAGCAATCCCGGCTTCACCAGCGTAATCAAGTTATAAAGCTCAAGCAGGTCGTTTTGGACAGGTGTAGCTGTTAGCAAGAGCATGTAGCGTTTCTTTATCTTCTGGCAGAAACGGTGTGCGAGGGTGGCTCTGTTTTTAAGCTTGTGTGCTTCATCAATGATGAGCAAATCAAATTCTCGCCTCAGTATTTGACTGCTGTGAGGTTCTCGTTTTGCAAGGTCAATTGAGCCGATTATTTTGTCGCCCGAGAGCCAATCGCTCACTTTGCGAGCTACAATGAACCTCTCTTCAAACTTTTCAAGCATCTCGTGATACCACTGCCAGATGAGCGATGCTGGGACTAAAATCAAAACGCTCTTCACAAGACCTCTCACAATCAGCTCCTTCATCACCAAACCTGCTTCAATCGTTTTGCCAAGTCCAACATCATCTGCAAGCACCGCACAGCAGTTCATTTCGTTCAAGACTTTCAATGCCGTCTCAACTTGATGAGCAAAGCGCTCTATCTTCACATATCTCCAGCATTGTAGTTCCTCAAAAGAACGCGCCAGCAAAAGCCTCTCAGCCATGAGCAAGAGGGTATGCGCATAGCTTGGCATCGGACACTCAAGTTGCGTGCTATCTGTTATGCCTAAGTCCCACCACCCGATTTTTGGTGAGACCTTTAAGAAGCGTTTGATTATTTCATCAACCATTGTCAGTTCGTCCATCTTTCCTTTCCCCTTCCAACTCCATCAAACAGCTTCATCCTTGTGCAGGTGAGAGTTTGCCTAACTTAAAAAAGTTTACTGCAAACGCATCTCCAAGTAAATAGTGAATCCCTGCTTATCTCATTTAAAGGCTTTCCCCTATGCTTCAATTGGTATCTCAACTAAGCATTCGTGCTTGCGTGGCATAATATGGTATGGCTTATGCAACGGACTGTGTGAAGTTGAATAGATGGGTTAGGAGAGAGGAAGCGCCCCTCCTCTCATCACGAGCGGTGGAGGGTCACGCGCCCGATGAAGCCCGGCAACCTACCGACAACTTGTTGTCGGCAAGGTGCCAAATGCGTTGAGTCCTTAACAGCGCGTATGCGCTGTTAAAGGGCAAAAGATGAGAGGAGTGGGATACCGCATAGGCATGTTGATGCCAATGCCCAGGTCCCGCTCCTCTCCCTGAACAAGGGGCGCTTCGAGGAAAGCTCCGTATCAATGCTTTTAGGGGGCGGGACAGATGGGCAAAGTAGCATGCGCACAACTTGCTCTGAGAAGCCTTATCTATGAACTTCCTCGGTTGCATGGTTTGTATCTCCTCATCCTTTTAGCCTGTCGTCCTGCCTCACTTATGCTCGGTATACGCTTTTGCCTTTCAACATGGAATTTCTCAACCGTCGCAAAAGCTAAACATGTGAGGTGTTAGCGATGGAGATACGCGTTAACGCAGGCAAGAATGTGCTCGTAGAAGAAATGCCGATGGAGATAGTTGAGCGAAAGGGCAAAGGGCATCCTGATACGCTTTGTGATGGTGCAGCGGAAGAATTAAGTAGAATGCTATGCGCATTCTACTATGAGCATGCTGGACGAATATTGCACCACAATGTGGATAAGTGCGTTCTTGCTGGGGGACGCTCATCACCTCGCTATGGTGGTGGTAGTATTGAGGAGCCGATTTATGTGCTACTTGTCGGTAGAGCTACGCTTGAGTGGTATGGCTCTCAAAAAGAAGTTTGGAGAGTCCCAATCGGGAGGATGGTTCTTCAGGGGATACAGAAGTGGTTTCAGGAGCAATTGCCAAACCTCCCGATACCCGGAGGGCTTATGGTGGATTATCGCATCAAACGTGGGAGCGAAGATTTGATAGCCAACTACGAAATTGGTGATGAGGTTCCAAGGTCAAACGATACTTCGCTTGCTGTGGCTTTTGCTCCATTATCCGTAACGGAGCAACTCGTTAAGGAGGCGGAGCTCTTCCTTAACTCAAAGGAAATGAAAGCCGATTTCCCTTCACTCGGCGAAGATATCAAAGTAATGGGAGTGCGCAACGGGAGAAAAATACACCTTACAATCGCTGCAGCTTTCATTGACCGATATATTGGATCGGCGAAGCAATATTACGAGCTGAAGGAAGCAGTCAAGTGCAGGCTGAAAGAACACTTGATTGAAAGTTACCTCTCAAAACTGCAAGAGGAGTATGAACTAAGCATTGACATTAACACTGCTGACGAGGATGAGCTGGTTTACATCACTGTAACTGGCACGAGCGCAGAGTGCGGTGATGATGGACAAGTCGGCAGAGGCAATCGCGTCAACGGTTTGATAACGCCATACCGCCCTATGAGCCTTGAAGCTGCCTCAGGTAAAAACCCAGTCTCACATGTCGGGAAGATTTACCAAGTGATGGCACAGCTTATAGCTAACGAGCTCATTGAAGCACAACCGCACCTTAAGCAAGTTTATTGCTACATGGTTAGCCAAATAGGGCACCCGATTACTGATCCTCAAGCAGTCAACATTGAATACTATGGCGATGTCTCCGAAAAGGAAATGAGCCAGTTGGCAAAAGAAGCCGTTGAACGAGTGCTCTCAAGATGGCGAGAAATAAGAGATGGCTTCGTTGATGGTATTTGGGGCGTTAACTACCCCGGAATACCTGTTGCAACCAAATTGGAGTTGATAAGGAAAAGCAGCTGAGCCTGCGTTAGTATCTCCAAGCAAAACCACAAGTGAAGAAGGCGCGTCTTATATTGTTGCTTGCGGTATGGTTTTCAAACGCATCACAGCATCATAATGAAAGGGTGGAGGTGAGCCGAGTTGCTCAAAGCGCTAAGAAGCTGGGTGCTGTTCTACAGCATTTCTGTGCTTAGCTTTGTGTTTGCCTTTATGCTCTTTTTGGATATGGTTGTCGGGCAGGGCAACAGGTGGAGCGCTACTCAAGTTGCAAACGCGCTTGAAGCACACCTTAGGAAGCGCATATCAAACCCAGTGAATCAAAAAGCGTTGCACATAAAAGTTGTTCCGTCTCCAAACCCTGCAGAAACAGCGAGGGGTAAATTCCAGCTTGTTGAGATAAAGAGCAGTCCAGCCAAAATTAAGTCTGTGATGCTTCTTAAGTTTGAGGCAGTGATTATAGAGCCAGTTGTTGATGTGGAACCACTTATGGAGAAAGACAGCTTGAAAGTGCTTTCTGTGAAGGAATCGCGTTGCGAAGCCATATTCACGCCCCAAAGCTTTGAGCAAATATTCGCTGATGGGAAGCACACGAAGAACATGAACATTAAGGTCAAGTTTAGAGATGACCAGCAAGTTGAGCTTACAGGGCGATGGCTGTTATTCGGCATCAACAACCCCTTTAGGGCAGTCGCAAGGTTTTTCCCAGCTCAGGATGGCTCGGTGCATGTGCGTATAAACGAGTTCTATTTCAACTCGGTGCCAGTGCCAGAATGGTTACAGCGTCGCTTTGAGTCAAAGCTTAATCCAATCCTCAAGCCAGATGATATGCTCTTTGACCCCATCATAAGGAGTGTCATCATTGAAGGTGACAAAATGATTGTAAGCACAAAACCACAAAAGTCGTGATAACCAGCACCTAAGGAGGTGGGAGCGTGAATAAAAAGAACGAAATTGGTGGTGAACAGGTAAACAGTGAAAGCCAAGAGATAAAGGAGCTCACTGAACAGGGAGTAGCGCCTGCATTTAAAGGTGGAAGTTTTGCAAAAGCTGTTTCCCTTGGTGGGTGGGTAGTAGCCATCCTATTGTTTATTCTTGTTGTGTGGATGTCGTTTCGTCTTAAGTCTGCTTTGAATGAGGTTGCACATCTTACAAGACAGGTCTCGCAAAGTAAGGTTGAACTTGCGCAGGCAGCTTGGCAATTGCTATCCCCAGCAAGGAGAGAGCTCACTTACGCGAGCTTCAGCTTTGATCCAGAACTCTACACACCACACCAGGTCATTGAATACATTGAGTCAGCTCGCCCGTGGATAAACCTTGCAAGGGAGATAGTTCCAGACCCAAAGCATGCAGAACAACTCTCAAATGTGATTGCATTGCTTGATGATGTGAAGGATTTGTTGTCACGGACAGGACAACAGGAAGAGGCACAGCGCGTGTTGAACAAAGCAAGGGATATAGTCAGAAGCGTGATGGGAGAGCTACAGAGGGTGCGTTCACGACTGTGATGTGGGGGGTGGTAGCATGGATGCCATTGAGGCGATTAAAACCAGAAGGAGTGTTAGAGCATTCAAGTCGGAACCCGTTCAAAGGGAAGTGATTGAAGACATAATTGACTGTGCGAGGCTTGCCCCAACTGCAATGAACATGCAGCCTTGGGAATTCATTGTCGTCACAGATCCCGAGATGAGGAAACGCATCGCAGATGAAACCGACTACGGGAAGTTTATAGCACAAGCACCAGTTTGCATTGCTGTCTTTTGCAAAGATGTGAAGTATTACCTTGAAGATGGTTGTGCTGCCACTCAAAACATACTCCTTGCAGCACACGCTCACGGGTTAGGTGCATGTTGGGTAGCTGGGGACAAAAAGCCATACGCTGAACGCATAGCTAAGTTGCTCGGCGTGCCAAGCGGTTACAAACTTATAAGCCTCATAGCGGTTGGCTACCCTGCGCAGGTCCCAAAGTGCCCCTCAAAGCGGAAGTTAAGTGAGGTCATCCATTGGGAAAAGTTTTAACATCCGTTAGTGCTCTGAGCATCATACAGAGGCGCTCACAAGTTGCGCAAACACTTGTTCGTCGCTAAAGCCCTTGAGGGTGATGCTTTTGTTTCGGCATGTGCCAGCGCATGCACCACAGCCTTCACACAATCCCGGATTGACCGACGCTACAACTTTGATGATGTTGCCCCTCCTGTCTTTTATTTCCTTGCGTTCAATTGCGTTATATGGGCAAACCCTTTCACAATCAAAGCAACCAGTGCAAGTCATCTCATTTACTTCCGCTATTGTTGGTTCTCTTTCAATCGTCGGCATACCAAACAAGCTCATAACTTTCGCGGCAGCTGCGCTCGCCTGTGCCACTGATTCTGGGATGTCTTTTGGTGCTTGGCATGCGCCAGCAAGAAATACACCTGCTGTGTTTGTTTCCACAGGACGAAGCTTTGGATGAGCTTCACTAAAGAAACCATACTCATCGTATGGCAAGCGTAGTTTGCGTGCGAGCTCCTCAAATCCATCGGCAGGGCGCATCGCCGTCGCAAGCACAACTAAATCAGCTTCAACTTCAACTAACTTCCCACTCAACGTATCCATACCGCAAACTATGAGCTTACCGTTGCTTTCGTAAATCCTTGAGACCCTTCCCCTTATGTAGCATGCTCCTTCTTCCTCAATTGCTCTCCGAACAAATTCGTCATAGCCTTTTCCGCCAGCTCTTATGTCCATGTAGAAAACATATGTTTCGCCATCGTGCACCCTATGTTTGAAAAGCAGGGCATGCTTAGCAATATACATGCAACATATCTTTGAGCAATATGGGATTCCCTTAGCCCTGTCCCTTGATCCAACGCATGCTATGAAGGCAACAACTTTCGCCTCCTTACCATCCGATGGTCTAATAACCTTACCACCTGTTGGTCCTGAAGCACTGAGCAAACGCTCAAACTGCAACCCGTCAATCACGTCCTTAAACCTTCCACCACCATACTCACCATAGATGGATGGTGAAATTAGCTCATAACCAGTAGCGACAATTATCGCTCCCACATTCTCGGTGATGAGCTCATCTTGCTGTTCATAATCAATCGCTTTGGCAGGGCAAACTTGTTCGCACACCCTGCATCTTCCTGTTAAGAAATAGCGACAGTGTTTCCTGTCTATCACTGGCACGTTAGGAACTGCTTGAGGGAACGGGATGTAGATTGCTGGGCGTGTAGTCAAACCGCGTTCAAACTCACTTGGTATGCCGTCACGCCTCGCAGGACAACGCTGCATGCATATTCCACAACCTGTGCACAGTTCTTCACGCACTGAGCGGGCTTTCTTTCTTATCGTCACTACGAAATTGCCCACGTAACCATTTACTTCCTCAACAACCGAGTAGGTGAGGAGTTTTATCTTTGGGTGCTGTCTCACTTGAACCATCTTGGGTGTAAGGATACATTGCGAGCAGTCAAGCGTTGGGAATGTCTCTGAGAGTTGCGCCATGTGTCCACCAATTGATGGTTCCCTTTCAACGAGCACCACTTCGTATCCGGCATCAGCTATGTCTAATGCAGCTTGTATTCCGGCGATGCCACCACCTATGACGAGTGCACGCTTTGTCACATCAATGTGGATTGGGAAAAGCTCCTCATTGCGCTTGACCTTCTCAACAGCCATCCTGACGAGTTCAATTGCTTTTTTGGTAGCTGCTTCTCTATCCTGATGCACCCAAGAGCAATGTTCCCTTATGTTTGCCATCTCACAAAGGTATGGATTGAGACCAGCCGAAGCGCATGCTGAACGGAATGTCACTTCGTGCATTGATGGGCTGCATGCCGCAACCACAACACCAGTCAAGCGATGCTCCTTTATGGCGTCTTTGATGATGTTCTGACCTGGGTCTGAACACATGTATCGGTAGTCAACGGAATACACTACGCCGGGATACTTCGCAAATTCATCTCTGACCCTCTCAACATCAACTGTTCCAGCGATGTTGACACCACAGTGGCAAACAAAAACGCCTATGCGTGGCATGCACAATGCACCTCGCTATGTTCATTTCTGTGCCAAGACATTCTTCAAAACCTTCATCGGATTAATCATATGCTTTTCCAAACCCAGCTCCTGTGGTGGGATGCCAAGCGCTATAGCTATAAGTTGAGTGAAATAGGCAATCGGCATGTCATGCTCGTAACCAAATTTTGTGTTGGCATCAATTTGATAGACATCAAGGTTGACATGGCAAAGTGGGCATGCTACACAGATGATGTTTGCACCCCTTGATTTCGCATCCGAAAGTATACGGTGAACTCTCTCTGCCACTAAATCGCTCCTGCTTAGAGCTAAGGACGCCCCACAACACTCTGTCTTAAACGCCCAATCAATCACTTCGGCTCCGACGGCTAAAATAAGTTCGTCCATAATGCACGGGTTCTCCGGGTCATCAAACTGCATAACCTTTGGCGGACGCACAAGCAAGCAACCGTAGTAGCACGCCACCTTTAAGCCTTTAAGTGGATACTTCACTTCCTCGCTCAAACGCTCAACACCGTAAAGCTCTCGCAACACTGTAAGAAGGTGGAATATTTGCAGTTCGCAAAGCTGTTCAACCGTTTGCCCATTCAACAGCCCCGGCAGTTGCGATATTTTTTCTCTTGCTTCACGGTTGTGTTTGAGTTCGTATGCAGTCCACTTAAGCCTGTTGAAACAAGCTGCACAAACAGTAAGCAGAGGTTTATTAAGTTTTGCTGCGAGCGCCAAGTTCCTTGCACCAAGCGCTAAAGGGAACAGCGTTCTTATAGCATGTGCTGGTGTTGCACCACAGCATATCCATTCTGGTATTTCCTCAAGCTTTATCCCAAGACGGTTGCAAAGTGCTTTCGTTGAGATGCCATACTCAACTGCTGTCCCAGAGAGGGAGCATCCAGGGTAGTAAGCGAATTCCAACTTCCCTTCAACATCATCTGGGCATGCATTAGTTGTGCTTTGTGCCTTCGCTTTCATACCTTTCACCTTCCGAGAGTTCAAGCTTCCTCACTGTCTCCCAGATGTTTTTTAACTCCTTCAATCCACGAACCTTCTCTGGAAGCATTGGGAGCTTGCCACGCATGAATAGCCGTATACCTTTGCCAAAGTCTTTGAAAGGTCTTCCGAGAGCGATGTTTACCCTCATGGCAAGTTCGGGCTCAAATATTCTGCCTCGTCTCTCTATGTTTTCAACAAACTGTGATAGCGCCTCCGCTATCTCCCTTTCTGTTTCTGTGTAACCAGCCTTAAGTGCCATTGAGCGCAACACATCCATGACATGCGCTATTTCAACTTCTTGTGGGCATCTTGTGGTGCATGTTTGGCATGCAGCACAAATCCATATTGTGCGACTGCGTAAAACATCCTCACGCTGCCCAATCTGTATGAGACGCATTATTCTTGCTGGGTCTATGTCCATGGCGAAAGCCATCGGGCAACCAGCACTACATTTCCCACATTGATAGCATTGGCTCACCTTTTGCCCTGAAAGCCTTTCAACCTCCATAACGAACTCTTTCAATTTAGAATCGGTTAGCCTGACGATGTCGCTCACCCTGGATCGCCTCTCCATCGGGTTATGTGAACCTGCTTTCTGCTTTTGAATGGAGTTGCAACTCTGTTGCCCTTAGTTCATGCTTTGAGGCTTAAATTTCCTCTTTCTGCAACTCAACATGCTGATTTGAGTTCCTCAGCATGTGTGCGCACCTTATCAATCGCCTTTGCTATGTCCTCCATGTCTTTCTCTTCGGCAAGGAAAACCCATTGAGGTAACCAGACAGCCGTTTCAACCACTTCTTCGGTAACGGGCAAATGCACATTTGAGTAATCAACTTTTCGTCCGAGCAGTTTCTCAAAGTGCCTCGGGAGATATTCAAGGAAGACAAGCTCACGGTAAAGTGGGCGTGAGTAGCCGGGCGATAGAGGTATGCCTTCGCTTTGAACCGCTTTAGCAACTTGATGTTTTGTTGCGCCTCCAAACTTGTTTAGCTCAAGCCTGAAGATGAAGAGGTGATACGCATTCCTTGTGACCCTCTCATCATCTTTTGGCAGTAACACACCGTCAACCCCTGAAAGCAGTTTGCGTAGATAGTTTGCATTGTCTTCTCGCTTCCGAGCCCACTCTTCCATGCGCTCAAGTTGGGCAAGCAAGACTGCAGCTTGCCACTCCGTCATCCTGTAATTGCCACCCATTATCGGGTGCTCATACCATTCACCACCAGGGCGCCTCCCAACATTGTGGAGTGACCATGCGGTTGTGTAAACCGATTCGTCATTCGTGATGATGATCCCACCCTCACCAGCAGAGATGTTCTTTGAGTTCTGGAAGGAGAAACAACCTGCATCACCTATTGAGCCAACCGGCTTGCCACGCCAAGATGCAGTATGAGCCTGCGCACAATCCTCAACAACGCGCAGATTATGCCTCTTTGCCACATCCATAACTGCATCCATATCAGCAGGGCGTCCACCTATGTGCACCGGTATGATTGCCTTCGTGCGTTCTGTTATGTGGGCTTCAATTGAGCTTGCATCTATGTTGTAGGTGTCTGGCTCTATATCAGCGAAGACTGGCACAGCACCTATTTTGACAGCGCATGTCGCTGTCGCAACGAATGTATATGGTGGTATGATAACCTCATCGCCCGGTTCAACACCTACAGCCTCTAATGCAAGTTGAAGCGCAATGGTTCCGCTTGTCACTGCAACACCATACTTGCATCCATGTGCATTCGCAAAGCGCTCCTCAAATTCAACCACCTTAGGTCCTCTTGTCCCCCAATGTGTTGAGTTGACAACCTCCTTGAGCAATTCAAGTTCTCTACCTGCTTGCTGTGGCCAAGGAATATTCCAACCATCTTTGCGGATTGGTCCTCCACCAGCTATCGCAAGCTTTGGCATGTTGAACACCTCCAACAGGCAAGTTGTATCACTTGCAACTGCTCACAGTTAAATTATGGCATTGCGGGGAAGATGCTCTCGCAGCCATCAAGTGTTCTTTGAGGAGACAGCATGATTGCAACCATAGGTGTGGTGGCAGTGTCAAAATGAACGACACCCAAATAATGTGGTATAAAGTGAAGTGGTTACGCATTGATGAGCAAGCTCACGAGGAGGTGATGTGAAGAGGACAAAGAAACACTTGAGGAAGCAAAGGTAACCATTGGCGAGTTTGAACCATGAAGCACGAGTGATAACACTGCACATCCTTTAAAAAGGAGGCGCATGAGAGATGAGGCGAGATAAGGCGTTCACTCTAATTGAGCTGTTAGTGGTGATCACCATAATAGCGATACTGGCAGCGATTCTGTTCCCTGTCTTCTCACGAGCTCGTGAGAAGGGGCGTTCGGCAAGCTGCCAGTCTAACCTTAAGCAGATTGGGTTGGCTATGAAGATGTATCTTGAGGACTTCGACCTCATAAATGTGCCCGGTCCAGATCAAGGTGCAACAGAGTCATGGGCGTTGCTCCTGAAGCCTTACCACAAGAACACCCAGATCTTCACATGCCCAAGCAGAGCAAGATGGGAAATAAGAGAACCTGATGATTCGGGTGGCTATGTGATGGCTATACTTACAGACACACAGACCGGCAATTCAGGCACCGGCTGGCATGACTCAGACTTTGAAGACCCCTCTAACACGCTTATAGTGTTTGATGCACCAGACTATGCAGATACACTTAATAAAACCATAATATCACACCAGTCACAGCAATCATCATACCCACAATACGACCCAACAGACCGAGATGTGAATCGGCACTTTGATGGGATAAACGTGCTTTGGTATGATGGGCATGTAAAGTATATGCGTTCTGAGAAAGTCGCAGAGCAACGCTATTGGACGCTTCAGGAAGACTAACAACTGAGCCATCCAACGGGTGCAAATTATGTGACGCTGGCTGAGGGCAACGGTGAAGTTGCCTTTGGACAGCGTCACTTTGTATTTACATCGCTATCAACTGCTACCAAAGCCGTAGCCGCTGGATATTGAGGAAGGGCTTTTTGTTCCTCAAGTGAGCGAAAAATAATATTGGCAGTTGTTTCGTTCTCCAATGTGGGACGGTGTGTAACTTCTCCAGAAGCGTGGTTAATTTTAGGGTTGTGCTATGCTCTTGCACGGTGGTGAAGCTTATGGTGCGCGTTCGTATAGCGCCTGCGCCAACTGGTGCGTTACATGTTGGCACTGCACGCACTGCCCTTTTCAATTGGCTCTTTGCAAGAAAACATGGTGGCTGTTTCTTACTGCGCATTGAGGATACTGACAGAGAACGCTCAAAACCCGAGTTCGTTGAACAGATACTTGAGGGGTTAATGTGGCTCGGTTTAGACTGGGATGAAGAGCCAATCTACCAGTCACAGAGGCTTCAACTTTACAGAGATGAGGCGCAACGTCTCCTTGAGGAAGGCAAGGCATATCAATGCTTTTGCACACCTGAAGAGCTTGAGGAAAGACGCAAGTATATGCTTTCGCAAGGTATGGCACCAAAGTATGATAGGCATTGCAGGCAGTTGGATGAGTCTGATAGGAAGAGATTGATGAGGGAAGGACGAAAGTATGTCCTTAGGTTCGCAATGCCGATTGAAGGTGAGATAAGCTTCTACGATTTGGTCAGAGGTGAGATAAGTGTCCGAAATGAAGAGCTTGATGACTTCGTCATCTTGAAGTCGGATGGATTCCCAACATACAACTTCGCGTGTGTAGTTGATGATCACCACATGCGCATAACGCATGTCATTCGCGGTGAAGACCACATCCCAAACACACCTCGCCAAATCCACCTTTACACTGCCCTTGGATATGAAGTGCCACGCTTTGCGCATCTGCCACTTTTGCTCGGGAGCGACAGAAGCAAACTTTCAAAGCGCCATGGCGCGACGAGCTTACTTGAATATCGCAAGATAGGCATATTGCCAGAGGCTATGTTTAACTTCCTCGCGTTGCTCGGTTGGTCACCCGGCGGTCTTGAAGGCGAGGAGATTTTTAGCAGAGATGAGCTGATTGAGCGATTTGATATAACGCATGTTAAGCCAAGCGGGGCTATCTTCAACTTTGAGAAGTTGCTCTGGATGAACTCGCAATACATACGCATGTGTGACATAAAAAGGCTAACGAAGTTATGCATGCCATACTTGCGTGATGCCAACTTGATCAGCGATACCCCAAGCGAGTCAGAAGCAAAGCTTGTTGAGCGTTCAATTGAACTTGTGCGAGACAGGATGAAGCTGCTTTCAGAAGCACCATCGCTGTGTGACTTTTTCTTCCGCGAACCTGTTGAGTATGATTCTGGTGGCGTCCAAAAGTGGCTAACAAAAGAAGGCGTTGATGAGCTTCTTGAAGAGCTTGCAATTCGTTTAGAAGGGCTTGAGCAGTTTGACGCTAAAACTGTTGAGAGCACATTGCGAAAGCTTGCTTCAGAACGAAATATTCAAGCTGCGCATATCATCCATCCAACAAGGGTAGCTGTGACAGGTAAAACTGTGGGTCCCGGCTTGTTTGAACTGATGGAAGTTGTAGGGAAGGACGCGTGTGTGCGTCGTTTGAAAAAGTGTGCCATGTGGATCAGAGAGAACCTTAGGGCAAAAAGATGTTCAACTTGAGCAAGCAAATGTTTGCGCCGTAGCGATTAAAAGCCTATTGCTGTCTCAGCTCAACTTTGCGTCCTTCCTCAGCGGAAGCATAACCGGCATAAATGACGCGCACCACATCAACAGCTAATTCAATGCCCGATAGGGGTTGATAGTCTGGCTCAAGGACTGCTTTAACAGCGTCTTGCATTTCTTGTGGATAGCCACGAAGGAAATCTTCATTAACGCTTGGGAATGTCCAACCAGCTTTTGTCTCAATCTTCTCAACGATGTATTCATCAGCGAAAGTGTCAGGCGATGGTGTATAGGCGACGCATACATTGTTTGGGTTCATGTTCAATTTGATGCGACAGTTTGATGCATATATCTCCATGTGGTCGTAAACTCCGCCAAGACAGCAATCGTTGGCGAAAATGACAGCCTTCGAGCCATCTTCAAAATCAATCACAGCCATACTCCAGTTCTCAACATCCTGCCACCCTGTAACGAGGAAATGTCGTTCCTCTTGTTTGAAGCCCTCAAGCTGTGTTAGGTCGGCTACTTGCGCAAATACTGCCGTCGGTCTAATCGGCTTACCATACTTGAGGATGCCTTCACATTGCTTTAGGTAAAGGACTCCACCTATTGGGTGTGATCCCAACCGCAGAAGCGCTCCACCTCCACAAGTGCGCCACTTGAACGAGAACGGTGAAGCAGAACCGCTATGCGCTTCTTCAGCTCTTATAAAGAGGACAGTCCCCTTTGATGCCTCAAGGAGTCGTTTTGCCTTTTGTATCGGTGGAGCATAAACCCAATTCTCGGCGTAAGTGAATTTAACACCAGCTTCGTTCACTGCCTTCTTTATTTCCTCAGCGTTAGCTACAGCCTTCTCAAACATTTCTTTCTTTGGCACCACATGCCCTATGAGTTCTACTTCTTCAGGTATGTCCTCACCAAAATAGCCAGTCAGCGGTTTCTCGCAGACGATGTGTTTACCTGCTTGGGCAGCTTCAATGCATATCTGCTTGTGGAGGTGATTTGGTGTGCACACATCAATCATGTGAATATCCTTGCGCTCAAGCAATTTCCTATAATCGTCGTAGGCATCCGGTATGCCACGCTTCCTTGCGAACTCTTCGGCTCGCTCTAAATGCTTTGATGCGACGGCAACAACTTCAGCCTGAGGTATCGTCGCATAGGCATCGTAGTGAAATCTCCCAGCAAGCCCAACACCAACTATACCAACACGCACTTTCTCCATCGCTTCATCACCCCCAAGTTAGATATGGGCAACTACAGCAAAACACTACATCGGTTTGAACTGTCCACCACCTGTGTGGTATCCACCTCAACTGGCTACTTACATTAATATCGCACCAATGCCTTCTCTATCTAACGGTGCTTAATTTTCATTTACACCACGATGCTGGCAAACTTGAATTCGCAGCCCCCACCATCCAGCGTATCGCTCGGTGATATAGGGATGAAGCAATTGAAGGTTGGTGAGAAGCTTGAGTTATCTCAGGTATGGCTCGGGATGCTTCAAATTGGACAACTGCAAATCTGCCAGTCAGTTGATGCAGTAGTTGATGTTGTCACCTGTGCCATCTCACTCGGAATAAACACATTTGATTGCAGTTCAGAGTATGATGGTCACAACATTGTGGCTACAGCACTTAAAATGCTTGAAGAAGAACATGTGCCACAAGTTGCCGTTGTAGATAAATCAAGGGTTCGCACTTATGAGGAGATGGAAGCTGCGCTTGCCGAGAGCTTAATCGGGTTTGAAAGAGAATACATTGATGTCTACATGTTGCACGATGTGCGTGGTGTGAAAGATTTTGAGCTTCGTGAGGGCGCTTGGAAGTATTTACTTGAAGCGAAAGATATGGGTGTGGTGCACGCTTTGGGCATATCAACACACACAGTTGAGGGCGTAAAGCTTGCAGCAACTCTTAATGAGTTGGAGATCGTTCAAGTCCCGTTCAACAAATTTGGGATGGGCATATACGATGGCGATATACACATGATGATTGAAGCACTTATGGAAGCCAAAGCAAACAACAAATTTGTTTGTGCATTCAAAACCATAGGTGGCGGGGCTTTCTTTCGTGTGTGGAAAGAAGCGCTTAAGTTCCCACTGACGCATGAACTTGTGGACTTCATTTGCATTGGTGCAACAAGTGTTGAAGAAGTGAAGAGCATCGTGGCTTTTGTTGAAGGGAAACTGGATGTAGAGTTTGAAAAGGGTGAGTTGGGAAAAAGGTTGCTGATCGCTGATTGGTGCACAGAGTGTGGTAGCTGTGTTCAGGCATGTCCGTATCATGCCTTTGTCCTTGAGGAGGGCATAAAATTTGAGGATGGCAAATGCACACTTTGTGGTGCATGCATTTCTGTGTGCGTTGAGAATGCACTCTTTATCGTTTGATGTGTTGAGCTTAAGGTTAGTCAGTAGAGCCTCTTCATGTTTCTTCCTCAAGTTCGTCAATCAACCTTTGGAAGCGTTCCCAATCATCGTCTTCCTCGCTCGTTATAGAAATAAGCGAGTCTATGACATTGCCGCTTATGTAAACTGGTGCGTTTGTGCGTAATGCGAGTGCAAGTGCATCGCTTGGGCGAGAGTCAATTTCGCGCACACCAAATGGTGTCTCAAGTGTAATGTATGCATAGTATGTGCGGTCTACAAGATCGTGGATGACGACACGCACAACACGCACGCCTAATTCATCAAGGATGTTGCGCATAAGGTCATGTGTTAATGGACGAGGTGGCTTTTCACCGCGCAATTCAAGTGCTATAGCAAGTGCTTCCGCAGTGCCTATCCAGATCGGTAGAACACGGTTCCCATCTAATTCACGCAATATGACGACATGGTTGTTGAAAGGATCCCTTGCCACTGTCTCAATTTGCATTTCAAGCATGTGCCTCACCACTTCATTTGGTTTGATGTGCGTATTCTACATCGCATTATATCAAGGCTTAGCCATTTGTGCTATCTGCCTTACGGCGAGAAAGCAAGCGCCAAAGCGGTGTGGTAGAGGAAACATCTATCTCACAGGCATCCTCGTAGCTTACACCATCAGCACGAAGCAATGTAAGGGCTTTATCCAGATACATGCAATGCAGCTTTATGCAAATCCCACAATCAGAGGAAATATGCCGTGGCACCGGAATAAGCTCTACATCAATGTTTGCAGACCGCAACAGCTTTTCAGCATGCAACACATGATGCGTTGTTGGAAAGGTAATAATGCATACTTTCACATCCGCTCTCCCCATTCATCTGCTTCCGCATGTTGCAGTGGATTTGAAGCGAAAAGCAATTTCGTTGCACAAACAATTATATCGGAGGAAGGAGCAAGTGTAGAGGTGTCGCTCTCCACTTGCGGTGAGCTAAACATGATTACGCTTTTGATGCGAGGTGGTTCGGTATGAAAGCACGAGACTTTTTAAAATTGTGCTTGGTGGTGATGGTGGTGAAGGGGATGGTTGAGTTGAGCGCAGAAGAAGTTGAGGGACGAAAGTGGGTTCTTTGGTATCGGCAACCTGCCCGTAACTGGAACGAGGCATTGCCATTGGGCAACGGTAGGCTGGGGGCGATGGTTTTCGGTGGCGTCGCAAAAGAAAGGTTGCAACTGAACGAAGATACGATGTGGTCTGGCTATCCCTATGACCCGACAAATCCCGATGCTCTCCAACACTTAAATGAAGTTCGCCGACTTGTCTTTGAAGGTAAGTATCGTGAAGCCGAGCGAATTGCTGACCAGTTCATGATGGGTGTGCTCAAAGTGGGTGACAGGACCTACGCACCGTTTAGGCGCTTGATGGCATATCAACCCCTTTGCGACCTGTGGTTGGAATTTCTACACGGTGATGAGCCGCAAGATTACCGCCGTGAGTTGGACTTGGAAGAAGCAATTGCCCGCATCCGTTACCGAATCGGCGATGTGACTTTTGAGCGTGAGATGTTCGTCTCCGCTGTTGACCAAGCCCTCGTCATTCGCATCACTTCCGATAAACCCAAGCGTGTCAGTTTCACCGCACGCTTGACAACGCCCCACAAAAAGCATGAGACGAGAAGGGGAGACCGCAACC
>JBGOEV010000030.1:0-31523 GCA_041538025.1 Candidatus Thermosaccharophagus gerlachensis | reverse complement strand
GCCTCAAGCTTATCAACGGCTACATCTGGGTGGAACTTGCGCACGAGCTCCCTGTAGCGTTTTTTAATTGTTGCCTCATCAGCGTCATATGGGACGCCAAGCAACTCATAGTAGTTGATGAAGCCGTCACGACTCATGCAAGTCTCTCACCTTGCGTGAGTGTGTTCTAAAGCTACCTATGCCACTGGCTTTAGCCAGTCCCGTGTCCCTCGTCCCTTGTCCCGTTCACTTGGCTCGGCGGGAGCCTTGCCCTCCCGTTCTAAATTTTTCGCCGACTAAAGTCGGCGCTCAGGTTCTTTCGTCATCAACTACGGACTAAAGTCCGTAGCATAGTTTGCTTTTTCTCTCGTCAACCATGAACTGAAGCCCGTAGCATGGTTCGTTTTCGTCTTCGTCATCAACTACTGACTAAAGCCCGTAGCAATGGTAAGGGAATTTTTGACTTTTAGAACACATCTACCTTGCGCTCGCACTGCATGTGCGCTAATCATTGAATATGAAGTTCCAATTTAGCATTCTAACCCAACAAGCTTGCAATTGCCTTTGAACACAAAAGTGCAGGGGTGATTAGCGATGCGCTCTCAAAAGGAGACTTTGGGAGTTGGCATTGTTGGCAGTGGCTTCATGTCTCGTTTTCATGTCCAAAGTTGGGTCAATGTAAGGGATGCCGACATAACTGCGATATGTAGCACGAACGAGAGGACCGCCTCTGAGCTTGCAAGGCTTTGCAAGGAGCTTGGTGTTGGAGAGCCGAAGGTTTACACCGACATAAGGCAATTCGTTAGAGACCCGAATGTTGAAGCTGTGTGGGTTGCAGCACCAAACTATGCTCGCCTTGAAATAGCGGAAGCTATCGCAGATGAGGTGAAGAGTGGCAGGGCAGAGCTGAAGGGGGTTGCCTTTGAGAAGCCGATGGCACGCACCGTCTCCGAAGGTAAGCGCATACTTGAGCTGATCAATTCTGCCGGCATAAACCACGGCTACTTAGAGAACCAACTTTATGCTCCATCAGTTGTCAGGGGCAAGGAACTGCTTTGGAGGAGAGGCGCTGCTATAGCTGGTCCACCATACCTTGCAAGGTGTGCTGAGGAGCACAGTGGTCCTCATCGTCCATGGTTCTGGATTGGCGAGAAACAAGGTGGTGGTGTGCTCAATGATATGCTATGCCATAGCGTTGCTGCGGGTTGGTTCTTGCTGACACCGCTTGGAGAGCCGTTGAGTGTGCTATCGCCAAAGACAGTTACTGCGACGATAGCATGCTTGAAGTGGTCTCGCAAAGAATACATTGAACGCCTTAAGGCTATGACCGATGGCGAAGTTGATTACTCAAAGGCACCTGCTGAAGACTATGCAACTGCTGAAGTTGTCTTTGAGACGCCAGATGGAAACTATGTCATCGTGCAAGCTACAACATCATGGAGCTTCGTTGGTGCTGGCTTGCGCCTCACATTTGAGGTTCTCGGTCCAGAGTATTCGCTCTTCATCAACTCGCTTGACACTGAAGGACGCATCTTCTTCAGCAGGGAAGTTAAGGGCGAAGTTGGTGAGGACTTGGTTGAGAAGCAAAATGCAGAACAGGGCTTGATGCCATTCGTCGCCGATGAGACTTTCACATACGGCTACATAGCTGAGAACAGGCACATGGTCAAATGCTTCCTTGAGGGCAAAAGACCGTTCAGCACGCTTGATGAAGGATTACTCATAACCGAGATTTTGATGGCATGTTACATGGCTGCGGAAAGGAAGCGCACATTACCATTCCCGCCTGAAGGGCTTGATGATTTTGTTCCGCAGGTTGCAACTGGCACATGGAGAGCTGAAAGCATAGCACAAGTTGTTTGAGGCGCTTAATTTTTGAGGCATGCAATTTTTAAGGCATGCAACTTTTGAGGCATGCAACTGCTCTTGTGTTTCTTCACTCGCTGAGCAGTTTCTTTAGCTTTTCCAAAGCCCTTCTCAATAGCCTTGAAACATGCATCTGTGATATTCCGAGCTGTTTTGCTATCTCAGTTTGAGGCAATCCATGGTAGAATGTGAGCTCAACTATTTTTCGCTCTCGCTCGTCAAGCAACTTCATTGCCTGTTCAATCTCGTAGCGTAGCATGAGCCTTTCATATTCAATGAGCTCATCAGCGATGGCTGACTCGTAAAGGGACTGCTTTTCCTGCTCCTCGTCAGAAGTTGGGTTTGCTCTTTCGTCAAGCGATTTTAAGTCGTAATATCTTGCCAGCTCAAGAGCCTCAATAACCGTCTCCTCGCTAACGCCCAATTCTTGAGACAGCTCTTTTATCGTTGGTGGGCGCCCAAGCTTGTTTGATAGCTCATCAATCAAGTGCCTTGCTTTCTGGTTCAACTCTTGTAGCCTTCTTGGGACATGCACATCCCAACTTCTGTCCCTGAAGTAGCGTTTCAGTTCGCCGAGTATTGTTGGGACTGCAAAGCTTGTGAACTTGCTCCCCATCGTTGGGTTGTATCTGTCAATTGCCTTTATCAAGCCATACCATGCGACCTGAACCAAGTCCTCATATGGCTCACCTTTACCGCTGAAGCGCTTCGCGAGTGAGTGCACCAAATCAGAATGCTTTAAGATGAGCTGTTCACGCAATGCTGGATCTTTTGTCTCCCTGTAACGCATGAAAAGCTCTTCAGCGTCGTGCCATGCTGGTAGCTCCTCGTGCGTCTTTTGAGAGGCTTTCTTTCTCTGCCTGTTTTTCGCCATGTTCTTTTTCTCACCTCATCATCAACCAACCTACTCTTCATCCCTTATCTCAATTCGCTTGACCATGCGCACCTTCGTCCCTCTATCAACCTTTATCTCGACCTCGTCCATGAGCGCACGCATGATCATGATCCCGAGCCCCTCTGGTGAGCTCATCCCAACCCCTTCATCGCTCACCTCAACTATGAAGTTGCTCCCTTCAACCCAACAAGCTATGTGGACCATCCCGCCTTGTCGTGTGTTCGGGTAAGCATGCTGGATAGCGTTTGTGCACGCCTCTGTGACTGCGCGCTTTATGTCTTCAATAGCTTTAACGGTCATGTCCATCGTCGCTGCGAAAGCTGCCAAAGCCAACCTCACAACAAGAAGCAGTTTTGGCTCACATGGTATCGTCATCTCAAACCGCATATCCGACATTTCTTTTTTCTCTTCTGTCATCCAGTTCACCTCCTTGAAGAAAGCATCTGTTCAATCGCTTCTTCAAGCCCGTCGCATAGCTTAAAAACGCTATCAAGGCGAACCATTGAGATAACCCTTCGGTCATGCTCACTTGGTGAAGCCAGAGCAAACTCTATACCTTTGTCCTTCGCCTTTTTCATTCCGCCAAGTAGCACACCCAATGTGACGCTATCCATGAAGTTTACACGGCTCAAGTCAACGATGACGCCGACACTCGCAACGGATATGGCTTTTCTAAGCCCTTCCCTGAGCGCTTCTGCGGTTGATAAGTCAAGTTCGCCCTTAGGTGAAACGATTGCTATGCCATCATCACGAAGCTCTATCGGGATGCGTTCAATCATCTTAAACTCCCTCCCGACGAATTCACATCGTCAAGCAATTGCCTTGCGTGCTATGTTTATTTATGCCCTCCTCTTAGCCCTCCAAAAACACATAGGCGATATCCACAATGTTTTGTCTGCCCAAGTCATTATGCATTCTTTGCCCAACCCAGTGTGAATGACATGTGTGAGCGCAAAAGAAGCTTTGCATAACCGTGTTGCTGATGACAGAATAGTTACAAAGCAACCTTCTTCAAAGCGGAGTGATAAGGATGCATGTGATGGTGTTGATGTTTGTGGCTCTATGCATTTGTAGCATCGCAGTGTATGGTGAGGAAGTAAAGGTGGTGGAACGATTGCAGGCTTACACTGAACAACCTGTTCGCGACCGTCCATCTTTACAGTCATCTCTCATCAAGCTCCCAATAGGCAGTGTTAAGCCGAAGGGTTGGCTGGAGACGCAACTTAAGTTGATGGCAAACGGGCTTTTGGGACGGCTACCAGAAATTAGCCGTTGGTGCAAGTGGGAAGGGAATGCTTGGGCGAACCCAAAGGGTGAAGGGCATTCGCATTGGGAAGAGTTGCCATATTGGCTTCGTGGGTTCACTGCACTCGCTTACATCACAGGTGACCAAAAACTTATCGCCGAAGCACGCAAGTGGATTGACGCCATCCTTTCAAGCCAAGATGAAAACGGTTACTTTGGACCTCGTGAGAATTGGCGCAACAGAGACTTATGGCCACATATGTTGGCTCTTGAGATCCTGCGCAAACACTACGAGGCGACAGGCGATGAACGCGTTATCCCGTTCATGTTGAAGTTTTGCCGTTGGTTGATGACTGTGCCGTTTGAAGATTTCATTCCGCCAACAAGAGGTGGAGGCTGGCAACACGTTCGCGGTGGCGATTTGCTTGACAGCGTCCTTTGGCTTTACATCCAAACGGGTGAAGAGTGGCTGATTGACCTTGCGCGCGTCGTCCACGAAAGAACTGCCCCATGGGCGCGTGAAGTCGCCAGCTGGCATGGCGTCAACATCTGTCAGGGCTTCCGAGAGCCTGCACAGTTTTGGCAGGTCGCCAAAGACATTCGCTACCTCCAAGCAACTATACGAAACTATGAGACGGTAATGAGCATCTACGGGCAAGTTCCCGGTGGGATGTTCGGAGCCGATGAGAACTGCCGACCAGGCTACACAGGTCCGCAACAAGCAGCGGAAACTTGCAGTATGGCTGAGTTCATTAAAAGCCATGCAATGCTTGCCTGTATCACTGGCGATGGCATTTGGGCTGACCGAGCTGAGGAGATTGCTTTCAATTCGTTTCCCTCGGCATTTACTCCTGACTACAAAGCATTGCATTACTTGACAGCGCCAAACATGGTCCAACTTGACCGTGGCAACAAAGCACCCTTCCTTCAAAACGCTGGGACGATGCTCTCCTACGAACCTTTTGAGAGATACCGTTGCTGTCAGCACAATCACGGTATAGGTTGGACAAGCTTCGTTGAGCACCTTTGGGTGGCAACACCACAAAACGGCTTGGTGGCAATGCTTTATGCGCCATGCGAAGTAACAGCAAAGGTTGGTGATGGGACGAGCGTTCGCGTGGCTGTGGAGACTGATTACCCGTTTGATGAAACCGTGCAAATCACCATTCATGCGCCAAAGCCAGTTCGCTTCACTTTAGCGTTGCGAATCCCGTCATGGTGTGAAGGCGCGATATTGATGGTTAACGGGCGCCAACTCAAGGGTGAGCTTAAACCGAGCTCGTTTGCAATCATTGAGCGACAATGGAACGACGGCGACAAAGTCTCGTTGCAACTCCCGATGCGCTTGCAAGTGAAGGTTTGGGAGAAACAGCGCAACGCTATCTCGGTGCGCTATGGACCGCTTTGGTTCTCTTTGAAGATTGGAGAACGGTGGGAGAAGTATCGTGAGCAAGGTGATTGGGTCGCTTGGGAAGTTTTCCCGACGACCGCATGGAACTATGGGCTCATCGTTGACTTAAAGCAACCCGAAAGGTCGTTTAAGGTTGTTCGCAAACCAAAGCCATTACCATCGCAACCGTTCACCATTGACAATGCTCCCATTGAATTGCGTGCTAAGGGCAAACGCATCCCTCAATGGACGATGGTTGGTGGCATCGTCGGTCCACTGCAGGATAGTCCCGTCCACTCCGATGAGCCAGTTGAGGAAGTCACGCTCATCCCAATGGGGTGTGCTCGGTTGAGAATCAGCGTTTTCCCGCGCATCGCTAATGAAGGCGAGAAAGGGCATGTGTGGAAGGAAGTCTCCAGTGAATTTGTGACAGCATCACACACTTGGCATGTAGATACTGTTGAAGCTTTGCACGATGGCTTATTGCCTAAAAACTCTTGTGACCATAGCATTCCTCGTTGGACAGCTTGGGATCATAGAGGGACTGTTGAGTGGGTGCAATACACTTTCCCGAAACCTCGCAAAGTCTCGTGGTGCGAAGTCTACTGGTTTGATGACGAGCCTATTGGTGGTGGCTGTCGTGTGCCACAGAGCTGGAGAGTCCTCTGGTGGGATGGCAAGAAGTGGCAAGAAGTCCGCAACCCATCAGGTTACAGCGTTGAAAAAGACAAGTTCAACCGCGTCACATTTGAACCTGTTGTCACAACCATGTTGCGCATAGAAATACATGCCCGCAAAGGCTTCTCCGTCGGCATACTTGAGTGGCGATATGGCGAATAGCAAAGATGCACCCACGAAACCATAGAAAGCGTGTTAAACGAAGTGTGAGGGGGAAAGAAAAGGGCAACCATGAACTTGAAAACAATTCTGCCAGTTAAAGTCCTTGCCAAACAGCTTTCGTATTCAACTTTTGGTGGTGATGTTCGGTGGTGACTTTTCGCATCATCTTTGGCGATGCTCAAAACATGTCCGAACTTGCGGACGGTTCCGTTCACTTAGTCGTTACAAGTCCACCATACTTCAACGCACCTTTTGATTACCCAAACTTGTTTCCGTCCTACGATGCATATCTGGAAATGATGTGCTGTGTGGCAAAGGAAATCTTCCGCGTCCTTGCTGATGGGCGAGTTGCATGCATCGTTTGTGATGATGTGCTGGTGGATGGTGTTCGCTATCCCATCGTTGCGGATTTGACGCGCATTTTCATGGAAGCAGGTTTTCGCTATCGTGACCGCATCCTTTGGCTAAAGCCCGAAGGCTACATCCGCATTAGCCGTCGCAGTGGTGTCATACTACAGCACCCTTACCCGCTCTATTTCTACCCCGACAATGTGCAAGAGAGTGTGCTCATTTTTCAAAAGGGGCGGTTTGATTACGCCAGTGTCCCGAAAGAGAGGCGGGAAGCATCACGCATTGACATAAACGAATATCAGCGCAGCAAATGGTATCTCAATGTCTGGCAAGTCACCAATGTTTTGCCACTTCAGAGGCGGTTAGAGGAAGGCATCGCGGCATTCCCAGAAGAGCTTGCCCGTCGACTCATCCTTCTCTTCTCTCATGTTGGCGAGGTAGTGCTTGACCCCTTTTTGGGCAGTGGAACGACAATGAAAGTAGCACGCCTCCTTGGTCGCTCTTGCATCGGCTACGAAATTGACTTAGAACTCCTACCCATTATCCGAGCCAAAGTGGGTATGGAGAATGCATCACTTTTGGATGAGGCCAAATTTGAGGTCATCATACGCGACGATGCCAAGCACCTGCGCACATGGCTCTCAGAACAAGTCAAGCAAAGGAGGTCAGCAGCAAGGAGTGCCAAAGGTAAGGCAAGGAAGCCTTGAAACCCAACAGCGTGAGCAGCTCATCCAAAAGTTGATGGAAATCGGGAGAAGATATTGGGAGAAGCACTGGAAGGAAAGTATGGCTCTGCCTGATGGTCTGTCACTTGACGATAAAGAAAGTGTGACACGCTATCTGCTCTTGCGCGCTTTGCTCAATCAACAAGGTGATACCAGCAAAGTTAGGGAGTTTGTAAAGAAACTGTTTGCTGTTTTCGAAAAAGCATTGCTTTATGACCCTCAACATGTTGAACGACAGTTCGGTGATGTGTTAAGAATTTTTCAGGGAATTGGTGGTCAGCGGGGTTCGGAAATCTATCACGTTGGTGTTCTGGGTGGTATTAAGCCTTTATCGCTGTTTTTGTATCGGTTCGCTGCTTTCAGCATTTTTGTCCGTTCCATTGAAGGTGGTCTCTACGAGTTAATAAAGGAAAAACTCAGCGTCAGCGTTCACGTTCTTTGGGAATTCCTGCGTGACAACCCAATTTTGGATGGTGGTTGGGTTGGAAATGACCCTAAGGCGGCCCGTATGCTGACAAATTGGCTTATATGGCTTTTTAATTGCGTTTGGAGTGAGTTGGCAATAGACCTCTCAGAGACGCTGATGGTAGTTGATGGGCATGTTGGAAAAGTTTTCTGTCGCACAGGAGCGCTGGAGACAGTCTCCTACGAGAAAAAGCGACCTTTCATCATCTCGGCGAAAGACTTGCGAAAAGATATCGAATCACTTGTCAGGGCAACCTTAAAAGCAGTGCCAATGTTTGTTGATGAGGGGGCATTTCAAGTAGCCATGAATTGGTGTTGGGAACGTGACCCTAACTGCTCAATCTGTCCGTTAGTCACACTATGCTTGGCTGGGCAAGGCAGCATTGATCATCTCCGATGGACAGCCTATCAAAAGCTTAAGGCACGCTGAGGAACCATTCATATGCGATGGGGGATATGCAATGGCGAAACACATGCGATTGTTTTTGCTATTAGCGATCGTTTTGCTGGCAGGAATTTTCAATTGGCGATTTATCCAGCATTGTGACCTTGAAGAGATATTGAAGATGAATGATGTGCGTGCCATTTTAAGTGGTTTCCAAAAGACTCCCAATTTACTTGTTGGTGGTTTGAGGTGGTGGCATGGGACATGGATAGCGGTCAAATTACATTGCTCGTGATATTGCATATGCGAGGACGCATAGGGCTATGCTGACCATGTAGAGTGTGAGCACTGCTTGACGATGTGATAAACCATGTTGTAGTAAGCGATGGTGTAGATGTGATTTGTCGGCTTTAAAGATGGGTTGCAACTTTGCTGCCCTTCTTAGCATTGCAAACACGGTATCGGCGATTGGGTAGCCAAGCACAATAGCAGTAACTGGCAAGAGCCATATTGCAAGTGCGCTTTTTACAGTCCCCGCAATTGAGAACGTAGCAAACAGATACCCAAGGAGCATTGCGCCAGTATCGCCCATGAATATGCGAGCTGGATTGAAGTTGTATGGCAGGAAGCCAATACATGAGCCTGCTATACTCGCCAGAGAGCAGGCAACCGATAGCATTGAATGCTGTAGCGTGAGGATGCAAAGTGTTATCGCAGCTATTGATGAGACGCCAGCTGCCAATCCATCTAAGCCATCAATTAGGTTGAGTGCATTGACCATACCAACAATCCAAAGCATGGTCAAAGCAACGCTTTGTGCCATTGATAGGTAGGTGTAGCCTTCCATGAAGGGCAATTTGAAGAAGGCTATGCGGACACCAAACGCAATCGCTACAGCTGCTGAGGTCGCTTGAGCGAGCAACTTAACGATCGGGCGCATCCCAAAGATGTCATCCAATGCGCCAGCAATCAAGATGCAAATTGCACCACACAATATGCCAACCCATGGCAAGCCTATCTCCGCATTCAACCTTTCAAATGTTTCTTGAGTTGTGCAAAGCATAGCCCATCCAACTGCTATCCCAAGCAGTATACCGAAGAAAAGTGCCAAGCCACCAAGCCTTGGTATGGGGTGAGTGTGTATTCGTCTTTCATCTCGTTTTGGGTCATCAAGTGCACCGACCGATGTTGCCAATCGCCCAACAAACGGTGTTGTTATCAACACAGCTATAAGCGCTGCCACAAAAGCTGTAGCTGTAGCCAACAACTCGATTGCCTCAGTGCTCAAATTGCTCACCTTCTACTGCTCCCAATTCTCCTTTGCCTTCCAACTGCGTTTGTTGCATTCGTTCAATCAATTTGATCTTTTGGAGGCGCCTGCGATGTCTCTCCTCGTTACTAAACGGTGTTTTGAGCCACGCTTTGACAATGTTCCAAGCCAGCTCTTCACCGACAACCCTTGCACCTAACGCAAGCACATTTGCATCGTTGTGTGCTCTCGCCATCTCAGCCGTATACTCGTTCCAACAAAGCGAGCACCTTACTCCGGGGACTTTATTTGCCACTATTGAACTGCCTATCCCCGTCCCACATATCAAAATTCCAAAGTCGCATTCGCCCTTCGAGACTGACAAAGCCACATTAAAACTCACATCTGGGTAGTCACAGTCTTCCTTTGAATGCGTTCCGTAGTCAACGCACTCGTAGCCTTCTTCACGAAGCTTTTTGGCGATGTATTTTTTCAACTCATACCCTGCGTGGTCTGCTCCGATAGCGATCCTTCTCTTACTGCTCTCGCTCATTTTATCTCATCCTGATGGAACGCTTTCCTTTGAGGGTTAATGCAGATACTTCTCTACCTCGGTGAAGATGTAACCTTCTTCTCTTGCCCTGTTCGGGAATATTGGGAGACGGAAGAAGAATGTGGAACCCTTCCCTATGCCTTCGCTTTCAGCCCATATAACACCATCGTGTGCTTCAACAAGGTGCTTAACGAGGTAAAGCCCGAGCCCTGTCCCGCCAGCTGCCCTTGTCTCACGAGTGTCTATGCGTGAAAACCTCTCAAATATCATCGAGAGCTTTTCTTTCGGTATGCCTATACCTTGGTCTTTGACACTGAACAAAAGTGTGTTATCCTCACGGACAACCCTTACGACCACCTCACCACCATCTGGCGAATACTTGATTGCGTTATTAACGAGGTTTGTGAGTATCTCGTCAAGCTTGTCCTCGTCAGCAACTATGGGGGGTAGCTCCTCAGGTATGTCCATCTTAAGCTCGTGCTTATCTGTATAAGCTTGCTGTGCTGTTAGCACCCTCTTTATGACACTCACGACATCCACGACTTGCCAGTTGGGTTGCAGTGCAAGTCCTCTCTCTATCCTTGAGAGGTTGAGCAAATCATCAATGAGCCTTCTTAGCCTGTCGCACTCTTGGTCAATGATTTGGTAGAACTCATATCTTGTCTTGTGGTCAAAGTAGCCCTCAGTATCATCAAGGAGTGTAGCTATGAAGCCTTTGATTGATGTAAGCGGTGTCCTAAGCTCATGTGAGACAGCAGCAACAAAGTGAGTCTTCATCTGCTCAAGTCGCCTTATCTCAGTGATATCGGTGAATACAGCTATAATGCCAGTTGGGTTGCCAGCTTCATCCTTCACCACAGCAGTTTGAGCCCTGAAAATCCTTTCCTCTGGTTTCTCCAACTCAATCTCTGCTGTCAGCTCACTCAACTCTTCTATTGCTTTCCCGATAAGCTCCCTAACAGCATCATGCTTTACAACCTCGTCGTAGTTCTTACCTACACCATCTGTCTCACCATCACAAAAAGCATTTAAGGCGACTTGATTTATAAGCTGTATCCTGCCTTTCATGTTGACAATGATCACGCCCGCAAGCATGCTCTGGAATGCTCTCTCAAGCTCTTGCTTCCTTTCAATCACCTGTATAATGAGCTGTGCGCCAGCAATGACAGCAGCAGCCTGCCTCGCAAGGACTTCAACTATCCTTTTATCTTCGTCAACGAAGCTACCGTTGCCACGCTTATCAAAAAATGCAAGCACTCCAATAGTTCTCCTCTCAATCACTTGCTGGTCCTCATCGCGTCTTTCCCATACCATCGGCACCGCCAAAACGCTCTTTACACCTATCCTCTGGAGAAGATGCATATCTGGGGAATCGCACCCAACAAGTGAGTTCAAGATGAGCATCCTGCGCTCTTTGAAGACAGAATTGAACTCACCATCTATCTCCTCAAGCTTCTTCAACTCTTCCTTCTCGTCGTCACTAAAACCAACGAGCGGTTCTTGAATAACCAACTTGTCGTTTACAGGGTCGTGGAGCATCAGCATGCAACGCTGTGCTTGAAGGAAACGAGCGAAACGAGCAAACATCCTCCTGAGCGTCTGCTGTAGCTCGGTTTGTGAAGTGGGTGGCATAACTTCTTCCATTGCTCTCATTTCGGCAATCTGCTGTTGAAGTCTTCTCCGCTCCGCTTGCAATTCAGCAATCTGGACTTCAAGCTCGCGCAATTTTGCTTGAAGCTCAGCAATGGTGTTTTTTTCTTTCGTCTCCTCGGGCATGCTCTTCACCTCATCCCTTACAACGCTACTTTTGCGTTCTCACACGTTCAATTACTTCAATTACTCACTGCCTCCAAGAGTAGCCTAATATTGCACCATTGCTTAATTGTAAAGCAAGTTGTAAGCAATGTTTCATCGCTCACCTTGAAGTCATTTCCAAGAAGTTGCGAAGTAAGTCTTTCCCCACCTCCGTTAGGATTGACTCTGGATGGAACTGGACACCTTCAACGCATCTTTGTGGTGGGAACACTGCATGCCTTATGCCCATAATCTCCTCATCGTCTTCCGATATAGCACTTACCTCAAGACAGGACGGAAGTGAAAGCCTGTCAATAACGAGTGAGTGATAGCGTGTAGCAATGAACGGGTTTGGCAAACCACGATATATCGTCTTACCATCATGCCTTATCGGTGATGTCTTGCCATGCATAAGCCTTTTTGCCCTTATGATCTTCCCACCAAAAGCATAACCGATGCATTGGTGTCCCAAGCAAACCCCCAAAATCGGTATCCTACCAGAGAAGCGTCTTATAACCTCAACACAGATGCCCGCCTCCTGTGGAGTGCGAGGTCCGGGCGATATGAGGATATGGGTTGGCTTCATATCTTCAATCTGCTCAATCGTTATCATGTCGTTCCTATAGACGACAACTTCTGCACCAAGCTCACCGAGGTATTGCACGAGGTTGTATGTAAACGAGTCGTAGTTGTCAATCATTAGCATCATGATGCTATGCACCACCATGTGCACTCATGATGCTTTGGAAAGCAAGAGCTCACCAAACGAGCGCACAAGCTCAATTGCGAGCATTGTAGCCCTTTGCATGTCGCTTAAACAAACAAACTCGCTAAGCGTATGCGGATTCTGCTCCCCAGAGGAGACGATGAGCGTTTTAATCCCGTGTTCATTGAAAATGTTTGCGTCGCTTCCGCCCCCTCCTTTCTTCCAAATAGGAGTTTCCCCGAGTGCCTCTATAGCCTTCCTTGCAACTAAAGAGGGAAGCTCATCCTCTCCTATGAAGAAGCGCTTGTATTTGAGCTCAATCTCAACTTCAGCTCTCCCGCCACCAGCTTCCGCTTCTGTCTTGATTAGAGAGACCATGTGCTCAATCTGCTCATCAAGCTTTCGTTCGTCGTGGCTTCTTGCCTCGCCTTCAATTTCAACTAAGTCTGGGACAATGTTAGTTGCCCTTCCACCTCTTATGATCCCTATGTTAGCTGTTGTCTCGTCGTCAATTCTTCCGAGCTTCATCTTAGCTATTGCCCTGCTCGAAAGCACGATAGCGTTTATGCCCTTCTCAGGAGAAACGCCAGCATGAGCTGCCAAACCATATACGGTAGCCTTTATGTTCTTTTGAGTTGGCGCAGCCATTACCACTTTGTTGACGGGCACTCCGCTATCAAAGACGAAGCCACATTTAGCCTTCAGTCTCTCATAGTCAAGGTGCTTTGCACCAAGAAGACCTATCTCCTCAGCAACCGTAAAGACAACCTCAACAGGTCCATGCTCAATTGAATCTTCCTTCATCACCCTTAACGCCTCAAGGATGACGCAAACACCAGCTTTGTTATCAGCGCCCAAAATGGTTGTCCCATCAGAACGAATGCAATCACCTTCAACAACTGGCACAACACCCTCACATGGTGTAACTGTGTCAATATGAGCGTTAAGAAGCACAGGAGGAACATTCAACGATCCACCAAACCTTGCGATGATATTTCCATGTTCGCCACCTATGGCTTCATTTGCCCTGTCAACTTCAACATCATCTGCACCAACCTCTTTAAGTTTGGCTATGATGGCTTTTGCCACTTTCCCCTCACGCAACGACGGGCTTGGTATGCGCACAAGCTCAAGGAAATCCTCAAGCAACCTCTCCCTAACCACAGGCATGATTGTTCACCTTACCTATTTGAGCCTTCCCTTTGTGCTTGGGACTGTCTCAGCGCCAGATAATGCCACAGCTTGCCTTACAGCACACGCAAAGGCTTTGAAAATAGCTTCAATGATGTGATGTGTGTCCTTGCCAGCCAGCTTTATGACATGCAAGTTCATGCCCGCATTATCGCACAGTGCTTTAAAGAACCATTCAATTGTGGCAGCGTTGAAAGAGCCTATGAAGGTTTGCTTCATCTCCACATCCCAGTGTAAGTAGCTTCTCCCACCCAAGTCAACTGCGACAAGAACAAGCGCTTCATCCATTGGGACTATGGCATGCCCAAAGCGAGCAATGCCTATTCTTTCGCCGAGCGCTTCATCAACACATTTACCCATGACTATACCAACATCCTCAACAAGGTGATGCGCATCAACATGCAAGTCTCCCTTTGCGCTTACCTTCATGTCAAACATGGCATGTTTGCAGAGTGTTTCAAGCATGTGGTTAAAGAAACCAATGCCAGTATCAATTGATGCTTCACCAGTGCCGTCCAAACGAATTTCAACATTGACTGTTGTCTCGCTTGTCTGGCGTGTCATAGACGCTTCCCTACACGGTTTCTTCACCTTACCAATTCACTCCTTTCAAAGCCCTAAGTTGATTCGTTCCTGCTGTTAAAGCCCAACTCACGCAGTGAGCTTATGTAACGCAAAAGGAAGTTAACATCTGGAGATATGATATCGGTGCCATATTCAATGAACTTCTGTCGCTTGCTCTCGCTCCTTGCATCACTCAGCACCGCACAGAAAAGCACCTTCGGGTAACCACTTTTAGCCCACTGCCGATAGTTCAACACTGCCATCAGATCGTCAATATCGTCTCCAACATATATGGCGCTTTTAGAACCAATCCTATCAAGCAAAATCCAAAGTGCTCTACCATCTGGTTTCTTTAGACCATCGTCATCCGTTATCCAAAACTGCGGTGGTATCAAATCAATGATATTGCACTTCCTCAAAGCCAGTTCAGCCTCACGCTTTGTCCTGCCTGTCAATATGGCGAGCTTCAATTGCTTCGGTATGAGACTCGCATCAACGAGCACTTTCTCCCGCTCAATGTAGCCAGAACCTTTTACATACTGCGGTCGGAAGCCATAAAGGTAATGGCACCACTCATCGCCACCATAAAGCTCTTGAAATAACCGCACCAAAAGCCTCGGGTTCCACTCCAGCACTATTTTTTGGCGCATAGCTGCATCGCATTGTGAAAGAATGTATTTCTCAGCGTTCTCAAAGCCCCCGCCCATCTTCGCAACCGCTTTGACAAACTCATCAAGTGATGGCTTGAGGCGGCGTAGCTCACTCGCCTTCTTTGATCCATGCTTGAACCTTTTGAAGAGGTAAAACAGCATTACAGCCTTCACTACATCCCAATCACTGTTGAAGCCACCGGCCGATTTGATAAGCTCGGTTTCGGTTGGCTTAAGCAGTGGTGCATCTACTTCCCACTGAAGTATTAACTCCGCATACAGCTTCACGGCTTCGCATGTCACTACCCTGAAGCTATCGGAAACATCTATGAGCACTCCATCAATGTCAAAAATGATGCTATCAACTGAACGAAGTTCTTGGAGCGCATCGGCGCTTATAAGCATAGCACCTTGGTGTCCTAAGCCACTTGTATTAGGCATTGCTATCACCGTTGTTCATAGCTGGCTCTTTTTGTTCTCCTTTCAATCTCTTCAATCTTGCCTCCACTGACAAAGCATGGTAATGTAACCCTTCAAGCTCAGCTAATCTCTTAACATGTTCTCCCATACCCAAAATACGCTCATTGCTCAACGAGACGCATCGTGTCTTCTTAAGGAAGCTCTCCACCGAGAGCCCTGAAGAGAACTTAGCAGCGCCAAGCGTTGGAAGCACATGACTTGGTCCTGCAGCATAATCGCCATACGCTGTTGGTGTCCCACAAACAAAGATGGCACCAGCATTGCGAATCTTTAGGATTACCTCACGCCATCCAGAGCAGTGAAGTTCTACATGTTCTGGTGCATACTCGTTACACACCTCAACAGCCTCATCCAATGTTGCCGTAAGTATGAATGCACCAAATGAGTTAAGCGCTTCAAGCGCCACTCTGCTTCTCTCCATGCCTTTAAGCAACCGCGAGAGCTCCTCACGAACATGAATTATTAGCTTTTCGGAAGGGGTCGCTAACACAGCTGCTGAATCTTCACCGTGTTCAGCTTGCGCAAGCATATCAACAGCTACAAGCTCTGCATCTGCAGTATCATCAGCGATAATGAAAACTTCGCTTGGTCCTGGTAAAAGGTCTATCCCGACAACACCGTAAAGCAAACGCTTCGCTGCAACAACATATATCCCACCTGGTCCGGCAATCATATCCACTTTCGGTATGCTTTTTGTCCCAAAAGCGAACGCAGCTATCGCGTGAGCACCACCAATCCTGTATACAGCTTTCGCGCCTATCAGCTTCGCAGCTACAAGGATAGCTGGATGAACAAAGCCATCTTTATCGGGTGGCGTCGTCACATAGATCCTCCGGACCCCAGCAACCATTGCTGGAACACCGACATGCAGGACAGTGGATGGATAGGCTGCTCTCCCGCCGGGGGCGTAAATCAGCACCGATTGGACAGGTGAAACAAGCTCGGCAAAAATAGAACCATCAATCGTATGCTCAAAAGAAGATACAGGGGCATTGCGCATATGGTAGCGTTCAAGTTCTCGCATTGCGAATTTGAGTGAAGACAACACATCTTCATCAACTGACCTTACAGCTTCCTCAATCTCTTCGTCGCTGACCATAAATCTATCCGCAGAGCAATTGCTCCATCCATACTTGCGCTCATATTCAACGACTGCCTCATCACCGCGCTCAAAAACATCGGCTATGATGCGTCGCACCGATTCCTCCTGTGACGAAAAAAACATTCGCATCTCCCTACGTAGCTCTACTGCCAACTCAGCTGGAGAACAACAGCGTGCATCCAAGAACTTGACCCTGAGCTCACTCACTCAACCCTCACCCTTTCCTCTCCAAACATCTCCCTCAATAACCTTAAAAGCTCGTCGCTTCCGTTCACCTTGAGGTTCTTCAGGAGAACTTTGCGCCTTCTATCACCGTCTTCCACGATGATCTCAACTTTCATATCCCCTTTGTAAGCCCACAGTATCTTGTGCAACTTCCTCAATCGCTCTTCATCAAACTCGTCTGCACGAGCAAGTATTTGCAATGTCTTGGCGTCCTTCACTTCCGCTGGTTGTTTTTTGTCATCGCTTCTTTGTTGCCTTCCCTCAACTGAAGCTTTGCTAAATGATTCCACGGAGTTGAGTTCCTCGCAAATGATGCTCACTTCAACATCCCCACTTGCATGCTCTCGCCCTTCTTCCTCCTCACCTTTTGTTTCAACCTTCCTGTGCTGCACTCTACCTCTAACCAACACAAGCTTGCCCTCTTGCAAATCATCGGCATATTTCTCGCACGCTTCGCTAAACAAAACTGTTTCAACCTCACCTGTGTGATCAGCGATTCTCAGGAATGCTATCGGGGTGTTCTTCTTGCTCATCTTTTTCCTCAGAGACGTTATAAACCCAACCACTGTGACATTGCGCCCTTCGGCTTCCTCCAACGAAGCTATCTCATGAGTTATTTCTTTCCTGACCTCCTCTGGGAGTTCGTCATGCAAATTGCACTGTATCATGAAGCCCATCAAGTCTTGTTCCCACTTTCGTTTCTGCGTTATTGGCACATCTGGCACATTGGGCAGTGGTATTTGAAATGACTCTTCAAGATGGGTATCAAACAGTGTCCCTATTGTTGCTGTTAACCTTGGCTGTGAGCGAAGGGCATGAAGGATTGGCGAGCGTTCATCGCTTATAGCCATGAGCAGTTGATTCCTATTGCGATGCAGAGAATCAAAAGCGCCAACCTTTATTAAGCTCTCAAGCGCACCTCTGTTGACAGCGTGTGGCGGAACCCTCTTTGCAAAGTCAAATATGCTTTTATATGCACCGTTCCTCTCCCTTTCTTCAACTATGGCTCTCGCTGTGGTCTCGCCCACATTCTTTATCGCTGAGAGCGCAAATCGTATTCCATCCCCCTCAACGACAAAGTCACAGTAGCTCTTGTTTATGTCGGGAGGCAATATCGGTATACCCATCCTTCTGCACTCGTTCAACGCGCTTACGATCTTGTTCCTGAACCCTTTGTATGCTGTGAGCAGGCATGCCATATACTCAAGAGTAAAGTTCGCCTTTAGATACGCCGTCTGGTATGCTACAAGCGCGTATGCTGCCGAATGAGACTTGTTGAAGGCATATTTTGCGAAAGCGCTCATACGCTCAAATATCCTTTCTGCTGCTTCCCTTTCAATACCTTTTGCCACTGCGCCTTCTATGAACTTTGAGCGCATTTGCTCCATCAGCTCAACCTTCTTTTTCCCCATAGCACGCATGAGTATTTCGGCTTGAGGCATTGAGAAACCTGCAAGCTCGTGCGCTATCATCATGACTTGCTCCTGATAAAGCATCACACCAAATGTTTCCTTCAGTATGCTCTCAAGTTTCGGATGCATATACTCAATTGGCTTACCGTGTCTTCCAGCGATGAACTTCGGTATGTCGTCCATTGGACCTGGGCGATATAAAGCCACAAGCGGAACAAGGTGCTCAAACCTGTCTGGCTTCAGATCCCTCAACAGTTGCCTCATGCCCTTGCTCTCAAGCTGGAACACACCAACGCTATGCCCGCCAGAGAGCATTTCGTAAGTCCTTTTATCGTTCAGGTCAATTGAGTTGATGTCAATCTCAATGCCTCTTCTTTCCCTCACCAACTCAATGGTTCGGCTTATTATGGTTGAATTACGCAGCCCGAGAAAATCCATCTTCACCAACCCAACCTTCTCAACTGATGCGCCATCATACTGCGTTATTACGCCCTCGCCATCTGTGCTACGTCTGAGTGGGACAATCTCAATCAACGGTCTGTCACCTATAACAACACCACATGGATGCGTTGATGCATGTCTTGCGAGCCCTTCAATACGCTTAGCGGTGTCAATCAACTCCCTTACCTTCTCGTTTGATGAAAGAAGCTCCTGAAGCTCAAAAGAATGCTCAACAGCTTCTTCGATGCTCATCCTCTCCTGTATGAGCTTTGCGACTTTATCAACGAGTTCTGGCTCTACCTTAAGCACCCTGCCAACATCTCTTATCGCTGCTTTAGCTTGAAGCGTCCCGAAGGTGACTATTTGAGCAACCTTATCACGCCCATACCTCTTCGTCACATAATCAATGATCTCATCTCGGCGTGCATCTGGGAAGTCAAGGTCAATGTCAGGTGTGCTCTGCCTTTCCGGGTTCAAGAAGCGCTCAAACATAAGTCCATACTTTAGTGGGTCAATGTTAGTTATTCCCAACAGGTATGCCACTAAGCAACCAGCTGCTGAACCCCTGCCTGGACCAACCATTATGCCTTTGCTCTTAGCATGTTGGACTATATCCCAAACGATGAGGAAGTAACTTGAATATCCCTTCTGTGCGATGACACTCAGCTCATATTCAAGCCTTTTTCTTACCTCCTCACTGGGTTGACCGTAGCGATACCTTATGCCTTCCTCGCAGAGCTTTCTCAGGTATAAATTTGGCTCCATACCGTTTGGGCAATCGTAGCGAGGTAACCTCGGTTCACCTAACTTGATAACGAGGTTGCATCTCTCAGCTATCTCAACGGTGGCTCTTAAAGCAGATTCGTTTGAGCCAAACAGGCTGAACATCTCTTCCGGCGATTTGAGGTAGAACTGGTCGGTCTCAAAATGCATCCTATAAGAGCTGTCAGCATCGGTGTTGATTTTGAGCAGGACCTCTTGGGCTTTCGCGTCTTCCCTTCTAACATAGTGGACATCATTCGTGACCACCAAAGGCAAGTTGAGTTCCTTCGCCAATTGGCACAGTGCTTCGTTAACCTGCTTTTGCTCTTCCAAGCCATGATCTTGTAGCTCTAAGTAGAAGTTGCCTTTGCCCATAATTTCAGAAATTGTTGCAGCCCACCTCTTAGCCCCTTCATCGTTTCGGTTAAGTATCTCCCTTGCAATAGGGCTCGAGAGGCAGGAACTGAGGGCTATTAGCCCCTTTGAATATTGGCTTAATAGCTCCAAGTCAACTCGCGGACGATAGTAAAAGCCCTCAAGATGCGCGAGGCTGACTATGCGTATAAGGTTGTGGTAACCCTCTTCACTCTCACAAAGCAATACAAGGTGAGGCGTTGCCATATCCTTCCTCCCTTTACGCTGCTTTCTATCCTCTGTCAAGTAGACCTCGCATCCGATTATCGGCTTTATGCCTGCCTCCTTGCATGCTTCATAGAACTCAATCACACCATACATGACACCGTGGTCAGTTATAGCGAGAGCATCCATGCCCATCTCACAAGCTGTTTTTACAAGGTCATTTATGCGTGCTGCTCCATCAAGGAGGCTATACTCGGTGTGAACATGCAAGTGAACGAAGTTGCTCCCCATCGCACTCCCCTCCAAAAGACCCGTCATATTTCTTCCTCAACCTCAAGCTCACCACTCTTTGTTGGCTTCTCCATCTCTCCTTCCTCAAGCGAGAATGTCTTTTCGGCTTCCTCCTCTGGCTCCAATTCAGGTTCCTTGCCCATGGCTTCCATTTGCGCAAGCCGATGCTCTTTCAACACCTGCGCGCTCTTTGCAATACAACCCTCACATATCCATACGCCACCCTCACCGGGGATGAGCTGTCCAACATAAGCTTCTGTCCCACCACAGAACGAACACCTTGCTATGCGAGGAGGCTTATACCGCAGGAATAGGAGAGCAAACGATAGCATAAGCACCCCAACAAGCAACGATATGTTTGGACCAAGGTAACGTATAGGGACGAGCCCGATTAAACTCGTATACCAAAGCCATGCTATAGCTACCGATATTACACCGCATATGATCGTCAGCCATACAAGTAGAGGACGAAACCTCTCAAATGTAATTTCAACATCTCCCCTCGGCTGTCCCAGAGCTATGAAATCGGATTCAAACTCTGCTTCCCTTTCAAGGTGCTCAGCGAGCCTGAACATCATTTCGTCAAGGACACCCTCACGCTCGCCCTGTCTTACCATGCTTATGAACATGGGCGAAAACACCGTCGGAAAACGAGCAAGCCCTGCAGCCAGACTCCTCCCCATTCTCAAATCCTTCTCAAGGCTGAGGAGTATCTCAACGAGTCTCTCATCCTCTGTTTGCTGCCTTAACACCTTGAGTATGCGAAGCATATCAACACCAGCGCTGTATAGAACACCAAACTGCCTACAAAGCATAGCCAACTGGCGTTTGCCTAATGCTCTTCTACGCGTGCTCATGCGGTTAACCCTCCAAGATTAGAAGGGTTGAACAACTGTGCTTCAAGGGCTCAACTGACCCTTTCAATGTAACTCCTTGTGCGGGTGTCCACTTTGATTATGTCACCCTCGTTCACGAACAGGGGGACTTGTATGACAGCGCCTGTCTCGAGCTTCGCTGGCTTTGAGCCTCCAGAGGCAGTATCACCGCGCACTCCCGGTTCTGTCTCAACAACTCGCACCTCAACAGTAGTTGGCAATTCAACGCTGATCACATTGCCACGATGAAAAAGCAGTGTGACTTCAACATTCTCTGGCATCAGCTCAATAGCGTCACCCAACTCCTTTGCATCAACAGATAGCTCATCAAATGTATCCATATCCATGAAGACACATTCATCACCGTGTCTGTAAAGGTATTGAACTTTACGGCGCTCTATATGCGCTGGCTCAAACTCCTCATTCACTCTGAAGTTGCGCTCTATAACATTGCCGGTGCGCAGGTTGCGCAACTTCGTGCGCACAAACGCTTGACCCTTACCCGGCTTCACGTGAAGGAACTCAAGTATCATCCACACATCGCCATCGTATTCAATCGTTAGACCGGGCTTAAAATCACTCGTTGTTATCATCGCACTCAACCCTCCATCAGAGGAGTGGATTGCGTTGTTGGTCATGCCTTAAATCATTGTAGGAGCATACTCTTTGACTGTCAAACGGATTGCACCAAACTCCGATACTAAGTTTTTAACCTATGCCACGATGGTTAAAATGTGTTCATGAAGAGCCAAAATAGCATTGCCACCCACAACTCAAAAACATTGGAGGGGAAAACTTGAGCATGAGACTACTTCTTGATGCTCCCTCAATGAATTCGCTACGGATGCATACGTTGCGCCAGCCAGCAAAGCAGATACTGCAACTGGAGTTTATCTCTGCTCTGCTGTATGTCTTGCTTATCAGCGCGTTTGCGATGCCCGCAACCATACACTGTTTCACATATGAGCGCTCAACTGGCAAAGCGATAAACGGCGTGGAGGTCATAGCTGTATGCCAAGGCGAAACACAAGTCATTATAGGACCTGCTACAACGGATGCAAACGGTGAATGTGACTTGCGCAACATCCCTGTAGGGCAATGGCAAATCGTAGCTGTGAAAATCGGTTATGCAGTAGCGATAGCGCTCGTGAATGTGAATGAAGGCGATGAAGAAATATCTATTTCGCTCCCGATTGAACCTATGCCTGTGCTCAAAGGGAAAGTGAGCACAGCAAGTGGGAAACCATTACCGCAAGCGCCCATAGATGTTTCGGTGAAGGGCGAGATGATAGAAATGCATTGCACAGTTCAAACTGATGACAACGGGAACTACAACCTTTGGCTTGGTGCCCAAACGAAGATAATGGTTGGCGATAAAGCGCTTACCAATATGCCCTCACAGGAAATAAAAGCCCTTTCGCTACGTGCTCGTGGTGAGGCTCTCAGTGGCTGCAAGCTAAGGATTGAAGCACGCTTCAGTGGCTACAAGGCTTTCTTTACGGACGTGGAGATACCGAAAGGCGCAATGGAAACAGAAGTTAACATAACACTGATACCGCTGGGTGGGCAAATACTTGGGAAGCTACTGAATCAGCATGGCGAGCCAATAGAAGGAGCATCACTTTTATTGCGTTCGCTTACATCGGGGGAAAGCTTGATTGCACGGACAGACGAAAACGGTTCTTTCCAATTCAACGGCGTTGAGGCTGGGCGATACCTTCTCACTTTGAGGGATGTTGAAAGACCAGCCAAAGTTGTGCTACAACCAAAGCTGATTGAGCTCAAAGAGGGCGAGACATTAATGCTACACCTCATAGCAACGTATTTTGAGCCACCAGCAGCTGTTACATTTGTGTTATTTCGTGATGGTGGAAAACTGCCCTTGAGCAACGAGACTGTATCCGTATTCATGCGCATGCTCTCCCCACAGAAAGCCTATGGCTCTTCTGCGACGCTTGTGACAGATAGCTCTGGGAAATGCATTATGCCGATAGAGAAGGAAGCTGCTGTCTACAAAGCCATCATCTGTGCGCCCGGTTGGAGTGTTGTGACCACCGTTGATGCAAGGGAGACAAGAAACCCGCATGTCAAAATCTACCTCCCAGACAAACCGCAACTGCTTGTGCGAGTTGTGGAGCAACAAGATAAACCAACAAGCGCATATGTGCACTTGCACGCTGAAGGCGAGCTCTTCTGGGAGAACATAGGCTCAACAGATAATAACGGCATCATGAAGATTTATGGTTTGCCCGATGGTGAGTATGATTTGGTAGCAACACCAAAAAGCATCTACGCATATTCGGAGCCACATCATTCGGCTGTCTTCCCACCTGTGCGTGTTAGCGTGCTGGAGGGCGAAGTTGAAAAGCCAATAGAAGTTACGTTGAAGCTACCGCGCTGTATCAAAGTTGCTGGGAAGACAATCACTAAGAGGGGAACAAGTGAGGAGCCACTGCCTTACGCCAGCATAAGGCTTGAGCGCGATGGCACAAGCATTAACAAATTCACCCTGATAGCCTCTTCAGGTCAAGATGGCTCTTTTGAGTTCCCTGCCGTCCCACTCGGCAACTACATCCTTAGGGCAACCCATATGGCATGTGAGGAAAGCGAAATACACCTCAGCTTGACAGATAGAGAGGTAATTGAAAGCGGCATTGTGAATGTGATGGTGAAGTTAAATTATGTCGGGTTGGGTGGCATCTCTGGCAAACTCGTAGACGGCTCTGGGCAACCAGTTGGGAAAGCAACGGTGAGCGTTTTAAAGGCATATGGAAGGGGCGAGTATGTGTTTAACACGGTTGAGACGAAGGAAGATGGTTCGTTCACTATCACGAACCTGCCAGCTGGACAATACTCCGTTGAGTTGAGGGCAAGTGAAGGTGGCATAACTTTGCGTAACATAAAAGTTGGTGGCGACAAAATCACGGAAATGGGTGTCATCAAGCTCCCGCCACCTGCGGTTGTCATCGGCAAAGTGAAGGTGCATGATGAGAGTTGGCTTGATGAACTACAAGTGTTTGCCTGTCCACCTGCAACGGCTGAGCATCTCTTAACATACTTACAGCATTCGCTTACACCACCAGAAACGATAGTAAAGCAAATAGCGAACATCAGCGAAGATGGGAAGTTCATGCTTCGCCTCCCAGCTGGTGAATATGAACTGGTAATCTACGGGCGCCCCTTGCTACTACCAGTTTCAAAGCGCCTCACATTAAAGCCCGCTGAAAGAGTTTCCGTCGAGTTCGCACTCCCGCAACCTTCGCAGATTGAGGGGCAGGTAAAACGCATAGACAATGGTGAGCCAGTAAGCATGGCTATCATCACGGTTTACACACCAAGTGGTAGGAAGATAGCACAAACTGTGACGGACATAAACGGGTGCTACAAAGTCCGAAACATACCACCCGGAACTTATTCGGTGAGGTGCAAAGGCGAAGGCTTGGCAGCAGCTGTCAGACACCATGTTAAACTTGACAGCGGTGATTGCGCTATCGTTGATTTCAATCTCTCCCCCGGCGCATCGGTCTACGGGAGAATAATTCGGAAGGGCGGTGGGAAAACGGAGTTTAGGTTCTACCAAGTCCTCCCGAACGCCGATGCATCACTTGCAAGTTCGGTTAACCCTAACGGTGAATTCAGAATTGAACATCTGCCACCCGGTAGGCATGTGATCATGCTATTCATTGGCGGTGAACTCATTGAGGCGAAGGAAGTCATTCTGCGCGAAGGCGAAGAAAAACATATCGTCATTGAGCTCTGATCACGCCATATAAAACTACAACAGCCTTCTCACCTCCTCAGTTCAAAGCTCATCCTTTCACCGAAAGGTGAGTTGCGCCAGAGCATGTTAACAGTTATGCGTGCATCTCCCTTTGGCATCCGAACTGTGATCCCATCAACAAGAACATCACAAAATCGTTCCACCACCTTTGGTATCGGGAATGTGAGCGCTTCACCATTAACCTTCACTGAGACAACGATACCATTCAATGGGTCCTTGCATTGATTTTGTGGGAGCCACGTAGCCTCGCCAGTGTTTCCAAGCTCCATCTTCATGTGAAGCACCGTTGCGTTTTGCCAATCACCTTCAAGCTTGATGCTCTCGCCATCTTTCACTTCGCGCCAATCCCTACCATTGTGTGATATGTAAACGGCATTGATTTCGCCGTTGATGAACTTTGGCGGTTTCATTGGCTCCCATTTCGTATTGCCAACTGACAACAGTGGGACATCATCCGATGTCTTTCCAGTCCCTTCAGTCCGTAGTTCAATTTTCTTGCCTTCTCTAACGAGCTTTGAAACCTCCTCGCCATGTTTGAGCCATAGCGCCATCGGACCACGAGCATTCTCATCTCGGTCAATCATGATGAAGGCTGTCTGCCTTTTATCAACCTCTGGCATGTTGGTAAGCACTTTAGCCCACTTCTTTGCGATGTGCGCTGCTGGACGAAGCGTCCCATCTGGGTTCACTATACCAAAGTCGCTTCTCTCGTTTACCCTATATCCACCCGGGAACCACCAACCCATTGCCCCATCAGCATCACTCAAGTGCATGAGCCGATATATCGCATCGTATAACTTTGCCTGTGCCTGAAGCCTTTCCTCGTCATCATACCACTCAAGCGAAAATGGACCGTGCCTAAGTGTCAATCCAAACTCAGCCCAGAAAACTGGCTTTGAGTTTCCAGCCCAGCGTCCATACGCAGTGATGAAGACAGCCCTTGCAAACTGCTCCTCCTCAACTTGACCAAGCCAACCCAGATTCCAACCTTCTGGTGAGACGAAGTCAAGGTGCTTTGCACCTGAAGTATGATCAAACGGGAATGCACTTTCAGCACCAAAAGGACCACCACCGTATCCAGTGCGAGCCCCGATAAGATGATTTGGGTCAATGCTACGTATAAATCGGACAACAGCCCTGTAACGCCTGCTCAACATGTCGTCAAGGAAACGCCTATATGCTGCAGCCATTATGCGCCATTCGCCATCTTTGAGCAAGTGCTCATCCTTCGGCACAGTTACATTCCCTTTCTCATCCGTTGGGAGTTTAAAGCCAAAGTCTTTCTCAGCAGCTTCAATGCTTCCGTAATTCTCTTCAAGCCATTTGCGCCATTCGCTGTCGTATCGGCGTCTTTCGTTGTATCCACCCCAACGTGGCTCCCATGCTATGTCGTATGCGAAAAGCGCAGGTTGATTTGGTAAGTCTGCTGCCTCAAGGAGTTGCCTAACTATCTTTGGTTGAAAATGCAACGGGTGAGCACCCGCAATAAAAAGGTTCACTTTGATACCATGCTCACGACAGCGCCTGAGAAAATCACGCAGTGGCATCGCCTGCCTAACATCTCCGTATGAGATGCTGACACAATTCATCCCCATCTCCTTGAGTATCTTTAAGTCAGCTTCAACAACTTCTGGGTCATAGTTGACTGGGTCAAGCCAATGGCGTCCATAGTCAACTGGCTCTTGACCCGCAATGAAGCGAGGCCAATAGTTAAGCCCAAACGCAAACCAGCGTCTCCCACGGTAGTAGAAATGAGCGCCTTTGACCTTGACCTTTTCAGCATCAGTTACTTTCGGTGGCTCAATGATGACAAGCTCACTCTCAATTGCATCACAAGGCACTGTAGCACCCTTCACAACATTGCTGAGCACAACGCTCACAGAGTATTTCCCGATCGGCAACTTGGGCAGTTTATGCGTGATGGCTTCTATGCTTTGTGGGGCAAGCTTTAACTTCTTGGAGTATGTGAACGAATCACGAGTTGCTTTCTTGTCCTTCGGAGTTACATTGAAGCTGACGGAAACGTTTGCCTGTGTATCACCGAAGTTGATCACCCGTGCTCCAAGTAGGACATCCTCACCCGCATACGCTGTGAACTTATCGCAGCCAGCTTCAATGAGCATCGCCCCATTGATGAGCCTATCAAGCGTCTTTAGAAACAAGCTTCTTAAAGCATCATTCTGAAGGAATAGCTTCTCGTTTGCACTACCAAAGCAAAGCCACCACGAAAAAGCATAAGGCAATTCCGCGTTCAACATGAGCCACATAATTGGTGGCTCTGTCAATGGAACACTCCTGAACGGGCGTTCACCAATAAAGCCAACACCCTTATGCCTCGGCGTTGGTATGACCGCATAATCAATCGGTGTTTGCAACTTTATAGCACCTCGAGCTTGCTTCCCAAAGGCTTGAACATCGGCAACGCGTATTTCCCTCAAACCTCTGAGCCGATAAAATTTGTAAGCTGGGCATAGCGCCTCAAGAGCTGGTGGCGAGAAATCAAGTTTAAAGCCCCCAAGCGGATCTCTTGCGGTGCCTAATCCAGCGACGAAAATTGTGTGCTTACCATGTGGCATCGGTCCTTCCATCCCGATGACGAGCGTTCTTGCGTTTTTGACATTAAAGCTATCACCTGCATAGCCTCGCTTCTTAGCTGTTGGGCTATCTGCTCGGTATGTGAAGTCAAGTGGCGAAAGCACAACAAGCTTCCAATCGGTGCTCAATGGCACATGCGTATACCAACGAGAGCCATCAGCTTCACGCCATTCAATGAGCATTGACTTAGTTTGCGGAGCACCTTTCGCCCAAAAGCATGTAAGCGAATGATCTTCACCAAACGGTGAAGCACCAAACGAGCGCAGGAATATGCCCCACCCTCTCAACTCAAGATCAATGCGAAGCGCATCAACTTCTAATCCATCTATTCTGAGTGCAGAGCGCTCAACGCTAATCTTATCAGAGACATCTGCATGACTTGCTGCATGTTGCCACAGCTTAAGTTCATTCTCGCTCAAGCGCTCAAATAGGAAGCGTTGTGGCTTTATCTTTTTTCTTTTCTCCTCAATCTCGCTTGCTGTCATCCATGTGCCATTAACGCGAAAGAGCGCTTCCTCAAACAATGGCACCCCAAACAAAACGATTTTCCCGCCACACCTTAAGAACTCAAGCAAACCTTCCTTCGCTGTTGCTGGCATTCGCCTCCCGTTCGGTAGAACGAGCAATCCGCTATCAAGCTTCCTCCACCAATCGCTGTTTGAGAGTTCGTCGAGCGAAACGTAGTTTACACTTATGTTAAGCTTCTTCAAGCTATCAGCCAACCATTCCGAGAGACGCAAGTTGCCCATTGCGTCATCCCTTACAACTGAGGCTTTACGCAAATTTAACACAGCGCCCTCACCACCTTCAACCTTCTGCATTGTTTCAGCAAATGAAGCCCTCATTCCCTGCACATTAAGCGCCATCCAACCAGAACGAACAATATTGTCAAGCAAATAGCATCTTCGCCAATGTAGCTTACCATCTACGCTTAACACCTGACCATCAATCAACTTCTCGGTCAAAAGGATACGCAATCTGTATCTCTTCCCCCATTCCCACGAGAAAGATGGCTCATGCTCACTAACAACTTTGAGCTTCATTTCAGCCTGTGCTTGCCAAGTGCCATTGCTCATCGCAACGAGCTCAGCATACTTCGTTTTTCCATCTGGTGCTTCAACCAATGCCAAGCGCCAAAAGTTACCTCCATCTTGATAGATGCAAACACCACCTGCAACCCACCCATCGCCGATTCGGCTTATAGGGTTCATTATCGCCTCAACTGTTTGCACCCTGCTATAACGGCTGAATTGAGCAACCGCAAACGCATGTCCACCCATGCTTTCACCAACGAGCTCACCATCGGTTGCTTTCCAAGAGCCACCAATAAAACGCCATCTGTGTTCTGCCTGATGGCATTCGGCACGCATAAACATTAAGCACGCAACAACGATAGCCAAACCAATACTTCCTTGCTTCATCACCATCACCTCACATGATTGAGAAATAACTTCAGGTGTTCTACCAATTGTGAATTTGGCGTCTTTGGATTTTAGCGCATGCGAAGAAGCATTTCCATTGTTCTGCTGGTTATGCTAAAGCTTACGGTGTGCCAAATTTCTCTCCATCGGAGGTGACACAAATGAGCACTCCAAAGATTTCATGCGACTTTGAGGGTGGAAATGTGTGCGCCGTTGACTTGGAACTCTCTGGCGATGTATGGCAGGTGCGCTTTGCTGCAGACCCGCATGGTGGCACTGAAGCACTATGGTTTTACTTCCGTGTGGACGGTGACAAGGATGACCGCTTCAGGCTCATCCTCATAAACGCTGAAACATGTCTTGGTGGGAAGGGCGATTGGAGCAATGCTCACCCAGTCATACGCCACCTGCCATCTAACGAGTGGCAACGCTGTAGTGGTGGAAAAGTGAGTAAGCTACAGGATGAAAGGATTGAGGTGTCGTGGGAAGTGCAAGCTTTAACTGGTTCTTTTGAGTTCGCTTTCTGCTATCCATACACGAGGGAGAATTTGATGGAGACACTAAGGGCATGTGGTGGTTACTGGCATTGCGATGTCATAGGCGTCACATCAAAAGGAAGGGAGCTCCTTCGCTTGAGCAACTCATATGGCGATGAAGGCTCAATCGGAGTTTACATCGTTGCACGCCAACACTCAGGTGAGACACCTGCATCTTGGGTGCTTGATGGGTTACTTCGCTCTGCTGTAGAAGAAGTTTCACCAAATGAATTAACCATCTGGGTTGTGCCATTCGCCAACTTGGACGGTGTCGTTGATGGTGATTATGGCAAAGACCCCTTCCCACACGACTTGAACAGGGCATGGCTTTCACCACTACCTATGCGCCATGAAGTGGCTGTCATTCAGGCTGACATTGAGCGCTTCGCGAAGCGATGTCATCTTGCCATAGCTATTGACATGCACGCACCGGGAGCGCTTGAAACTAATGGAGCTTATTTCCAACTACTGAAGCCAACTCCCTCAGAAGCAAACACTGCAACGCGCTTTGTTGAAGTGATTAGCGAACACCTTCCTAAAGAGATGATGCATGAACAGCCCTTCAGGATAGCACAGTATCCGTCGCGTTGGGATGAGCGAGGGACATTCAGCCGATGGGTGTGGGAAAGGTTTGCGATACCAGCTTTAGTCCTTGAAGTGCCATACAGCAAAAGCAGACATACACTGCTTACGATTGAGCATTACCACACACTCGGCTCAGGGTTTCTTAAAGGGTTGATTGAATGTGCAAAGCGCTTTCGGTGTTAAATGGCAGTCAGCTGATCACAGGCGCTAAAAACCATCAACCTTTAACGCTCCATTGCCTTATAGCTTCGCGCCAATACAGATAAGTTTGGTAACGCTCTTCTGCTATCTCGCCGCGCTTCAATGCTTGTAAGACACCGCAATTAGGTTCCACAGTGTGGGAGCAATCTGAGAACTCGCATTCAAACTGCGTGAACTCACAGTATAGCTTTGAGAGCGCTTCCAACGAGACAAACCGTGGTAAATCAACCCTTTGAAAACCCGGCGTATCGGCAACCCACCCACCTTGAGGGTTTGGTAAGAGGCGCACTTCAGTTGTGGCGTGTTTCCCACGCCCTGTCCTTTCACTTATTTCACCCGTGCGCAACATGGCACCGGGAATGACCTTGTTTAAAAGCGAAGATTTGCCGACGCCTGAAGGTCCAGCGAGCACAACTAAGTTGCCCTTTATAGCCTCGCAAAAACTGTCCAACCCATCACCTCTCTTGACGCTCGTGCACAAAACTGTGTAGCCCAACCCTTCGTAAATCGAAAGCACCTTCCTAACCTGCTGTAATTCGCGCTTGCCAACAAGATCTACTTTGTTGAGAACGATCACCACCGGCATGTTGAAAAACTCAGCCATGCTAATCATGCCATCGAGCACGAGGTTGCTGAAATCGGGTTCCCTCCAACTAACGATAAGTATGAGCTTGTCCACATTCGCAACCGGCGGCTGTGGAAGGAGGTTTTTGCGTTCTTCAACTGAGTCAATTGCAACTTCGTTGTGCGACACGGGAGTAACATTCACCCAATCACCACAATAGATTCGCACATCGCTCTTTCGCAGTTTGCCTCGCGGTATTCCAATGACGAGGCGCTGGCTTTCTGGGAGCCAAACTTCAATCTTTGCTCCAGAGCGTGCTACAACAAGACCTCTCATCACATCACCTCACACATATTTGAAAGCACCCCAATGGCATCCCATGATCCTTCAGAAAGTAAGTTTGCCATCACCTGACACATTTAGCCCCAATTCAAATTCACGAACCAGCATCCCGATTTATTCTCCCCAGCCAATTTAAAGCGATGGCCTTCGTAGCAAGCGTTTATGTAAAAATCGCCTCGACCTCTATCCACCAACGGTTAAAACTAACTTCAGTGACATCGTGAAATCACCGAACCAGTTGCCCAAAGATATTCGGCGTTAGTATCCTTCGTCTCTCCTGCAAGGGCAACTTTGGTTGGTCTAAAACTGTCCTCAAGCGCCTAACGACAAATGTCTACATCGTAAGGTGGCCAAGTAGCATTTCGGAAAAGTGACACAGCTTATGGAAGTTGAAGTGATGGCTTAAGGTCTCAGTCTAACTTTGGCAGTGAATGTTACAGTGGTTTTACCTGACGGTGGCACTTGAAGTGTGAACTCTGCTG
>JBGOEV010000029.1:0-31815 GCA_041538025.1 Candidatus Thermosaccharophagus gerlachensis | reverse complement strand
CTGACAACCATCGAAAAGCAACAAAAGCTACTTCACCTGCCAGTGCGCTACAGGCGTATTGGATGCGATGATGAAGCCATAACAGCCGACGCCAAAGTATGTTGCCAACAGTAGCCTGCATTCAATGAGCGACAGATGCATCTTCATCCCGTTGCTTCTTCCCATCCTTTGGACTAAAATATGCTAAGGCGAACATGCTCAAATCAAGAATGTGTTAGGGAGGCATTTGAAGTGATGCAAGAGGGTTTGATTATTGGTATCATTGTGCTTGTGAGCTTTATAGTTGGCTTTCTTTTTGGCAAGTTGCTTTTCAAGGTGCCAGATACCAAAGCACTTGAACAGCAAGTTAGCGAGTTGAGAAGGCACTTTGAAGAGCTTCAGCAAACAATCGCAACACAACAGCAGGTTGAACATATTCGCTCGGATCTAACAGCTGCTCAAAAGAGCTTGATTCAAGTTGATACACGCTTGCAATCACTGACCGAATTCACGCAGAGGACTTTCTATCCACAGGTTATAGAGCCTCTTCAAAACGCAACTAAGAATTTAGGCATGCTTGATCAAGCCCTCAACGACGCGAAACAAGACCTCAAGGTTGCTGGCGAAAACCTTACGTCCATTAGGACAATGGTGGAAGAAGCGAGCAATAATCTACGCAGTTATCAGGAGCAGTTGATTAACAGCCTGCATCAACTTCAACAAGACTTAGGTATTGTGAGGACGACGGTTCAAAATATAGCCAACGAAGTGAACATCCTCATAAAGCTGGAGGGCACAGTTGAGCGTATTGAAGTGAATATTGAGCAATTGATAAGTATTTTGCTCGGAAGAAAGAGCGGAATTGTGGGTGAAAGGATAGTGGATGAGCTCTTAAGCCCCATCCCTGAAGATTGGATAGAGCGAGGTGTCAAAATCGGTGACGGCGAAGTTGAATTTGCCATTAAGATGCCCGGCAACCGTTTCATCCCACTTGATAGCAAATTCGTTGCCCCTGAATTGGTGATGCAACTTGAAGGCGATGGTGAAAGCGAAGAGAAACAAAAGCAACTGGAGAAGGAGCTAAACAGGAAACTGGAACAACGCTTGAAGGAGGTTCGCAAGTATCTGAGAGATGAAAAAGTGCTTGGCTTCGGCATCGCTGCTGTTCCAGACAAGGTTTATTCGCTTTGTAGAAACGCTATCAAAAGATCAGCAGAGCATAACATTGTTGTCGTGCCATATAGTTTGCTTTTGCCTTTCGTGCTGAGCCTTTACATGATGGCGCAAAGGCTTGGCATATCAAAGATGGGCGATACAGAACAAGTTATAGGCACCGTAAAAACAGCTTTAGAAGAGGCAAGAAAATCCTTGGAAAATATGGCCACGCAAGTCACGACCATAAGCAATCAAAGGGAAAAAGCGCTAAGTAGGGTGCAAGATGCCATAAGGCATATCTCAAAGCTAATTGAGGGTGAAGTCCCAATCCCGGGCGAGTCAGAACCCCTAACCCAAGGTGAGGAAAGCAAATAGCCGTAAAGCTCGTGGACAGCCTATACACAAAAACCTTATCAATATGGCAATTGTGAGACTGCTTTTGAGACAATTGCCACTGCAGCACAGAACATCCCAACTAAGCCCATCCCGCAAGAATACCCGCCAAGCAAAACTGCAGCATACCTTCGCCAAGTTTCTGGGTCAACTCGTTTTTCAATGTAAAATCGCCGCACAAGTGCACCTGCAAATTCAACAAAGATGTAATGCGGGAGCATCCCAGACATGCCGCGAATGAAGCCGTAAATAAGCAGTATCGGCAACTGGAATGCGTAGAGTATGCCATACGCTGCTATAGAGGAGGCAAGGAAAGTGACAATAACTGGGAATTTAACGGCTTGAAGGAGAGCCTGCTTCCCCTTAGCTGTTGCTGTCCACCAAAGTGACGCATAAAAAGCCTGCAATGGCCACATCTTCTGCGCATATGGGTATACAGAGCTTGGTATTGGTGCCAACCTCCATATTATTTGCCAAACTGCAAGGTTACTTGGTATAGCAATGCATATGACAAGGACAACGGCTTTTAGCAGGCTTGTAAACTTTGTTCCAGTTAGTTCAACAATCCTCCAGTGTTGTGCAGCGCCACCATAGTCAGCGATTGGTATGGGCGCAAACCATATATCAATTCCTTTGTAGCCAGTGAGTTTGCTGTAGAGGATGAAAGTTGCCTCCCTAACGTATGGGATTGTAATCCATTGTCCAGTCAAGCCAATCATGCGTGCATCAACATATGATGTGAGAGGCGTATAAACGAAGGCAAAAAGAAGCAAGAACCAAACATAAAAGTGAGGTATGAGGTAATGGCACAGGATGACATAAGCCGTCGCAGCGAGTATGTAACCAAGTAGCATGACAGGTATTGGGAAATCACCTCTGCCAGGAGGCGGTGTAAAGCTTCCTCTTTCCCTCCTCTCCGTGGTTCTGCCAGCCTTTAAAGCCGATGTTACGACTGAGGCTATCCCGAGCGTTGCGACAGCAAGTGAAACGCCGATGCTTGCACTTAGCCAGAAATCGTAGTGGTTGACCGTTTGTGTTTGTATCGTATCCATCCCGGGTCGCCACTGCTTTAAGAAGCCCTTGTAGTAAAGGATTGGGTTCAAGATGAGTGTCAGGAGAGCAGCGATAAAGCCACCTGTTACAGACCAAAACGGTGCAACAAAACCATAAAGGAAGGAACCCAAGTCAGTTCCAATGCCAGTTGGGGTTGCTGGCAAAACATTTTGCGTGTTATGCGTCAGCTCAATGAACGGTATCTTGATGAGTTGCAATGGACGCGTCATCAGTGCGCCAGTAAGTGTCGGTATACCTACATAGAAGATGCCCCATGCAAGCCCAATCATAGCACCAATTGAGAAGATCCTCCAACGCCATGTCTCCTCTTTCGTTGTTATTTCAGCCAAGGCTGTTGCAGAGAGAGCACCAACTGGTGCAAGCGGGAAGGGCAACCTCTCATAGTCCGATGTAATCCTGAAGAGCAAGTAGCCAAAGCTAAATCCTTTCACTTGCCCAACAGTGCTACCAAATAGCATGAGCAATATCGGGACAACCCAATGTGGGTGAAAGAAAGTTCGGTGAATAATAGCTGGTGAATCAGCGGGCGGGACAACCCATGTTGGTATTTCGTCGGCGATACCCAAGCCTTTCGTCACATGCGATGTGCGCAGGTAAACATTCCATATGAAGCCTTGGAATGGGTTTGTGCCGATGAGTGCGCTCGCAACCACAACGAGCAAATAGACCTCTTGCCTGCGCAAGACCATGAATGAACGCCTTGCAACCTCAACGAACAAAATCACTGTCACCCACTGAGCAGCAGCACCAAGCGTATGCCCTGCAACAAGCCAAAGGTAAATTGAACCTGGTAGGAAGACGAAAGCCACAAACAGAGCTCCAACAACTGTCTTTAGCGTAAAGCCTTCTTCAAACTCCTTCGGCACATCCATCATGCGCCGATATTCTTCAAGTTCGGCATCAATGCCAACTGCGGGTGCTTTTACCTTTGCCACTTGCTTCCCCTCCTCCACTTAACATTTGTCAACCTTTATGAACAGCACTTTTTACCAACAACATAGCGCATGCTTGAAGCAGTGTAAAACTGACTACTACACAAAAAGTTTAGCGCCGTGAGCTCCCTTTTGAACGCTCTAATTCCTCACACTTAAACAGGAACGCTTTAACATGCCGTGAGCGCTCATTAAGAAGCTTAACAACGATATCGTGGAAACGCTCCATGTCACCGAGCATGTAAAGTATCGTTGCAAGTGGGTCGGCAATCGTGCCATTGGGTGCAACCACTGTTGCAACGATCCCTTTAGCCTCTATGAAACCTGAGCGTGGGTCAACTATGTGAGAGTATCTCAAGCCCCCGAATTCAAAGAACTGCTCAACATCGCCCGATGTTGCGACCGCTGCGTTTGCCAAAATTATTCTTCCGTCACACTCACCTACTCCTGATGTGGCATATGGAAGAGCTATTTTCCACCCTTGGCTGTTTGGTGGTGGGTCACCAACGACAATATCACCACCAGCCTCAATGAGCGCGCTACACAAACCGTTTCTCCTGAGCACATCAATCGCGCAGTCAACGATGAAGCCCTTGGCAATCCCTCCGAGGTCAAGAAGCATCCCACTTTCAAGCAACTGAACGGTCTTTGAAGTTGCATCAAGACGCATCTTCTTCCATCCGACTTTCTTGAGAGCATTTTTCACTTCATCCTGCGATGGCAATCTTCCTTTTGCTCTTGCGCTCCTCCACAAGTGAGTCAACGGTCCCACAGTCACATCAAAAGCGCCATCAGTCAGCTCTGCCAATTTCTGTGCCAACTCAAGAACATAGAACAATTCATCGCTCACTTTAACAGGAGGACCACCAGCGTTGGCACATAAACGCATCAGCTCGCTCTTCTGACGGTAGTCACTGAAGATGTCTTCAAGCTCGTTTATTCTCCTAAACGCAGCCCTGCAACCATCCTCGGCTTTCTCCACACTATCGGCATAAACGACTATGCGCACCTTTACACCCATGTGCAGTTGCGCATATTCAAATCGCCTCAGAAGCTCTCCACAACGCCCATATGGCATGGAGATAAACACTGAGGCAAGTATGGCATATAGCAACATGGCAATGAAAGAAAACAACGAAAGCTGTTTCATCCGCTTACACTTCACCACCATAGACAGCACCGTCAACTCGCCATCGGGTTGAAATCAATTGGGCGTTCATCGCTGAACCCGAAGAAGTATAGTAAGGCTTGAGCTATTCTCTCGGACGCTTTTCCATCCCCGTATGGATTGATGCAACGAGACATTGAAGCATATGCATGTTCATCAGTGAGCAACCGACTTAACTCGCTTGATATTTTTGCCTCGTCTGTCCCAACAAGCTTGACTACACCAGCTTCAACACCCTCTGGGCGCTCTGTCACATCACGAAGCACCAGAACAGGTTTCCCAAGAGTTGGTGCTTCTTCTTGCACGCCACCAGAATCGGTTACGATTATATACGCTGCACGCATAAGTTGGACGAAGCCAAAGTAATCTGGTGGCTCAATCAACTCAACCCTCATGTGAGCCCCAAGGTAGGCAGTCGCAATTTCTCTAACGAGTGGGTTTTTATGCATCGGGAAGACCACCCTCACATCGCTGAACTCGTCCAAGACCTTTAAGAGCGCCTTACATATGCGCTTTAAAGGCTCACCCCAATTCTCGCGCCTATGCGCTGTTACAAGCAACAGACGTTCATTCGGCTTGGACGGCGGTGGTGGCAGGCGATTTAAACATCCAATTAGCGCATCAACAACTGTGTTCCCTGTGACGAATATGCTGTCCTCATCAACACCTTCGTTCAGCAGATTCAATTTGGCTCTTAGTGTTGGCGCAAAATGCACATCAGCGACAACACCTATGAAGCGTCTGTTTATTTCTTCTGGGAACGGTTGAAACTTGTTCTTCGTCCTTAAGCCAGCTTCAACATGCGCTAAAGGTATGCGTTCATAGTATGCTGCGAGCGCTGCAGCAAACGCTGTTGTAGTATCGCCTTGAACCATCACCATATCAACCTTCTCCGAACTTAACACCTCGGTAAGCCCTAAGAGGGCACGAGAGGTTAACTCGCTCAAACTCTGACCATGTTGCATGATGTTCAAATCGTAGTCAGGACATAAGCCAAAGAAGTTCAGGAACTGATCAAGCATCTCTCTATGTTGAGCTGTGACGGTTAGGACAAGTTCAAACTCATCGTGCTGCCTTAAAGCATCAATAACTGGTGCAAGCTTTATGCACTCAGGGCGTGTCCCGAAGGTAATCATGATGCGGACCTTCTGTTTCCTTGATGGATTCTTATGAGCCACTACTACCACCTGCTTTTAGCTTACTGCCTCGGTGCAAGCGATACCATGTCAGCAACAACCCGCAAATCGTCTTCGCATCCTTTATTGCGCCAGCTTCAATCTGAGAGATAGCTTCATCAAGCGTCATTTCAACGACCTCAATGAACTCTTCCTCATCAAGCTTTCTCTCCTCGGGCTTAAGCTCACTCGCCAAAAACACATGTAGCTTCTCTGTGCTATATCCGGGCGCAAGGTAAATTGAGAAGAGCTCCTCAAACTTTCCAGCGCTGTATCCTATTTCCTCAACAAGCTCCCTTTTTGCACATTCAATCGGCGTCTCCCCCTCTGCCAATGTGCCTGCTGGTATCTCAAGCAAGTCCTCGTTAGCGGGCTTCCTAAATTGCTTTATGAGTATGACCTTGTTCTCCGATAGCATAGGCACAATGGCAACCGCACCACGATGCTCAACTATCTCCCTTGTTGATATGCGCCCGTCTGGTAACATTACAGTATCAACACGCAGGTTTACTACCCTACCCTCATAAACTCGCTTGCTCTCTATCGTTCTCTCAGTGAGGTCTGTAGGCAAGCTAATCACCCCTTTCAATTCAAGTTCGCATGAGGGCTTTAGACAACTCCTCTCAACATCATCACCATAACACGCCCCCAAAGACAGAGTTAGTTATATGCCGCAACAAAATTATGTGATAGGCTTTGTTACCATGTGCTTTCAGCAAAAGGAGTGAAATGGATGAGGCTCCGTTCAACTCATGCCCTCTTCCTTGCATTTGTGCTGGTAATGGTTATTGGTGTTATCATCAATGCGATAATCATATCACGGAAGCCATCCGTCCGCCCACCAGATATTGAGTTGCTTGTGACAGGGAAAATGAGGGGACGCTTTGAACTCTGCGGATGCCCCGGAGAGAGGCTGCAGAGCTTGCCAATGAGAGCTTCCGTTATAAGACAGCTCTTGAGCAACATTGAGAGGAGGGAAAGGCTTATTCTTGTTGAGTCTGGTGGGTTCGTTGGCGATAGGGAATCGGTTGCGGTGGCGATGCGCTCGTTCAAGATGCTCGGATATGACATCATAGCAGTAGCCCAAGATGAGTGTAGATACATTGATGAAGTGAGCTTATATGCGAAAACGCTCGGCGCGAAGCTAATAGCAAGGGATGCTTGCCCAGCTGGTTCAAGTGAAGTGTGTAAACCGTCGTGGGTAATCAAACGACAAAACTTCACAGTTGCCTTCGTCACAACTGGTGCACAACCTGAGAAAAAAGCGATTGACAAAAAATGGGAAGAGGTGGAGATGGACATTGAAGCAGTTGCAAAGGAGACAAACACTATCATACTCATCAACCACTGGCAGTTAAAGGAACTTGAGCGTGTGCTGAGGGCAAGCAGGGCTAAAAGACTTATAACGCTTGTAATCACCCACGACACACATGAACCGCTAAAGGAAAACAAGTTGGAGAAGCGATTTGGCGTTTACATGCTTATGCTCTCAGATGTGCTTCAGCCGATGCCCATCGTAAGCATATGGCTACGCCAAGGCAAAGCAAGCGAGGTTAGATTAACACAAATTGCAGTTCCATCTGAAAGCACGCCGGATGGCGAGATAAAGAAGCTCGTTAACGCATACTACAGGGAAAGACAAAAAAGGTTGAGAGAGGAATGGAGTTCATTGGTGATGCGTGTAAAGCGGAAAGAGTATATGCCCCCAAGGGAATGTTCAAGATGCCATGAGGCACAATATCGCCAGTGGCTTGCTACAAAACATGCAAAAGCTGTTTTAACGCTTGCTGAAAAGAACCGCATTGAGCCAGAGTGCTTGGAATGCCATTCAGAAGAGTTCAGGCAGACGAAGCTCTTAACGCATGTTAAAGCAGGCTATGGCGTTGAATGCGTATCATGCCACATTGAGCTTAAAGATCCACTTAAAGTGAAGGAGCATGGACAGATACCCTCGGAGAGGGCGCGCCCACCAAGGGTTGACCCAAAGAAAGTTTGCACAACATGCCATAATGAGAAGCATTCACCAAAGTTTGAGGAAAAACTCTCGGACTACATGATGAAGGTAAGGCACTGACACCGCTAAAAATGCAATTGCGGTTAAAGCGCATTTAAGGCTGAGGGGAAATCTCCATATCGGGCGCTACATCGGCGAAGCGAGTGTATCGCTTATCAAACTTCATTGTGAAACGGGTTGTCGGACCACTCCTCTGCTTCGCTATAAACACTTCAATGTCAACGACCTCTTGTTGTTCTTTAGTCTCCTCAGGCTTCTCCTTTTTGCTTCTACCTCTCCCCGTCCTTTCCTCATCCTCCTCCTTGTGGAGGAATATGACCACATCTGCCTCAGCTTCAATTGCTCCGCTGTCGCGCAAGTCTGCGAGGATAGGGCGTCTTCCTGGGCGATGTTCAACAGCCCTTGAGAGCTGTGAGAGCGCCATCACTGGCACATTCAGTTCCCTTGCAAGTAGCTTTAGCGAACGAGCTACTTCAGCCACCTCTTGTGCTCTTGTATCAGCCTTCCTTGGCGGTCTAACAAGTTGCAAGTAGTCAACTATGACAAGCCCGAGTCCCCTCTCCGCTTTCAGCCTCCTTGAAAGCGACCTTATTTCAAACGGTGACAAGTCAGCAGAATCAACTATGTAAATCGGTGCGTTATAGAGGTCCTCGCAGGCTCTCGCAAGCCTTTCCAGATCCTCATCTTGGATTGATGTGCGCCTCATCTGATGCAGGTTCACAAGCGCATAAGTGCATAGCATGCGTTGAATGAGCTCTTGCTTTGACATCTCCAGACTGAAGATAACCACAACCTGCTTCTCCCTGAGAGCTACATTAAGTGCTATGCATAGTGCAAATGATGTCTTCCCTACACCCGGACGCGCTGCCACTACGATTAGTTCGGAAGGCTGCAACCCACCAGTCCAGTAATCAAGCAACCTGAAACCTGTAGAAAGACCCGTTAAGACACCTCCGAGCGAGTAATGCCTCTCAATTCTTTCCCATGCATCTTTGAGCAGACCTTGCAGTGGTTCATAGCGACAGCCAAGTCGCCTTTGCCCAATCCCCAATATGGCAGCCTCAGCCCTGTCAATTATGGTGTCAGCATCTTCATGTTGTTCATACGCCCAGTTGGCAATTGACGACGCAGCATTTATCAACTTCCGCAGGATTGACTTCTCCATTACTATGCGCGCATAGTCAATGGCACTCACAGTTGCTGGACAGCTCTCAATCAATGTCCCGATATACAGTGCCCCTCCAATGCTATCAAGCAGGTTGAGACGCCTCAACTCCTCAACTACCGTAACCATATCAGTTGAAGCACCACGCTCATACAGCTTCCTTATGATTTCGTAGATGATGCGGTGGTGCTCAAAGTAAAAGTCGTCAGGTTCAAGCATGGTAGTAACTTGTGCCGTGGCTTCCCTATCTATCATCATCGCACCCAAGACTGCCTGCTCAGCATCAATGCTATGAGGCATTACCCTTTCAACACCTGTAGCTACCATCAATCACTTCACCTCTAACTGCTTTCAGCTATGACACGCACTTTCATAATTGCGTTTATGCCTTGACCTAACCTTACAGTCACATTGTGCAAACCAACGGTGTGAATGGGCTCTTCTAAGTCAACTTGGCGCCTGTCAAGCTCAACCCCCGTCTTCTCCTTTATCCGAGTGACTATCTCTTGAGATGTAACAGCTGCGTGGAGCCTACCACCCTCGCCAGCTGGCACTTTGACTTCAATTATTGTGGACTCCAACTGCTCCTTGAACCTTCTCATACGTTCCGCTGTCCTTTCCTCCTTCAACCTCAACATCCTAAGTTCGTTTTCACGCTGTTTAAGCGTCGCCTCAGTAACTGGGATGGCAAGCCCCTTAGGTATAAGGTAATTTCGTGCATATCCGTCCGACACCTCAACAATGTCGTATCTGTTTCCGACCTTCGGGACATCTTGCCTTAGGATGACCTTCATCAGAACGCACCTCCGCAAAGCTTCTCTATGAGGGGCACATGGTATGCGTTTGGCACTCTAATTACATTGTGCCACACGGGCATTCCTTGATGAGGTGGGAGCTCATTCGCCAAAGCGCCATTCTATACCGCCACCGAATTTACCACCGCTACGAATATCTTCAACGCCGATACGCAAATGAAGGTTATCAAGCAACCTTAAACGTAGCCATGCATTGTAATTCGGATGGCTTGCGTCATAGGCATTCAACGAAAGCGCGCCACCTTTAAAACGCCAATCAGCACCTATACCCAACTCTGAACGATACGCACCAAGACGAAATGCGATGTTATCTGAAACCCATCGCCCAAGCTGGGCGTTCACATAGCCCTTACCGCTGAAATCGTGCACACCGATCAAACCGAATGTGCGCCTGTATGGCGATGTTATAACAACATCAGCCTCACCCACGCCGCGTTCGCCAAGATACCAGATGGAGATGGATGGTTGAAAACGTAGCCTTATGAATTCACTAACTGGGCGCTGTATATCGGTCACAAGTTGTTCGCTACGCTTCGCAAGGTTTTGGATGCTCTCGGAAGCTTCAGCTACCTTTATCACGGCTCGCTTAACACCCTTCTTAAACTCCTCGTCCGAAGATATCTCCTTAAGGTTGGCTGTCAACTCTCTCACATTTTCGGCTGACTTGCGCAAGCTCGCTACAGCCTCGGCTATGTTTTGTCCAACACCACCTTCAGTCAGCAACCAATTTACTGTTTTTGCCGTCTCTTCAAGATGCTCTGAAAGCTCGGTTAGCTTTGCGGTGATGCGCTTTATGTTCTCTCTGTTCTCAGCTATCAACTGGCGGAGCTCAGAGGCTGCCTCCTCAAACTTATCAACACCTTTTGAGCCTGCCTCAAAAAGCTTTTCAGCTTTAGCGAGTGTGCTGTTTAGCCTTGCTTTGAGTTCCTTGTCCGAAAGAAGCTGTGTTAATGCCTCGCTTGCCTCCTTAAGGTTTGAAAACGACATGCGCAAGTCCTCCTTCAGGTCCTTATCGGAGAGCAGTTCATTAAGCTGCTGTGACGCCCTTTCAATGTTATTCACCGCCTTCACCAGACTGCCTCTGAACTCTTTATCTGAGAGCAACCTACGAAGCTCCGAACTTGCTTGTTCCAGGTTGGAAATAAGCTTTGGTAAGCCCTCGCTCAGGCGTCTATCCGATAGAAGACGCTTCAAGCTATTAGTCGCTGTAGCAGTGTTTGAGAGCGTCATCGTCAAAGCGCTGCGCAACCCTTTGTCGCCCGTTAATTGCTCAAGCTGTTTTGCTACGCTCTCAATGTGTGTTACTGTGCTCGCTATAGTTGTAGCAAGCTTCTTGTCTGCTATGAGTTCACGCAGTTCTGAAGCCACCGCCGAAAGGTCATTGAAAACACTTCTTATAGAGCGTTGCAAAGCCTCATCACCAACTAAGTTTTCAAGTGAAGTTGCAACTCTGTCCAAGCGTTCAACGAGCGTTTTTGCTCGTGGCAAAATCTCCTCAAGCTCAATTGGCTCAACTCCTCTCACAGTAGCTCCAGATGGCAACCTCTTAAGCCTTTGAGCCACCTTAGGTGCTTCAATGCTCATATATGCTTGACCGAGCAATGGATGGATGCGTATGGCAAATCTTGAGTTTGAGTATATTGGCACATCTCCTTGGACAAGCGCCTTGACAGCAACCTTACCATCACGCCGAAACGAAAGCCCTTTTACAACACCCACCTTCACACCTTGAACATAAACTTCCGAGCCAGCACGCAAACCGTGAGCGTTTTCAACGACGATTGTGAACTCTATGCCACGCTTGAACCATCCAGTCGGATGAAGAAAGAAGATAACCGCTATGAAGAACGCCAACGCAACCAAAACAAGCGCCCCAATCTTCACTTCGGTGCTACGCTGCATGATTCATTCACCTCACTTGCCCTCCAGAAATAAACTTTTGCACAATCGGCTCTTTGCTCGCTCTGATAACGTCAGGTGGACCGCAAAGCAATATCCTGCCATCATGCAACATCGCTATCCTATCGGCAAGCTCAAAAGCACTGTGCATATCATGCGTCACTATGAGCGAAGTCACATTGAACTTCCTTCGCGTGTCCAAGATGAGCCTGCTAATTGTGCTTGCCATTATCGGGTCTAAGCCACTCGTGGGCTCATCATAAAGCACTATTTCAGGGCGCATCGCTAAAGCCCTCGCTATCCCAACCCTCTTTTTCATCCCCCCACTCAGCTCCTCCGGGAGAAGCCATTCACTGCCACGCATCCCAACAGTTTCAAGCAGTTCCTCAACATGCCTCCTTATCTCTTCGTGGCTCATCCGTGTATGTTCATACAGCCCAAATGCCACATTCTCAAAAACTGTGAGGGAATCAAACAGCGCACCGAATTGGAAGACGACGCCAAGGCGTTTCCTCACATTGTTGAGTTGATGCTCTTGGAGCGAAGAAATCTCAACACCAAGGATTTTTATCTTGCCTTGAGATGGACGCAACAGCCCTGCAACCAACTTGAGCAACGTGCTCTTTCCAGCACCTGATGCCCCGATGACGCACATTATTTCTCCGCGCCTTACACTCAGATCAACGCCCTTCAAGATGTGCGTCCCATCTGGAGCTATGTAGTGCACACCTTCAAGCTCAATGACGAATTCATCAGACAACTTCCTTTCGCCTTCATCACACATGGTTGACTTCCTCACCCGCAAAGTGCCTCACTTTGGCAAAATGGATGACATGATGACATCCGTAATGTAGACAAGGATGAGCGAAATAACAACTGCGCTTGTAGTAGCTTTGCCAACACCCATAGCCCCTCCTTTTGTTTCCAAACCTTGGTAACAGCTCACAATCGCAATCAATACACCAAACGGGACCGACTTAATCAACCCCACGAGTATGTCCATCATGCTGTTAAAAGTCCTGATTGAATCCAAAAAGATGCTCATGTGGACTCCCACTGTGCTTGCCACAATCATCCCACTCGTCACTCCTGCGACATCTGCAAGCATTGTCAAAACGGGCATCATTGTAATACAAGCAAGCATCCTTGGGACTACAAGGTAAGCTATAGGGCTGACGGCAAGCGAGCGAAGCGCATCAATTTGTTCTGTCACTTTCATAGTGCCCAGCTCTGCAGCAAAAGCTGAACCAACCCTCGCGCTTACGACGATAGCTGTCACCATTGGACCAAGCTCACGAGCTATAGTGTATGCGAGCAACCATCCAACGAAATGGCTTGCGCCACGCATAGCTAACTCCTTCGCTGTGTAAAGCGAAAGGACAATCCCCGCTGATGAAACAGTCAAAAGAACGATGGGTAAAGACCTTACTCCAACCTCAGCCATCTGCTCAACGAGTTGGCGATAGCGCAATCGCTCCGAGAACATTGCCACAATGGTTTCCCATAAGAGCAGTGCAATGCCACCAAGATATGCTAACAGAAGCGCAAGGTTGCCAAAATGACCCCACAAAAATTTATCTGCTGTTTCGCCCTTTGAACTGCGCACCACTTCACTGCCTTGCTTCATCAGACACATTCACCCCGCTCGCAAGCAATAAGCATACACCATGTGCATTAATTCGGCTAAGCTGGTTGCAACAATGATTGCTCGTATGCAAAACTTATTCACGGGCTCAAGATGCTACCATCCATCAAGGTTTAGACAACGGTAGTCCAATGTTAACACAAGCCCATCCACAACTTTTAATGGTGCTTTGTCAACCATGTGGCTTTTCGTTTTGAAGTTGCTTCTTACAGCAATCGCAATATTTGGGCTATTGGTCATCCCGTTGGGCATACCCGGAACGATTGTGATTTTTGTTGCAACAGCCATCTACGCGTTTGCTACAGGCTTCCATGCCATAAGTGGATGGGGATTGCTATTTTTGTTTCTGCTCTGCATCGCTGCCGAGGGTGGCGATAATATCCTCAGCATGCTTTTGGCTAAGAGGTATGGAGCTTCGCGTAGCTCAATAGTATGGTCAATCATTGGTGCGTTCGTTGGTGGGCTGTTTGGAGCGAATGTCAGTGGTTGGCTTGCTACGCTCATCTTGGTGGGCACCGCAGTTGGTGTTCTTTCCATTCTTATCTCGGCTTTGCTAACCATGCTATTTGCAATTGCAGGCGCTTTCATTGCAGCGCTGACATGCGAGATGCGCTTAGGACGCACAACTCAAGAGGCAATAAGAATTGCGAAGGCAACCGTAGTCGGTAGAGTGCTCGGGACCATACTTAAGCTCGCCATTGGCTTTTTGATGTTCACCATGCTGATGAAAAGCATGTTTGGTAGCTCGTAAGTGGATATGCGTTAAACTGCCTATTGGTGTGCAAGAGTAACAAAGAGGTGAAGACGATGAACGATGAACACACCGAAACAACTCAAAACGAAATGACATTGGAAGAGCGTGTTTCAAATGCGCTTAATGAAGTGAGGCGCATTTTGCATATGGAAGGTGGCGATGTTGAGCTTGTGGGCATTGATGAGACAAATGGTGTTGTGCAAGTGCGCTTAAAAGGCGCATGCAGTGTCTGCCCATTTGCTCAACTTACATTACAAATGCTCATTGAAAGCCATGTGAAAGAACGTGTCCCTGAAGTGCGGCGAGTTGTCACTGTTGATTGAAAGAGCCATCGTGGCACAGTGAACCGTTCTTTGGGATCACCTTCCACATTGAGGGTAACACTAAAGCTACAACTAACGCTTTGAGCAAATCCCCCGGTATGAACGGTAGGATACCCAACATGATAGCCTTGCTGAAGCCAACAAAAAGTGACAGCCACAATGCACCAAAAATGTAAATGATGAGTGTCCCGATAAGCGCAGCTACAAACGAACGCCAAAAGCTTTTACTCCATCCGATCCCAGCAAGATAACCAACAAAGAGTGCTGCGAAGAAAAATCCAACCAAGTAACCGCCTGTTGGTCCAAGCAAATGCTTCCATCCACATGCGCCACCAGCAAAAACTGGTATGCCAATGGCGCCACCTACGATGTATGATGCGACTGTGATGCCCCCGCGCAGTGAGCCGAACGAGAGGGCAACGAGCAACACAGCAAGTGTTTGCAAAGTTACTGGCACTGGAGTGAATGGCAACATTATGCGCACTTGCGAAAGCAACGCCAAAAACGAAAAACCAAAAACCACAAGGAGCGCCTCTCGCACAACCGGTCGTGATAGTGGCATCAGAAGCATAAAAGTTAACGGCGCAAAATGATTTTCCCTTCTAAGCATGTCCGATCACCGCAAACCTTACAGCAGTTGGTTTAATCAAACTTGCATTTTGCCACACCAAAAACACTATTGCCTCATCGCATTAAATGTGGTAAAAATGTTGTTGGAAATTGCATTTTGTCATCTGAGGTGGTGATAAAGATGGAGACGGTTATATGCCCAAATTGTGGTGCTCGTAACGCCGTAAGAGCTTCAACATGTTGGCGTTGCTACAGCTCGCTCAAAGGGGCTATTTCGCAGAGCGCTGCTCCAACAATGCATCCACTTCTCCTTTCGTTGCGCTCAACTGCTACAAAGTATCTTGCTGAAGTGCCACCATACCAATGGTTTGCGATTTTATTCCTCATCATGCTTTTTGCGATGGTGGCAATGCTTCGCCCCACTGGTGAAGCTCTATCATTGTTGCTCATACAGATGGCGCTTTTCGCCCTTGGAGCAGTTGCTATGGATGTTGTTCTTGGGCAGGGTGGGATTGACCTCTCAATCGGCGCTATAGCAGCGCTCTCTGGGAGTGTATCACTTTTACTGCTCCCAGTTGATGTGAGCGCTGCTGTCGCTGGTGGTTTTGTTACTGGTGTTTTTGCTGGTGTCATCAATGCAATTATTGTTGGCATGGCTCCAACACCACCTGCCATAACCACTCTCGCAACTGGTGCCTTGATACTTTACACAGCATGTTTCATCCGTAGCAAGCTACCACCAACTTGGGAAGATGCATTGTTCACATTTGTGTGTCGTGGAAGCGTTTATGGTATACCAATGCCTGTTCTCACGGTTGTGCTAATTGTCTTGCTCTTTTACTGGCTATGGTTGCGCGAGCTAACTCGTGTTTCGCCAGTGAGACAGCGTCGCACAACCATGACTGTTAAGAAGGCATGGGTTGAGCCAGTATACGTTTTCAGCGGGTTGCTCGCTGGCATTGTTGGCATATTTGGGACAGCTGGTAGCAATGTGACTGCACAGCCGATAGCACCAGATTGGACTTGGGTGCTTGCACCATTAGCTGGCGCATTGCTTGGTGGCGCAACACTCAACGGTGATATGGGAGGTATTGGCTCAGCAATACTTGGTGGTGCACTGTTAACATTGCTATTGTATGTGTGCGAGGAACTGCACTTGCCAGTAAGTGGTCTACCACTTGTTGTGTTGCTTGTCTTTGTATCTGTCTGGATGGACGAGTTGAAGCGAGCTTCTCTTGAAGACTTGAAGAAGGCTTGGAGAAAATTACTCGTGCGCATCTGGGGTGAAGAACTTGATAGAGCGAAGATGGCTCGCACCCTCTTCTACATGTTCCTCACATGTTGCGTTATTGTCTTTGGGTTCTATGCTGTGCTGAGTTACTACGCTGTTAACAGAGTCCCACCTCACTTTGCCATGGCACTTCAGCCCATGGGAAAGGTAGAAGCACAGGTTGTTGGGAGCGAAGAGTGGCAACCTGTGCATCATCGCCAACTCCTTAGTGAGGGGACTAAACTGCGCTTAGAAGATAAAGCGAGGCTACTACTCAGGTTCAGCGATGGTAGCACAATTGATGTGCGTGGTAGTTCTGAGTTCTCGCTGGTCAGCATTGATGACATTAGCACGGGCATACCGAGCACAAGGTTTGAGCTAAACACAGGCAACTTATGGGCATGGATAAAGAGGCGCTTAGAACACTCAACCGATTACTCAATTGAGACGCCAGCTGCAGTCCTCGGCGTAAGAGGAACGAAGTTCAAGACAAGCGTTAGGGGTGGAGAGGCTAATGTGGCAGTGATTGAAGGCTCGGTAAGTGTTATGATGCCGAGGGGAGTGGAAACAGTCACTTCTGGTGAGGAAGCACTCGTTAGCAAGCTTACGAGGGCAATTAGGAAGATGAGGCTCGCTGAGAATGTGCTCAAGATGCTTCGTAGGGAGTTCGTGGAGCTCCAAAAGCTACTCATGAGGGAACTGAGGAGGGCGTGGAGAAACAACTTGCTTGAGCGTGGATGGGTTGTGATGTGCATTGTGTTGCTCGTGTTCAGCATATTTAGCGCATACATATTCCACCTTGAGCGACTTGAGGAAATGAGGAAAGCCATATGGGATAGGCAAGCACAAACGCTCGGCTTAGTCCACCTTTACATACAGCAGAAGCGCTTTGACGAGGCAAGAAAACTACTGCAAAGAGTCATTGAAGAAGACCCGCAAAGTGAATGGGGTATGAGGGCACAAAGGATGCTTGAAGAGTGGGAGGCACAACGGAGGGAAATTGAAAAAGAAGAGCAGAGCGAACAGTAAGAACAACACCACCGCACAAGGTAAGCGAGGCTTGAATGTGAAGAAGTGCAAATGGACGCTCACAACAGGTTTGTGGCTCCTCATGAAGGGTTTGAGAAGGTGATGATGAATTGAGCGCCCCAACAATGTGGCAACGCTATGAGCGCGTTGGGTTTTCGCTTGGGATGATAAGCAGTGTCATCGTATGCATTGCATACCTGCTTAACATTTTTCCGATGCCTCAAATTGATGACTGGATGAAGAAGTGCTTGTTCATACTCCGTGGGGAGCTTCAACCAACAGATGAGATTGTCATCGTAGCTATAGACAACGAAAGCATAAAGAGGTTGGGGCGCTTCCCATGGCGACGAAAATTGCATGCTGATTTGCTAAGGCAATTGCGCACAGCTAAAGCGGTGGTCATGGACATAATGTTTGTTGAAGCTGATAAGGAGCACCCAGAGGATGACATTGAGCTCGCCAAAGCGATTAGTGAGTGTGGTAATGTTATCCTTCCGATGCTTCGCCTTGATGAGCCAACCGCAAAAACGAAGAGCGAAGAAAAGGCGTTCAACACCGCTGTAAAGAAGTCCGCATATTACGCTCCAGAGGACTGTAGCAAATCGTTCAAAGAAAGGCTTACAGCATTGGCATCAACGATGCCTCTACTGCTTAAAGCGCCTATTGAAACATTCACCAAAGGCTGTCACTCTGTTGGCGTGGCATTCGCCTACCCAGACCTTTGGAACATCTACAGGCATATACCGCTTGGCATACCAGTTGAGAGTAGTGATCCACAAGGAAGCCTTTTCGTAGTTCCGAGCGTTGTGCTTGAAGCTGCGAGAGTAGCTATGGGAATAAGCAAAAACGATGTCTCGTTCGCTGAAGGTGGTGTTAACTTTGGTGGCAAGTTCATACAGGCAAAGGGAGTAAACTGGCTTATGGAAATAAACTTCGCTGGCGGAAAAGGTGCGTTCACTCAGTTCCCATATCATGCCATCCTCTCGGGAGACATCAAAAGGAGAGAGTTTGACGGTAAGGTCGTCATTGTTGGCTTCACCGCTGAAGGTCTATACGACATCCGTCCATCCCCATTTAGTCAACACACATACGGCTCTGAGATAATAGCGAACGCAATTCACACAATCATAAGTGGACAGCACTTCAAACACACACCAAAGGGCATACCAATGCTCATTGCGCTCATCATCTCTGCGCTCCTCTCATTCGTCCTCTTACGAGCAAACCCACTTCTTTCGCTACTCAGCATGATCATGCTCATCTGTGGCATAACCTTCGTTGCGCTCAAGCTCTTTTCGCTTCGTTTGCTTCTTGATGTATCACCGCTTTACGGAAGCACCGTCCTTTCCTATGCGCTAATCACAGCATGGGGTTACTTTGGTGTTGGTAGGGAACATAGGCGCATCAAAGAAATGTTTGCCTTATATGTAAGCAAGGAAGTGGCTGAAAGGTTAGCACGCTACCCGGAGCTTGCAGCCTTGGGTGGTGAGGAGAGAGAAATAAGCGTGCTCTTCGTTGACATACGAAACTTCACAGAGACGATGCAACGCCTCGGTGCAAAGAGGCTCGTAAGACTGCTCACGGAATACTTCACTGAAATGTCGGAAATCGTGAAAAGGCATGGTGGCTTTGTGGACAAGTTCATTGGCGATGAAGTGATGGCGTTGTTTGGTGCGCCTTTGCCAATTGAGAAGCATGCCCTTAGTGCTGTCATGGCTGCGCTTGAGATGAGGGCTGTCACTGAGAAGCTCTCAAAGCAATGGAGGGAAAGAGGGGAACCCGAACTTAAAGTGGGCATCGGCGTGGCAACTGGAAAAGCTTCTGTCGGCAACTTCGGAGCTGTTGATAGATTTCAATACACAGCACTCGGTGATGCAGTGAACTTGGCTGCAAGGCTTCAAGCTATGACGAAGGAAGTTGGTGCAACAATACTTGTTTGTGAAAGGACCGCAAAGGATGTTGAAGGGGTTGTAGAGCTAAAGCCTGTTGGTGAGCTAAAGGTTAGGGGTTTCTCGGAGCCAGTAAAAGCTTTTGAAGTCGTCGGAATAACCAAAGGAAACGATGCCAACGAAGCGACCTGACAAGCCGCCTAATATCCGCCTCAAGATTAAGGATGTTCTCCTTGTCAAAGTGCAACGGTGAATAGGCTATGAAAGAGAGGCGACGCAAAAGCGCCGACGCATTTGAGAACACCTCTTTAAGGTGCTCAACGCTGTGTGAATCCAACATTGAAGCTATCTCCAGTGGCGTGTGAAAGTGCTCACAGCATACACCAATGCGATTTAACTCGTTAAGAAGGGATAGATAGGAACGCTGGAGATGCTCCGATAGCTTCCCTTTGGAGAAGCTTATGCGCATATAAATTGAGCGCACCCAGAACTTAAGCATCGGTATGATTGAAATGAGCGCAAGCAACCCAATAAACCACCCAAAGAAGCGTTCCATTACAGACCACTTTATTCGTGAGCGCACATTACGCCACCAAGAGACAAAGTCAAAAAAGCCTCTTCTCATCCTTCCCGGTGGCGTTGGGTCAACGATGACCCATCCATGCTTTGGGATGTAAATCTCAACCCATACATGTGCGTCTTGTTCTCGCAAGGTCAATGTCCTCGTTGATTGGTCATATTCATCGCTCATGAAACCGGCTAAAACCCTACTTGGTATGCCAACAGCCCTACACATCACAGCGAGAGCACTCGCAAAGAAATCGCATGCACCTTCCCGTGTCCAGAAGAGGAAGTAATCAACAGCATCAACATCTAAAGGGACATGAGGTGGCGTGAGCGAGTAACGACAATGCTTTTGCAGATAGTTAACGAAGCGCATCGCTGTCTCATACGGTGTTTTAGAGCCAGCTGCTATTTCTTTTGCCAGCTGTGCCACCCTCTCAACACTGGTTGGCAGTTGGAGGTATTTTGGAGGCACTTGCTCACCCACGCTATCAAATGTCTCGTTAGCATTCATGAGCATCTCAACTGATGGTTCATTCACTGCTGCTACGATTTCATAGGAGTTCACAATCACACTCGTTCTGTAGGTCCTCAGTATGCCATCTTGCGATACACGCAACTCTTGCAAATATGCGTTACTTACGAGCTTTAGAGGCAGACCTGGTGTCAGCAATGCAGTAGGGGATGGCTCAAGTATTCTAACTTTGGCACGCACGATCTTAGGGTGTGGTGGTAGCTCAAAATCAAAGACGAAGCTACCATCGCTTAGCTGTTCAACTTGCTTGCTCTCTTCATTGCTTCCCCAACCATGCCCAGTATACTCATCGTAAATCTGGGCACGCCAGTATGGGTAGAAATCACCCTCTATCTCAAACAGCTTTTTTGGGGACAGTTTTATTGGTCCTCCCCATAAGGTCATGTGGCGTGAGAATGTCGTAAACTCTGGGCTAAGCATGAAGAACCTCCTCGGTGCTGGAAGCCTAACATTGGGTGGGGCAATCGGCATCCTGATGTAGAGAAGAAGAGGTGTAAGCAAAATGCTTGTGAGCATGACTGCTAAGCTCCATTGTGCGCTACTGACCACATGGAGGCTCAAAAAATCTTTAGCGCAAAGCATCCTCTCATCACGCAACTTTACAGCACGCATCACGGTTGTTTCATATGCTAACAGGAATGTGCCAAGCGAAACGATGAAGATGGCTGCTACTGTCACCTCAATGTTGATGTTGTGAAGCGCTGAGAGGGACACCATTGACAGCGATGGCAATAGAACAAAGGAGAGCGGTGCATAATCATAGCCCCAACGCCCCGTCACAGTGAGCGTTATAACACAAACCCATGTCATTAGCGCAAGTGGATGTAAATCACGAAGTTCAAAAACTACAGGTGGGAAGAAACGATGTGGCTCTATAATCAACCCATACAGCGGTATGAAAACGACGAGGAGAAGTGATATAGCTTGCCCAATTCCATCGGGCAACGTAGTGATCTTGACTGAGCGAACATAATTTGAGAGCAAGCCGATTGTAGCAAGCGTTAGCGCTGCGCTCCCAAAGAACGGATCACCAATCGTTAAGGCAGAGGCAAACAACGCTGAGAATGCTACAACGAACGTGCAAACATATGCAGGGAGCGCAACGCGAGTGCTTCCCCACGGGATGCCCATCGCCACCACATCAGCGCTATCGCTTTGGTGCCGACCACCGTTTAAACTTTCATCGGCGTGACTTAAATGCGACATGGCTTCACATCTCACCCGATGGCAAGTGGAGCATATGCTTCACATTCAATGCGTTAGCCTCAATCAATGCAAACCCATCGTGTATGGAAACACAGATGTCGCAATCTTGTGCTACCTGCTTTGCATCATTAGAGTGCTCTGTCAATACTGCTACCAAAGTTGCTGAGCGCCCATACAGCTTGCGTGCTTTATGGATGACCTCAATAGCGCTTGGAGCATCTATTGGTTCAATTCTCGCAAGCTCATAGAGCAAGACCTTCAACTCGCCATAGCTCTCAACAGCAAGCCCCGGAGTCGGTATGAATGGCTCTGCAACAAGCGTAACTGAAGCACCAAGCCTTAAAAGCTCGCCTGCTATGGATGCTGCGAGCATTACTGCATGCTCAATTGAAGCGTTAATTCCATCGCCCCAGTGTGCTCTCTTATCGCAATCAACGACAAGCACAGCATTACCATGCTGTTCACGCTCAAACTCCATAACGCTGAGCCTGCCAGTATGCGCGGTTACCTTCCAATGTATTCGCTTCCATGGGTCGCCCGGATGATATTCACGCACACCGTAAAACTCCATCCCAGTGCTGCTCATCTCACCGTTGCTTTCGTTCAACTCACCAAAGATATAACCGGCTGTGCTCCACATAAAAGGAATGCTTATCACCCTCGGCAAAACGGTGAGCCTGTAGTAACATGGGAATGCCTTAACAGCGCAAAAGAGCCCGAATGGGTCTCTTGTAAGCATAAGCACATGCTTGTATTCGTATATGCCTCGCTTCTGCGCCTTCAACCTGAAGCTCACAGATGTAGTATTTTTTGGCGGTATGAGTAGCACAGTCCTTTGAGCATGCTCTGGATCAATCGGCTTCAGCCAACGCATCTTCGGTAAAGCTACCTCAACAAATGCTCGCATAAGCACACCGTCGTTAGCAATCTCGGTCGTTATTTCAATTTCATCACCACATGTAACCTCGCATGGACCTCTCACTTCAACTCGGAGCGCCTTATGGCTCACCCTAACCCATATTGAGCTGAGAAGCAAAGCTGATAAGACAGCCGCAAAAAGAAAACACAAGTGATAGACACCAAAGACAAACCCCACGATGAAGAGCACAAACGCTGCCATGTAGAAGGCGAGACGCCTGTTGAAGCTGCCAAGCGGTAAAAGAGAGTTGTGCAACTCACTTTGCATTATTGTTCACCGCTTTCAAAGTTACCTCAAGCACTGTTGCTTGCAACATCTAACTGAGCCAACTGTAATTTTGGCGCACCAACGGTAAACAACGATGCATGCACTTGTGTAAAATGGCTTTTTCAGCGCCTCGCAATCCGTAATGAAAGAGGGATTAAAAGTGCGCTTCAAAACTGATCATTGGCTTTAGCCAGTTGGTGATGATGAATTTGGTAGCGCCGAATTAGCTCAGCGCTAAAAATTCTGCTTTGGAGGACAAACTTACAGGTGAGCCAAAATTCCTTCACATGCCCCATCCAATTAGTTTTGATCGGGTGATGATAAATGGGCGGGCAAACACATGGATACTTCATCATAGGCACCGCAGGGCATGTTGACCATGGCAAGACTGAACTCATAAAGAGGCTGACAGGGATAGACACGGATAGGCTCCCAGAAGAGAAACAGCGTGGCATGTCCATTGACATAGGCTTTGCATACTTTAACCTCCCAGATGGTAAGAGGGTTGGGATAATTGATGTTCCTGGGCACGAGCGCTTCGTGCATAACATGCTTGCGGGCGCTGCTGGAATTGACATGGTGCTGATGGTGGTTGCAGCCGATGAAGGCGTGATGGCTCAAACTGTTGAGCACATGAACATATTGCAATTGCTCGGCGTGAGTGATGGCATCATAGTCGTCACAAAGAAGGATTTGGTTGATGAGGAATGGCTTGGGCTCGTCTGCGAAGACATAAGGGAGCGCTTTAAAGGGACATTCCTTGAGAATGCACCTATGGTTGCTGTCTCTTCAGTCACAGGCGAAGGCTTTGACGAATTGCTTGAGCTCATCTGCCAAAAGGCGAAAGAGGTTGTCCCTCACAAGGATGTTGAACGCCCATTCAGGCTCCCTGTAGATAGGGCTTTCATCAAGTCAGGATTTGGCGTGATAGTCACAGGGACAGCATTTTCAGGCGAAGTCTGTGTTGGACAAGAAGTTGAGATTGCCCCTCTTGAGATACGGACAAGGATACGGAGCATGCAAGTCCACGGGAATAGTGTTGAGAGAGCATTTGCTGGGCAAAGGGTGGCAATGAACTTGGTCGGCATTGAGAGGGAAGAAATAAGCAGAGGCTGTGTTGTCACCGAGATTGGGTATATGAAGCCAACAAACCGCATTGTCGCAAAGCTGCGTCTCCTTGAAAACGCAAAGAAGCCTTTGAAAGATGGCGCACCAGTGCGCTTACATATTGGCACGGGTGAATGGATAGCGAGGGCTTTCTTGCTAAAGGGAGACGAGTTGGAACCAGGTGGAGAGGAGTTTGTAGAACTGCGCACCAACGAAAAAATTGCGTGTGTTCGCTATGATAGGTTCGTCATACGCTCATACTCGCCTCAGGAAACAATCGGTGGCGGTATCATTGTTGAGCCATACCCGAAGCGATACAGAAGGCATTCGCCACAATACTACGAAAGTTGCGTGCGAAAAGGTTCTGCAGATTATAAGGAAACGGCTTCAGTATTGCTTGATGAGCATAGGGATGGATTGAAAGTGAGCGAGCTGTCGGTTTTGCTCCACTTGAAGCAGGAGCACACAGCAAAACTGCTTGAGGAGCTATGCGAAGAAGGAAAAGCAGTCAAGCTTAGCGATGTTTCATTTATGTCAACCAAATCATACGAGGCTGTAAGCGAAGAATTGCTCCATCTGCTACGCTCATATCACAGCAAACACCCACTCCATATCGGCATAAAGAAAGGAACACTGCTCGGACAGCTTGAGGGCATTGAGAACGAGGCAGTCCTTGAGATGCTCCTCAAAAGGCTTGAGGCTGAAGGGAAGTTGGTTGTGGAAAAGGAGTTCGTTAGGCTTCCAGAACACTCACCAATGCTTACTGGGAGACACTTGCAAATAGCGAACAGGATGCTCAAGCTATGTGCCAATGCCGGTTTTGCACCACCATCAACACAGGAGTTGCTTCAACAGTTCAGTGACGAAAGTGAGGAAGCTTCCGAAGTGTTACATGCGCTCGTTGAGGGAGGACAACTACTGCGCATAGACGAATTCATTTTCCACCCACAAACGATTGAAGAAGCTAAACGGATAGTGAGGGAACACATTTCAAAGAACGGCAAGATAACACTCGCTGAATTCAGGGACATAACGAAAACAACGAGAAAGTATGCCCTACCACTCCTTGAGCACCTTGATAAAATTGGCTTCACACAGCGTATCGGTGATTACCGCATATTACGTGCACATGCTTCATGCATAGAAGACGGCTCTACCAGATAGTGATGGGTCTTTGTGTTAACATCAAAGATACCTAATCAAGCTTCGGGATGTTGCATGCCACTTCCTTTCCGAGCCTCGCTGATTCATAGATTGCATCTATGATGACATTGGTCATCATTATCTCCTCTGGTGGTGTTGGTGGCGTCGTTCTTCCTTCTTTTATTGCGTTGATGAATGCGCTAATTTGTGTAGCCAATGAATCTGGGCGTGGCAGTGCCGGGAAAGTAATGTTTGCCATTGTGCCATGCTCATCACGGTATAGCTCAAATGGTTCAAGGCGAAGCCCACCCTTATCGCCGAGTATGAAAGTCCAACCGAGCGAATCTGCGTGCATAGCCCAAGCCATCTTAAGAACCCACGCCATGCCGTCTTCAAAGCGAACGAATGCAGCGCTAAAATCTTCCACCTCAAAGTCGTTGACCTCCCACTGCCAACCGCCCTCAACGAGCGCCTCTTTGCTTTTACCTATCAAGTCAGATGTGATTGCGCTCACTGAAACTGGTTTTGGCTGCCCAAGGATGTGAAGGAGTGTGTCCATCGTGTAGACACCCAAATCAAGCACAACGCCACCACCAGCAGTTTCCTTGCGTATGAAGGCGGAGCCACCCCAACCTGGTATGCGTCTTCTACCACCAATGAAGCCCTCAGCATAGTAGACCTTACCAAGCATCCCAGAATCAACCAAACGCTTAGCTAACTGCACGGATGGTGAAAAGCGCGTTCGTATAGCAACCTCAAGCAATTTTTGGTTTTCCCGAGCTGCCTTTATCATTGCTACAGCTTCGTTCGCAGTTGTAGCCATTGGCTTCTCACAGAACACGTGCTTACCAGCCTTAAGTGCATCTATGGCAATCGGGGCATGAAATGCATGTGGCGTGCAAATGCTAACGGCATCTAATTCCTCCATCTGAAGCATCTGGCGGTAATCGCTAAAGACATGTGGCACATCAAACTCAGTAGCCCTTTGGCGCGCACGCTCAATCACTACATCAGTGCACGCAATCACTTTGACATCGGGTAACGATGTGTATGCTTGAAAGTGACGCACAGAAATCATCCCACAGCCTATGACGCCGACTTTGACCTCACTCATCTCCATCACCTCACACACCTGTTTGAAAGCTCTCAAACGATGGCAAGCTACGCGAAATATCTTTGATGCAGTTTGCCAACGATGGGGGCATATGTCAAACATAGCTAACCACACAAAAACCTAAGTCGCCTTTCGTGTAAAGGGAGCGATGTTCATCTACTATTGACATCGTAGTAAATTGCGACAAGTTGCATAATTGCAAAACGCCTCAAAACAAGAGGGTCAGGAAAATCACCGTTGCTTAACAGGTGATATAGCAATGCTACCACCGCTTGAGAGTGAAGTGTTGCGCATCGTCTGGAAGAAGGGGGAGGCATCGGTTAGGGATGTTTGGTTGGCGATGTGCTCATACGGGAAGCGAAGAGCCTACACGACGATCATGTCGGTGATGGTGCGCCTCTATCAGAAGGGCTTTTTGAAGCGCAAGAAACATGGCAAACGCTACATATACGAGCCCGCCATTTCACAAGCTGATGCCTTAAAGCTCATCATACGCTCTTTCATCCAGAACATACTGCGATGGTTTGGTGAGCCAGCTTCTGCGTATTTCGTTGAAGAGTTGACTAACATCCTACCAACAGCAACCAACAAACTGCACAAGGCTCTGAAGAAGGGTAAAGGGGATAAGAAACGGTGAGGGATATCAACCCTTTCTTCATCAGCGTTTGTTTCTCAATTTTGGTGTCTGAGTTTGTGATGGCAAGCGTTTGCATATCATTGCACATGACACAAAATCTATGGCATGACAAGGTTAGACCAGATGCGTTGCACAAGACTTTGTTTACAGCGATGCTATTCCCTTTGCTCATTGGCTTCTCTTTCACCTTCCTGACGCTCTCCTCAGCAGCGTGGTGCATTTCACATGCACATGCGCTTGCATGCGATTGGCAACTTCAAAAGTGCTTCCTTCAATGCCTGCACTTATGTTCGCATGCAAACAAAATAAATGCGCTGATAGCTAAAGCTGTTGCTCACGCGCTGAGCAACATGACCAAGCTGTTAAGCGCCTTGCTCATGGTGCTCTTCATATGCGGGCGTGTGTTTTGGCTCAACATTTGGCGCAAGGCGCTGAAAGCACCTTCAAGGAAGCTGATGCGCCTTGTGGCTTCATCCCCAGAGCTCTCGGAGAAAAGGATTAACATAGCCGAGTGCGAGAGTTGGTTCTGTCAAGCTGGCATCTTTGGATGGATATCGCCAACGATTGTTATCTCAAGAGAACTCGTCAATAAGCTGACCGATGAAGAGTTGGAAGTGCTCATCAAGCACGAAGTCGCTCACAAAAGACACCTTGACCAACTCAAGCACCTTATAATGCGCATGCTCACATGCATCTTTTTTGTTGTGCCTTACTTCATCTGGCTCAGAAGGAAAGTCGAAAGCGCAATGGAAGCAACAGCAAATAGCGATGCATTGAAAGATGTAATAGACAAAGCCGAGAGAGACGACCTCAAAGCGCTTCGCGAGCATTGTGCGAGGGTAGCCTTTGTTTGGCTTGTCATATTCACTGCATCAGTTACGTGCCTATGTGGACTCATCGCAAAGCCTGTATTTGCAACAGCACATTGCTTCTTTGAGGTTGTGCTCTTCTTGAAGTAGCGATGGCGAAATTGAAAGCACACAAGCTACGAAGTTGATGCGAGGATTTTGGATGTCACAGCCTTGGAGGTGGTGAAGGATGCGCTCAACTGCGATGCATGTGGCATGTGTTGCTATTGCGTTCATGGTTTGCTTTCAGCCAGGCGTTATGGCAGAACCTATAAAGCCTGCGCTTGATGAAGATGTAACAGTGCTAAAGCAACGCGTTGAGGAACTTAGCAAGCTCGTTGAACAACTGAAGAGGCGAATTGAGGAACTTGAGAAATCCAAAGACACAAACGCAACACAGGCAGACCAAGCTCCCGAGAACGAGCTTGAGTTACCCACACCTCAACCGATTGCGCAAGTTGGTGGTGCTGGTCTCTGGCAGGCGATGAACCCAGACATAAGCGTCATAGGGAGCTTCGCTGCGAGGCTTGGTGGCAAAAACCCGTTTGGTAGCTTCAAGGGCTCTGCCCTTAGGACTGTTGAGCTTGCCTTACAAGCATACGCAGACCCATTTGGGCGCTTTGATGCATTCGTTGAGCACAACAGCGAGGGAACTCACATCTGTCAGGCTGAATTGACACTCCTTGACCCGCGTATTCTACGGCTACCAAAAAGGCTTCAAATCAGTGGTGGCATATTGCTTGCAGGCGTCGGGAAGCTCAACTCAATACACGCACATGAACAACCATTGGCAGATATACCACTCATGCACCAGTTCTTTTACTCACACCCACACCGTGAGAACCATGAGAACCGCGAGAATCATGCACACAATGAGAACCATGAGAACCACGAGAACCATGAGAACCATGCACACCACGAAACTATTTCACTGCTCAGGCACATCATTGAGCATGGTGGACACAACTTTCATGGTGCTGGTGCGAGGATAAGCTACCTGCTACCGACAAAGAATCCGAGGCACGCACATGAGGTATCCATTGAGGCACTAAATGCGCACAACCTCACATTTGATTGTGATAGTGGGCGCCCATTACTGCTTGGCAGATGGCGTTCCTTCTTTGAGCTCGCACCACTCACGCATACACTTGATCTGGGATTCAACTATGGTTACGGACCAAACAGCTTCGGTGGCAATACACGCCTTTACTCCGTTGACCTGACATATCGTTGGCGCCCAATTGAGCGTGGGCTTTACAGGTCGCTCAGTTGGTATAACGAGTTTGCTGTCGCAAGGCACTCTGGCAACGGCAGTTCATGGAACACGACTGGCTTTTTCTCAATGCTTGAGTATCAACTTTCACGCACAACCTACATTGGAACAAGGTATGATTGGGCGAGCTTGCCAAACGGTAAGGCACACGGCTCTGGAGTTTCTTTCGCCATCACCTATTACCCAAGCGAGTTCTCTCGCTATCGTCTCCAGTTGAACAGGCGAAGGTTCTCACTCATCGGCTCTTCTTGGGACTTGATCTTGGAGATGACTTTCTCAATCGGCATCCATAGACCACACCCGTTCTAATGGCTCAAATAGCAGTCTGCAACTCAGCACAATCAAACACTGTAAAGGGGGGAAAGTAATGCACAACGCAAATGCATTTCACCACAAAGCCGTAAGAACGTTGCTCAATGCAGTCCCTCTGCTCATCGGCGTATTTGTGTTCGTCTTATCCGCTTTAACTGAAGCACATGCAAGGAAGCTTTTTGCAGTGACAACGACATCCGACTTGCGCTACTTCGTTGAGAGGGTTGGCGGAGACAAAGTCACTGTGTTCAGCTTAATGCATCCACGCCAGAACCCGCACACAGTTCAACCGCTACCTTCATTTGCTGTTCAAATGAGCCGTGCCGATTTGTTCGTTTGCATAGGGCTTGACTTTGAGCTATGGGCAGACCAGCTCATTGACATGGCACGCAACCCAAAGATAAGGAGGGGTGCACCCGGATATGTTGACGCTTCAATAGGTGTGCCATTGCTTGAGGTGCCAACATCAAGGGTGACGAGAGAACAAGGCGAGATACACATCTTCGGCAACCCGCATTACTGGCTTGACCCAATTAACGCAAAGATCATCGTCAACAATATTACTGCTGGCTTGAAGAGGGTCTCACCAGAGAACGCTGACTATTTTGAAGCCAACAGAAAGAAGCTCTTGAACGAGCTTGATGAAATCCTCAAAGAGACACTGAAGCTCGCAGAGCCATTGAAGGGCGAGAAGATAGTCACATACCACCTGACATGGTCATACCTTGCGCATCGCTACGGCTTTCAAGTCATAGGGCAACTTGAGCCGAAGCCGGGCATACCACCATCGGCAAGACATATAAGCGAACTGGTGGCGAAGATGAAAGCAAACGGAGTGAAGGTCATACTTAAAGAGCCTTTCTATGAAGACCGTTTCCCGAAACTCGTTGCAAAACAAACTGGCGCAAAGATTGTTGAGGTGTCGCCGTCAATCGGTGGTGATAAAGGCATTAACTCGTATCGTGATCTGCTTGTGAACATATTGACCAAGCTCATTGAGGCAATAAGAGGGTGAGGTAAATTGAGCGCGAGCGATAAGGAAAACAAAGAGAAGCTCGTCACGGCACAGAACCTATGGCTTGGCTACGGTAAACAAGTCGTCTTGAGAGATGTGGAAGCCTGCATTTACCGTGGTGAGTTTGTAGGGCTGGTTGGACCAAACGGGTCTGGCAAAACGACATTCCTCAAAGCTTTGCTTGGCATATTGAAACCGATTCGTGGCTCAATAATTTGGCATGTGCCAAAGGAGAATACACGCATTGGCTATGTGCCACAGCGTGAATTGCTTGACGAGCTCTATCCACTTAGCGCCATTGATATCGTGCTCATGAGCAGATTGCAGAAGAAGCAATTCATGAAGAGGCTGACTAAGGAAGATGTTGATATAGCGATGTGGGCTCTTGAGCAGGTTGGGATTGCAGATATCGCAAACCAGCCGTATAGGTTGCTCTCTGGTGGACAGAGACAAAAGGTTCTCATAGCGAGAGCTCTTGCAGTTGAGCCAAACATATTGATGCTTGACGAGCCAACGAACGGGCTTGACCTGCCAACAGAGCACTCAATCATGGAGCTAATAGCACGCCTCCATAGTGAGCTATCAATAACCGTCATCTTCGTGACACATTTGCTCAACCTCGTTATCAACTTCGCAAGCAAGCTCTGCATCTTCCACGATGGTCATGTTTATGTTGGTGAGACATCCGAGATGCTCTCTTCTGAGAGGCTGAAGGAGGCTTATGGTGTTGAAACAATTGTAGCTACAGTGAACGGAAGGAAATTCATATTCGTGCGCCAGTGACCTTGGCAAACAAGAACGAGGTGACTTTGAGATGCACACAAATGTTATCCATTTGCTCCTGATGCCTTTCCTGAGCGCTCAGGTGGCTTCGCTAACCTGCTGTTATGTTGGTGTGTATGTTGTTTTGAGGCGCATCGTCTTCGTTAGTGCAGCATTAGCACAGCTCGGTGCTGCTGGTGTTGGGCTCGGACTATTGCTCAATATCAATCCAGTTGTAACATGCTACGCATTCATTCTGCTCGGAATGCTCCTTGTCCCAATTGTTCAGCGCGAGAGGCGAGTCAGCCGTGAGAGCATACTTGGCGCAATGTATGCTGTGTCTGCATCGCTTGCAATGATATTCGTTGCTAAGAGCCCAGCTGAACAGCACTTGATGGAATCAATACTGTTTGGCGAGTTGCTTTATTCAACTGGCGATATGGTTTTGCGCCTGAGCATAATTGCAGGAATTGTCCTTTCAACCCACATGCTCCTCTTCAAACCGATACTGCTCTCATCATTTGACCCAGAGTTTGCAACCACACTCGGCATAAGGGTGAAGCTATTTGACTTAATCTTTTACACCACGCTTGCTGTGCTCATCGGCGAGTGCATTCGCTGTGTTGGTGCGCTGTTGACATTCGCATACCTTGTCATACCACCGCTTACGGCGCTCCTTTTGACAAGCAGGTTGAAAGTCGCTTTCGTTACTTCAATTGCATTCGGTTTCATCGCAAACATAATTGGGCTCATCATCTCTTTCAAATACGATTTGCCATCAAGCCCAACTGTGGCAGTATGCACACTGCTACCGCTCATCCTCGTAGCGCCAATCGCACTCGGCATCTCTCTAAGCTCCTCTTG
>JBGOEV010000028.1:0-32824 GCA_041538025.1 Candidatus Thermosaccharophagus gerlachensis | reverse complement strand
TAGCATTTCGGAAAAGTGACACAGCTTATGGAAGTTGAAGTGATGGCTTAAGGTCTCAGTCTAACTTTGGCAGTGAATGTTACAGTGGTTTTACCTGACGGTGGCACTTGAAGTGTGAACTCTGCTGTCATCGCGTCAATCATTTTCCATCCATGGCTTGCCTTCGTTATATCCCAATCCAAGCCGTATGTGAATGGCTGACGCAATTGAACTGTCACCTCTTTGTCCTTACCGTTCGTGACGAGCGCTTCAACCTCAATCTCGCGCTCCTTTGCGGTTGGTGCTACGGATTTAACTTGCTTCCAGTATGCAGCGATATCAAATGCGGTTCCTATGTCCCAATCAACCTTCTGTCCCTTCCCTATGTTCGGTATCGGCGTTTCACCGATGAAAACGGCTCTCCCAGATTGATCCAGCTTGTGTAATTTTACAGTGCCCAACGGTAATGGTATGCCAAGCTTGTGTTCTTCATCATTGATGAAGCTGATGACGATGCGCGTTGGTAACTTTTCCTGCAATGGTCTCACTTCAAACCCTATGCTTGGTGCTGTTATGATGAATTGCTTCTTCACCTTTATGTCCTTTGCCGAGACAATGGCTATCCTGAGCGAGCCCTTTTCATCAAGTGTAAGCTTCTGTGGTATGTCATAGAGGTGATATTCAAAGAATGGAGCTTCTGTGACGCCTTGGCCACCCGGTGCTGGTGCAACATCACGTGCAAACTCCTGTAGCTCCCGACGCAAGAATCTGCGGTCACTTACCCTCGGTGTGCCAGCTAAGAGATGCACCTTCGCATACGGGAAAGAAATCCCAGAATCGTTACGCACATTCGCATACCCAAATAGCTCCATGCTCTCTTCTTCCTCTGAAACTATGGCATTATAATCAACACTCCAATTCACGCCTGTTGTTATGTATGTCAGGATGAGGTTATGCGTTCTTGGTTCGCTCGATTTTGCAAACGCAATCAGCTTCGGTTTCAGAACCATCTCTTCTGGCATTTCTGAAAGCACAACGACACCAAACGGATAGAGAAGAATTTTTTCACCAACCTTCACAGTGGCTGGACGAGCACCATCAACGGAAAGTAGTTGTCCTTCAATCTTTTCGGCAATGCTTCCATCCTCGGCATATCGTATTAGCGTGATTGTTTTACCGATGCTCTTTTCGAGCAGCGCTGCTGGTGTTGGACGATTGGCAAGTAGTTTTTGCATTGTGACTTGAAGCGAGCTTGGAGCACTCAGCGAGGCAATGTTAACAGAACTGAAGTCCATGTTCGGAGAAACATCCGTAAACTCAATCACTACATCACCCTCAGGTATAAAGGCACGCCTCATATCCCTCACCAAAGCTATGTTCTGATTGTAAATGACCAACGATAATCCTATGCGCTCGCTTGCGACCACTACATTCTGTTTCTCTTGCTTTGTTGTCTCCTCTTGCAAAGCTGTTACCCGTTCAATGCTCACCGCAAGCAACATTAACGATACAGCAATTGCCTTTGCTGTCGCATGGTTTAACATCACTTAGTCACCTCCATAGCTCTGTTCATCTTTCCAGATTACTGCTTCTCGTCTTTTAGACTGTTTACCTTCGTGTTGGTGTTCCGCAAGCATCTTTGCATTTAACCCCACTGAGGCGGGTATCCAGTTTCCTTCAACTCCCTTAAGTAGCGAATCGCCATCATGGCAGCCTTGCATCCGGATGCAGCTGCGGTTACTGCTTGCCTAAAGATTTTATCAGCTACATCACCTGCTGCGAATACCATCGGCACGCTCGTTCTTTGAAGCTCATCCGTGACTATGTATCCTTCACTGTCAAGTCGTAGCTGTCCAACGAAGAGCGATGTGTTTGGTGTTCGTCCTATGGCTATGAACACCCCATCAACATATAGCTCCCTTTCCTGTCCGCTTACTACATCCTTGATACGCACACCTCTCACTTGCTCTTCCCCGAATATGTCAACGACGATGCTGTTCAAAATGAAATCTATCTTTGTGTTTGCGAATGCCTTGTCCTGCAGCACCTTACTTGCACGCAGCTCACTTCGCCTGTGTATGACATACACTTTCCTCGCATGCGCTGTTAAGTGGAGGGCTTCCTCAATTGCTGTGTTCCCACCACCTACAACACACACAACTTTATCTCGGTAAAGGAAACCATCACATGTGGCACATGTTGATATGCCCTTCCCGATGAATTTTTCCTCCGATGGTAAGCCAAGCATCTTTGGAGATGCTCCAGTTGCTATGATGAGTGCTGAAGAGAAGTATTTGTTTGCGTCTGTGCGCACGACGAATGGATGGACTTTCAAGTTTACTTCTTCTACAACTTCGTTTACGAGCTTTGCACCAAATCTTTCTGCTTGCCTCATCATCCGTTCCATAAGTTCGTATCCGTTTATACCGTCTGGGAAGCCGGGAAAGTTTTCAACCTCCGTTGTGAGCGTGAGTGCGCCACCAGGCAAGCTCCCAGTCAGCACTATTGTTTCAACCCCATCCCTCGCTGCATATATCGCAGCGCTCAAACCAGCCGGACCAGAGCCAATTATGAGCAACTCAACTTCTCTCTCCATTTTCCCACCCCTGCTTTCCTTTCGCATATGTGTTTTTTAAATTCTCCCATATGCTTCCTCAGCTAATCTTTCCGAGAGGGAAACGAGCTCTTCAAGTGCCCTTTCCTTGGGAATGGTTTTAATTGGTTTGCCACGCATGAAAAGTATTACCTTCTCCCTTAAAGGTGCTATACCTATGTCAGCCATCTTCGCCTCTCCGGGTCCGTTCACATGGCACCCCATCACAGCTATATTGAGTGGTGCTTTTATGTGCTGTGTCATCTCCCTCACCTTTTCTGCGAGCTCCTTGACATCAATTTCGTGCCGTCCACACATTGGACACGCAATCACACGCACACCGAAATCACGCAGTTTGAGTGAGCGAAGTATCATGCGAGCCAACTCAACTTCCCTCTCTGGCTCACCAGCAAGCGATACCCTCACAGTATCTCCTATGCCGAGAGACAAAATTGTGCCAATGCCAACTGCCGACACCGCTATACCCTCATCACCGACTCCCGCTTCAGTTATCCCAACGTGCAGCGGATATTGGAACCTCTGTGCAAAGGTGATATATGCGAGCGCTGTCTCAATCACGTCAGAAGACTTGAGTGACACGACTATGTCATAGAAGCCGAGCCTCTCAAGCTGTGCGATTTCAAGCGCTGCACATTCTACCATCGCCTGCGGTGTCGGACCACCATATTTGTGCAACAGCTCTGGATTAAGTGAACCTGCATTCACACCCACGCGTATCGGGATTGAACGTTCTAAAGCTGCCTTAACCACATCTCTCAATTTCGCTTTCTCCCTGATGTTACCGGGGTTTAACCTTACTTTATCTGCACCTGCTTCAATCGCCATCAAGGCGAGCTTCGCGCTGAAGTGTATATCGGCAACGATTGGAACATCAACGCAAAGCTTTATTTCTTTCAATGCTTTCGCAGCCCTCTCGTTCGGGACGGCTAAGCGGACTATGTCACAACCAACCTGCTTAAGTTTCAATATCTGTTTAACAGTTGCCCCCACATCTTCTGTTTTCGTCCTCGTCATCGATTGGATAGGTATGGGTGCACCACCACCTATCGCCACACCGCCAACATGAACACGCCTCGTGTTTTCACGTGTTGTAAGCTCACCACGAGACAGCACTTCATACAAACGAACGCTCAAAACTTCTCACCCCCAATGAAAGCATAACCGTTCTGTGCGCCAAGCTCCCGTTTCACTCTATAGATGCTCCACAGCACGATAACATAATAGTGTAGCAACCACAGAGAGCCTTCCCATTTGTAGCATACAGCAGGATGAGTAGCAATGGAACAGATGCAAAACGAAGACAGGTTAAGAAACAACGACAAAAGTGGTTCTGGCAGTAGCGGACATACAAGCTCTGAAACTGTTTTGGTAGCTGCACCTGTTACTTTGCATGGAGAAGCTTTGACACTCCGCGCCATCGTTATAGGCATTCTCGCTTGCATTGGCTTTTCTGTTGTTGGTGGTATCGGTGCTCTATTGCGCTACGAAATAATCGGGACTGGCTATTTGCCTCGTGGAGTTGTTTTCATAATGCTTGTGCTATTGTTCATTAACTCCCTCCTTAGACGCATCTCTAAATCGCTTCAACTTAACCGAAGCGAACTCCTGACCATCTTCTGCATGCTCTCCTCTATCGCAGGTATTGCGGGGCAAGAATATGCTAACCATTTTTATCTCAACTTAGCTGGCTTGGTCTACTACAGTGCACCCGGGACAAAGTGGGAAGGCGCCTTCGTCAAGCATATACCAGAATGGCTTTTGCCATCAACAGACCCACGCTCAACTGTTATCCGTTACTTCTTTGAAGGTTTACCCACAGGGACATCAATCCCTTGGATGGCATGGCTTTTACCGCTCTCAATCTGGACGATCTACTTCTTCCTCGTATACACGCTTATCGCTCTCTTCGGCGCTCTAATAGCGAGGCAATGGGAAGAGAGGGAAAGGCTGTTATACCCACTCACCCAAGTTCCAATTGAAATGGTTAGCGGAAACGGTGTCAGTCACCTGTTTTTGAACCCTTTGATGTGGTTATGTTTTGCTTTGAGCGCGAGCTTGTATTTGATTCGTGGCTTACATGCTTACTTCCCAGCTCTTCCTGAACTGAACCTGCAGCGCCAAACCGAGGTGCTTTTCCCAAGTGGTCCGCTTTCCGTGTTCAACTACATGCCAGTGCATATCTACCCTGAAATGATTGGCATATCTTACTTGCTTTCACGAGAGGTTGCCTTCAGCTTTTGGTTCTTCTTCCTTTTCAGGAAGCTGCAGCAAGCGATTCGCATATGGCTCGGCATAAACATTGAGCACGAACGCTTCTTCACTATGCAAACAATCGGTGGTTATATTCTCCTCGCAGCGAGCCTCCTTTACACATCGCGCCATCACTTGGCAAGCGTCTTTAAACTCTCACTATCACGAGCGAAAAGAGAAAATGAAACAAGCGCACTTGGGAGCAACCCAATAGCATCACCGAGATTGCTTGTATTTGGCACTGTAGCATGCTTCGCTTGCGTTTGGATTTGGTATCGCATTGTTGGCATTGATTGGTTTTACGGTCTGCTAACACTGTTGGGATTGTTGGTGGTGAGCATAATTGTTGCGAGGGTCGTCTGCGAGGCGGGGGTATTCGTTTACTCAAGCCCGTTCAGGGTTAACCAAGCCCTGTTTGATATCTTTGGAACCGATAGGATTGGGGCTAAGAACACCGTCATGCTCACAGCAGTGAGTTGGGTTCAAATCCGTAGCACCGCAACAATGGCTATGCCATACCTTATGCAGTGCTATAAGCTCGGTAGCATCGCTAACATTAACAGGAAACAACTTCTTGCAGTGATGCTTCTATCCATCTATGTTGCCATACTTGTATGCCACATCACTTATCCTTACATCATCTACACTCACGGTGTTGGTAAACTCGGGTGGTGGCCAAGCCTTTCCGCTTTTAACACAGCAAACCTACTTGGCAACAATTTGTTCTCACCCAAACACATGACGCTTGGTGACTTTGCAGCACTGCTTCTTGGGGCTACCTTCACTTGGTTGCTTGTTAAACTACGCCTTACATTTCTCACTTTCCCATTCCATCCGCTTGGGTTTGTTGCGTGGCTTGGTTGGCCAATTGACCGTTATTGGCTCTCAATAATGATTGGGTGGATGATAAAGGTTGCCATCCTTCGCTTCGCTGGCTACAGAACTTGGTATGAGTTACGCCCAGCTGCTTACGGCTTAATACTCGGCATATGCTTCATCATAACCGTGTGGATGCTTGTGCATCTGTTCTATCCAGCCCCGCCAGTCATAATAGAATAGCTCTCAGCCCCTCTTCGAACGGTGGTTTGACAACACCCTTCTCGGTTATGATGGCTGTTATCAGTTCGCTTGGAGTTACATCAAAGGCTGGGTTAAACGCTTTTGCGCCCTTCGGTGCTATCCTCATTCCCATGACCGTGAGAACCTCTTCATCGTCCCTTTGCTCAATTGGTATCTCATCACCGCAATGGCAGTTTAAATCGATTGTTGAAGTTGGTGCTGCGACGTAAAACGGTATGCCATGATGCTTCGCCAACACCGCAAGTGAGTATGTGCCTATCTTATTTGCAACATCGCCATTTGCAGCTATCCTATCTGCGCCAACAATGATCAGGTCAACCATGCCAGAGCGCATTAACATGCCAGCTGCGTTATCCGAGATGAGCGTAAATGGTATGCCTTCTTGTTGCAACTCCCACGCAGTTAGCCTTGCGCCTTGCAGGAAAGGTCTTGTCTCGTCAACCCACACATGCACTTTCTTCCCTTGGTTATGTGCCGTCCTTATCACACCAAGGGCAGTGCCATAACCTGCCGTCGCAAGTGCACCTGCATTGCAATGTGTTAGTATGTTTGCTTTTTCAGGTATGAGGGTTGCGCCATACATACCCATACGCATATTTGCTTCAACATCCTCACGCGCTATAGCTATGGCTTCTTCCTCAAGTGCTGACACAATCTTTTGAGCATCTCCATGGTGCGCCTGTGCTACCTTCATCATCCTCTCAAGAGCCCAAAAGAGGTTGACAGCGGTCGGGCGTGTTGATGCGAGCAATTCCCTTGCCCTCTTCAACGAGTTCAAAACATCCGAGCTATCCTTTGACGATTTCGCTGCAAGCACCATACCGAAGGCTGCCACACACCCAATTGCAGGGGCACCTCTCACCTTCATGCTCTTGATAGCTTCAGCAACATCTTCAACGCTACTGCATATGATTTTGCGTTCTTCGATCGGAAGGGCAGTCTGATCAATAATGCTTAAAGCATCACCATGCCACTCAAACGGAGACAACAATGACATCACGAAAACACCTCTTTTCTCACCTTCGCTTATGACAGCTTACTACAAATCAATTCTGACGCTTGCCTTGGAGCCTGCCACTTAAACCCTATATGTCCTTTGTGAGCTTGATGATACAAAATGATAAAGGAGCTCTCCACTGGCAAAAACTGATGAGGCACGAAGGTGGTGATGTAGTGTGAACATAAAATCAAAAGTAGCACACTGTAGTCTTCTGGTTCTGCTTCTTTGCTCACCCTTCCTGTTATCCCAAGAGCAAGGTAAACGAAACGAAGCTTATGAGGAAATCATCATCTACGATGGTGACCTGAGCACATCCCCTGTTCGCCTCTCACTTGGGCAATGGGGAACAGGATTGATTGAGGAAGTGGAAGAAGCAAAGTATATACCGAAAGTGAAAGTGTTGCGCTTGACTTTGTATAGCCTTGTTGAAGGTGGATGCTTCATCTTCGGTAAGCCAATTGAGATCACAGGCGGACAATCATCGCTTTATCTTGTCATGTGGGTTAAATTCGTAGGTGCACCTACTAAGAGAGAACCTGAAGAAGTTACATCATACGGTGGTGGTGTTGGGTTTGGTGGTGCTGAACAACAACTGCCCCCCGTTTCGCCAGGGCTTGTGCCTGGGGCTGTAGTTCAGCAAAGGGCTATTGAGCATAACCTCACCTCACTGCGCCTCGTATTTGACTTTGGGAAGGGTTGGAGTGAACTTAATTTTAAAGTGCCATTTGAAAAGCTTGTGCCTGACGTGCAAGGGTGGATACGTATGCCAATACCTCTCTTCAATGCACGCGGGCTCCCGATAGAGAAGGGCTTAAAATTGTATCGCCTTTTTATCGGTGCTGATAGAACTGATGAGTTGTTAATAAGAAAGATGGTGCTTGTTCGCGACGAATTGCCTTTGAGCATCAGCATAAAAAGTTCGTGGAAAGAAGAATACGACTTTGACATCTCAAGGGAGATTGAGAAAGTGCGTCATCTGCCGAAGGTCTTCATCGGTCCGTTCGGTATGCCGATTGAATTTTTCGTTGAGGTTGATGAAGGAGCTTCAATAACCGAGGTGCTCTGGGACTTCAACAAGGATGACGGAGTGAACTGGGAGAAGCCAGATGCAAAAGGCACTATAGCTCGCTACTTTTTCCTGAAGCCCGGAACTTACATCATCACTATCGCAGTGCGAGACATATTTGGGCTGAAACAACCACTGACAGTTGAGCGCAAAGTGAAGGTGCTAAAGTAAAATGGCTGATGCGCACATGCTAAAACCGAAGTCACTGAAAACCGTTAAAGCGCGCTACAATTAACTCTCTCGGGTAAGTTATCGCTGTAGGGAGGCAAACAACGATGAGTCCACAGTGGCAAAACAGATATTTGAAGGGGTGCATTATGGATGGTGGTGAGTGGTGTTCAGAGTATGTAAGCCCATGATCAACATGAGAACTTTGTATCAATGCGTTTTGAAAGCGTATTTGAAGAGCCTTCCTTTTTGGAAGGCTCTTCTTTTTTGGTATTATGAACGCTCGTTTGAAAAACTTGGAGGTGCAAGCATATGGGGCTGCCTACAGGTGGTTTTAGGCATGTCGGTTCAGTCGGCGTTTTGCCGAACGAGCTTGAACGCCTAAGCACTGTGCCGAAGCTAAAGCGCAAGGACTTGCTTGGAATAAAAGATCTTTCCGCAGATGAGATTGAACTTATCTTGGACACGGCTGATTTGATGAAAGCAGCGAAAACCTATCCACAACACTTTTCAGAGCTGCTGAAGGGTAAATCGCTTGCCACAGCATTTTATGAACCAAGCACTCGCACAAGAACTTCATTTGAGTGCGCTGGTAAAGCACTCGGTATGAGCGTGACCAATCTGCCAATTGATGTTAGCAGCGTTGTGAAGGGTGAATCACTGAAGGATACAGCGTTAACACTTGGAGCAGTTGGATATGATGCTCTTGTTATCCGTCATAGCTCCTCAGGGGCTCCACACTTTGTCGCAAAGTATATTTCAGCATCGGTTATCAATGCTGGCGATGGCATGCATGAACACCCAACTCAAGCTTTACTTGACCTGTATACGATGCGCAAGCTCAAGGGCGGTTTGCGTGACCTTAAAGTGGCAATCATTGGAGACATACTTCATAGCCGTGTTGCACGCTCAATCATCTTTGCCTTAAGCAAGTTCAACGCTGAAGTGGTTATTTGTGGACCGCCAACGATGCTTCCACAAGTTTTTTCGGAGTTCGGTGTGAAGATTGCAAGAAGGGTTGAAGAAGCCATTGAAGGTGCTGATGTTGTTTACATGCTACGCATACAGCTTGAGAGACAGAAGGCTGGTCTTTTTCCATCAGTGAGCGAGTATGCAAAGTTATACGGGATGAGTCTCGAGAGGCTTCGGTTAGCTTCAAAAGATGCTATAGTCATGCATCCAGGACCAATGAACCGAGGCGTTGAAATCGCATCAGACCTTGCTGATAGCGAAAAAGCTCGCATCCTCGATCAGGTAACTAATGGCGTCGCCATACGAATGGCTGTCCTATGGTTGCTTTTGAGTGAATAACTTGTCTGTCACGATGGAGGCGTGAGGCATCATGGGTGAAACGACCGTGCGTCCATTGCTCAAAGTGCTTGACCCAGAACTGCGACGCTACATAGAGTCGAACTGGGAGCGGATTTTGAAGGTGTTCAACCCACGACACCTCATCGCTTTCGGCTCACGGGTGAACGGGACAGCAAAGCCTGAGAGTGACCTTGACTTGATAGTCGTCTCTGACGCCTTTGAGGGCATCCCCTTTTTGCAGCGCTCTCGGATTTTCAACGAACAAGTGCCATGGCACCTACGGGTGGATGTGTGGTGCTATACCGTCATTGAGTTTGAACGCAAAAGGCGAGAAATCGGGATAGTCGCAGATGCATGCAGGGAAGGAGTTTGGTTGCTGAAAGGAGAGTTACTACCCGATGAGGAGGTGAACGGGGTGATGACACCCGAAGAGCAGGCGAGGCATTGGATCGCCCAAGGAGACCACGATTTGAACTTCGCCTGCGTTGCTTACGAGAACGACCATTACGAGTGGGCTGCCGTCCTCGCCCAGCAAGCTGCTGAAAAGTTCCTCAAAGCCCTCTACCTCTTCCGTTTCCGAGCCACACCCCCTCGCACCCATGACATCCATTTGTTAGCCCTGACTTTGGGGGCACCTTCCGATTTAGCCTCCGTTGGAAGACCCTTGACGGAAGATTACCTGCGTGCCCGTTATCCCGACATCGCTGGTGGCGTTCCCCATGAGTTATTTGATGCCCAAACGGCTCAGGAACGCATAGACCAAGCTCGCCGCATCCGCCAATGGGTTGAACAACAAATGCCACCGACGCAATCAAATCCCCGTGAGCCAAACCGCCATCCGACCGACAATCAAAGTCGGAAAGGACAGGGGGAATGACAGATGGCGAAACCGAATTACTTTCTCATTTCGGTGTCCATCCGCCATAATTTGGAACTTTGCCTAAAGCATGCGGTGGCTGGATTCACTAACAACAATGCTCTTCGTTTATGCTTGTAGGCTAAGGGCAATTGAATAGGGGGCATGAAGTATGGCACAGCGTCTGCTTCTCAAAAACGGGACGGTCGTTGACCCATCGCAGAACTTGATAGCAGTGAGGGATGTGTTGATTGAGAGGGACACAGGGCAGGAACCATGGGGCATGGGGAGGATTTTGGCTGTTGCAGAAAATATCGTCGCTGAAGACGCAGAGATCATTGACTGTTCAGGAAAGTTGGTTGTTCCGGGGCTTGTTGACATGCATGTTCATTTCCGTGAGCCTGGTGAGGAGCACAAGGAGACAGTTGCAACAGGGAGCGCTGCAGCCGTTGCTGGTGGCTTCACAGCTGTTTGTTGCATGCCTAACACAAAACCACCGATAGACAGTCCCCTCGGCATCGGCTATATCTTTTGGAAAGCCAAGAATGAGGGAAAATGTAGGATTTTCCCAGTTGGTGCAGTGAGCCTTGGGATGAACCATGAAGCTATATCCGAGATGGCAAAGATGCGTGAAGAGGGTGCCATCGCATTTTCGGACGATGGCGCACCAATACAAAGTGCCGGATTCCTTAAAAAGGTTCTTGAATACGCAAGAATTTGCGAGGCACCAGTTATGTTGCACTGTGAGGAGAAGTCCTTAACTGAAGGTGGTGTCATGAACTCTGGCAAACTTGCTTTGGAGCTCGGACTCAGGGGTATGCCACCAGAAAGTGAGACAATAGCGGTCTACCGCGCCATTGAACTTGCGATGGCTACGAAAACGCATGTGCACATACAACATATTTCTGTTGGGCGTTCAGCTGAACTAATTCGTATGGCTAAGGAACGGGGAGCTAAAGTTACATGCGAAGTGACGCCCCATCACCTCACCCTTACTGAAGAAGCGGTTAGAGAATATGACACTAATGCTAAGACGAATCCACCACTGCGAACCGATGAAGATGTAGCAGCCTTGCGGGAAGCTTTAGCGGAAGGAGTGATTGACTGCATCGCCACAGACCATGCGCCCCATGCCGTTGAGGAAAAGGAGACAACTTTTGACGAAGCGCCCTTTGGGATCATCGGATTGGAGACAGCGGTCGGTGTCCTGTGGACAGAATTGGTGCACAAAGCCAACTTCCCTATCTTGCGCTTGGTCGAAGCCATGAGCACCAAACCTTGTCAAATCTTGGGGCTTGACGGTGGAACTTTGAAAGAAGGCAGTCGAGCCGATGTGACGGTCATTGATCCCGATGCTGTCTGGACAGTTGATGCCAGCAAATTCTACAGCAAAGGGCGCAACACACCTTACAACGGTTGGACGCTGAAAGGCAAAGTCGTCCTGACCATTTGCGGTGGGCGAATTGTGTTCGGAGAGCATAATGCGTAACTCGTAAAGCGTAAATCAGAGGTGACAGAGAATGGCACAAGCGCCGATGAAAATCAAACTGCCAAAACGGCTCATCAAAGCGTTGGGCTTAAAACCGGGCGACCGCTTGGAGTTGGTGGTGGATGAAGAAGGGAACGGAGTTGTAGTGGAGAAACACAAAAGTGTCGTAGATGAGGTCTTTGGGCTTTGGGCTGATATGAAGGAGGATGGTGTAGAGTATGTCCGAAAACTTCGTAGTCAGTGGCGGAAACCGCCTGAATGGTGAGAAAAAGCGTATTGTGGACACTGACATTATCGTGGACACGCTGCACGGCGTTCAAGCGAGCCGTGATTACCTTCGCCGCTTTGAAGCAGGCGAATTGGAAGGAAGCATATCAGTGGTGTCTATTGCAGAACTTTTTGCGGGTAAAGGCTCCTGTGACCCAGCAGTCGCTAAGCGCCTTGAAAGTTTTATCAACCTGTTCACCGTTTTGCCTGTTGACATAGAAATTGCTCGAAAGGCTGGAGAATTGGTCCGCGATTATGGCTTGAGTTTACCGGACGCTTTGATTGGAGCGACGGCGCTGACCTTGGGTCTCGTCCTTGTCACTCGCAATGTGCGAGACTTTCGGCGTGTCCCAAGCCTTCGTCTGGAGGTGCCTTACCGATGACTTACCCGAAAGCGGTTCTCGTTTTGGAAGATGGGACAGTTTACGAGGGCATCGGATTTGGCTACCCCGGTGTCGCTGTAGGGGAAGTCGTTTTTAACACGGGCATGACGGGCTATCAGGAAGTTTTGACCGACCCATCGTATGCCGGACAAATCGTCGTCATGACATATCCACTCATCGGCAATTACGGCATCAACGCCGATGACTTTGAATCTGCGCGGGTTCAGGTCGCTGGATTTGTGGTCAGGGAAGTTTGCGAAGAACCCAGCAACTTTCGGACACAAAAGACGCTCCACGAGTTCCTCGCCGATCACCAAATACCTGGCATTGCAAAGATTGACACTCGTCGTCTCGTCCGCAAATTGAGGATTTACGGCGTGATGATGGGGGCATTGGGTATAGAAAAAACTGCCGATGAGTTGTTTGACTTACTCAAGCGTTCGCCACGCTACGATGAGTTGGATTTTGTGCAACTGGTGTCAACGCGGCAATTTCACTTGTGGGACGGAGGGCTCAAGCCACTTGAGCGAGTTTTGTCCAAAGGTGACCGCTTAAGGGTCGTAACCGTTGACTTAGGGACCAAGTTCAACATTTTGAGGTCGCTACAACGGCGCGGGTGTGAAGTGATTGTCGCTCCCGCCAAAGCCTCGGCTCAGGACATCCTTGCATGGGAACCTGACGGAGTGATGTTCTCAAACGGACCGGGCGACCCTGCACTTTTGCGCTATGTCATCCGGACAGCCAGAGACTTGTTTGGCAAAGTCCCGTTGTTTGGGATTTGCTTGGGGCATCAAATTCTCGGTTGGGCACTTGGCGGGCGCACCTTCAAACTCAAGTTCGGTCATCGCGGAAGCAACCATCCCGTTAAAGACCTTCGGACGGGACGCGTCTACATCACGACCCAAAATCACGGCTACGCCGTGGATGAAAAGACCCTTGAGGGAACAGGTGCTATCGTCACTCACATCAACTTGAACGATTTCACTGTTGAGGGCTTGGCACATCCCGAACTCAATATCTTTTCAGTTCAGTATCACCCCGAAGCATCACCGGGACCTTGGGACAACGGCTATATCTTTGACGAGTTCGTGCAGGTAATGAAAGGCTGGAGGAAGTGAGGAACGAAAGGGATGGATGTCAAGGAGGCGTTGGATAAAGCGGAGCAGTTTTTGAAAGCAGCGAAAGTTACGCTGACAGCGGAGATGGCGGACACATGCGTTATCGCGTGCTACTACGCTGTCTTCTGGTCTGCCATCGCAATGTTGCATTATGTGGGCAAAGGAAGTATGTCGCTAATGCGACGAAAATCAAGGGCAAAATTGCGCAAGTTGCTGGACGAAATGTGCCAGTTCATCAAAGAACTCGAGCCAAAAGCCCAAATCCTAAGGGTCATCCCGCACCAACTGTATGAAGACGACGATGCTTGGATAGAGGTTTTGCTGCCCTATCGTGAATGGAACAAAAAAGCAGAACGAATTTCAGACGCCGTCTACAAGCGCGTCTGGGAAATTGAGATGGAACATGGCTAATTCATTGGCGTTTCCCTACGGACTTTGGATGAGGTGAAGGCGGAGGCGAGTTGAGAATGACAGTGGTCGCCGAAAGCGTAGGGAAAGCACAAGGGTTTTTGAATGGCGCAAAGGCAGCGTTGAATATTAGCGAAGGTGACTCTTGTGCTTGCCTTTGCTATCATGCCGTCTTTTGGGCAGCGATAGGGATTTTAGCCTTCGTTAGGATTCGTCGCGTCAGACGGAAACATGATGAGTTGAGGCAAGTTTTCGGCTTAGAGTGCGTCAAGAAAAGACGAATATGCCCGCCAGAGATGGGCGAGTGGCTAAAGGAACTCTATTTTTGCGTTCCGACGCCGTTTATGGCACAGAATTAACGACCGAAAAGAAAGCCGAACGAGCCTTGCGAAAGGCAACGGCTTTTGTTCAAAAAGTCGAGAGGTGTGCCAATTATGAGACGACGAAGAAAGTCAAAAGGCGAATTGAATCGCCTTTTGCAGGAAGTTTGCCAATTTATCCACGAGTTGGAGCCTAACTCAAAAGTGACTGTCACGCCACATCGGATTTACGAAGCAAGCGATGCACACATAGAAGTTCTGCTACCTTATCGACAATGGACTCGTCGCGCCGACCAAATTGCTGACGCAGTTTACAAGAGGCTTTGGGAGATTGAAATGGAACACGGTTACGACATTGGCGTTTCCCTGCGGACTTTGGATGAGGTGAAGGCGGAGGCAAGGTGAAAGGCGTGGAGAAGGCGAGGGAGTTTTTGAGTGCTGCGCAATTGGCTTTGGCAAATGGATTGATTAACCCTTGTGCGCAGGATTGCTATTACGCAATGTTTTGGGCAACCATTGCTTTGTTGGAGTGGGTTGGGCAAAGGCGCAATGAATGGTCACACGGCGACATCCGACGCTACTTCGGTTTGGTTTTAGTCAGGCAGTGGCATTTGTGCCCTGCCAAATGGGCTGACTGGTTGCGGGAAGTTTACGAGTTGCGCATTAAGGCTGCATATACGCAAGAGAGTGTCTTCAAAAGCGAAGTCCAAAGGGCGCTACGCTATGCCGAGACCTTTGTCCAAAAGGCAGAGGAGGTGCGAAAATGAAGAAGACGAAAAAGGAACTGAAGCGGTATGTTGACGAAATTTGTGCCCTTGCTCAAGAACTTTTTCCGGGTGCGAAAGTGCGTGTCAAACCGCCATACGAGACCGAGGACGCAGATGTCATAGTGGAACTGCCAGAGGGTTGGCGCGGAGGGACTGCGAAACAGAGAAAACTGTTATGGCGACGGACTTGGGAGATATTGCTTGACAAGGGTTACGACATCCTTGTCTTCATTGAAAAGCCTAACCGCAGCAAAGCTGGCAGTAATGGAACAAAAAAGACGAAAAAGATAGCAGTGAGGTGATAAGTGCCTATGCCCAAGCGCAAGGATTTGCGTAAAGTGATGGTTATTGGGTCAGGTCCAATCGTTATCGGGCAGGCAGCGGAGTTTGACTACTCTGGTTCGCAAGCCTGCCGCGCCCTAAAGGAAGAAGGGTTGGAAGTAGTTTTGGTCAATTCCAACCCAGCAACCATCATGACCGACCCAAACATGGCAGACCGAGTTTACATTGAACCGTTAACTGTTGAATTTTTAGAGCGCATAATTGCAAGGGAGCGTCCTGATGGGCTTCTCCCAACTCTTGGTGGTCAAACTGGTTTAAACTTAGCTACACAATTGGCAATGGAAGGCATTTTAGACCGATACGGTGTAGAACTTCTGGGGACGCCGTTAACTGCTATTCAAAGTGCCGAAGACCGTGAACTATTTCGCCAGCTAATGCAGCGAATTGGTGAACCTATTCCCAAAAGCATAGCGGTCACAAGTGTTGAAGAAGCTGTCGCTTTCGCTAATCAAATTGGCTACCCTGTCATTGTCCGACCTGCATACACATTGGGCGGAACTGGTGGTGGAGTCGCTTACAATGAAGACCAACTGCGCCGAATCGTCAACAGAGGGTTTGCTTTAAGTTTAATTGGGCAAGTTCTGGTAGAGCAATGCGTGTTGGGATGGAAAGAGATTGAGTATGAAGTAATGCGAGACGGCGCTGACAATTGCATAACTGTTTGTGCGATGGAAAATTTTGACCCAATGGGAGTCCATACTGGCGAAAGCATTGTTGTTGCGCCAACACAAACATTGAGCGATGTGGAGTATCAGATGTTGCGTTCGGCAGCACTAAAGATCATCCGTGCGTTGGGCGTAGAAGGTGGTTGTAACATCCAATTTGCTCTTGACCCTAATTCGCTACGCTACTACATCATTGAGGTTAATCCTCGTGTGTCTCGTTCATCAGCGTTAGCATCCAAAGCGACAGGCTACCCTATTGCGAGAGTTGCTGCTAAAATTGCTGTCGGTTTAAGACTGGACGAAATTCCCAACACCGTCACAAAAAAGACACTTGCTTGTTTTGAGCCATCAATTGACTATGTAGTTGTCAAAATTCCTCGCTGGCCTTTTGACAAGTTCCCAACTGCCGACAGGACAATTGGCACAGAGATGAAGAGCACTGGCGAAGTGATGGCAATTGGACGTAGTTTTGAAGAGGCATTGTTAAAAGCGGTGCGTGGGCTTGAAATTGGAACTTTAGGCTTGTTCCACCGTGAGGTTGTTGATAAGTCAGACATGGAGTTAGAGGAACTTATTCGCACGCCTAGTGATTTACGATTATTTGCCATCGCTGAGGCTTTACGCCGTGGAATGCCTATCCAAGAAATTTATGACCTCTCACAAATTGACCCTTGGTTCTTGAAAAAACTGCAAAACATTATTGAGATGGAATCCAAGTTAGCAACAACTGGGTGGAAAGGCTTGACAAAAGAGCTACTATGGCAGGCAAAACACATGGGCTTCTCTGATCGTTACATCGCAGAGTGTCTCATGAAAAGCGAAGGGGAAAAGCCAAAATCGCTGGGAGAAGCGGAAGAGAGAGTGCGCCAAATGCGCAAAATCTGGGGTATAAAACCTGTCTACAAGATGGTGGACACTTGCGCTGCCGAGTTTGAGGCTGAAACGCCTTACTTCTACTCAACTTATGAACCCAACGGCGAGAACGAAGCAATCCCCAGTGAACGCCCCAAAGTCATTGTGCTTGGCTCAGGTCCAATACGCATTGGGCAAGGTATTGAGTTTGACTACTGCAGTGTCCATTGTGTATGGGCGCTTCAAGAACTTGGTTATGATGTCGTTATGGTCAACTGCAATCCAGAGACAGTCTCCACCGACTTTGACACCTCTGATAGACTTTACTTTGAGCCTTTGACACTTGAAGATGTCCTGCACATCATTGAAAACGAAAAGCCTATCGGTGTAATCGTCCAATTTGGTGGTCAAACACCGCTTAACCTCGCCGAAGGCTTGCATAAAGCTGGTGTGCCTATTTTGGGCACAGATTTTGAGAGCATTGACATCGCTGAAGACCGTGATAGAACTGCTTGGCTACTCAATTTGTTAGGCATTCCTTATCCACCAGGAAGAGCTGTCACAAGCATTGAAGAGGCGATTCAGGTTGCCCGTGAAATTGGCTATCCTGTTTTGGTGCGTCCGAGTTATGTTCTCGGTGGGCGAGCAATGGACATCGTTTACAACGAAGACGAAATGCGAAGTTATCTTGAATATGTCATAAGCGTTGCTCCTGACCGCCCAATTTTGGTTGACAAGTATCTTGCGGGAATTGAAGCAGAGGTGGATGCTATTTGTGATGGCGAAGAATGCCTTATCCCTGGCATCATGGAGCACATTGAGAGGGCAGGCATCCATAGTGGTGACAGTATCGCTGTTTGCCCACCGCAGAGACTATCGGAAATAGCCAAGCAGCGTATTGTGGACTACACACAGGCAATAGCGAGAGCGCTTAAAGTTCGTGGCTTGATCAACATCCAATTTGTTGTATTGGGTGACGACGTTTACGTGCTGGAGATTAACCCGAGAGCCTCACGGACAGTGCCATACATGAGCAAATTGACAGGTATACCAATGGTTGAGATAGCCACAAAGGTTATTCTCGGAAGCAAATTGAAAGAACTCGGCTACAAAGGGGGACTTCAAGAAACACCCAACATTGTTGCCGTAAAAGCACCGATATTCTCATTTGGGAAACTAATGCAAGCCGAAATTGAACTTGGTCCAGAAATGAAGTCCACTGGTGAGGTAATGGGCATTGATTTTGATTTTCCAAGGGCGCTCTATAAGGCATTTATTTCAAGCGGCTTTAAGTTGGGTAAAAACAACAGAAAAGTGTTGATAACCGTTGCCGATAGAGATAAACCAGAAGCGCTCAGCATAGCCGAAGGGTTAGCCAAACTTGGGTTCAAAATATACGCCACGGAAGGGACTTCAAAGTTTCTAAAAATGCATAATATAAGTGCAATAGAAGTATCAAAACTCAGCAACAAACATCCAAATATACTTGATATGATATTGTCAAAAGAATTCGATCTTGTCATAAACACACCGAGCGACAGAAGAGGATCACATCGCGATGGGTTGATTATCCGTAGGGCATCGGTTGAGCATGATACGCCCTGCATAACTTCTCTTGATACCGCAAAAGCCCTCCTTTTCGCCTTAAAATCACGATCCGATGCTGGGAGTGAAGAATATAGCTGCTTAAGCTTAGAAGAGTATTGGAAAACATCAAAAGCCAAACGGTGATAAAAATGAGGAAATTGCTACTTTTGATAATACTTATCTCGTTAATTGCAGTGGCAATAGTAATCAATTTTGTGGTATTTGCGAATGTTAACCTATACTTTATTGACATACCGAACGGAACTATATTCCCTCAAACAGTAAAGTTGTTTAACCCAAAAATTAGTTTGCGCTTATCTACACAGCATGCGATAAGATACCTTAACTCACCTTATGGCAAATCTAAAGTAAATGTATTGCCCAAAAACACCAAATTGAAGGGCATCAGAGTCAACAATAGCACAGTTATAGCTGACTTTGACGAGGAATTTCTAAACGCTGAGCATTGGTCTGGGTCGGACATCGCTTACTTACGCCTTCAAGCTCTTGCCTATTCGTTAACATCTATATGTGGTGCAAAAAGGCTCAAAATACTCGTGAATGGTAAAACTCCTCCACCGCTTGGTGGGCATGAGGATGTGAGCAAACCAATTGAATTAGACCAATCTTTGCTAAGAAGGTGATCTTGCATGCATAAACTCGATTTCAAACCGTTTGATCACCTTATCACCTACGAAAGAGCGTTGGAAATTGTTTTAGAGCATATCAAGCCAGTCAGCAAGTTTGAGTGTTTGAGCATAAGTGACGCATATGGTAGAGTTTTGGCTGAAGAAATTTATGCAAAAATTGATATGCCTCCTTTCACGAGGGCAGCAATGGATGGCTATGCGCTCATCTCCTCTTGCACTAAAGGCGCTTCCAAAGAGAACCCGAAATTGTTCAAAATTGTTGGAACACTGTATGCAGGTGAGGATGGTTCATCACTCTCCGTATCGCAAAACACCTGTGTTGAGGTGGCAACTGGCGCGGAGTTGCCGTCGGGTGCTGATGCTGTCGTTAGGATTGAGGACACGAAACGAATAAGCGATACTGAGGTTTTGGTCTTCGTTCAAGTCAATCCCATGACTAATGTGAGCAAAAAGGGCTACGACAAGCGTATAGGTGAGCTTCTGTTTAGTGTCGGTGAAATTTTGGACTCTCGCAAGATATGTGTTCTTGCTGCATCAGGTAACTCAAGAGTGAAAGTTTTTGCCAAGCCAAAAATCGTAATTTTGCCAACAGGAGATGAGATAGTAGAACCAGAAAAACCGTTGCCGAAAGGATACATATACGACAGCAGTAGCTACATGATTTACGCAATCGCTATAAAAGCAGGGTGCCAACCTGTAAGAATGCCACCAGTTAAAGATTCCCTGCAGGAAATACGCGACTCTTTAATTGGCATATCAAAAAGCGACTGTGATATGATAGTTTTGATTGCAGGCTCTTCCGTCGGCAAACGGGATTTTTCTGCAGATATCCTCTCAGAAATTGGGGAACTAAAGTTTCGCGGGCTGCGAACGCGCCCTGGCATGCCAACCCTGTTTGCGATTGTAAACGGGAAGCCAGTAATAAGCATGCCAGGTCATCCAGTCTCTTGCTTTGTAGTGGCAAATGTGCTTCTTTTGCCTGCTTTACGGAGGCTTTCTGGAGTTACTAAGTATGAGCCAATACGCGCGAAGGGTATGCTGGTGTCAGAGGTTAGAACGCATAAGGATTTCCATTCATTTATAACCGTTCGCTTAGAAGGCGAAAAAGTTGTGCCTATTTTTAGGCATTCTGATACGACAAGCACGATCGGAATTAGCGATGGTTATATTGAAGTTCCAATCGGGATTGACAAAATAGACGCAGGGACTATAGTTGAGGTGAAGCTCTTTGAGTGCTGAACTGCAAGTGAAGGTGGGTTGTTGCGGTTTCCCAACAAGTCAGCGCAAATACTACTCGTTCTTTAAAGTCGTTGAAGTGCAGCATACATTCTACCAACCACCCAAGCTATACACAGCGGTAAAGTGGCGTGAAGAAGCACCAAAAGATTTTGAATTCACGCTAAAAGCGTGGCAGCTTATAACACATGAACCATCCAGCCCAACATACAGGCGACTAAGGATTGAGCTACAAAGGGATAAACTTGATTGCTATGGCAGTTTCCGACCAACAAAAGAGGTATGGGATGCATGGCTTGTAACAAAAGATTTTGCTGAAGCATTGGGGGCAAAAGTGATTGTTTTTCAATGTCCTGCGAGGTTTAAACCTACGGATGAAAACAAAAGGAATATGCTTCGTTTCTTTGAACGCCTTTCAGGATCGCCCTTCATATTCGTCTGGGAACCAAGGGGTGAATGGAGCGATAAAGACATAGAAGAAATTTGTCAAAAAACTGGACTTATTCATTGCGTTGACCCCTTCCAACGAAAGCCTTTGACAAGTGGCATTTTTTATTTCAGGTTGCACGGCATAGGTGGGTATAAGCACAAATACACAGATTTTGAGCTCTCAAGGCTCGCAAAAATTTGCCTTGATTATGAGGGTGGTTATTGCATGTTCAATAACGCATACATGTTTGAAGACGCACAACGGTTTATGGCTTTGATTTCGCCATAAGTTCAACTTCACATGTGAGGCTGGTTGGTGAGCATGGAAGGAGGTAAAAAGCATGGACGAGAAGTTGAACGAAATCCTAAGCTCCTTCAAAGGCAAGCAGGAAGAGCTTATCCCGATACTTCAACGCATCCAAGCCGAAGTTGGTTACTTACCGAGCGATGCCTTGCTAAAAGTTGCGGAGTTCGTTAACCTCCCAGAAGCGCATGTCTACAGCGTAGCTTCGTTTTATGAGCAGTTTCGCCTAAAGCCTGCGGGTAAAAATGTTTGTAAGATATGCAAAAGCACGGTGTGCCAAATGCACGGTGCTTCAAGACTGCTTGAGGAAGCCAAAAAGTATCTTCGCATAGAAGAAGGCAATACGACCTCTGACCTTAAGTGGACCCTTGAAACGGTGGAATGCATAGGCATATGTGCAGTTGCCCCATGCGTCATTGTGAATGGGCGTGTGTTCGGCAGAGTAACACCTCAAAAACTTATCCAACTGCTGGAGGCTGTAGAGGGGGAAAGTTGACATGATGCTGAAGGATTTTGAAGCGTTTCGTCTTCGTGCAATGCGTGAGTGGCAGGAGATGCATTTGAAGCCATTTGTGACGGTTGGCACTGCATCATGTGGTCGCAGTGTGGGAGCGCTTGAGACGCTTGATGCGGTAAAAGACTTCATCGCAAAGCATAGTGTTGATTGCAATGTGCTTGAGGTTGGTTGTATGGGGCTATGCTATTGCGAGCCGATAATGGGAATCAGTGTGCCCGGTGCTCCAAGAGTTTTCTATGGGAAAGTGGGTGCTGAGGAAGCCCACGAGATACTTGAACAGCACCTACTTCGTGGCAAACCAGTGGCGAAATATGCGCTTGGCACCGTCGGAGATGGGATAGTGGATGGCATTCAAAACTTGTTTGAGAACCCGTTTTTTAAGAAGCAACTGCGCAGGGTGCTTTCAAGATGTGGCTTCGTAGAGCCAACAAACTTAAATCACTACATAGCTACAGGCGGCTATGAAGGCTTTCTAAAGGCTCTTTCAATGGAACCGACGCAGATAATTGAGGAGCTTAAAAACTCAGGGCTTAGAGGGAGAGGTGGCGCAGGTTTTCCGACGGGGTTAAAATGGGAACTTGCGAGGAAATCTACGGGGGACGAAAAATACATAGTGTGTAATGGCGCAGAAGGTGACATAGGGGCATTCATGGATAGGCTCATCATGGAAAGTGACCCGTATTCTGTCATTGAAGGCATGACCATAGCAGGGCTTGCTGTAGGCGCAAAGCGTGGATACATCTACGTAAGGGCAGAATATGAGCTTGCTTTCCATGTGCTGGAGAAGGCGATATCCACAGCAACACAACATGGCTTGCTTGGTAGGGATATCCTTGGCACAGGGTTACAGTTTGAGGTTGAGCTTTTTAAGGCTGCAGGGATGTATATCTGCGGTGAAGAGACAGCTTTGATGAACTCAATGGAGGGACAAAGAGGAACACCGAGGCTTCGCCCTCCTTTTCCAACGCAATCTGGCTTGAAGGGTATGCCGACAGTTGTAAACAATGTTAAGACGCTCGCTAACGTTCCACTTATCTTGCGCAATGGTGCAAGTTGGTTTTCGTCCGTTGGGACTGAGAAAAGCAAGGGGACAGTGGTGCTTTCACTTAGCGGATGTGTTGAAAGGCAGGGCGTAATAGAGGTGCCCATGGGAATAACATTGCGCGAAGTCATATACGAAATTGGGGGCGGAATCGCAAATGGAAGGAAGCTAAAAGCAGTGCAGACTGGTGGACCACTTGGAGGAATCATACCCGAATGGATGATAGACCTCACTTTGGACTATGAAACACTAAGGGATGTTGGTTCACCATTAGGCTCTGGTGGGATAATAGCTCTGGATGATCGCACATGCATGGTGGATGTTGCACGAGCGTTCGCGGAATTCGCAAAGAAGGAATCATGTGGCTATTGCATCCCATGCAGGCTTGGGACTGCTCAAATCTTCCAAATACTTGACGAGATAGCGAAAGGACATGGGAAGCCCAGCGATGTAGACTTGCTTGTGAGCATTGGTGAGGCAATGAAGGTCTCGTGCTTCTGTGCATTTGGTCAAGGTGTCCCGAATATCGTGCTCGCGACTCTAAAGCACTTCCCAAACGAATATGAAGAGCATATTCGCAGTGGACGATGCCCTATTTCCTGCAAGCTATCGGAAGGAGGGTGATGATCAGATGCTAACGATCTTCATCAACGGTGAGGAGGTAAAAGCAAAGAGCGGTAGAACAATCCTTCAGGTGGCTTTGGACGCTGGCATTTACATTCCCCACCTCTGCTATCACCCAGATCTTACACCTGCTGGCATATGCAGGCTGTGCATTGTAGAAGTTGAAGGGAAAGGTATTGTAGCATCATGTCAAGCAGTTGTTGAAGACGGGATGAGAGTATGGACTGAAACACCGATGGTGCAGAAGGCGCGACAAGTCTCTCTTGAGCTCATACTGACGAACCACATGGGCGATTGCCTTTCATGTCCGAAAAATAACGAATGCAAGTTGCAAGAAGTTGCATCATATATTGGCATAGATGAAGAAAGGTTCAAGCAGTTGCGCATGCTTGCGCCTCAATTCCCCATAGATGACAGCAACCCATTTTTCATCCGCGACCCAAACAGATGCGTGTTATGTGGCATATGCGTTAGGACATGCGACGAAATACAAGGAATAGGCGCTATAAACTACGCATTCAGTGGGTTTGCAACCACAATAGCTACATTCGGCAACAAACCGATTGTAGAATCAATATGCGAGTCATGTGGCGAATGCGTTGTGCGTTGCCCAACAGGCGCTCTCACCCCAAAGGAACGAAGGAAACCAGCAAAAGAGGTGAAAACAATCTGCACATACTGTGGTGTTGGTTGTTCAATCTACCTTGGCGTGCGCGGAAACGAGGTGGTATCAGTTCGCGGGGTGAAAGAAAGTCCAGTGAACGAAGGGAGGCTCTGCGTCAAGGGGCGTTTTGGCTACAGCTTCATCAACAGCCAAGATAGGCTATCAAAGCCACTCATAAAGCGTGATGGAAAGTTCGTCGAAGTCAGTTGGGATGAAGCATTGGACATAGTCGCAAGCGAATTCTCCAAATACAAGGGGAATATGTTCGCCGCCATAGGTTCATCGCGGTGCACAAACGAGGATAACTACGTAATCCAAAAGTTCGCCAGAGCTGTAATGCAAACGAACAATGTGGAGAATTGCGCAAGGCTATGCCATGCTCCTACTGTAACGGGCTTGAACATCGCCTTCGGAACCGGAGGGGGCACAAACCCGATAAGCGACATAGATAACGCATCTTGCATATTCGTCATAGGGTCTAACACGCCTGTAGCGCATCCAGTTGTCGGCATACGAATAAGGAGGGCTAAAAGGCGAGGAGCAACACTTATAGTCGCAGATCCAAGAAGGATTGAGCTGTGTAAACACGCGGATATTTGGCTTAACTTGCGCCCCGGCTCTGATGTCGCATTGCTCATGGGCATGGCAAAAGTAATCTACGAACAGGGCTTGCATGACGAGAAGTTCATTGAGGAAAGATGCGAGAACTTTGAGGCATTCGTTGAGTCGCTGAAGGAGTTTGACCTTGATTTCGTTGAAGAAACTACGGGCGTCCCACGCGATAGGATAATTCAAGCAGCAACACTTTACGCCACGAGGAAACCATCGCTTATCATCTATTCCTTGGGCATAACAGAACATTCTCACGGCACTGAGAATGTGCTTGCACTTGCAAACCTTGCCATGCTTACAGGAAATATTGGGAAGCAAGGCGCTGGCGTGATGCCACTTCGTGGGCAAAATAATGTCCAAGGCGCATGTGACATGGGATGCATTCCTACAGCGTTCCCCGGATACCAACCTGTGAAGGACGATGAGGTAAGGAAGAAGTTTGAAGAGGCATGGGGATGCAAGCTCAGTGGAGAACCCGGGCTTACGCTCGTTGAAATGTTTCGCGAGGCTCTCAATGGCAATGTGAAAGCCTTCTACATAGTTGGCATGGATCCAGCATACACCGTTGCAGATGCATCAATGGTGCAAGAGGCATTGAGAAAGGCTGAATTTGTCGTGGTTCAGGATATATTCATGACTGGCACGGCTCAGTTTGCGCATGTTGTCCTACCAGCAACAAGTTTCGCAGAAAAGGATGGAACATTCACTAACCTTGAAAGGCGAGTGCAACTTGTAAGGAAGGCGATAGAGCCAATAGGGGAGGCACGCCCTGATTGGTGGATAACGTGCGAGATAGCAAGGCGTATGGGAGCAAAGGGGTTTGATTACTCACATCCTTCTGAGATCATGGAAGAGATAGCGAGGCTAACACCATCATTTGCGGGCATCTCTTTCAAACGGCTTGAGGTTGAGGGCATACAATGGCCATGCATATCGCCAGAACACATGGGAACTCCTATACTCCATGTGGAAAGGTTTAACACGCCAACAGGCAAAGGACACTTCTCTCCACTACACTACAAGCCACCAGCAGAAGTCCCAGACGATGAGTATCCGATAGTGCTTACCACTGGAAGAAGCCTGTATCATTTCCACCTTGCCATGACGAGAAGGGTTTCTGGGCTTATGGCGCTTCACCCAGAGGAAAGGGTGTGGATAAACCCACAAGATGCAATGAAGCTCGGCATATCTGATGGCGATCTTGTTAAGGTCATATCAAGGAGAGGCGAGGTGCTGACAAAGGCACGTGTCACAGAGGAAGTCGCTCAGGGAACGGCATTCATGACATTCCATTTCTATGAAGTTCCAACCAACATCATAACCAACCCAGCGTTATGCCCAATTGCTAAAACACCCGAATTCAAAGTCACAGCCGTAAGAATAGAAAAAGCCAACGGTGGTTCATGATGAAAAGCCAAGCACCACTATGCTGGCAAAGGAGCACCATTAGCTTTTCTTGTGAGAGGCAAGGCTTTTGCTTTCCTCCCCTCAAAGCACCTTTGTGAAGCCGGGGATTGCTATTTGATACCTGCCTTCGGCATCTGGCTTTGCAGGTGGCTCTGAGTCCATTGTCAGCTCTTCCAAGCCGGGTGCCAATTCAAGGTTTGATTTCATAGCTTCCTCCCAAGTTATCATTTGCCCAGACTCAGCTGCCATCCTACCGATTATTCCGACCATGTTTGCCATTGCTGAGCGTTCAGTCTCGTTATAGTGTTTATCCTCACGAATAGCCTCAAACAATAGGTCCATTTCCCTTTGATACGGGTCGCATGGTGGTCCTTCGTAGCGCCAAATTAAGTTTTTTGGCTCTTGTAGCCAACCTTTGTAAATCCTTGGCTGAGGTATGCCCTCACCAAGGACAGCCAAGCCTTTCGTCCCGTGAATGATGCATCCCCAAAAGTTCCAACAATTAACCATGTGCCTTCCTTGAGCAAAAAGCCTTGCACCGTCAGGGAAGCTATATTCAACTGCGTAGTGGTCAAATAGCTGGTCTGGTTCTTTGCGTTGCTGTCTTCCGCCATGCCCTTGAGCCCATATGACCCAACTATCCTTCACCCAACAGCAAACATCAAGGTTGTGGATAAGCCAATCAAGAATAAAACCACCATTTAGCCATGTAAAACAATGGAAATTGCGAATTTGGTGGGCAATTTCACTTTCGCCTTTACGGCGAGGCGAAATCCCAACAGGACCATGCATACGATATGCCCAACATACAACTATATCGCCGATTATGCCATCGTGTATTCTTGCTATTGCTTCCTCAAGCGGTATGTAATGCCGACTCATCAACCCGCCAGCGATTTTAAGCCCCTTTTTCTGTGCTTCCTCGCCAGCTTTTAGCACCCTGCGCACACCCGGAGCGTCAACTGCAAATGCCTTTTCCATGAAGACATGACAGCCTTTAGCAACAGCATATTCCAAGTGTAATGGGCGAAAAACTGGTGGGGTCGCAAGAAGAACCACGCCTCCAGGTGAGACACAATCAATGGCTTTTTTATACGCATCAAAGCCAATAAAACACCTTTCTGGTGGCACATCAACTTGGTTTGGAAACATTGACTGCAAACGCTTAAGGCTTGACTGCAACCTGTCTTCAAACACATCTGCCATGGCAACAAGTTTTGTTGGTCCTTTTGTGCGCAACGCATTCACTGCTGCTCCAGTCCCTCGCCCACCACACCCAACAAGGGCAATTTGAATTGTATTTTGCTCAGCTACATAGCCAATGAGTGATGTGGCACTTACAGCAGCAAGCGTTGTTGCTGTATCGCGAATAAACTTGCGCCTTGTGACAGCATTAGAAGGATTTGATTGAGCCATATTGAAACACCCCCCATAATGCTTTTTATCCAATTTTGGCTACTTTTCAAATTCAGACCTGACAGCGGGAGCCAGCAACTACTTTGGCAGCTTGCAAATTGCCAATCCAATCTTCTCGGTTGCTTTAGCCCACCCATCCCTCGCATTGTAAAACATCCATAATTCATTGCCTACGACCTTGCAATCAAGTTGATAGACATGGCTTCTCTTCCAACCTTCCCCACTCGGCACTATGACTGGATTTTTTGGAGAATCAAACCAATTTATCCCATCACTTGATAGGAGGACATGGATGGCTGAATGACTATGCAAATCCTCGCCCCAGTAGATGCCGTTGTTAAACCCAACAAAAATCTCCCCAATTTTGTAAACCCTCATAGCACCTGCACCGAGGTTGCGCCATTTGTCATCTAAGCGAGGCGATATAATTGGCTTTGGGTATTTTTCATAAGGTCCAAGTAAACTTTTTGAGCGTGCAAGACAAACAAACGAAGGCTCTTCATAGCCCGTGTCAGGAAGCAAAATATATCCGCCACTGTAGTAAAGCCAATACTCATCGCCAACTTTGACAATGCAGGGGTTCCTCACATACGGTTCATCAAAAATTCCCCTCTCCCACCCATGTTCACCAACAAGTATGGGCTTTCTTTCTCCCCAATCATGAAGGTTTTTTGATGAGCGACAAACAATTGCTGTCTCCCTGTGCTTACCAACGCCAACTTGATAGAAAAGCCAAAACAATTCGCCGTCCTTGAATATGAACGGTGAATAACCCTCTTGAAGTGCCAAGCAATGATATGTCCACTTAATTCCATCCTCGGAGACAAAATGCTTTATGCCTCTTCCTGAGCAAAACATGTGCCATTTCCCATCAGGGCTCTCATTTGGCGTCAAGACTGTCGGGTCAGCAACCCAATCACCTTTCTCTGGCGCTTCAATGAGTGGATTTTGAGGATGGTCAACCCATCTGTAAAGCCACTCAAACTTGCCAGCCAACGCCTCATCATACTTCAATCCTTGGTTGCTCAACAAAGCAAAGGCTATATTGAGTGCGAAAGATGCTACAATCATCCCAGATCCACCCTCCCTGTGATCAGGTTAGGCATATGGATTATCAATAAGCCTGGCATGGGCATTGTCTTTCCAAAACCACTACGAAAAATGCAGCTTAAAATAGATGCATACAAGATGCTTTTCCTTCATTACTTGCCTAAAACGATTGCCTTGCCATCATTGACTTCAGCTATGCCCGGAAAGCCCCCACCAGCGCTGAGAAGGTATAGCGTAGCGCCATCGGCAATGTAACAGGCTTCAGATCCGCCTTCAGCCATATTCCCAATCACCATAGCCCACTCCTCAGGATTTAGCTTTTGCGTTGTTACTGCCCCTTTCCAATTCAGGTGTCCTCCTATTACCACACCAAACCTGCCAAGGCGAACGCCATATTCTCGGAAGTTTTGCCCAGCGATTAAGAAGGTTGATTTCCCTCGGTCATCAAGGGAGAATGAAGGCGCAAGCATCTGCAGGGTGTTACCTTCTCCTTCTTCAATGATTATTGCAGGTTGAGGATGGTTTGTAAATCGCACATCGTTAAGGAAGGCTTTTGTGCGGATGAGCTTCAAAGGGGTTTTGAGATTTAGAAGATGGATGTGAGCCAAAACAAACTTTGCTATTCCCTCTCCCACATCTTTAAAAACAAAGCCTTCGCCAGTGATTATCGTTCCACTTCTTGGTGCTGGCACCTCTTTCCTTGTCTTCGGGTCTACAACAAGGTGGCACCAAGACCTTGTTCCCTCAATTGCCAACTCTTTCTCCCACGGTATTGCCACAGGACGCCGAAGTTCATAAGTTGCCTCCTCTAAGACAACCCTGCCACCACGTGGAAGAATTTGGCAAGCACTTTCAATCACTTCAGCATCGTCCGCACTGGCAGCAATAATCGCCCCAATAGGGACTCGGAGCGAACTTGCAACCCTTTTTGAGACAACTTGTGCCTTGCAAAGCTTTCCATCCTTAAAAATGACTACATCAGGCTCTGGGAGCGGTTCATCAATGTGCTTTGGGATCTGTGGTCTCAAATTATTCCAAGTGGCTATGTCAAGGATGCTAACAATCCCTCTCTTTCCAACTTCCACTGCCTTAGCTTTTGGCAGCGACTTGAAGGCAACTATAGCCCACCCTTGTGGCTGACTAATAGTGGCATAGCCTTCCTGTGGTGGTGAAAGGTCTTCCACATCAGCTATCGCTCCTCTCCCCCAGTTCTCCCAAACATGCCTCCAGTAAAATTCACGGATGTTGAGGTCAAAAGGAGCCATGTCACACCGAACGTAACCTGCACTTGGTTTTCCTGCAGCAATCCCAGCAATCGCCCCTTTGCCAGCTTTCAGCCTCACCGAATAAAGCGCATCCCACCCACCAAGTAAGCCATATTTCCTGAACCCTTCAACAGAAATCTGCATGAGCGTCATATGATCGGTGGATATAAAGACGCCAATCTCAAAAGGACCTTCTATTTGTATGTTTCTGAAAAGTTTCGTCTGACCGCCGGGACCTTCGTTTGAGATGGCACAGTATGGGCGAGCTTTTGGAACTGCAGTGATGCGAATCCTCTCCACAGTGGAGAAATTTGAGGCAAGGATGCGGATGCCATAACTTGCGTTCCCCTCAATGTGCAAGCTGAAATCACTCAGGTGAAGCACGTTATTATGCCCTGCCTTCCACACTGCCTCACCATACCCTATAGCCTCGCCATTGCCAGAGTAGCAGAGGATGGTCTTCCCAACCCCCTTACCGAAGATGCGATACGGATAACTGGGGTATGGCAAAACAAGCCCTTTGCTTCCCAGTTTGTAAATCCCCTCTCTCACCAAAATCGTGCCACCACAGACCTTTGGATAATTGTTGAGCAGGTCTATCGCCCGTTGCAACGCCTCTTGGTCAGAACCTAAGAAGGCAACCTCCCCTACAGGCTTATTCAATACTTGGGACATGAATCTTGTCCCGATAAGCACCTTTGAGCTTTTATCCCCCGCTTTTTCCACAACTAAATCCGCACCGAGACTGGGAGGCTCAACAGAGAAAACTTGAATTTGTGCGTGAGCGAAAGGAGTTAGCAGTAGAATGCAAATGACAGCTCTAATAATCACCCTTACCATCCTTAATCACCCCTGTAGCACAGTGTGACATCGTCTTTCCCATCACCAAATGAAGCAAGCTCTAAGATAAGCTTTCCATTTACTGCTTGCCATACCCTCACAATTCCATCCGTCCCACAAGATGCGAGAAGCTTGCCATCTGGCGACCAATCAATAGAACTGGTAAATGCGTCATGAGCCAACCATGATGGCAATGCCCTAACTTCCTTCAACTCCTTCGCATTTACCAAATCCGTAACAGAAATGAGCGAGATTAAGCCATCTCTTCCACCTAAGGCAGCCATGGAGCCATCAGGGGAAAGCGCCAGCGCAAATTTTTCCCTGCCTCTCCAATCAGTCAAAGCGATGCCTTTCTGTTCCCATCCCTTCTCCCCATCCAAAACGAAAGTCCCGCCCTTTGCCCAAGATGAGAACAGGAGGAAGGAAGTGCGTGGCACAAATTTCAACGCTCTAATCACACCATACTCTCCCACCCATTTCTCAAGCTTTCTATCCTCAAGATTCCAAATCCTTAACCCATCGGAGTAGCCAACAGCTATTTTCTTTCCATCGCTCGAGAAGTCCAAACAATATGCAGGAGTTGCAACGATTTTAATCTTGACTGAAAACTCGCCTTTCATCCTTTCGCCATCTACATCCCAAAGCCTTACCCGCCCATCCCATCCACCCGTCGCAATCGTTTTACCATCATGAGAGAAGGCAAGCGAGCAAATGGGCTTTTGGTGTGCCCTCCACCTTTTAAGCATTCTCAGGTTCTCAAGATCCCAGATTGCAACTTCGCCCAGCTCATCACCTGAGGCGATGAACCTCCCGTTCGGCGAAAACGCTAACGCCCTGACTGGTTGTTGATGAGCAGGTTGTAACGAAAATAAACTCTTTTTGGCGAAATCAAATGCCCTCAAATAGCCATAATAATCGCCCCAAGATAAAATTTTCCCATCGGGTGAGAAGCGAACGCAAACCACATCTCTTGTTGCGGTGGAGAGGACCTTGATCAACTTCCAATTCTTCGTCTCCCAGATACCAGTTCCTTCGCCGGAGGCGATAGCCAGAAATTTGCCATCTCTTGAGAAAGCGACACGCTCAGCTGCGACAGGGCTGTCAACCCACAATGGCGTGTAATCAAGCTCGGCGATTTGCTTTTTGGTCTTAACATCAAATACCCTTGCCACCGACTCGCCAAAATAGCCAGCAGCAATAAATCTACCGTCCGGTGAGAAGGCGACGCTATCAACCCATGCCCATTCTTTCGGTCCAAAGAAGCGATGAATCGCTTCGCCAGTTTTCAAGTCCCAAACGAAGACAGTGGTATCACGGCTCCCCGAAGCTAAAAGGTGACCATCAGAAGAAAATGTGACAGAAGTTCCACAGGAATGGGTATGCCCTTTGAGATCGAAAAGCAATTTTCCAGAGTCAACTTCCCATACCCTCACAACCTCAGGATACCAACGGTAAACTGTGGCAGCAAGTATCTTCCCATCCGGGGAGAGGCATACGGTGTTGTAATACCAAGTGCCAACCCACCCAGCATGCCCGTAACCTTTTTCTTTGGCAGAGACCCTCGCATCATCTGCGAAAATTTTCTTCTTCTCCTTCAAATCCCAAACTTCAACGATTGAGCCTTTGAACACAGCAGCCCTCGAAAAATCGTGACTTAAAGAGACAGCCCCACCACGATAGCCCCCTAAAAACCTCCCATCCATACCATGCTCAAGGTGAAGCTCTTCAACCTTCTGCCAATTACTCGTTTCCCAAACCTTGATCTTTTGGTCCAATCCAACTGTAACCATGCGCTTTCCATCATGGGAGAAAGCGACATAGTGGATAGGTCCTCTGTGCCTCAAAATGCGAATCACCTGCCATTTCCTCGTATCCCACACCCTTGCAGTGCGGTCACTGCCAGCAGTAACAAGAAATTGCCCGTCAGGTGAAAAGTCAACGTAGAGAATCCTAAGCACATTCGCTTGAAGTGGGTGAATTGGCGCTTCAGACTCGCCAATCCCGACATGAGCAGTAAAAGCTGGCTGTGAGGTTAACACCTTCAAGAGCAAAGTTATGACAGTCGCTACAGTGCCATATTTCAGGCGCATTTTTCCTCCACCCCTCTCATTTTGGCGCTCTAAGACAAGGGATTTAAATCACCCTACTTAGACATTATGATGCACCTGAAAACTGCATATGCTTCGTATTGCCCCTCTCACCAAAGGCAAAAGCCTATCTCCATCCTTTGTTATATGCTCAATTCT
>JBGOEV010000027.1:0-32941 GCA_041538025.1 Candidatus Thermosaccharophagus gerlachensis | reverse complement strand
CTTTGCCCGTTAGCAAGTAGCGCCAACCTGAGCGCAAATTCAAAAAGGCTCTGACACGATGCCAATCAACGGGGGCGTCTTTTGGGACAGCGATGCGGATTCGGTTTTGACCGACAGTGACTTGAACTTTCCCGTGGGCGACCTTTTCCCATTTTGGCTCGGCAGAAGCCTCACCCTCCCGTTTCGTGTCCCGTGTTCCATGTCCCATGTCCCGTGTTTCGTCAAAAGCGTATCCGCCCAAACTGATGAACCTTCCGCCCGCCTTAAGATAGCGTCGGAAGTTGTCAACCGCCTCGGCAGGGAAGAATGCGCCGTAAGGCAGGATGACGATGGCGACTTTTTGTGGCGTTAGGACTTTCGGGTTCGCCAAATCTTCGGTTGAGAGCAAACAGGTGAGAAAGCCATGCCGCTGAAGCAATTGTGCTAAAAACTTTGGGTCAGCATGTCCTAACTGTTGTGTAATAGAAGGCTCATGCCAAATTCCGACAATCGCCTCCCCACAAGCAGTTCCAAACGCCATTACCACCGTCATCAGTGAGCAAAGCACACGCATGTTTCCTAACCTCCGTGTTCACACATTCATCATGCAATGCTTTCAAGCTGCCACAATGGCTTTATGCGCTCAATCTGGTAACCAAATCCAGTTCCCTTTAAGGAGTGCGTTTTTAGCACCCCGTTTTGGCGCACGACGATATCTCTGTGAACTTCCATCTCAGCATTTGAAGCATTAGGGAAAAACTGCCTGCTGTTTGCCTCAACACCCATTATCGGGTTTATCCGCGCAGCCATTCCGACGGAGTGGAGCAACGCTATTGACGGGTTCGTCAAGTCTTGCACTGCGTATGGTATGCCCTCCTCTGATGCTTTTGCGACCATGAGCATACACATTGAGTGACCTTTGCATGTCTTAAGCGCAATGCCCGATATGCCAAGCTGTTTTCCAAGCTCATACATCTCAAAGTCGGTCAGGCTTTCGTCCATGAGCACTGGCTTTATGCTCGCAAGCCTTCGCATATCAAACGGATATGAACGCAAGTCCCTATGCGTTGGCTGCTCAATGTAGAGCAAGCTTTCAAAGGCTTCTTCGTTTTGCTCCTTCAGCTTGAGCAGAAGCTCAACCATGTATTCTGGTGTCTCGCACATTTCATTCGTATCAGCCGTCATGAAAATGCGCTCCCTGCCAAACCTTCTGTTGCACTCAATCCCAACTGCATAAACATCAAGCAGGCGTTGCAAATCCCACTGCAGGTCATTCCCTCTCAACTTCACCTTTAAGCAAAAGACACCATCAATTTCAATCCACTCCTCAAGGCAGTTTGGCAAACCATCTTTCGGGTCTGACTCGTCAACCTCGGAGCGCGTCAGCTTATCCAAGCCTCCAACAAGATGGAAAACGGGCACCTCTTTCGCATACGATGGTCTGATGTAATCGGAGATGTATTTGCCAGCGAAGCTTTCACCAAAGTAATAACCTAAGTCACGCATGCATTCCTTCCCATAACCGAGGTAGGAATCAATCCCGTTGACATTGCCGAATGCATCATGCAACGCTGCATCAATGGCGCTTGCGCAAACGAGCGCTGCAAGAAAAGGCATCTCTTCTTTCAACTGCATCTTCTGGCAAACGCTTTTCGCTATGCTCTTCAACTCGTCCTCACCCTCAATGAAGATATCAATCGGATGAGAGTAACTGTTCATGCTGGAGACCATTTTCGCGTATTCAATGCTCACCTGTTTCATTGCCTCTTCCCTCAACTCATGTTCAACGACGCTACTTGGCCATGCCCAAAAATCTGCCAAGAAGATAGCGCCCCACCCTTCGGCTACATTGCCATGTCTGTTTTCAACTTTCGCTCGGCAACGCAAAAGCAGAGCATCTGCCATGACGACACCACCAAATTTGAGTGGCGTCCTTGCTCTCTCACGCTTGAAGAATGGTTCAAGCTCAAGAACACGGATGTCGGTTGGGAATGCCTCCGATGTGCGGTAAAACATTTTTTGCTCACCTCCAAAGACAGCTTGCCCAAGTAAGCATTCTGATGTGTAGGTGCATCATAAGTAACACCGACTGTATGATGTGGCTTTGAAGCACGCTCATCAGTTTGAGTTTACACTCAATGTATGCCAAAATTTAGCGGTGGGTAGTTCTATTCGCTACGGCAAAACTTTAAACAGTCCGAAGGGGTGAACGATTGATGCTTGACTTGCGCTTGATAAGGGAACGCGCTGATTGGGTGAAGGAACGAATAAAGTTGAAGGGCGAGAACGCCGACTCAGAGATTGACCGAATACTTGAGCTTGATAAAAAGAGGCGTGAATTGCTCGTTGAAGTAGAGGCACTAAAACACGAGCGCAATGTTGTCTCTGAGGAGATAGCGAAAAGGAAGCGCTCAGGTGAGCAAGCTCAAGATTTGATTGAAACCATGAGGGCACTCAGTGAGAGAATAAAACAGCTTGATGCTGTGGTGTCGGATGTTGAGAGGGAGATCAATCAACTGTTGTTGGTCATACCGAACATACCGCATGAGAGTGTCCCAATAGGTTCCGACGAGAACGACAATGTTGAAGTGATGAGGTGGGGCGAGCCGAGGAAGTTTGATTTTGAACCGAAGCCACATTGGGAGATAGCGCAGAAACTTGGTCTCATTGACTTTGAGAGGGGCGTAAAGCTTTCTGGCTCACGCTTCTACGTCATGACAGGGCTCGGAGCAAAACTTGAGAGAGCGCTCATTTCATTCATGCTTGACTTGCATGTTGAAAAACATGGCTACATAGAGGTCTTCCCACCTTTCATGGTCCGCAGGGACTGCATGATCGGCACAGGGCAATTGCCCAAGTTTGAGGTTGAAGCGTATGTATGTGAGCGAGATGACCTTTGGCTCATACCGACTGCCGAGGTCCCCGTGACCAATTTGCACAGGGATGAGGTTCTTGAGCGTGACATGCTTCCGTTGAAGTATGTGGCATACTCAGCTTGCTTCAGGCGTGAAGCTGGTGCTGCAGGCAGGGACACAAGGGGCATAATCAGGGTTCACCAGTTCAACAAAGTTGAGCTGGTCAAATTCGTTGAGCCAGAGCGTTCCTACGAAGAACTTGAGAGCTTAGTAAGAGACGCAGTTGAGGTTCTTGAGTTGCTCGGTCTACCATACAGGGTTGTTGAAATATGCACTGGTGACTTAGGTTTTGCAGCGAGCAAAAAATACGATCCCGAAGTTTGGATGCCAGGGCAAGGTAGGTTCGTTGAGGTTTCGTCGTGCAGTAACTTTGAGGACTTTCAAGCAAGGAGAGCAAACATACGCTATCGCCCTGCAAAAGGAGCAAAACCAAGATATGTGCATACGCTAAACGGCTCTGGATTAGCGGTTGGTAGGACGCTCGCAGCATTGCTTGAAAACTACCAACAGGAAGATGGCTCAGTTATCATCCCAGAAGTGCTTCGTCCATACATGGGTGGCATTGAGAAGATTGAACCGCAAAAGAAGTGAAGCCTACACTCACCCTGCCAACTCATAAAAGGAAGCTCGTGAGGGAATATGAGCAAAGGTGAAACCATAGCCATAGTCATACGCTCATTCCCGACGCAGACTGAGCGTTTTATTTTGCGTGAGCTTTTTGCGCTCCTTACCGCTGGCTACAAATTGCGCATATACGCAATGAATGTTGAAGGAGTTGATGACAGCGATTATGTCGCCAAACGCATCTCTCCATTTGTGGTTGAGCTCCCAAAAGTGCAATCGCTGTCTGTTGTTTCATCTACAATCCGCTCGCAATTTAACTTCAACATCGCGCTCAAACGCCTCTTAGCTTCTTTCATTCTGTGCGCACCACTACACAGTATTGGTCGCATACCGCTTTGGCGGAAACTAAGGTGGCTTCGTTGGCACTTGGTTCACTGCCCCGTTGGCTTCTGGCTTGCTAAAGAATTGCAACATCATAAGGTCACTCACATACACGCTCACTTTGGACACATCACAGCAAGCATAGCGCTTACCGCTGCTTTGATAAGTGGCATCAGTTTCTCGTTGAGCGTCCACGCATACGACATCTATGTTGAGCCGATCGCCATGAGTGAGAAGTTACTAAACGCATCTACTGTCATAACATGCACAAGAGCCAACTTGGATTACCTTTGCAAGGCATATAGGGAGACCGCAAATAAAATCCACCTTGTCTATCATGGCTTACTGCGTGATGAAGTAAAACGCTTTTCTAACACTGCCTTGGAATGTTCGTCACTCCGTGACAGTGCAACCTTACTTTTCGTTGGCAGGCTTGTCCCAAAGAAGGGTGTTGATGTTCTGCTCAAGGCATTAAAGAAACTCTGTGGCAAAGTGAGGTGCCTCATTGTTGGTGATGGTCCGCTAAAGAGCAATTTGCAATTGTTAGCAGCACAGCTTGGTGTGGGCGATTGTGTGACATTCGTTGGGGGTGTCAGACACGAGGAGATAGCCAAATACTATGCCAGTGCATCAGCTTTAGTTGTGCCAAGCGTCATCGCAAAAGATGGTGACAGGGATGGTTTGCCAAATGTAATACTTGAAGCTGCTGCATCCTTATTGCCAATCATTGCCTCTGACATAGGTGGTATTCCTGAATTCGTTGAGGACGGTGAAACTGGGTTGCTCTTTAAAGCTGGTGACTGTGATGCGCTTGCATCTGCGATTGAGAGGTTGCTTTCAAATGAGAGCCTCGCAAAACGCATCACAAAAGGAGCTTATGATAAGCTCCTCAGCAACTTCATTGCTGAGGAGAACGCAAAAAAGCTTGGGAAGCTTATAACGGGTGTGACACCTTAACAGCACGATGGTAGGTGAGAGTTATGGGTGAGGAGGATATAACCATCGTTGGCGAAGTGAAAGAAACCGTTGACAGGCGCACAGGTATAGCCAAATACGCTGTTGTAGTTAGTGGCTTTAGAGCACTCAACCCTATCCTTGGGATACTGCGAGAAGTTATAATGGCGCACCTGCTCGGTGTGAGCGCTGCTGCTGATATATATCGCTTTGTCGTTGATAGAGTCCTCGTTGAGCTTTATACGAAGGTTGAGAAGCTACTTCAACCGACATTCCTACCGCTCTTCGTTGCACGCCAAACTCTTAACAGCGATGCTGTAGCATTTCGGTTCGCCAATGTCATGGGGACATTGCTTGCCATCATATTGAGCGCTATAGCATTTGCTGGGGCTTTCTTCGCTGACAAACTCACATTGCTGATGCTTCACTACCTGCATGAGGATATTGAGAACTTCCAACTCGCTGTGATGGCTCTTCGCTTCACCTTCCCATTCCTCGTTTTCTACTGTCTCTCAAACTTGCTTGAGCTCACATTACAGTCCTATGCTAACTTCACGCTCCCAGCTCTCGCTGAGGCACTTCGTCGCCTTTGCGTTGTCGTAAGCTTCGGAGCGATAGCGCTCATAACGAGGCACCCAACACAAACGCAGGTTGTCATCGCAGCTACGCTTGGCGCCATAGCTGGTATAATGCTAAGGTTGCTTGTTCAACTGCCGGGGCTTAAAGGGAAGTTCAAATACATCAGACCCTCGCTTGATGTAAGAAACGAAGATTTGCTCAAGGCAGGCTTGCTCATGCTACCTTTGCTTGTTGGTGTGTTCTTAGCGCTTGTGAGGAGCTGGGGTGAGACAATTGTTGCTGGCAGGATAGGCGAAGGTATGCTCGCAGCTCTCGGCTATGCAAGGAAGCTACTTGACCAACCTTGGCAAATAATCGCCTACGCAATAAGCGTCGTCATTTACCCTTTCATATCGGAGCTAAGCGCGAAGAAAGAAAAAGGAGAGCTCGCAGAATCGCTTCTTTCCGTCTTTCGGATAATCGTCTTCATCTTCATCCCGACAACGATAATCATGATGGCACTTGGTGGTTCACTCACGAGGGGCTTGCTTGGCTTCAAGGGCGACGATTTGAAGCTTGTCTTATCGGCGTTGCTCTTCTACCTCCCCGGCTTGACAATTTTCGCGCTTGAAGAACCTACACTCAAATGGTTCTACGCTCTCGGAAATACGCTTGTGCCAACGCTACTTGGTGTGGTTGCCGATGCCATCTTCTTTATCACACTCCTAACAGGCGTGTTCGTCTTCAACGCTGGTTTGCCAGCATTTGCACTTGCCCTCGTTATCTCAAAGTCTACCAAGATGCTTTTTGTCTACATCATCTTCAACTCATGGCTTGGTGGTTTGCCTTGGGGTAGCTTGAAGCCGTTCGGCGTGAAGATGACCATATGCTCAATTGCTCTTGCCTTCTTCATGTTTATGCTATATGAACTCACACCGAGCTATGAAGCTGGTAGAATGCTCCATTTATTGAGCTTCCTGCTTGGCAGCATTGTCGGCTACATATTCTTTGGCATTACAGCGTGGGTGCTTCGCATGAACGAGGCGATGACATTTGGGCGCTTCCTTAAAAGCTCAATCCAAAAACGCTTTCGCAAGCTGCTAAGCTTGCTCGGAAGGTGAATTGAAGGGCTATAGCTCAACTTGAGCCATGAGCTGCCTTCGCGAAAGGGCAGATGGGAGGATGAAACTATCAGTTATCCATGTGCTTGAAGCTACAGTTGGTGGCACAAGGCGACACTTGCTTGACCTCCTACAGCACATTGATAGGGAGCGTTTTTATCAATCAGTTATCTGCTCAACACTGCGCGATAAGCGTTTCATCAAAGATATTGTATGGATGACCTCGGTCGGCATCAAAACTTACATCGTCCAGATGAAGAGAAACATATCACCACTTGCGGATGCTATAGCCATTTTGAAGGTTTACGCCATCATCAAACGAGCATGCCCAGACATCGTTCACGCACACAGCAGTAAGGCTGGACTGATAGCGAGGATAGCAGCGAAGATAGCCGGTGTGCCAGTCATCGTTTACACACCACACGCATTCGCTTTCTTTATGTGCAACAGCCATGTTGTGAGAACTGCGGTGGTATGTGTTGAGCGTTTTCTCGGTCTATTCACGGACGCCTTGATCGCAGTTTCAAGAAGCGAAATGGAAGTTGCAGTCAAAGAGCGCATCGTCCACCCAAGGAAACTCTTTTTGATTGAGAATGGGATTGACTTCTCAAAAGTGCAATATAGCGATGAAGCGCGTCTGATGTGGCGTAGCAAATGGGGGATACCTAAGGATGCACCACTCATAGGCTGTGTTGGCGACTTCAGGGCTCAGAAGGGGCAACAGTATCTAATCGGCGCTATGCCCATCATCCTGTCAAAGTTTAACAACGCATACTTGGTGCTCATCGGTGTCGGTGAGCGTGAAAGGATGCTCAGGGAGTTGGCAATGAAAATGGGGGTGCACAGTAACATCATATTTGAAACAAGCGTGCGTGATGACTGGAGCGTTTACAGCGCGTTTGATGTCTATGCGCTCCCATCACTTTACGAGGGCATGCCATATACCCCAATTGAGGCGCTCGCCTGCGGTTTGCCGGTTGTCCTGAGCGATGTTGTTGGCAACAGGGATTTGTTTGAAGCCGTCGCCTCCGCATACGAGGATGCTTCAAAGATGATTAAACTCGTTCAACCAAAGTCATGCGAGGCACTTTCTCAAGCGATACTTTACTTCATCTGTAACGACGAACTGCGAAGCGAAAAGATGCGCAAAGTGAGGAGGGAGATTGTTATCAAGCTTTTCCCGCTTGAGCGAATGATTGAAAAAACTCAAAAGCTGTATGAGGCGCTGCTGTTTGAAAAGGTGGTGCCAAGCTAATGCAAAAGGTTATTGAGATTCATGACATCGGTGTTTCCGTCCCATATCTCCTTTGCCTTGAGCTCCAAGAGAGGCTTCGCAACTTGCGCTCACTAAACTTGATAGCTAACAAACTCTTGTTGCTTGAACATGAACCAACGATAACACTCGGAAGAAGTAGCTCAAACGATGATTTGCTTCTTCACAACCCGTCAGAGAAAGCACTTTCATCAAGGAGCTTGATCAGCATCCCAATCGTCCAATGCAACCGCGGTGGTAGCGCAATGCTTCACCTTCCGGGGCAGGTTGTCGCCTACGCGATTGTGCACCTTAAGGATATTGGATTTGATGTTATGCAATTCCTTTATGCGCTTGAGGTCTCCATGATAAAAGCGCTCTCAATGTGGCGCATAAACGCAGCAAGGCTTGAAAACCATCGTGGCGCTTGGGTCTTCATTGACGGATGGTGGCACAAAATAGGTTTTGTTGGGCTCGCAATAAGGAGATGGGTTTCAATGCACGGGATTGCTGTTAATGTATCGGTTGATCTAAGCATGTTTCGCCTGCTTAGGACATGCAAACTGCCACCTGATGTCATATGTGACATGGCGAGCGTGCTTGGGAGAACAATAAACATAGGCGAGTTTAAAAAAGCGCTCGCAGAATGCGTTGCTTCGGCTCTCGGTATGACGCCAAGGTTCGTCAATGGTGGGCTCAATGTATTGCTTGAAGAAGTTGAAGCAGTGGAGGTGGGATTGAGCAGTGGGTGAACGGGAGGGTGGTTCTTTAAAGCTGTTTGCTTTCGCTGTTTATGATTTGACTCTCCTCTCACTATGTGCACTCTTCATTTTCTCGGATTTGCACATACCATTCCCAGAACAAGCGTTCATGTTGCTCATCAGCGTTACTGCTGCTGTTGCATCATTAGTGTGGGTAAAACAAAAAAGCACCTCTAAGCCAGCGCTTGAGCTGCTGGACATGATTTCCAGATGGCTTTGTGCACTTGCAAGCGTTTACATCTACTTTCAAGCAAGGTGGGTCCTTTTGCCAGAGGCTATCGTCCCAAAACATGATGGCATACCTTGGCAGATACCGTGGGCAAGCCTCATCATTATCTTGAGGGTGATAGCATTCGCCTGTGCGTTCCCAGAGACATTTCGCCCACTCTCATTCGGTGCTCGCGAAACTGCAGGTGAAGGGAGAGCATCAGCAACTGCTTTGCAATCTGTTGAGAGATACATTCGGCTATCGCTATTGCTCTCTTGCATCCTCATATGTGCCTTCGCAGCTTTCATGTTCATCATCCTTGAGATACGCTATCCAGCCGACATGTCCATAGGATACACTGTTTCAGTTGTTTCAAAGGCGTGCGAGATTACTGCCTTCTTGCTTATGAGCAGTTATCGTCCAAGTGCGCTTGTTCGTCGTGATATTGCAATGTGGGTTTTGACGTTGACCATAATTTGCAAGGCGCTGATGAGAGCGACTATGTGATATGGAGGTGATAGTTGTGGCTCGCGAGATTATAGGGCAACTGCTTGCTGAGGGTTTGCGTTTCAGCATTGTCGTCAGCCGATTTAACGAGCTCGTCACGCGCCGTTTGCTTCATGGGGCGCTTGATGCGCTTAAAAGGCATGGCGCAAAGGAAGAGGACATAGACATCATATGGGTTCCGGGTTCTTTTGAAATACCGTTGGTTGCACATGAGCTCGCTAAAAGCAAATCATACGACGCTGTCATCTGTCTTGGTTGCATCATTCGTGGTGACACACCACACTTTGAGTATGTGGCATCAGAGACAGCGAAAGGCATAGCACAAACCGCACTTAAAACAGGAGTGCCAACGATTTTCGGCGTTGTGACAGCTGATGATTTGCATCAAGCACTTGAAAGAGCCGGAGGGAAGCAGGGTAACAGAGGCGCTGAGGCTGCTGTGGCTGCAATTGAGATGGCAAATGTTATGCGCTCACTCAGAGGTGAAAAGCAATAATGGTGGTTGAAGGTGAAGCGAGGGCAAGGATTGCTATTGCTGGGAATCCATCCGATGGTTACTTTGGTAAAACGATAGCGTGCACTATAAGCAATTTCGGTGCTAAGGTGCGTGTGAGCGAGAGCGATTCTATAGAGCTCATCATGCACCCAAAGTTTGACCCAACGAGGTTTGAAAGCCTTGAAGAGCTTGAAGCTGTCGCCACAAGGGATGGCTACTATGGCGGATTGAGATTGCTCTTCGCCGGTTGCAAACGCTTCAACCAATACTGCCGTGAGGCAGGTATAGCGCTACCAAGGAAAGGCTTCAGAGTTGAATATGATACAACGGTGCCAAGGCAAGTTGGCTTGGGTGGCTCAAGTGCTATAGTCACAGCACTCTTTCGTGCGTTGATGAAGTTCTTCGGTTTGACATATGAGCATATACCGAAGCCGATCCTGCCAAACATCATCCTCAGCGTTGAGCGAGACGAGCTTGAGATAACAGCAGGGTTGCAAGACCGCGTAGCTCAAGTTTATGATGGGCTTGTGTTCATGGATTTCTCACGAGAGTTGATGGAACGCTATGGACATGGGCATTACGAGAACTTGGATACATCGCTTTTGCCACCGCTGTTTCTTGCGTGGGTGAGGGTGCCTTCTTTTTCTGGCAAGGTGCATAGCAACTTGCGCTTCCGTTATGAGCATGGTGATAAACAAGTCATTGACGCTATAAGACAGTGGATTGAAATAGCCGAGGAAGCCAAAGAAGCGCTTATACAGCGTGACTATGAAAGGCTTGCAAAGTTGATGAACCGCAACTTTGACATTAGGCGAAGCGTTCTCGGTGATGAAGCTCTCGGAAGTGACAACACCAGGATGATTGAACTTGGGAGAACGCTTGGTGCACCAACGAAGTTCCCCGGTTCAGGTGGCTCAGTTATTGGCATCTACTGGGATGAACAGCACCTCAAGCGCCTGAAGAGGGCATATGAGGAAGCTGGCTTCCTTTTTGAGGTCGTTCAACCGTATGAACCCTCCACGAGAACTTAACACTGAAGAGTTGATGCGGGCATGAACTAACAAAGTTAAGGAGGTGGAGTGTGATGCTTAAGATGCGTGATTGCTTGACATTGATTATGCAGGTGCCTCTGTGGGTGTCAACTGCGGTGCCGTTTGCTACAATGCCATCAGAGCTTTCCACTGAGAGAGGGGGAAAGGTTTTCATCTGGCAGGAAGCAGAGCTGTTTAAGGATAAGGGTGGTTGGACTGTTGACACCCAGTTCATAATGCATGTTGGCTCAGCATACTTGCTTGCCATCGGGCTGGGCAAGCCGGTCGCTGACGCAAGGACAAGCATCAGCATACCTAAGTCTGGTGTTTACCGCCTGTGGGTGAGATGCAAAAACTGGCTCCCTGAATATAGCCCAGGTAGGTTCAAAGTCATCGTCGGCGATAAACCATCAAAGGTTGAGTTTGGGACTGCATCAACTGATGAATGGGTGTGGCAGGAGGGCGGAACTTTTGAGCTTGAGCGTGGTGAAACACAGTTAGCCATTCGTGACTTGACGGGTTGGTATAGCCGATGCGATGCGTTGCTTTTGACCACCGATTTGGATTTCAAACCACCAAATGATACTGATGCCGTGCGCAAACTCAGGGCTGAGCTGTTTGGCGAGCCAACACCAAAGGATTTGGGTAGCTTTGATGTGGTTGTGATTGGTGGAGGTGTAGGCGGAAGCTGTGCTACATTAGCTGCAGCAAGACACGGGTGCAAAGTAGCACTCATTCAAGACAGACCTGTCTTAGGTGGCAATGCAAGCTCTGAAATACGCGTTGGAATTGAAGGCGCAACTGGTGGTGGTCACAGGTTTGCGCGTGAGTCTGGTATTGTTGAGGAGATAAGGGAAGCTGCACTTGAACACGGAAGCGTTGATGCTGGGATACTCGCCTTGATGAAGCGGGAGCCAAATGTGACGCTGTTCCTCGGCATGAGGGCAGTTGAGGCGATCATGGAAGATAAAACGAAGATAGCAGCTGCAAAGTGCGTTGATGTTGTGACGATGCAACCATTCATCGTCAGAGGCAAGGTCTTCATTGACTGCAGTGGTGATGGTGACTTCGCAGCGAGTGCGGGCGCTAAGTTCCGCATGGGTAGGGAAGGAAGAGATGAGTATGGTGAGGACATGGCTCCAGAGAAGCCAGACAAGTATACGCTTGGAAGCTCACTTTTGTTTGCAGCACGCGACACTGGCAAGCCAGTTAAGTTTTCACCACCACCTTGGATTTACAAGTTCCCAGACGAAGCATCGTTGCCACATCGTGACCATCGCAACTTCTCTTTTGGCTATTGGTGGATTGAGTATGGTGGGACAATGGACACAATAAAGGATGCCGAGAAAATACGAGACGAACTTTTACGCATACTGTTTGGGGTTTGGGATCACATCAAAAATCATTGTGTCCACAGCGAGAGAGCAAAGAATTATGATCTTGTTTGGGTTGGGCATGTAGCTGGTAAGCGCGAGTCAAGGCGCTTCATCGGTGATTATGTGCTTAAGCAAAGCGACCTTGAGAAGGCTGTTTTGTTTGATGATAGGGTCGCATATGGCGGATGGACAATAGACCTCCACCCACCGTTGGGCATATTTGACAAAGGAACACCATCAATACACAAGCATGTCCCGCTTTACAGCATACCGTTCCGTTGCCTCTACTCAATCAACATTAGTAACCTGATGTTTGCTGGAAGACATATAAGCGCATCTCATGTTGCATTTGGCTCGACGAGGGTGATGGCGACGATTGGCACGATGGGACAGGCAGTTGGAACAGCTGCTTATCTTTGCATAAAATACAATGCAACGCCAAGGGAGATAGCACAACGCCACATAAGGGAGTTGCAACAACTCCTTCTCAAGGGCGATGCATACATAATCGGCTTGCGCAACGAAGATGAGAAAGACATGGCTCTCAAGGCGAAGGTAACTTCCTCAAGCTACAAGCAGTTTGAGCGGTTTGATGGCAGGAAAGTTAAGAGCGCTGGTCTGCACCAGCTTGACCATGCCCGTGCACAGCAGTTCCTCGTCAGCGCAGATAAGCTTGAGTCGGTCTTTGTGTGGCTACGAAGCGATGTTGAAGAGCCGATAGAAGTAGTAGCACACCTGAGAGAAGCTAAAGCCTTTGGGGATTTCTCGTCGCAGGTTGATTTGGCTACAGCGAAAGCTATCGTCAAAGGTAAAGGCGATCACTGGGTAAGGTTTGACTTCAATATCCCTGTGACACCGAAAAAGCATTATTGGATTTGGCTGCCACAAATCAAGGGTTTGAGCTGGCACTTGGCGAGTGAAGTCCCTCCATTTGGTTGGTGTCGTGCATACAGATCAAAAACTGATGGAGAGGTTTGGAACAGGATGCCGGGCAACTACGCGATTGACATATTGCCCCCACTCGTCATTGATTGGGGTGACGCTTTCCATCCAATGAATGCAACCAATGGGTATGCGCGCCCGACGATTACACCCGATGGTCAATTTAAACCAAACCAATGGTGTTCAGACCCAACACAGCCGATGCCCCAATGGCTTGAACTTGATTTCGGAAAGCCAGTGACATTCAACACTGTCTACCTCACCTTTGATGTAGATTTGGATGCGAGACACCGCACAAAACTGAGCATCGCAAGTTGCGTGCGCGATTACGAACTTCAAAGATTTGATGACGCAAATGGGAGATGGGAAACCATAACGAAAGTAGTGGGCAACTTCAAGAGAAGACGCATACACAAATTTGATGCCGTCACATCAACGAAGCTACGCATACTCGTGCATGCAACAAACGGTGATCCATCAGCGAGGATTTACGAGGTGCGCGTATACAACGAGTGAACTTCAATACGGTTTCAAGGGTGGTATCTAATGAGCCTTATAAGTTCGCTGTTTGACATCTCTGGGAAGGTTGCCGTTGTAACTGGTGGTGCTGGTGTGCTGTGCAGTGAGATATGCATCGCCCTCGCTAAGTGTGGAGTGAAGGTAGCTATCCTTGACATAGCTTTTGATGCTGCAAATGAGCTTGCAAAATGCATCGTATCTGATGGCTTCAGTGCAATCGCGGTTAAGGCGGATGTCACAAGAAAAGAAGAGCTTGAAGGAGCATGCCAGCAAATACTGAACGAGCTTGGCTGTATAGACATACTCATCAACGGTGCTGGCGGAAACATTCAACAAGCAACGACGAGCGAAGCTGATTCGTTCTTTGATCTGCCAGAGGATGCTTTGCGTGCAGTCTGTGAACTCAATTTGCTTGGGACTGTTTTTGCGTGCCAAGTGTTTGGGAGGGCATTAGCCGAAAGGGGCGAGGGCGTCATCATCAACATATCATCAGTAAATGCCTTCAGACCACTTACGAGGGTGCCAGCATACGCTGCTGCGAAGGCTGCTGTAGTCAACTTCACGCAGTGGCTTGCTGTTCACATGGCTCAAAACTACTCCCCCAAGATAAGGGTTAACACGATTGCCCCTGGCTTCTTCCTGACGAAACAAAATCGCTACTTGCTCATTGATGAATCAACTGGCGAACTAACACAGCGAGCTAAGACGATACTGGCTCACACGCCGATGCGCCGATTTGGTGAGCCATCAGACTTAATCGGGACTGTCATTTGGCTTTGCTCCAACGCTTCTTCTTTTGTAACTGGTGCAGTCATAACCGTTGATGGAGGCTTCAGCGCCTTCAGTGGCGTTTAGAGAGGAGGGAAAGCATGAGCTATGAAATAGGCATGAAAGCGTTGAGGCTTGAATTCGCAGAAAGGGTAGCACATACCGAATACTGTTCAAACTACGCCCTTGTTAGAGCTGTGACCGGGCTTGACCCACTGCATGATGAAGAAGCTTGGCGCTCGTTCTACGATGCGTGGGAATATGACTTCATATGGCTTACAAACGATGGTCCGGTTGGTTGGGAGATGCGTGGCAGGGTGACAGATATGGGGCACGCTGAGTTCCTTGAAGGCGGAATTGATAAACGCACTACTATCTCGTGCCCTTTCAAAGATGTTGATGAAGTGCTCTCATTTGATGCGGTCAAAGAATATGGCTTGCCGGACTTTGATGAACTTGTAAGCTATTACGAGGGTTGGCATAGGAGTGTTCAAGCGAGATATCCAAATCAAGTTTGCCCTGGTGGATACTACAAAACGTTGATCTCAGGTGCAATACAAGCTTTCGGCTGGGAGATGCTGCTCACAGCTGCTGCTGAAAGGAAGCGCTTTGCGAAGGTGCTTGATAGCTTCTTTGAGCTTTCACTACACCACTATCGTGCTTGGGCAAAAACATCAATCAATGTCTTCATCTGCCACGACGATATGGTTTGGACGCAAGGTCCATTCATGCACCCTGACTTTTATCGCGACTTCATCTTCCCAAAATACAAAAAGCTTTGGGATGTCTTACATGAAGCTGGGAAGCTCGTGCTCTTTTGCTCTGATGGCGATTGGAGTCAATTTGTTGATGACATAGCAAATTCAGGTGCTGATGGCTTCATATTTGAGCCACTCGTTCCGCTTGAATATGTTGTTGAGCGCTATGGAAAGAGCCACATCATCATCGGGAGCAAGGTTGATTGCAGGACACTCACCTTTGGCACGAAGGAACAGATCAAGAGCGAAATTGAAGAGACACTCAAGCTCGCCAAAGGATGCATGGGGTTCTTCTTTGCGGTTGGCAATCATATACCGAGCAATGTGCCAGTTGATAACGCGCTCTTTTACTTTGATTTTCTCAGGGCGCATTGGTGGCGCTGAACATTCTCACAAGTGCTTATCTAATTCGCCTTGCACCAGGGTCAACGTGGACAATATAGGCTACACCGCCAACTTCCTCTATCGCCTTTGCCACAGCTTCTTCTCTTCCCGGGGCATACGCAAACATGCAACCGCCTCCTCCTGAACCGTTTATCTTCCCTCCGAGTGCTCCTGCTGCCATTGCAGCTTCAATCATCGCATCAATTTTCTTCGTTGAAACACCTAAGCCGTCTCGCAGGTGAGCTTGATGCTCAAGCAAAAGTCTTCCAAGCTCGGCAGGCTCAAAATCTCCACCCCTGAGCATCTCAAGTGCTCTAAGGCATATATCTCGGTTGTAAACATTTGCAACCACTTTCCTTCTGATAGGCTCCTCAAGCTTCCTTGCGTAACTTAGGATAACTTCCGTTGGAGTTTCTCTCAGGTCAAAACCATCAATCCACTCCTTCAACTGTTTTATCCCGCGCAAAACATCTTCCTTTGATGAACGAAGCACATCAAGCGTTTGCTTCCTCTCAAGAGAATCGCCGAGCACAAAACCAGTTAGCTTAACGTTCAAGCGCTCAACTTCAAACGGTTCTTTGCAGTCAACGCTGATCGTCCCACCAACGCTGCTTGTAAAGTGGTCCATCATCCCACCGGGTTCTTTGAATTCCAAAACCTCAGCTCTATGTGCGAGCCTTGCCACTCTCATTGGGTCGTCAGCATCGGGCGAGCCTGAAGCTATCAAAAGAAACTTCGTCCACGCAGTCACAAGCGCTGATGAACTTGAGGTGCCAGCGTTGATCGGTATGTTGCCACGCACCTCAACATCATAGCCAAAGGGAATCTCGTAACCTTCACGCAAAACTACATTCAAGCACGAACGCATATAGTCGCGTTTTTTCCTGTATGTGATCGGCTGTGAAATGTCTATTACGTCCGTTTCACCAATGTCTGGCATGTTGATTTTGAAGAGCTTGTCCTTCCTTCTTTTCCCTGCGATTGATATGTGCAGGTTGATTGCACATGCTATGACACGCAAGCCTAAAAAATCTTGATGCTCACCAAAGAGACATATCCTCCCAGGCGCTACTACAACTATCTCATCAACTGAATTCATCGTCTCATCACTCCCGAATGCATTGTTTGTCAGCGCCCCAATTTGGCATTATGCATCTTACTGAGCTAAGGTTGGCTTACCTTGATACGATGGATCAAACTTTAAAAACTGATCCTCAAAATGATGGCTTGGGAGAGGTGAGCATAAGATGCATGATGTGCATGAGCATTCACATAAGTGGGTCAACCAAGTGGAACAGATGCTAAAGCTTTTTGGGCATCGCAACTGGGTGCTAATCGCTGATTCGGCATTTCCAATGTTGTCGTCAAGTGGTGTGAAGACGCTTGTGACCGAAACGGACCATGTTGAAGTTTTAAGGACGGTGCTCGGGCATATACAGCAGTGCCCACACATACGACCCATTGTCCACATTGATGCCGAACTTGCTTACATTGATGAGCAGGACGCCCCGGGGATAACAACATTAAGGCAACAGTTCAATCAACTGCTAAACGGGATTGAAGTGCATCGCGAATCACACTTGGATTTAATCAACAAGGTGAGCGACGCAGCGAAGCTGTTTCATGTTTTAGTGTTAAAGACCACAATAGCCTTGCCTTACACAACTGTTTTCATTGAGCTTGATTGTGGGTATTGGGATAGCTCAAAAGAGGATAAACTGCGAAGACGCATGCGTTGCGAAACGAGCTCACATGATGTGTCTTGATAAAGATCTATGCTCGTTCTAAAGTTGCCTAACTTTCAAACTCCCGCACATTCGTTATGATCTTGCCAACAAGACCATACTCAAGAGCTTCTTCAGCTGTAAGCCAAAAATCCCTATCAGTGTCGATGGTGACCTGCTCAACTGACTTTCCAGTCTCTGATGCAACGATGGTGTTGTAGCGTTCTCTAAGGCGACGCAGTTCGTTAGCGCTTATAGCGATATCTGAGGCTACACCAACAACTGTTGTTATTGGTTGATGCAAAAGGAAACGAGAATGCGGGAGTGAAAAGCGCCTCTCCCTTGGAGCTGCAAGGAAGGGCAAGATTGCAGCACTGGCACATAAGCCAGTGCAAACTGTCCTAACTGGTGGTGAGATGAAACGCAATATGTCATAAATGGCAAAACCAGCGTCAGCCTCACCACCACGTGAGTTGATGAAGACTGTTATCGGTTTATTTTCGTCTTCCTCTTGCATCAAGAGAACCTGTGTGGTTAACTCTTTTGCAACTTGATCTGTAATCGTGCCCATGAGCAATATGGTTCGGGCACGCAGGAGTCTGCGCAAAATCCATCCATGCTGAATAATCATTTCTTGTTGCTTTTCTTCTTCCTCTTGCAAGCCCATTTCCAATGCCCCCTGAAGAAGGGTTTTGAGAGCCTATGGCATGGGTTGTTCCGATTGTTCCAAAAGACACTTTAGCGCGCATGCGTTCCATAGCAAATTGTTTGCTTCCAAAACAAGGCTTAAAGATGAACGAGGTAAGGTGCCTCTTGACTTTATGTTACAATGTGTTACACTATTACAGTGAAAAATCCTGCTTCGTGTTACAATGAGTTACCTTTGAACGTGGAGGGGTGGTAGGAGATGGACAAAAGCGTTGCGCGGCGTGTGGCGGAGAAATTGATGGCAAAGCGTAGGGAGTTTGGTTTATCACAAGCTCAAGTGGCTGAGAAAATTGGATGCACACGGGAATACATCTCAATGATTGAGAGCGGGAAACGAATGCCTAACTTAATGATTTTGAAGAGGCTCGCCGAGTTATACAAGGTTGATATTCAATGGCTCCTTGGGGAGGAAAGCTCAACAAATGTCTTCAGCATGCTACTAAGGGCAGCACCCATCGGCAAAGCTGATAAGAAAAGGTTGGAAGAATTCGTTAAGTGTTGTGAGGACTATGCATGGCTTGAAAGGATACTTGCGGTGAGAAAAAAAGAAGCCCCTCAATACAGATACACTACTCCCTCCTTCAAACCAGAGATGTCAATATGGGCAAAGAAGTTGGCGAGCGAGGAAAGAAAAAGGTTGGGACTCGGTGATGACCCAATCGGCGACATTTTTAAGCTACTTGAAAACCAAGGTCTACACATAATACGCATACCGCTACCCAATTCACGAATTGATGGTGCATTCGCATACGACCCAGAGAAAGGAGCTTTTGCACTCATAAACGCTGATAGAAAGAAAGGAAAACAAGTCTTCACCGCAGCTCATGAATACTGCCACTTCATTAAGGACAGATCAAGCGGTTACCATCCATGTGAGACTGCCGAAGGTTATTCCCCACCACACCAGAAAGATTTGGAAAGGTTTGCCGATCTGTTTGCGACTCATTTCCTGATGCCAGAGGAGGGTGTGAGGAGCATCGTTGAGAGCAATTTCAACCCTGCACAAATTGGTGTTGAAGATGTGATTTATTTGAAACGCCACTTCGGTGTCAGCTACATGGCTATGCTCATAAGGCTGAAGGAACTCGGATACATAAGACAAACTCAGTTTGAGCAGTTGAGAGAAGTCTCGGTTGAAAAAATTGAAAGAACGCTGTATGGCGAGAGCGAGGAAAGACAAGAACAACCACCAAAGATACCACCGCTACTTGCAGTCTTAGCGCTTGAAGCATATTCAAGAAGGTTGATATCGCTTGATAGGCTCGCTGAGATATGGCGTATCTCCTCTTCAGAGGCTTACGAGATCTTGAAGAGTGCTGGCTATGAAGTGGATTGAGACTCGGGTGGAATGGTGAAAGAGATGGGTTGGTCAATTACATCTGGCGTCATAACCGAAAGACAATACAAAGCATTGAAGGAAGCAATCCGCAAGGTTGTGGAAAGATGGCATGACAAAGAAGGCATAACAGAAAAGGCTTTGCGTCAACGCATAAGAGCGATTTGGAATGTTAAAGATGAGCGAGAACTGCTTCAAGTTGACTTCCCATCGGTCACTGAATACCTCCATAAATGCTTGCTCCATGGATGCAAGGGCGAAGGTAGCAAGAAAGGTCAGCGCATAAGGTTGCTCAGGCAAATCCATGAGCTAAGGCGTTTACTGGGATGGGATCTTAGGAAGCTAAAGGAACTCGCGAAGCGAAAGGTCAGACGCTTGAACTTGCGCTCGTTGTGCGAGGAAGAGCTGAAGGTGATTTTAGAGGCGCTCAAAGCACTCAGGAATGAATGAAATGAATGAACAGCTATGGCTTTGTGGATAAGCGGGGTGGTCTTTGATGGGCATTGAGGTCTACCAGATAAAGGGCGATATAATGGAACTCGTTTTTGACCCGAGGGAAGAAGACTTGAGAGTTGGAGAAACTCTCTGTGTTAGGGAGAGAGACAGCAAGAACGGCTTGATAGTGCAAGTCATAGCGTTCAGGTCGCTTAACTATCCTTCATTAGTGCGAGAGCTTTTGCGCTTGGCTGTAAACGATGGAAAGAGAGAAGACAATAACGGTTCAAAGGACCCTTTGCAAAACAGCGATGAAGAAATCTCACCAGAGTTGATAGAGGCTTTGTCTGAGGCATCAACGCTATCAAGGGAACGCAACCTTAAAGTGGCTATATGCAAGATAAGGAAGCTCGCAAATGGAGAATGGGATCAATGGGATGGATGGATACCTCACAGGGATGTGGATGTTTTCAGGACACCAGATTCGGAGTTCTTTGAGAACTGCATTGAACTCCTTGGGAACCCGATTGAGATAGGTTACACGCTCAGGGGTGAACCACTTAAGATAGATGGCAGGCATCTTGAGAAAATCAACATAATAACTGGTGTGAAAGGGTGTGGGAAATCGCACCTTGCGAAGGTTATATTGCTTGAGCTGATGGGACTTGGCGCACCTTGCATCGTCTTTGACATCAACAGGGAATACATTCACCTGCCGAAGCTTGAGGTTGATCCCTTAAGTGGTGAAGTCGTGCGCCCCGGGATAATCCACTTAAAGGCTGGCTCAAATTTGAAGCTCGGGCTAAGACAATTTGGCATTCAACCACTCCTTACGATGCTTACAAAGTTTGGTTTGCCAGAGGTCTCAGCAATGCACCTTGAGAACAGGCTTTTTGGGCTGTTTGAGGAGATGCGGTTAATGGAACTTAGAGGAAAGAAACCACCGTTTTTAACGATTGAACACCTCATACAGATGGCTGAACATAACGAGTTGGCTGAAAACGAAGTCGTTAATGCAGCGATAAGGAGCAGGCTTGAAGCAGTCAGAAACACAAAGGTGTTTGCCAGAACACCTGACGAAGCCATTGACCTGAAACGGGAATACAACAAGATCAAATACGGTGGGGCACTCATCATTGACATCTCTGATTTGACGCCTCTGGCAAGATTCGGCTTCGTCCAAGCAGTGATTGAGATCATAAAGGAGATATGCGAACATGAGATCATGAAGGGGACAAACAGGTTCCCGTTCGTCTTCTTTGAGGAAGCTCATTTGTATGTCACGAAGAACACGATTGGAACAATCGTAACACGCTCAAGGCACATCGGCATAACTTGCTTCTTCATCACTAACATGATAGGAAGCCTTGATGAAGCTGTTCTGCGTCAGGCTGACAACCTGTTCATCATGAACACACCTTTTGATGACGATGTAAGGCACTTGGCTAAGTGCGCTCTTACAGATGTTGAAACGATGAGTTCGTTCGTAAAGCGGTTGAGAAGACACCATGTCCTCATCATCGGGAACGCTACAAAGCAATATCCAGTCATAGTGCGTGTCAAACCGCTTAACGGGATAAACACCGCTGGAGAAACGCAATACTTCTTCCAAGCGCACAATGTGAATGGCGCTCAGATCATCGGGAGACGCTCACCACAGGAACGGATACGCAGGCTCTTTGAGCAGACAGAGTGAGGTGATATTCGGGATGCGCCTTCGCTTCATTTTGCCACTCCCGCCGAGTGTCAACCACCAATACTACCTCAGGAATGGTCTTTTGACACTTAGCAACGACGCTCAAGCTTATAAGCGTTCACTTGTGAAGGCTCTCTCAAAGATGAAGGCAAACGGAAAATTGAGCATCGCTTCAACTTACTTGGTAGGACACTACCAACAAAGCGAGATGGAGAGGTGGCAAAAGTTAAGATGCAAACGCTTGCTATCAATGCGCTACGAGTTCTTCCTGCGTTCAATCGGTGCAAGGGATTTGGATAACGGTGTTAAGCTTGTTCAAGACGCCATCTGTGAGGCGCTCGGAATTGATGACAGGGATGTGGTTGAAATTTACATGGCAAAGCGCGTTGACAAGGAGAACCCGAGGCTCGTTGTAACAATGAAATTCCTTGACTTCTGGGATTCATCGGGTGAGGGGTCTTTATTCTGCCGACCTGAAGAATGCGACACTGAGTTTGATTTGCTGAGCTGTGTGAAAAGAGAGTTACAGAAACATGCCCACAGCAAGCAAAGCGGCTTGAGCACGCTTGAGGAACTCATTAAACGCTTCAACTGGGAATGAGGGCAAGGTTACACCCCAAAAGATTTAAGTGCCTCCTCAATGCTGTTTAGGAGAAGATTTAAAGCAATCGGAAAGCTATCAAGTGGTTCCGAGTGGAAGCCAGCTATGCAATGAAAGCCATCGTATTCAGACTCAGCGAATATGCACATCAACCTGCTGTAATTGATCAGCCTGTCATTGCCCTTATCGTCAAAGCCTGTAAATACAACCCTTGAATGCATTGAGAATGGAGCAAGCATTTCGGCTGCCTCATAAAAAGTCTTGCTATCAAACTTGCAGGACTTAAGAAGGTTGAAAGCATTCAGGCAGGCACCAACATAAGGTGAGTTAACCTCATCAAGAAGCCACAAGAGCTCATCAGGGTGAAGGCACACTTCATCGCAGTTCTCAATGGCTACAGATATGCCAATCTCTTCAGCCACCTCAGCGACCTTTAGGAACGCATCAACAACCCACTTCTTTTGCTCCTCATAACGAGCTTCTATGCGTTTGCTTTCGCCAGTGACCAACCTAACAACATTTGCACCCATTTCCCTTGCCATCCTCATGAGATGTGATATGCGTTTAAGCTCTTCATCCCTCGCATCTTCATTTGGGAAACCGAAGCGATTGTTGAAAGAGAGTGCCACAATGCTGACGCCTTCCCTCTCGGCTTCCTTGAGCAAGGAGGCGATGTAAAGTTTGTTGAGCGAGGATAGATGTTCAACTTGTAACTCCACTGCTTCAATACCGAAGCTGGAAACGAGCTTGAAGAAATCGCTAATGATCATCTGATGCGTTTTGAAGAGCTCATCAAATGCAGAGGTGCTACATGCTATGCGCATGCTAACGCACTCCCCCAATGAGCTCTTAGTATGCTTCAATTTCAGATATCCACATCAAGTTTGGGCGTCTCTCGTTGCCACCACCAACTGGTTGAAAGATGCGCAAGCGCTTGCACCTCAGCGGTTGTTCAAATATGTGGACAGTGAAGGGTTCGTCTTTGCTACTTTGATGTTGAATGAGATCACGCCACCCCTCACCGCTATCTGCTTGGATGGAGTAGCGCCTTGATGTATAGTATACGCCCTTATCAAGAGCCCACCAAATGACAAGCTTCCTAAGCTCCACCTCATCTGGGAATTCCAATTCCACAAAGTGAGGTTGCTCCGTTTCAGAGCTTGCCCATGCCACTTTCGCCCAATCGTCTGTTATGCTGAAGCTACCTTGAGTATCGTTTATCACTTTGGGATCATAGCTTGGGAAAGAGCTGTCAACATTGACCTTTGCACCAACAGCTATGTTGTTGCCATTGACTCGTATTGGCGCAAGGAAGAGTTCGTCAAACAAAATTAGCCCAGCACGCCCATCAAGCGAAATGGAAAAAGAGATGGCTGTTATCGGGTCAAGCGCAAACACAACACCGTGTGTTAACTGCCACCTTCCAGTATCAACATCAACTGGGAGAGTAAATTCAAGTTTGCCCTTAGAAGGCATCTCCATGCTAAGTTTGATAGCGCAGCTCTCGGAGCGTTCGCTCGGATACAACACTTTCGTGTAACTTAATGCACTCACAACAAATGCCTTCTTCGGCTCCTTAAGTGGTATGCTTTGTGAGACAACAACAGAACCATTCTCACTCTGCGAGACAACCGACAGAGAACTTTTCCCCGCATATGCATTCTTTGCATCAAGAGATACTTTCGTTTGTGCACCTTGTTTTACACTCCAGACAGAGCCAAGAGACCTACTCTGCTCAAACCCTCCATCCGAAAGCAAGTTATCTGAAGGTGGCACATAAATGAAGGACGAAACATCGGAAAGATGTAACCCGCTATCAAACGCTATGCTGACTTCAGCTCTATGGTAACCAGGTTCAACATCTTTAGCATCAACCTTGCGGATGACATCAACGGTGCTGAATGCTGGAAGCGTAACGGAATCTTCATCAACCTTAAGCTGTCTCCCATCAACTTTTACACTCACCCTCCCTTTAACCCCTCTTGAGGTGTTGTTTGTCAAGCTCAAGAGCAAAAGGAGCCCACTGCTGTTTGAAACTATCTCGGAACGCATCGCATATGGTTTTACAACTTTAAGCTCTTCACTTCGCCTAAGCTGCAACTCAACACCAGCAACTTGCACACGCATGCAAAGCTCAAGCGAGAGCGTGTCACCTTCCTTCAACCATTCTGGGATGTTGAGCCTGTAAGAGCCCCAACAGTCAGTGTTCGGAGGGACATTGCGCCATGTGTAAAAAGAGCGTGCAAAGATTCCATGCGATGATGTGCTCAATGCAAGCTCTGACTGGACCATGCTAAGAGGGCTGTTCATACCGTGTCTAAAACAAATTGATGGGATGAGAACATCACCAGGCGAAACGGAATGCTGGTAGTTGAACAGGCATCTTATGCCTAATGCGAGTCGTATAGCACATGAAGTGAGCACCTCCGCTCGTTTCAATATCGGTAGCTCAGATTGAGGCACACCACTATAACCCTCGCAAAGAGAAATGAGTTTGCCATGAGCTTCTGAGAGCAATTTTAGGAGCTTCTCATATTTGCCCTCCTTGCCGAGCTTTGCGAGACCTTCCAAAGCAAGCTTTTTAGCATCGCTTAGCAACTCCAAAGTTTTTCCAAGTTCTGTTACAAGCTTCTCCTGTTCACTTGACTTGGGCACTCGTTCAACGGATGTGCTGATGAATTCGCAAGCGCTCTTCAATGCCCACACTAAGATGTCGCTTCTCCTCCCGAGCCAGAGCATAAGCGTTGAGCGCCTTGCGAGGTTGATTGGGACTTTTATGTGCATCTCATCCACATCCCAATTGAGGAGCTGACCGCTAAGCATCTCAACAATGCACAGCTCAGCATCGCTCTTTGGGGCAATGCCAAGTGGCTTGTAGTCAATTTGTAGCGTCTCACTTATTGTTTTTTCTGAACGGTTGTGAACCGTAAAGAAGAGCTGTGAGGTGGCATAATCGCCGAAGCGCTCAACAAGCACATCCGAGTTAAAGACATCAAACCAACGCATTCCATGCCCAGATGGATGTGCTTGCGTGATTGGGTTCCAACCAGCGCTTGATAACATGCGCAGTAACGGTATGTAGATGCGAAAGAGATGCCTATCCCTGTTGTGGAACTTTGGTGTGTTCCAATAGTTGCCGACATGAGATGCAGTTGGGCTGAAGCACGATGGGAAGAAACCATAAAACAGCGCCCAGTCAAAATACTCCTTCGCAAGCTCCGCAGTGAAAACCTTCTCAAAGTCCTCATTGTTAAGCGGTAGATATGGACGCCTGTATGCGAGGAAGCGCCTATAGTCAAAGAACGGGTAATCGTCCCTCATCTTCGTCCATCGTATTTCGTTACCACCAACATCAATCCAGTGTGCCGAAAATGGTATATAAGCCCACACATATCCGTTTGCCATAACGAGTTTGCCCTGTGAATGAAGCTTTTCAGCAACTGCTTTAAGATACTCATAGATGCCAAAGGAAGTGATCTGGCATGGGCGCTTCGTCTCCCAACTGAACGAAAGTGGAAAGTCGCTCACGCTCCAATGGTCTTTGCGTTCGTTGATTTGCGGTCTCACCCATTCCCCAAACCCATCAAAGTAAACCCCGTCAAGCTCAATCCCTTTTGAACGATGCTCCGAAAATGCCTTCTCTATGACCTCATCCATGAGGCGAGCTTTTGTCCATTCACCAGGTATGTCTGGATCCGCGTTTGCGATGAAATCATATACGAGTTTCCCCATCGCCCAATCTGGAGTGTAACTTCTTGTATGGAATGTCCCTTCAGGGCTTTGTGCAGCGCATCTCTCAACGGCTTCAAGCAACCTCTTGTCCGCTGCTTTCAGTGCTTCATGTGAGAGCAACTCACTTACGCTCAAGTTCCTTGGCGCATCTAAAGGCAAGTAAAAGCGAATTGACCATGGCTCAACATAGACGAATGTGTAAATGCCACTCTTCTCGTCATAGTCTGCGCCAGCCGTCCCTTCGTGGAAGGCAAAACCAAAGTCCTCAGGATGCTCAATCTTCGCTATCGGTGTAAATGGCATCCATATGCCATCAACTTTGTTGCGCTTAATGAATGAGGAGCTGAACAAATTATAGTAGTCGGCAATCGCGCCTCTCATCCCCCACGCGGGCTCTGAAACGGGAAACACAGAGAACCTAAATTTGCATGCGCTCTTCGCCGAACTGCTTAGCCCAAAATCGTATTCCAAACGCAGCTTCAAAGAGTTAGCATCATACGAGAAACGATACATCACAGGTATGCTCAGATCAATCCCGATGGCGAGACCCATCTTCAAGTTGGTCACCGCACAAAGTGGATATGGTGAATGCTCTCCTCTCATGGGCATCCTTACAGTGTTTTTGTAGACCCCGCTTGATATCCTGCGTCCTCTCCTCATGTCGTCCCACCAATACCAATTGACCGCATCAACTGGCAAAGTGAACGACACGACAATACCTCTTTCACCGTCACCTTGGACTTCACCATTTACCTCAATGCACTTTCCTTTGCTCGTGAACAATGCGTTCAGTTTAAGCCTTAGCTCCGATGAAGCGCATTGCAATTCCACCTGCCCACTTCTTGGTCTCTTCACCAAGCCAGTGAGCTTTCCTCCTTTCCCACTTGAGACATCAAACACATCAAAGCCACCATCACCACGCCATACAGATCTGCTTAGCGACACCGAGTTTATGCGTCCCGTGCGCCCATCAAATCCGATCTTGAGTGCACCGCTAACCAATTCCTGTGAGGACACTTCATGAAGCGTGAGCAATTGCACTACAAAGGTTATAAACATCGCTCCAATGGACTTTAGGCGATATCGGCACTGCATACCCTTTTGTCTTCCGCAACTTAGGTGTGTAGAATAAAAACTCACCATAGCTTCATCACCTGCATGATTACCACAGCGATGTTGAGGACATGCAGAAGCGCTATTTCATTCATCGTCATACAACTCTATGTTTCTACAGCCAAGCATTGCTAACCTGAGCAACTCACTTACGGTGTCAATATGCCAGAAGTAACCCGGGGTCTCATCTTTGAACTCAACATAAAGCACATCATCCACTTGGCGCAATCTGCCTTTTATCCTTTCATCGTCCCAACGCACTCCTCTTATGAGGACCTTCAAGTTGGTTGCCCTCTCAACATCCCTTGGAGATGGCTTGAGGCGCTCATAAGGCTCATATAAGCTTGGTTTGCGTCTCCGCAAAAGATGCGATAGCATCCCTGCTACCAAACAAATCTTTGTGAAGAGCATATGCACTCGTTGAACACCCCGTATCAAATACACAAAATCAAAGCCACACTACAATTATGAACGCTCGTGCATGAATGGTAAAATGGGCGATGTAGCATAATCCTTTAAGTAACTGCCGGCTTCAACTCTCGCCAGCTTATGCAGGGGTGATTTGGGATGCTTCCGGCGGAAGCGCAATTCAAGATCTTGAAGCGCGGTGCTGCTGAGATAGTCCCTGAAGAGGAGTTCCTTGAGAAGCTCAAGAGGAGCGTTGCAACGAACAAACCGCTTAAAGTGAAGCTCGGGCTTGACCCGAGTGTCCCAGACCTGCACATAGGGCATGCTGTTGTCTTAAGGAAGTTAAGGCAGTTTCAGGACTTGGGACATGAGGTCATCATTATCATCGGTGACTTCACGGCTATGATAGGTGACCCAACTGGACGCATAAAGACAAGACCACAGCTTTCAAAAGAAGATGTGGAACGCAACGCACAAACTTATGCCCAGCAATATTGCAAGATACTTGACCCTTCAAAGACAAGAGTCACATTTAACAGCGAATGGCTCTCAAACCTTTCGTTTGAGGACTTCATAAGGCTTGCATCACAGGTGACAGTCGCACAACTCCTTGAACGAGAGGACTTCTCAAAGAGGTTAAAGGAAGGACATGAGTTGCGCTTGCACGAGATCCTATACCCAATATGCCAAGCTTACGATTCGGTTGTCTTAAACGCTGATGTTGAGATGGGTGGTGTTGACCAAAAATTCAACATACTCATGGGGCGAGAGTTGCAAAGGCGCTTGGGGCAAGAACCACAAGTCGGTTTCTTCATGCCATTGCTCGTAGGGCTTGATGGGAAGGAGAAGATGAGCAAGTCGCTCGGAAATTATGTCGGTATAACTGAGGACCCAAGGGAGATGTTCGGGAAGCTCATGTCAATACCAGATGAATTGATGCGGGATTACTTCATCCTCTGCACGGATGTGCCAGAAGAAGAAGTTGAGAGCATACTTACGGCTCATCCTATGGAAGCCAAGAAGCGCCTCGCATGGGAGATAGTGCGGATTTACCACGGTGAAGATGCTGCAAACAACGCTAAGGATGAATTTGAGAGGGTCTTTTCAAGGCGAGAGTTGCCAAAGGAAGCCAGTGACTTCGTTGTATCATTAAGTGAGCTTGGAGGAGAAGACGGGAAGTTGCAACTCGTTAAACTTCTCAGAGCCATAGGGGCTGCATCAAGCAACAGGGAAGCACATAGGTTGATTGAGCAAGGCGCAGTGGAGATAAATGGAAAACGCATAACAGATAGGTTTGCAAAGGTTGAAGTCAAGACTGGTGACATAGTGCGCTTCGGTAAGCATCGCTGGGTCAGGTTAATCGTTGAACCTTAAGCTGTGATCAAGAAACGAAGCACAACGGAGAAATAGCGTAAGGGGAAAGAGAGCATGATGAATGCTCTTGCAAAAGTGTAAGCGATTAGATGCATGCTTGTTCGGTAGTGCTTTGAGTAAAAGCGTAGCAACGAGATGTGAGATTCAACGACGAGTCGCCCACGAAGATGTCTTGTGCTTGCGCCATGATAATGAGTGGCTGTTGCATCTGGGAGGAAGTAAAAGCGCATGCCACATTTGTGTGCCCTGTAGCAAAGGTCTACATCGTTGAAGAAGATAGGGAAATCCTCATCAAAGCCACCAAGCTTAGAGAGTGCTTCCCTGCGCATGAGCAACGCTGAAGCCATCGGCTGTTCAACTTCCATTGGCTCATTATGCTTCCACCAAGTCATCCTGTAGCGCCCAAAAACTTTTGAGCGCGGCATAAGCTTATCAAACCCAAGAGAGGAATAAAGAAGCGCTAAAGGCGTCGGGAAAGACCTACAAGTTGGTTGTGTCTTACCATCGGGATATAAAAGCCTCGGTGCAACAGCAGCCACATGCTCGTTCCGTCTCAGGAAATCAACGAGACGCTCAACACAACCACGATGAATAAGCACATCTGGGTTGAGGAGCATTACGAATGGAGCACTGCTTTCTGCTATACCTTGGTTGTTTGCTTTTGCGTAGCCCAAATTGGCGCCGTTTACTATCAGCTTGGCATTTTGGAATGGCGAGATAAGAGCGAACAACTCCTTCTCAGTAGTATCGGTTGAGGCATTGTCTACAACGATGACTTCAAACGGTAATGATACATTCTCACGGATAGCTTTCAAGCAATCCTTCAAGAAAGGTGTTGCGTTCCAGTTGACGATGACGAAGGAGACCAATGGCTTTTCTAAGTTGCAAGCACTGCCTCGTAAACTGAAGCTGTCATTTCTGCAGTCCTTCTCCATGTGAAGCGGACGGCTCTCTCCCTCCCTGCTTTGCTTAACTTCTCACACAACTCATCATCACTCATGAGCGTATGAATAGCCTCAGCAAGCGAAGTGACATCGTATGGATCGACAAGTAACGCTGCACCTTCGGCTATTTCCTTCAGCGCTCCCACATTAGATGTTATAACTGGTGTTCCACAAGCCATCGCCTCAACCACTGGCAACCCAAAACCTTCCCACAGCGACGGATAGATGAAAACTCTCGCACAAGCGTAGATGTGGCGTAAATGTTCATCTTCAACATAGCCTATGAATTTAACAACATCGCCTAAGCCAAGTTCACAAACAGCTTTCATCAAGTGCTCATAATGCCAACCAAGCTTCCCTGCTATGACGAGTTCCCAATCACTTCGCCACATGCCAAAGTTGCGAAGCAATGAAACTGCTGCAACCAAGCGATGCAAATTTTTTCTCGGTTGCACGACACCAAGGTAAAGTGCATAACCGCTTTTTAGTCCATACCTTGATAAGACAGCCTCACATTCTTCCTTTCTTGGTCGCTCAAAGAAAACCTCGGAAACACCAAGCGGTATGACATGCACCTTGTTCGGTGGAACTGAGAAGAAAGAAACGATGTCGTCCATTGATGCTTTTGAATCAGTGATAATGGCATCAGCTAAGCGCACCGTTATCGGTATGAAAATGTTCAAGAGCATCCTGTGATGAGTTGGAAAGCATGTTGGGAGTCTGCGCCAACTAACATCGTGTATTGTTGTCACAAAATTGTATCTCACAATCATCGGACCTATGTATTGCACATGTAGCAGTTCTGCACCAATTCCCTTTGCACCCGCTGGCAAAGCCACCTGAGAGAAGTGCCAATCAAAAGGACTATCAAGAAGAACCAACTTGACCACTCGTTGCAGGTCAGTAGGAATGCAACGGCTTTTGTGGAATGTGGTGTGAGCACGCCTCGCAAACACAACAAATTCAAAGTCTGGTCTCACAACCGGAAGGTAATGCAACAGGTTAAGGGTGTAGCTTCGGTCACCAGTCTTGCGCCCAAAAAGCACTCTACCATCAATCGCTATCTTCATATCGGTTTCCCTAATGCCACATTTAGCTCAAATTGTAGAACCCACTTACGATTTTAATGCCTGCTTGTAGAACTTTACTCACACCGCCACCACATCTTGAAATACTTATAAAGCACCTCTACGTAAGTAGGTAGGTAGTATGGAATGCCACGCTTTTAGCATCATCATTTTTGAATGAACCTAAGTGAAAGCATTTCACTGACAAGGATGCCTACTCTCACACTCTTTGACGACTAAGGTTTTGCAAACATTAAAGCACGCTACGACTGGAGCCACACTGCGTTATAGCAAAATTGCAGTAGTGTGCTACAATTGGAGATGACAGTTGCAGTCGACCTGCCCAATTTTTGCACCTTTGAAACCGATACAGAATTGGGGTGGCACAGTTTCCATTATTATGCCCAGTTTTTGCCATCCATACTGCAGTCGACCCCCTAAGGAATTTAAGGCAACCGAAGGTCGACTGCAACCAGATTGAAAACACCGTTCATAGCTCCTAACTTCTCTCACTATTAAGCTTGGTTGCAATCGCACCATAGTGGGATTGAAAGTACCAACTGGGCAGGAAGCGAAGGTGGCGTTGATTGAAGGTTGCAATCGCACCATAGTGGGATTGAAAGTGAGCACACCGACTATAACGCTGCCTAATGCGATAGGTTGCAATCGCACCATAGTGGGATTGAAAGAATATCCTGGAACTTCCCTGTCGTGATAAGTCGTATGGTTGCAATCGCACCATAGTGGGATTGAAAGTCTTCTTTCAGCAACGCATATGCGCTTCCAACACCAAGGTTGCAATCGCACCATAGTGGGATTGAAAGTGCGATTTCATAATCGTATATCTTAGCCACTTTGGTCGTTGCAATCGCACCATAGTGGGATTGAAAGTTGAATGTCGGTTTCTTAGGCTCAACCTGGACAGTTGGTTGCAATCGCACCATAGTGGGATTGAAAGAATCAACAGCATCAACTACAAAGCTCACGCTGCCAGAAGTTGCAATCGCACCATAGTGGGATTGAAAGAGTGTTTGCATTGTGGCATTGTAGCACATAGCACATGTTGCAATCGCACCATAGTGGGATTGAAAGCATATCAGCCGCTTCTGATTTCGTGAAGTGTAAAGCGGTTGCAATCGCACCATAGTGGGATTGAAAGAGTATAACAGAAGTTGACTTTGTGTTTCAACAATTGCAGTTGCAATCGCACCATAGTGGGATTGAAAGGACACTGTGGCACAAGATATAGCTGATAGAATACTAGTTGCAATCGCACCATAGTGGGATTGAAAGAGTGGGCGTGCGGGCTTCGTTCGCAGGGCTCGTTGCGTTGCAATCGCACCATAGTGGGATTGAAAGAATAGCTTATTTAGCTGACGAGTTCAACTTTTCCATGTTGCAATCGCACCATAGTGGGATTGAAAGTTGATGAGCGTTGATGCGTCGGGCGCAATCGCAGATGGTTGCAATCGCACCATAGTGGGATTGAAAGACAAACACGGCGACGGTCAGAGAAGTGGTCGTTTAAGGTTGCAATCGCACCATAGTGGGATTGAAAGTTAACATTGTTTAATTCTTCTACAAGCCCATACTACAACGTTGCAATCGCACCATAGTGGGATTGAAAGTGCGCACCACTTGATCATTGCGACCATGACCTTACGACGTTGCAATCGCACCATAGTGGGATTGAAAGTTGTGCTACATATGCGCTTGACTGCTCTGAATTTTGGTTGCAATCGCACCATAGTGGGATTGAAAGCGAACCGACGACGCAGCTGACGCGGGACACTCATGTTGCAATCGCACCATAGTGGGATTGAAAGCGCTACAAAGGCGAGGTTGACAAACTTGAGCAACTCTGTTGCAATCGCACCATAGTGGGATTGAAAGTGACCGTGACCATGACCATGCGACCATGCGACCATGGTTGCAATCGCACCATAGTGGGATTGAAAGCAAAACTGTGAGAATGTGCTCATCTGGCTTTTGCTGAAGTTGCAATCGCACCATAGTGGGATTGAAAGCGGGAAGTCCCTCAGTGGGGAGAACTGGAATACAAGGGTTGCAATCGCACCATAGTGGGATTGAAAGCTTCTCTTGAAGCGACTATCTATTCAATATGTGTTCGGTTGCAATCGCACCATAGTGGGATTGAAAGACAAACACGGCGACGGTCAGAGAAGCGGTCGTTTAACAGTTGCAATCGCACCATAGTGGGATTGAAAGTTGAAGCGCTTGAGAGGCTTTTAGAGAGGCGTTTCAGTTGCAATCGCACCATAGTGGGATTGAAAGGGATAAAACGATAAAATATCATGTCATGTTTTAC
>JBGOEV010000026.1:0-33366 GCA_041538025.1 Candidatus Thermosaccharophagus gerlachensis | reverse complement strand
TCACGGTCATGAACCCAAGTAAGTGACGGTGGGTTGACAGAAACTCTACTGCCATCCGAAGGGCGATAGCCCCACTCGCTCGGTCTGGGCTCTCGGTCAGGCGGTGCTAAATTTACAGTCCCCATCACTGCGAACATCAAAAAGGCAACCAACATCTTTGTCACCTCCTGAGAGTGTTTTGAACCTGCGTGAACACGCCACTGGCTTTAGCCAGTGGTTGATGAATTTTCGCGAGCGCCAAATTCATTTGGCGTCTGGGAGGGCGAACCTCCAGGTGAGCCCAATCTTTTTTTTCGATCTGCCGATTTGCCGACCTCACGATTTGCCGAAAAATTGGCTCGGCAGGAGCCTCGCCCTCCCACATCATGGCAACAAATCAGCAACTTTTATTTGTGCGTCAGGCTTAGCCAAAGGGCTGACAGTTTCGTCGGGCAAGTAAATTCGCATGCTTTTGTATCCGAAGCCAAAAATTTGCTCCGGCATGGGAACGGGTTCTCGAAAAACTTCAAGCCTTCTGTCACGCAAGTTCAAAAGCCAATACTCGGGGATGCCCGCCTTCGCATACAAACTGCTTTTGACATTTCGGTCGTAATCAACGGAAGTCAAGGCAACCTCAACGATGAGGACAGCAGTCTTAGGGTGCGAAGTAGCGTAATCGCGACGCTGTCCTGGCACAACAGCGACATCGGGTTCAGGTTCGTGGACTTCTCCCAAATCTAAAGGCTGTTGCACTCTGACGACAAAACCTTCAGAGAAAACCGCTTGGAAGGTGTCTGCCACCAAACCGATAGCGGTAGCGTGACTTGCTTCTTGGGGGGTCATCAAAATCACCTCACCGTCAATCAGTTCCACCCTCTGCCCGTTGAAAAACCCCATCTCTGCCATCCGATAATACTCGTCCTTGCTGAACTTCCTACGCTGGACGCTTATAGCAGAAGCGATTGTCTTCTCTTTTGGTGCAAACATAGCTTAACACCCCCTGACAAAAAATCCCCTCTTGGGGGCAACTTGCTCGTTCAACAACACCCCTATGGCTAAAGTGACCAACCCTTAGTGGTGGCAAATTCATTTCGCCTCAATGCCAGGGATTGGCACGACATTTTCCTGAGGTATGTCCACAGTGCCACGCTCAAAATCTTCAGGTGTTGGCTTCAACTGCAAGTTGTAAAGGGCAGGGTTCTTGTTCGGGTCAACCATGATCTCGGTCCATGTGACCATTCGCCCAGTATAGGCAGAAATCCGTCCCATGATTGCGGTTGCTGTAGATTCAGCGAGCGCTTGCAACTCATTTACAGGCTTGCCTTTGAGAACATAGTAAAGCAAATCGACATGTTCCTGCACATAAGGGCTTTGTGCTCTTGGCAGGTCTGGGGGAATCGGCGACTCTTTAGGTTTCGGGAAACCAGCGCCACTGATGCGCCCTTTCTCAAAGACGAATTCCTCTCCAACCCAGTTCCAGCAACCGCTAATTTGTCGGCACATTGAGTGGATGTGAATCCCGTCACCATAGTCAAAGTCAACGCTGAAAAAGTCGTATTGGTCACCAGCAGGACGACGAGCCCTAAAGCCAAACCCAACAGCACTTATAGGTGGTCTCCCAACAAACCAATTGGCGACATCAATGTTGTGGATGTGCTGTTCAACAATGTGGTCTCCAGAGAGACAAACCCAGTTCTGCCAAGTTCGGATAAGGTCATCTGGAGTTTTTGGGTTGATTGGCTTTGAGGCAAACGCGTGACCACCGCACCAAGCGACCCTGCCTGCGTAAAGGCGTCCCAAAGCACCTTCAACAACAACTGCTTGATGGGTTAGTCGGTAATTCCAATCGTGCCTCCTTTGAGTCCCAACAACAGCCACTAACCCTTTTTGCTCCGCTTCCTTACCCGCAGCGATGGCACGACGACAACCAACTGGATCAACAGCTATAGGCTTTTCTACGAAAAGATGTTTGCCTGCTTTAATTGCAGCCTCAACAAAAACAGAATGGAATGCAGGCGCAGTCGCAATCAGGACGATGTCTGCTTCAGTTTCCAAAACTTCACGATATGCAGTTGGACCACCAAAGCACCTGCTTGGTTCAACTCCATACTCCTTCCCTACGCTTAACGCTCTCTCTCTGAACCAATCCCCGAAGGCAACTGCCTTTACCTCAATGCCTAAAATCTTGGCTGCCTCGTGGGCGTCCCTCATGGCTCCTCTCCCTCGCCCACCGCAACCTATGAGGGCAAGCCTTAAAGTTTTAGGTTGGTTGGCAACCAAGATAGTTGGGAAGCTTAACGCGACAGCGGTTGCTGCCTTAACGAAATCCCTGCGAGCTAACTTTGAGTCTTTCATCCTCCATCACCCCTCTGTGAAAGTAAGCGCACAGTGCAAATAGAATTCGCTTTATCGCGCCGGCACTCCGGGAATCGGAACGACTCCTTCCTGTGGCATTTCAACGGTGCCCTTTTCAAAATCCTCAGGCGTTGGTTTCATTTGCCAGTTGTAAAGAGTAGGGTTCTTGTTCGGGTCAACCATGATCTCGGTCCATGTGACCATTCGCCCAGTATAGGCAGAGAGTCGTCCCATGACGGCTGCAGCAGTTGACAAAGCGAGATTCCGCAGTTGGTTAAGCGGCTTCCCTTTGAGCAAGGAGTAAAGTAGATGGACTTGTTCTTGCACATATGGGCTTTTCGTCCTCGGAACATCTGGCGGGATGGGTGAATTTTGAGGTTTTGGGAAGTCGCTGCCATTGGTGCGTCCTTTCTCGTAAACGAAATCGTGTCCAACCCAATTCCAGCAACCATCAATGTGGCGACACATCGCATGGATATGAACGCCATCGCCGAAGTCGTAGTCAATGCTGAAGAAGTCGTATTGGTCGCCAGCAGGTCGACGGGCTCGGAAGCCGAAGGCGACAGCGCTGACTGGTGGTCGCCCAACAAACCAACAGGCAAAATCAATCTGGTGGATGAGGTCACCTAAAAGCGCTCTCTCTCCACAAAGGCAGTTCCAATCCTTCCATGTGCGAATCAGGTCATCGGCTGTTTGAGGGTTAACGGGCTTGATGGAACCTTCGTGACCTCCACAATGCCCGACCCTACCAGCGTAAAGTTTGCCCAGAGCACCTTCAACAGCAACAGCTTGGTGAGTAAGGATGCAATCCCAATGATGACGGAGCTGTGTGCCAACAACCACTGTCAAACCTTTTTGCTCGGCTTCCTCTGCTGCAGCGAGCGCACGACGGCAACCGGGAGGGTCAATGGCAATGGGCTTCTCAATGAAGATGTGTTTGCCTGCCTTAACTGCAGCCTCAACGAAGAAAGGATGGAATGCATGAGCAGCTGCTATCATGACGATGTCGGCATCGGTGTTAAGCACTTCCTTGTAAGCTGTTGGACCACCAAAGCATCTTTCAGGTGGCACATCGTAGCTCTTACCAGCAGCTAATGCCCTCTCACGAAACCAGTCCCCGAAGGCAACCATACGAATTTCAACGCCAAGCAGTTTAGCTGCCTCATGGAGGTCCCTAACAGCACCACGCCCTCGCCCACCACAACCTATGAGGGCGACCCTAAAGGTTTTTGGCTGTGAGTTGACGATGATCGTAGGGGCGCTCAAAGCAGCTACTGTAGCAACTTTGACGAACTCCCTACGGTTTAACTTCCTCTCGCTCATTGTCCTTATCACCTCCTCATAGTTGCTTTAACCATAAGCACTACGTCGGGCGTAAACGAAAAACCATCCACCTGCGATTCGCCTAAAGACGTTGAAGAAACTTCCTCTGCAAAGAAAGTGTTTTAAGCGCACCGCAACCACGAGAAATTTCGTTGATAACTATAGCGTAAGGTGGCATGTTGGGTAAATCTGTTTTTGCTATGTTCGCATACCTGCATGACAAACCCTGCACAGTAACCGCAATAATTTCAGTGGCGATGGAGATACAAGCAATTCAATCAGGAGGTGAAGCGAGATGCGCGTAAGTGTTTTGCTGTTCGCATTGGCACAACTGCTTCTGCAAGTTGTGTTTGCCCAACCGCCTGCTGAACAGCAGGCACCTCCAGCTGGCAAAACTTACGATGACATAATGGCTGAAATAAACGTGCTCAGGTTCATCAGGAAATGGAGATTCACGAAGGCACAAGTTGAGCAGATGTATAAACTCATTTCACAGCTTTTGAAGGCGCAAGAAGAGTATGAAAAGGCTCTCAACTCAGCTGAGGTGCTTAAAGCGTTTTGGCGTGTCCGTATGGCATTGCTACATGGTGAGGATGCAAATGCGTTGCTTGATAAGGCAAATGAGCTTGAAGGTAAGGTGACTGCTAAATTATGGGAGGAGTATGAACAGCTTTATGAACGGACGCTCAATGAGCTGCGAAAAGTTTTGAGCGACGAGCAAGCATCAAAGATGGCTATTGAGGGAACTGTCTGGGGAAGGTTAATTGAGGTTGCAAATGAATTTGTTGAGATGGCAAAGGCAGAAGAAGATACATGGGTGGAGTGGCGCACATCGGTTGCCAACGAGCTCAGAAACACAGCGAGGGAACTCAACCCGCAAGCGCCAAAGAATGTAGGCGACCAAATAACGATTTTGCTGATCAAGCTGAGACAACTGGCGGTTGAGCAACCACAACAGGCAAGAGCAGATTTGCACAAACGCTTACTTGAAATGCTCCTCCCCGAAGAGAAAAGAGCAGGTCCAACGAAGGAAGAAGCCGAAGAGCGTATACGCGATTCGCTCTATGCGTTGCTTGAGAACTTGCGTGCAACGGAGTCTGTGCTGAAAGAAATGCTCACAGTAAAGTAGCGTTCAAACTCGCCTACAATGTTGGTCATTGCAACCTCCCTACACCACCTTTTGAACTTTACCAGCCTTAAGGCAGGATGAGCAAACACGCACTTTCCTAACTTGCCCATTCACCTTCGCCTTCACCTTTATGATGTTTGGCATAAGCTTAACCTTTGTGTGTCTGCCTGAGTGGCTCACTCGGTATGACATCATCGGACCCTTCCCACATATTTCACATCTGCGCGCCATTGAGTTCACCTCCAAGACATCTTGCATTCCTTACACAAATGTAAAATTACACTATGCCACGAGCGCATGCAGGTAGCTCCCTTTTTGAGAGGTGGTAACGAAGGCAAAGGCAACATATGCCACGCCTGTCACACGGCTCATATGTGCATGCGCATGTTTTCAAGTTCTCTTCCTTCCTTGGGCATTCAACACCATTGTGTGAAGTAGCCTCTATCGTTGGTCTAAACCCTCTTCTGTATAGCTCAACAAACTTCCTTTGTGACCTATTGTAAGTGCGCTCAACATCCTCAGGGAAAAAGCAAGCCGGAAGCTCGCCATGTGAAAGATGATAGCTAAGGCAAAGACAGCAATTGCCCTTCCTCGAGCATGGCTCATAACTGCAATTGCATGTTGCAATGTTATCTTTTGAGCGCTCACATTCAACGATTGGCACCCCGTATCACCTCCTGCTTCAGTTTCCTCTCCATCCCCTATCCGACCACACATATTATATGATGCCGTAAAAACCAGTTGCATAAATCTGTTACACATAGTGCTGATGTTGCGGTATCATTGCAATAGATGTGAGATGCTAATAAGCTATGAAGCGAAAAACATGTGGCGGTGAGCATGTATGCCAAAAGTTGTTGAGATAGCATCAACACCACCAGCGCTTTCACCTGATGACCCGATAGGGAAAGCTGCGGAAGCTCTTCGGCGTTCATCCTGTAATGCCCTTCCAGTGGTTGAAGGTGGATGTATCATCGGGATGGTATACGAAGACGATGTTTTTAACGCTGTCAGTTCCGCTGGGAATGCAAAGATACGGATGGATGAACCGTCAACAATGCGCGTTTGCGAGATAATGCGCAGTCGCATCCCAACAATCAATGTTGATACCGATGTGGAAGAAGCCATCAACTACTTTATGCTGACTGGTCTTCCAGCATTGCCAGTCACTGATGAAAGCGGGACATTGCATGGAGTAGTATCACGAGCTGATGTGGCGAGCGCTTTATGCGGTGCCCTTCGTCCAGCGAGGGTTGCAGGCATGTCAACACCGCTTGGTGTTTACTTAACTTGTGGCACACACAGGGGAGGCGTTAGCGACATCGGACTATTCCTTACTGGTTCACTCATGGGTTTGTTGCTTGTCTTATCACAAGGGCTGGTCAAGTTAATTTTTCACATCATTGACATTGCCACCAATTCAAACCTACTTTCACTTTACCTTGATGCCAGTGGGTTATCCGCATCCCGCAGCATACCGATAAGCGTTGGTATGCTTGGATTGCTGCTTCAGATTTACTTTTTCTTCTTGATCTTGCGTTTTCTCCCGCTTTCTGGGTGGCACGGTGCTGAGCACAAGGTTGTGCATGCCATTGAGCGTGGCGAGATGCTCCTCATTGAGAAAGTGGAAAAGATGCCAAGGGTGCACCCAAGGTGTGGAACAAATTTCGTTGCCATCATCCTCTTGCTCTTGAGCGTATACATTGCTCGCCCAGGCATTTTCGTATTAGCTGCTCTCATTACAGTTGTGTTGCTTACGTGGAGACGGCTCGGCATGCTACTACAAGCTTTTTTAACAACGAGTGAACCATCAAGAAAACAGCTTGAGAGGGCAATAGAAGCTGGAGCACAACTGCTTAAACGCTATCAAAGTCAACCGGGACTGAAACCCCACCCAATGAAGATAATCTGGAACATGGGCTTCATACAAGCGCTCACTGGCTTTGCTACAATTCAACTGCTGTGTTGGCTCTATGACTTCATCATGTATTGGGCTACGGTTGGCAGGTGAACACCGCAGCGTTTTGAGATAGTGCAAGAATTCATAATAGGGTCGTTGAGCAACACAAAGTGGAGGTGCAAAAGTTGAGAAAGGTTGAGCTCATTGAGACGCTCATCATCTTTATCGCGATAGGCTCAATATGGCCACTAACGTTTGGCTACATATCGCCGCTTACAATCGGTTTCTGTCTTCTGGTCATAGCTGTGCTTTGCATTATCGCTATAAGGCGTTGGCGACGCTTCAAAGAAGCTTTGGAAGAAGAGAGGAAGAAGATTGAAGCCATGACTGGCTTCTCAGCCTTCACACCACCAATGCAAAAGAAACACCACAACGGTGATAGAGCAGACAACGGAAATGCATCTTGAGTGCTTTGTCGCAGAGCTGTTTACATTGTTTCGTCTTTAAGCCAGTCCCACTCCGACATAAACCAGTCAACGAACATTTTTATTCCATCCTCAATCTGCACCTTCGGTTGATATCCGAGCAGCTTTTGAGCCTTTGAGATATCAGCATGCGTCAGCGGCGGATCACATGGTGGCATCGGATGAAATTCAATCTTCGCCTTGACCTTCAAACATTCCTCAAGCAGTCTCACAACATCCATCAACACGACTGGACGAGCACAGCCAAGATTGATTATCTCAAACTCAAACTCGTTCTTAAGGCTCGCCATAACGCCATCAACTATGTCATCAATGTAAGTGTAATCACGCAACGAACTGCCATCACCATAAATTGGGACTGGTTGAGCGAGCATTATTCTCCTTGCGAACTTGTGTATCGCTAAATCTGGGCGCTGTCTTGGTCCGTAAACGGTAAAGAAGCGAAGCGATGTTATAGGGATGCCATAAATGTGGTGGTAAGTGTAGCAAAGTATTTCTCCCATGCGTTTTGTAGCGCCATAAGGAGAGATTGGCTCAACTGCGGGGTCGTCCTCCCTAAAAGGTGCTTTTGAAGATGCACCATACACTGATGAGGATGAACCGAAAATGAACTGCTCAACACTGAACTTGCAACTGAGCTCAAGAAGAACCCAAGTTCCAGTTATGTTGACGGAGTTGTAATCAAGTGGGCGCTGAAGTGATGGGACCACGCCAGCAAGCGCAGCCAAGTGGATAACTCTCTTTGGGCGATAGCGCTCAAAAGCTTCTGTCATTGAGGCAATGTCTCTTATGTCAGCTTCAACGAGGTGGAAGTTTCCTCTCTTGAGAATGTGAGATATGTTTCGGCGCTTCATTTTAGGGTTGTAGAAATCATCAAAGTTATCAACGCAAACCACATCGTAACCCTCGTCCAAAAGCCTCTCAACGACATGTGAGCCAATGAAGCCAGCACCACCTGTGACCATGACTGTCATTTTAGGTTACCTCCTCTGCTGTGCCACGAAGGGCAAGATGGATTTAAAGGTCGCAATCTCATTTTGAAGCGCTTCATAGCATTTGCTCATAATAGCTGTTTAGAGGTGGCAAGCTAATGCTTGCAAGCGCTATCTTAGGCGAGCGTTTGGAGGTGCTTCATTATGACACCGCGTCAACTGTTCGTTGCAGCGTTTTACGGTGAGGCAAAAGGAAGCGTGCCAGTATATGAGCAAGCTTTCGCTTCTGATGTTGCTTCAAAGATACTTGGATACGAAGCAGCAACGGGTGGTGCGATATTGAGGTATCAGGAAGCAGTTGCAGGTGTAAAGGGTGAAAGCGCTTACAAGGAGTTCATTGAGAAGGTCAAACATGATAAGCGTGAATTGCATAGGCTGCTTGGCTTTGGGGCTTTCTCAAAACCAAACTTGCTTGGACGCCCGAGAATGCAAGTTGGTGAATTTGATTTCCTCTACGGAGACCCGGAAGGGAAATGGGTTATCTACCGATACAACCCAATAGCGAAGACATACGGAGTCCTTGCACAAAGCGATCCTCCAGTCTGGAAGGATGAGAAGCGGATAAAAGAGGCTGTAAAGTCGATGTGGAAATACGTTGAGAGATGGGATGAACTCCACAGGGAAAGCTTTGAGCGTGAGGTGGAAGAGTGGAAAGAGTTTGTTGGCGATGAGTTTGAACTTGTATGGGGCGCGGGTGGGCTTTCTGTGCCACTAAATGAAGAATGGCTAACAGCATGCGCTCTTGTTCCAGAGCTTGTCGGTGAATATCTTAAAGCACAAGCTTCCCTTGGATGCTTACAACTTGAGAGCCTCTCAAAGCTTGGCATAAGGATAGTTTGGGGAGGAGGCGACTTGGCTGATAAGAACGGTCCAGTTTATGGACCGAATTTCTTCAGGCGCTATGTCCTGCCGTGCTATAAGCTCATCGCAGAGAAAGCCAAAAGCCTCGGATTGAAATATGTCTTCCGAAGCGATGGAAACCTATGGAGCATCACTGATGATTTGTTCATAGAGGCAGGCATTGAAGCATACGGTGAGATTGATTACGACGCTGGAATGAGGGTCCCAGAGTTGCAAGAGCGCTACCAACACTTGACATGCTGGGGCAATGTTAGCTGTGCACTTTTAAGGCTGGGTAAACCCTCCGAGATCAAAGATGTAGCATCAGAAATCGTTGAGCGGTGTAAGAAGCATGGCAGGCTCATACTCGGTTCCAGCAACGCCGTCTTACCTTCAACGCCTCCAGAAAACTATTTTGCATTGCTTGAAGCTGCAAAAGCTTGACAGTGGCGGAAACAACCGCCATCAAACTGCTTCCTTGCTCAACACATTATGGCTTTGAAGCAATAGTGCACCTTGATGCTATCATTATGCTGTAGGGATGAAGTTCACACCTTTAAAACTGCTTGTGATGCGGAGGATTTGAGATGGGCAATTTCACTGGGTTTGACAGCTTTGAGCTTAGAGAGCAGTTCTGGGAGATAGGTGTGCTAACGGTTTCGGAGCTAACAGATTACATCAAACAAATGCTTGACAGGGATGAGCTACTTAGGGATGTGTGTGTTTCTGGTGAGCTATCTAATGTGAAGTTGCATTCAGCGACTGGTCACCTCTATTTTACGCTAAAGGATGCCGATGCACAGATTGATTGTGTGATGTGGATGGACAATGTAGTAAAGCTTGATTTTCAACCAAGCGATGGGCAACATGTCATTGCGAGAGGACATGTTAAGGTCTACCCACCAAAGGGGCGCTATCAGCTTTATGCAAGAACAATGCATTTGTGTGGCACTGGATACCTATGGGAAAAGTTTGAGCTCCTCAAAAGGAAACTTGAAGCCGAAGGTCTTTTTGACAAGGCAAGGAAAAAGGAACTGCCAAAGTTCCCACAGGTCGTTGGTATAGTTACATCGCCAGATGGTGCTGCCATAAGAGACATAATGCGAGTTTGTAGGAAACGCTGTCCGAATGTCCAACTCATCCTGATACCAACTGCAGTTCAAGGGGCTGAAGCAGCGCCTCAGATAGCTGCTGCGATTGAGTTTGCAAACGAGCTCATGTCAAAAGGGATCGTGATGTTTGATGTCCTCATCGTTGGCAGGGGTGGCGGATCGATTGAGGACTTATGGGCTTTCAATGAGGAGATAGTGGCAAGAGCTGCAGCAAAGTCACATATCCCGATAGTGAGTGCTGTCGGACACGAGACGGATTTTACAATTCTTGACTTTGTTGCCGACATGCGTGCTGCAACACCATCTGCAGCTGCTGAAATAGTCGTCCCAGACTTAACGGAACAGCGTGTGCGCTTTTTCAGGCTTGTTAGTTCGCTATTGTCAGCGATGGAATCGCTCACTAAGATGGCTCAACAACGCCTTAAAGCACTAACGACAAGGCGTGTCCTTACCAACCCACAAGAGCTTATGGACATAAAGCGACAACGCCTTGATGAGTTGTTCCAAAGGATGGGACACTCAATTCAAAGCATACTATTGCAATGCAAACAAAGGTATGTTGCAGCGCATAGCAAGCTCTCGGCGCTTGACCCAAGAGGTGTTTTAAAGCGAGGCTACGCTTATGTTCGTCACCCAGAGACTGGTCAAATAATCAAAAGCGTCACTGAAACAAGCATTGGCAGTAAAGTTGATGTGGTGCTTGCAGATGGTGCATTAAGATGCGAAGTTGAAGGTGTCACTCAAAATGGGAGTGAGGAAAATGAGCAACGATATAATGGGTGATTTTGCTGAGGAGCAAGAAGAAAGCCTTGAGCAAATGACATTTGAAGAAGCTATCAAGGAGCTTGAGGAGATAGTGACAAAGCTTGAGGGCGGAAAAACATCACTTGAAGAAGCATTGAAGCTGTTTGAGAGGGGAGTAAAGCTCGCCAAGCTGTGCGAGCGTAAACTTAGGTGGGTTGAGAGAAGACTTAAGATGGTGGTAAAGACAGAGGAAGGAAAAATTGAGTTCAGGGACTTTGAGGTGGAAGAGGAGAGCAATTTTATACCTTCAAACTGGGAACAGTTCAAAGCATCGGGGGAAGAAGAGGATGTTGAGGAACCGCCATTTTGAATGGTTCATGTGAAGGCTCCATTGCTTCCGAGAGGTGCAAATGATGGGAGAGGCATTCAACTTGGCTGAACATATGGCGAGGCGAACTGCGCTCGTTGACGAGGTGCTTGACAAGCTTTTGCCAAGAGAAGATGAACCACCAGAAACTTTGCATAAGGCGATGCGCTACGTTGTCTTCTCTGGCGGTAAGCGGTTAAGACCAACACTCGTTTTGGACGCATGCGATGCAGTTGGTGGAGATGTGATGAAAGCGTTACCAGCTGCATGTGCAATTGAGCTCATACACACATACTCGCTCGTTCATGATGATCTGCCATGCATTGACAACGACGATGTAAGGCGTGGTATGCCGACATGCCATAAGGTCTTTGGGGAGGCTATTGCCCTCCTATGTGGTGATGCTCTCCTTACACTTGCGTTTGAAGTCCTATCAAAGGAGCAAACGAAGGTTGGTGTCGCTCCCGATGTGGTGGTTGAAACAATCAGCGTAGTCGCTGAAGCTGCTGGGCACTTGGGCATGGTCGGTGGGCAGGTGATGGATGTTGAAGCACAAGGCATGTTGATGCATGACATCCATCTCTCAGAGGAGCAAATAAGCAAGATACACAGGCACAAAACTGGTGCACTGATAACTGCAGCAGTTGATGTTGGCGCCTTAATAGGAGGGGCATCAGAGGAACAACGAAAAGCTCTAAGAGCATACGCTCATGAGCTTGGCTTCGCTTTCCAAATCACTGATGATTTGCTTGATGCCGAGTGCGGTCATGTTAAAAACCGAGAACCGAACATGGCGATGGTTCTTGGCATTGAGCGCTCAAAGCAGCTTGCAGCGGAAGCGATTGAGCGTGCCATTGGGCATCTTAATTGTTTTAACGAACGTGCTTTACCATTGAGAGCGATTGCAGAATTTGTTCTGCACCGTGAGAGGTGAACATGTTTTGTGTGAGCTCCGTCAGCGAAGGACGGTTTACATCAGCGAAGAAGAAGTGAAGAGGCTCTTAACGATGCAAGAGACGATAGAAGCCGTTGAAATGGCTTTCCGTGAAAAGGCGTTAGGGAACGCTGTAATGCCACCGAAGCTTATCATACCTTTGCCAGATGGTGATTTACGGGCTATGCCAGCATACCTTAAAGGTGTTAACTTGGCTGGTGTTAAGGTTGTAAACTCGCACCCCAAAAACAGGGCGTTAGGGTTGCCGACAGTGATGGCTATCATCATCGCTGTTGATCCAAAAACTGGTTTTCCGATAGCTGTGATTGAGGCAACACATCTTACGGCGATGAGGACGGCTGCAGCTGGTGCTATCGCTGTGAAATTGCTTGCGCGGCATGATTCAAGCGTTGTTGCATTGGTAGGTGCTGGCACTCAGGCACGCTACCAATTGCTTGCGCTCAGTGTCGTGATGAAACGCATTGATGAAGTGCATGTTTGGAGCCTTGAGAGGGAGTTGGCTGATTCACTTGTTGAGGAGATGCAAAGCCAAATAGATGCTGATTTTTTCATCCACGAGACAGCCAGAGAAGCCGTTAGCGGTGCCGACATTATAGTGACAGCGACACCTTCACGCACGCCAATCGTCATGAGCGAGTGGGTAAGCGATGGAGTTCATATAAATGCAATAGGAGCTGATGCTCCCGGGAAGCAAGAATTAGATCCAGCGCTCTTGAAGCGAGCCAGAATCTTCCTTGATGATTGGGCTCAGGGGACTGAATCAGGAGAAGTGAATGTGCCATTGCGTGAGGGCTTGATAAGTCATGATGACATCTTGGGTGAGTTGGGGGATGTGCTTATCGGACGAATTGAGGGACGAATGGATGAGAACGATGTCACTATATTTAGCTCAACTGGCTTAGCCATCCAAGACATCGCTGTAGCTTCATTAGTGTTACGCAATTTAAATTTGCTCACATGCGAAACCAACTAAGAGACCATATGCCAATAAAAACGCATTTCAGCAGTCATGGGACGCAAGTGAAAGGCTGAAACAAAAACTTCAAGGATGGTGAGAGAGTTGTTACTTGAGCGTTTGCCAGAGGAAAAGGAAAGAGAAGTGATTGAACGCATTGCGAGGAGGATTGCGAGTTACGGTTTAGAGGTGCCTGCCATCCTCTTCCTTGAGCTACATAAGCCACTTGCGAACCTCCTTGGGCATAGCCTCTTATTTGCGTTTCCATTTCTTGCGCCCTTCTTCGGCGTCAACGCGTTAAAGGATGCCACAGCAGTTTTGAGCACGGAGGAAGGTATAGAAGCGCTCATAAAACGAATTGAAGAAATCGCTGCTCAGAAAAAAGCAAAGCAACATGATGCGGGACGGGATACGAACAGTGAAAACAGATTTTAAGTCACTGCAGGAGATGGTGAGTGAGAGCATATGGAGCATGCTCAGCTCATCCACTTGCTTGTCATAGGCGTTGTTTCAACGCTGATACTCTACGGGATATTGTCATCGCTTCGTGGTAAGGAGCTTTTCATACGCAGGCTTGCTGGAATAGATGCCATTGAAGAGGCTGTTGGAAGAGCTACCGAGATGGGGCGCCCGATACTTTTCTCCGTTGGGTTAGGTGGTGTTGAGATTGAGACATTTCAAGCCCTTGCTATAGCAAGCCATGTGGCAAGGCTTGCTGCACGCTACAGAAACAGAGTCATACTCCCAGTCATAGACACCGTCATTTACACGATCGCTGAAGAGGCATTGAGGGAAGCATACGCTGAAGCTGGTCACCCTGAAGCCTTCAGACCTGAAGATGTGCGCTTCCTTTCTGGAAGCCAATTCGCATATGCCTCTGGCGTCATCGGGATAATGAACAGGGAAAAAGTTGCAGCCAACTTCTTCTTTGGACCGTTTGCAGCTGAATCGCTCATACTCGCCGAGACTGGGCAGGCAATCGGTGCAATACAAATTGCTGGCACCGCTTCAATACTTCAAGTGCCGTTCTTCATAGCTGCATGCGATTACACAATCATCGGTGAAGAATTCTACGCAGCTTCAGCATACCTCTCAAGGGACCCGATACACCTTGGGAGTGTTGTTGGGCAGGATTACTCAAAGATAGCATTAGCTGCATTTACATTCACGGGGATGATAATAGCGACACTGGCAACGCGCTGGGCTGAACTTAACGGGTTGCTCAAGTTCCTTACTGGAGGACAATAAGGAGTAGATGAAGCATGTTTCAACCCGTTGAGAACACCATACTCAACATAGCCCTCATGATTTTGTCGGTGTTGGTGAGCGTTGTCTTTCTTGCCGTCCTACATAATGTGCCACCAAACTTAAGGATGCGAGTAATCATGGTTATCACATTCATCGCTGGCTTATATTACCCGCTTGAGTTCTTTATCCCCGATGGGACGGCGTTAACGCCTTTCCGCAACCGTTACTTGACACCGTTTCTTAACCCCATTGGTGACGCAGTTGCTGTAATGGCAGCGTTCACCGTCGGAATTGGGATAACAAACCTTTGTATCGTGCACGCTCGCAATATATCACAAAGGAGAGAGGGGTGGGGTAATAGCGTTGTCTTTTTCATAAGCATGATAATCATGTTCGTTGTGACACTCGCAAACCGCTACGCACCTAACCTATTCTGCACAGCTACAGCAGAAAATATGATGACACCTGTTCAAGCAGCTTTCAGTGTCATGTTTGAGGGTGTTTATACAGCTTTGAATGCGACAGTATTTTCACTCCTCGCATTCTTCATAACCTCAGCAGCGTATAGAGCATTCAGGATACGCACTGCGGAGGCAGCACTTTTAATGGTTGGTGCTCTCATAGTCATGCTCGGGCAAGTCCCAGTAGGTATGTGGCTTACGCATTGGATACCAGATGAAAGCATCTTCAGGTTCTTACGCTTTGAAGTTCTTTCAGAATGGCTTCTTGCGAACATAAACATGCCAGCGCAACGGGGTATTCTATTTGGGGTATGGGTTGGTGCACTCGCAATGGCTTTGCGCATCTGGTTGAGCCTTGAAAGGGGTGGCTATTTCGGGAGGCAGTTTTAGAGCGAGGTGAGTGATGTTAAATGAGGGTTACACGCATAAGCGATTTTGTTTTAACAATGCTCTCTCGCTTTCAACAGGTTGATAGGCGCATCATCTATGTGCTTGTTTGGATACTCATCGGCTTCCCGATAGTAGCACCGCACGTTGGTATACGTTTGCCGGTGCTCCCGATGTATCCAACGAGAGCAGCTCGCTCCTTCTTTGAAGCGGTTGAGAGCGTTCCAAATGACAAGGTCATCTTGGTGGCTTGTGATTTTGATCCGGGAACACTCGGAGAAAACGGTCCGCAATGTAGGAGCGTAATTGAACACATAATGCGTGCGGGAAAGAAGTTCATCATCATGGGGCTTGACCAAGTCGGTCCAACGATAGCGCAAGCATATGCGGAAGAGCTCGCAAAAAAATACGGCTACAAGTATGGTGTTGACTATTGCAACTTCGGTTGGATAACTGGTGGTCAGATGTTCCTTGAAAGGATGTGCCGTGATTTGCATGCAGCGGTGAAGCAGGACAAAGCTGGAACGCCCTTAAGCGAGATCCCAATGATGAAAAATGTCCGTTCGGCAAAGGACATAGGATTAGTGGTTGAGTTCACTGGTTCAGGTTTACTGCCTCTATACATAGCAACATTCAATGCACAGTTTGGCGTCAAGCTCGCACAAGGTTGCACAGGCATTATCGGTCCAGAGCAGTTTCCATATCTTGATACTGGACAGCTTTCTGGTTTGCTTGTCGGTTTGAAAGGGGCTGCGGAATATGAGGAGATGCTAAATGTTGTTGGCGGTGGTAAGAGAGCAATGCTACCACAGTCAGCAGGGCATTTGCTCATCATCGTTCTTGTAGCGTTGGGCAACATCGGGATGTGGGCTGCAAGGAAAGTTGAGAGGAGATGAATTAAGGCATGTGCGTTGACGCAAGGATCGTTGAAATTATCACATACTTTGTCGCTGCAGCATGCACGCTCGGCATCTACACAATCCTATATCGTGAGAACAGGCTTTTCAGGCTGTTTGAACACATCTTCATCGGTGTGGCTGCTGGATATGGATTGGCAATAACGATAACCGAGGTTTTAGACCCAAGATGGTTTAAGCCAATGATCACAGAGAACGCTACAATCATTAGCACATGTGAGAGTGTGAGGGGATGGGAAGGAGTATCAATTGATAGGCATGTAAAGAGGGTGGGCAGAGCCTCCATACGCTGGGAAACGGATAAGGAAAAGATGATACGATACACTACCCCACCTCCAAACTGGACTGATGCCAGATACGTTAAGCTGTGGGTGCACTCAGAGAAGCAAACAGATGGGAGTGTGACGATGCGCGTTGGGACAAAACATAAGGCTGGAAAGCCAACAGCATGGTTTGAGAAGAGCTTCAAAATTGACTTTGTTGGGTGGCGCCAACTAACGCTTTACCTTAAGGATTTTTGGAGCAAAGGTGAGTTGGACAGGAGAGAAGTCAAAGGAGTCTACGTTGTTGAATTTGTTGCAGATGATGCGCTGGCTGAAAGCGGTGTAGTATTGCACATTGATGAGTTGCGTTATTGCATTGGGCGTAAGTGGTATTGGATATTTGCCCTTGTTGGTGGCATGCTTTATTACACCATATTTATGCCAAGGTTTGCGTGGATGAGCCGTTTCATCATAGGCATATTCATGGGCTTGCAAGCTGGCTACACATTTAAAGCATTCGTGCTCACATTCTACCCACAGATAGCCAAATCACTTCGCCCAATCTATGTGCCAGGGAACATATCAATGACGCTCAACAACATCATTTTCATCATCACGTTGCTTTGCGTCCTTGTTTATTTCTTCTTCACCATTGAGCACAAGCGCCCAACGATACGAACAACTGCACGGCTTGGGAGGCTCCTCTTGATGATAACATTTGGGCTCATCTTTGGAAACACCATAATGGCTCGTTTCTCGCTTTTCATCAAGCGCCTCGACTTCCTGATAACACAATTCCCATGGCTAAAGTAGTAGAAGGTGCTTAAAGCGATGGCAGAAGTGGAAAAGCCAAGCAAGTCAAAGGTATCTCGTATCTTTACATTCTGCATTCTGGTGTCCCTTTTCCTTCTGTGTGCAATTACGCCCTCACTAAAGCCATTGCAGCATGTTGATACTGCATTGCTCAAGCTTCTTAATCCGAACAACGAGGTGATTATAGTTGATCAGCTAATGTGCGCCCTTAGCGGGCTCGGTAAGAGCTTACTTTTTTGGCTGATATTGCTTTGCTGGCTTTACGTGATGAGAGGGATCAAGCGCCTTCTGCAAATAGCGCTTATGTTGCTGCTTGTTCTCTTGCTTACCGATTTGCTTGTTGGCAAGCTTGCAAAGAACCTCTGGAAGCGCCCTCGCCCATCAACTGTTGAGGTTGGTGTAAGAGAAGTTACAAAGGTTGGTAGCTCACCGTCATTCCCATCAGCTCACGCTGCAAACTGGTTTGCTGGAGCAAAAACAATCTCTTCATTCGTTCCTGAAGGGAAGTTCTCGCTCTTCTTCATCGCTTCGTTGGTGGCATACTCACGTGTTTATCTTGGAGCACACTATCCAAGTGATGTCATCGCAGGTTGCATAGCTGGTTATGCATTTGCTTCCCTGTTCATCTATGTGGGGAAGTTATTGGTTCTGAAAATGCTGAGTGGTGACATTAAATGCGTATTGATAAGTTTATGAAGTTGGTTGGTCTGGCTAAAAGGCGCAGTATAGCAAAGGCACTTTGCGATGCAAAAAGAGTGACGCTCAACGGATATCCAGCGAAGGCTTCAGCATGTGTTAAGGTTGGTGACACGATTGAGATACGCTGGGGCAATAGAACAGTGCGTGCTAAGGTGCTAAAAATACCAAACGGACAGCTTCAAAAAGAGAGGCGCAGCGAGTATGTGGAAGTAATAGCACAGCTATCGGATGCAACGGAAGAAGATGAGGTATCAAGTTGATTTATCAACTCGTTTGCATCTACGGTGAACTCGTGCAAGTCTAATAATTGTGCAGGACGATGTAAACAAAGCGAATAGGAGGGTGATTAGAATGACGAGGTCTAAATTTTACTTGGTAGCTGCGGTGGTTGGTGTGTTGGTTTTGTTGTCCTTGCCCCAAAAACTTATACTGGCTCAAGAGGAGGGGGAAGCAAAAGAGGGAGCTCCAAAGGTAGCGATAGAAGTTGAGGAACCTAAGTTTGTTGAGGCGTTTGACGGTGGCGCTATAGACCTGAAGGTCTTCCCAGAGATAATACGTCCGCAGGGTGTTGAAGTGCGAGTTGAGGATGGTTGGCTGGTGATGAGGGGTAAAGCCCCGAAAGGTCAATCCATCGTTGCGAATGTGGCTACTCCACCATTATCCGTCCAACCGTTTGAGATCAGCGTCAAAGTCCTTTTGCCGAAGTTGCCCTTCGGCGCAATGTGTGGGATCTATATCTCAAACGCAACCCCTAAAGGAGAGGAAACAAGCAACGGTGTAGCTGTGGATGTTGACCACCTCGTTAAGGATGCAAGATATGTCCTCTGGATTTGCGAAAACAAGCGTTGGAGAGATGTTGCAGCAAGAGCAAGATTGTTGTTTGGTGATGAGGCTGAAAAGCCCCACGTCCTCAAAGTCGTTTTTGATGGGAAGGAAAGGTTTGCTGCGTTTGTGGATGGTTTGCCACTGGGGAACGCGAAAGCAAACTTGCAAGATGAAAGGCTTGAGATAGGCTTGTTTGTATTCACGACAGGACAAGAGGAAGTCGAGTTTGATGTGCGTTTTGATGACCTCAAAACAACGCTCCCAATAAGAGAATTGATTGAGGAGAAGAAAGAGCAACCAAAGGAAGAACAGCAAAAGGAAGAGCAACAGCAAAAAGAGGAACAACAGCAAAAAGAGGAACAACAGAAGGAAGCAGGCGCATAGCTCGCATAGCGTCGTTAGTTTGTCTTTGGTTTGGAGATACCCCTCCCTTTGTTCAAGTGCGAGAGAGCCATTCGAATGGTGTTTGAATCGTAGATGGAGACGACGGGGACACTGTCGTAAACGGAGGCATATACAGGCTTACAGTTCCGCCACAAAAACCAGGCGAGTGGGCTGTTGTAAATCTCGGTCTGGCTGCACTGAAAGGCGATGAAGTCACAAGCTGGCAGTTTATTTTCGTCACTTGTGAACCGTAGCGTTGACTTGAGCCAACCAAAACGCATGTATAGTTGCATGTATGCATGAAGCCCAACAGGCAAGATGTATATCAGGCTGTTATCGCGGACGCCATTTAAGAACGGTATCAACTGAACTATATTGACACCCCAGTATGTGCATTCAAAGCCATATCGGTAAACTGCTCCCTTGGTCCCACCAACGAGAGCGTTATAATACGACAGCTCAAACGGGTGGATACGCAGTATGGTGTTAAAAGCTGGTGCTGTTAGAGCGACGATCAAAAACGCCGAGATAAAGGATTGTCTTAAGGAACGATGAAAAGTCTTTGAAGCGATGGTGGCAATGGACGCCTCAATGTATTTAAACGAGTATGAGGCAAGCACAGCAATAAACGGCATAGCAGGCATGAAGAGGCGGATACCGTTATACTTCGGCACATGTGGCATGCAAAATGGAGCTATATGAACGAGGAAGTTGATCAGTGAAAGGCGTGCTATAGATGGTGCTTTATTCCAATGCAGTATCGTCAGCAGGAAACCTGCAACTGCCATTAACAGCGTCAGCGATGGTGTTGTGACAGCCGTCATGACTAATGGATAATGCCATGGAGCATACGCATATAGCTTCCCAAGGTAGAAGGTATGGATTGGAAAATGCTTGCCATGGAAGGCTATGTAGGAGGTAAGTCTCTTCGGTGTTTCATACCAAAGCCATGGCCATGTGAGCAGCAAAAAGGCGAAGGCTACAACAGTTGATATGGGCACCCAGATAAAGGCTCTCTTCAATGTTGCTGTAAGGGTTTCTTTAGTAGCTTCGTCTCTTCGCCCAAGCAACCAGTTGATTGTGAATGTGATTAGTATGCCAAATGGAGCTATGAATGCGTTCATCTTGCACGAGAAGGCAATTCCCAAAACAAACGCCCCAACAAGCATTAAGCGAATGTTTGAGCGCTCAATCGCTTTTGCTATCAAGACGGTTGCAATAAATGTAGCTGAAGCTACAGGAACATCAAGGGTGACAAAGTGCGCATGTGCGAAGACCCTTGGCATGGTAAACAGTGAGAGCACTCCAAAAAGCGCAGCAGTTCGCCCCATGCAGGAACAGAGCTTCATGAAAAGGAAAGCGAGAAGAACAGAAAACATGATTGCGGTGCTACTTCGGAACGCACCTAAACCTTGTTGCATAAAGTTTGAGAAGAGAAGGTATGTGAACGCCATCAGCATCTTTGGGAAAGGTGGGTGCATGTCTTTAGCGTGCCAGTAGGACTGAATCGTTTCATACTTGAACGGGGTTACAAAATCACCATTGCATATGCTTGCGACGGTTAGTTTGAGCCATCCCAAGAAGCGCAACCCACAGCCAGCATATATGGCTTCATCGTAAGTAACTCCCATGTCATTTGATGTGAGCACAACAGCAAAGAAAGAGCCTATGGCAATAACACAAGCGAGCACTATATCTAACCAAACTTTGCTAAAGTTACAGCGGACCATGCTTGATCGCACCCTTGCAAGGGTAAAGTGAGTTTAGGTGTCAAAACTCATTGTGCTACAATGAAGCTACGGGTGTTCGCAAAAGCTCGCAAAAGAGCAGTATCAAACATTTTATTAAACCACTGCATTTTTCTTCCCACAAACGGGGTGAGAGAAGATGTCAGCAAGCGATTTCTTCTGGGAAGTCGGTGGAGCAATATGGCGTTGTCTTGGGAAAGTGTTCAGTGTGAACGAATGGCGTATAAGGCGATTGTGGAAGCGAGTCAAGGTAATAAACTCGCTTGAGCCAGAAGTGCAAAAGTGGAGTGATGAAGATTTCAAAGCGAAGACAGAAGAATTCAAAAAAGAGCTTAGGGCATACACGGAGAACGAAAGGATTGAGTATGAAAGGAAGCGTGAGCAATGGTTGCGCTGTAAAGAACCAGAGGAAAGGAGAAGGCTTGAAGAGGAGCTTGCATTGGCAGACAAGGCTTTAAAGGAAAAGGAGCAGGAGTATTTGCGCAAGATTCTCCCACTTGCATTTGCGATGGTGCGAGAGGCAGCAAGGAGAACACTCAACATGCGCCACTTTGATGTGCAGATAATGGGCGGAATTGTCCTGCACGAAGGGAAGATAGCAGAGATGAAAACTGGTGAAGGTAAAACGCTTGTTGCAACGCTACCACTCTATCTCAATGCCCTCACCGGCAGGGGTGTCCACTTGGTAACGGTCAACGATTACCTCGCAAAGCGTGACGCTGAATGGATGGGTCCAATATACGAGTATCTTGGTTTGACCGTCGGCTACATACAGCACTTTATGGGCACAGAGGAAAGGCAAGCCAACTATAGATGCGATATCACATATGTGACCAATACCGAGCTCGGCTTTGACTACCTGCGTGACAACCTCGCTTGGAGGCTTGAGGACACCGTCTTAAGGGAACTCTTCTATGCCATCATTGACGAAGTTGACAGCATATTGATTGATGAGGCAAGGACACCGTTGATCATCTCTGGCGTAGCCGAGAAACCCACTGACATCTACTACAAAGTTGATCGTGTTGTGAGGAAGTTAAAGGCAGATATTGATTACACAGTTGATGAGAAAGCACGCACAGTCTCGCTTACTGACGAAGGTATCCAAAAGGTTGAGAAAGAACTCGGCGTTGAAAACCTCTCAGACCCGATCAACTTTGAACTTTTCCACTATGTGATGAATGCTTTGAAAGCGCACACCCTTTTCCACAAAGATGTTGACTACATCGTTAAGGATGGTGAAGTGATCCTCGTTGATGAATTTACGGGGAGGTTGATGTTTGGACGCAGATACAGTGATGGCTTGCATCAAGCCATAGAAGCAAAGGAAGGGGTAAAGATTCAGCGTGAAAGCCAAACTGTGGCTACTATAACGCTCCAGAACTTCTTCCGAATGTATTACAAGCTTGCCGGGATGACAGGGACAGCTAAAACTGAAGAGCGTGAGTTCATCAAGATTTACGGTATGCCAGTTGTGGTCATCCCAACTCATAAGCCGATGATAAGGGTTGACCACCCTGATGTCGTCTACAAGACACAGGAAGCAAAGTTCAGAGGTATAGTTGCTGAGATACTCAACTGCCATTGCAGACAGCAACCGGTTTTAGTTGGGACTCGTTCTGTTGCGGTTTCGGAGTTTTTGAGCGAGCGCTTAAAACCACATTATCTTCAACTGCTCGCCCTATGTTACCTTACGCTTGACCGCATCCACAGCAATTACAATGCGAAGAAGCTGAGTGACGAAGATTTTAACAGGATGCGCCAAATCATAAATACACCGCTTGAAAAGCTTGATATGGTCAAGGCTCGCAGAGTCGCAAGGGAAGTTGGCTTGGATCCTGATGTGTTTAGCGAGGAGAATCTTAAGCGCTTTGCCGAGCTGATCAAGCTTGAACCTAATGAGGAGATGCTCAAGAGGCTTTCAAAAGTGTTAAGCGAAGGCATACCACATAATGTCCTCAATGCAAAACACCATGAAAGAGAAGCTCAGATAATAGCCGAGGCAGGCAGGCTGGGGGCTGTTACAGTTGCAACGAACATGGCTGGAAGAGGTGTTGACATCATACTCGGCGGCAAGCCAGACAAAAAGAAGCATCCAGAGGAAATATGCGATGACGAAAACTGCAAAGTGCACATGATACACAATAAGCAATACCACGATGTTGTGAAGTTAGGCGGATTGCACATAATAGGCACCGAAAGACATGAGAGCAGACGAATTGACAACCAGTTGAGAGGACGCTCAGGTAGACAAGGCGACCCAGGATCGTCACGCTTTTATGTCTCACTTCAAGACGAGTGGATGAGGCTATACGGTGATAGGTTGAATCACCCATGGTTAAGGGGTTGGTGGGAAGAGATACCGATTGAAAGCAGGATAGTTAGCAAAGCTATGGAGAAGGCTCAGCAGAAAGTAGAGGCACATAACTTTGAGATACGAAAGCACACGCTCAGATATGACGATGTCATGAACATGCAAAGGGAAGTCATTTACTCCGACAGGCGAAAAGTCCTTGAAGGTGCAGACATGAGAGCTAATGTGATAGAGATGCTTAAGGCTGTGATTGACAACGCCGTTGAGTTACACTTGAGTGAAACTCTACCACCAGAGAGTTGGGACTTCAAAGCGTTCATGCAAAGCATGCGCCAATTCATCCCAATTGATGAGCTGGTTAGCATTGAAGAGCTTAAAGGGCTTAAGCAGGAAGAGATCAAAGAGCTCATCTTTAGAAGGGCGCTTGACTTCTATGAGCAGAAGGAAAAGATATTCGGCGAGGAGACAATGAGAGACTACGAAAGGCGAGTTGTGCTATGGGCTATTAGCACAAAGTGGATTGATCACCTCGCAAACATGGATTACCTTCGTGACCACATCCATTTGAGGGCGTATGGGCAAAGGGACCCATTCATTGAATACCAGCGTGAGGCTTATGAGATGTTTCAACAGCTACTGCAAAGCATAAGGGAAGAAGTTGTGCGTTGGGCATTTTACGGTCAGCCAGAAATACAACAACGCCAGACACGCGTCTCAGAGGTTAGGGAACGCCACGATGAGATCACAAAAGTAGCAGTTGATGAAACAGATGTTGAAGCCACTATAGCTTCAGCCGAGGAGAGAACCGATGTTATCCGACCTGTAAGAGTTCAAAAGGTTGGAAGGAACGACCCATGCCCGTGTGGGAGCGGGAAGAAATACAAAAAGTGTTGCATGCTCAAGGAAATAGAGAAAAGCAAAACACGCTCATAGGGTGGCTGGAGGTGAAGCGATTTGGCGAGCGTAAACGAAGTTAGAAGGGAAGCACAAGCTTTGATTGCCCAGCTTAAAGAGCTGGGGGATCGCCTTTGAGGTGCCAAGCAAGAGAAAGGAATTAGAGCAACTGAGCGAACTCATAAAGCAACCGCAAATTTGGACAAGCGATAGTGATACAGATTCTCAAAAGTTGCTACGGAGGTTAAGCCAGCTACAGTCAGAACTTGAACAATGGGATGAGCTTGAGAAGAAGCTTGAGGAGATCGCTGAGCTTGCTTTGATGGCATCAGAAGAAGGTGATGAAAGCCTCAGCGACGAACTCACTGATGAATTGGAAGCGGTGAAGAAAAGAATAAAGGAACTTGAGATTCGTGTGCTCCTTAGCGGTGAGCATGACGAGAAAAACGCCATACTCTCAATAAACCCGGGCGCTGGCGGGGTTGATGCAATGGACTGGGCTGAAATGCTTGCGAGGATGTATCGCATGTGGGCTCAAAAGAGAGGATTTGAATTCACAGTGCTTGAAATCCTGTCAGGCGAGCAAGCTGGCATAAAAACGTTCACAGCGCTCGTTAAGGGTCCATATGCATATGGCTATCTGAAAGCTGAGAAGGGCATTCATAGGCTCGTGCGCATCTCACCCTTCGATTTCAACAGAAGAAGACATACTTCGTTTGCATCGGTTGAGGTCATCCCAGAGGTTAGCGAGGAAGTTAAGGTTGAAATAAGAGAGGAAGATTTGCGCATAGAGACATTCAGAGCGAGCGGGCATGGAGGACAACATGTCAACACAACCGATTCTGCTGTTAGAATAACGCACCTACCAACAGGCATAGTAGTTACATGCCAAGCTGAAAGGTCACAGCTGCGCAATCGGCAAATAGCAATGGAAGTGTTGCGCTCTCGCCTATACGAATACGAGCGCAAGAAGAGAGAAGAGGAAATAGCGAGGCTGAAGGGTGAGAGGAAAGAGATCAGTTTCGGAAACCAGATAAGAAGCTACATCTTACATCCATACACATTGGTCAAAGACCACAGAACAGGCGTTGAGGTGACAGATATTGAGGCTGTGCTTGATGGAGAGATTGATGAATTCATAAGAGCATATTTGTGGGCTTATGGAGGTGATGGGAAGTGAGTAGCGTTGAGGAACGCTATCCGATCGGCGTCTTCACATCAATAGGGGCAGGGTTAGGTGTAACGCCACAGGTGGTCAAGGAGCTCGGCATCCCAACAATACAACTGCATGCACCGCCAAAAAAACTGCGCTCCAAAGAGCACATTAACGAGTTGAAGCGAGACTTGAGCGAGGCTGGCATAAAAGTGACTGTTGTATTTTGTGGCTTTGAAGGTGAAAGCTACGCTGACATACCAACCGTTAGGCGAACTGTTGGGCTTGTCCCAAGGGAAACGAGGAAGGAGCGCTTGATAGAGACAAAGGAGATTTCGGACTTCGCAGCAGCTCTTGGTGTTGATGCGATAGCGATGCACATCGGTTTCATACCAGAAGACCCTCAAGACCCACTCTATAGCGAAGTAGTTGAAGCTTGCATGGAAGTTTGTGACTATGCAAAGAAGAATGGACAACGCTTCCACCTTGAAACTGGTCAGGAAACGGCAGACACACTCCTCAGGTTCATAGGCGATGTTGGTAGGGATAACCTGTTTGTGAATTTTGATCCAGCCAACATGATACTTTACGGTTCTGGAGAACCAATTGAAGCTCTGAGGAAAGTGGGAAAGTTTGTCCGCAGCGTTCATTGCAAAGATGCTAAGTGGTCATCTCGTCCTGGTGAGGAATGGGGAGAGGAAGTCCCACTTGGTCAAGGCGATGTCAACATACCGCTCTTCCTGAAAACGCTCAAAGAAGTTGGCTATGTAGGTCCGCTGACGATTGAGCGCGAAATAACAGGTGAACAGCAACGTAGAGATGTTGCTGAAGCCGTCAAGTATCTTGAGAGACTGCGCTCCGAAATACTCGCAGATCCCTAAGGCACAGGGAAAACAAAAAAGCATGAGTGATTGAGGTGCTACCTTTGTGCCCGAGAGAATAGAAATAGGCAAGCATTTGACTCCGGAGCTTATAGCAAAACTTGGGAGACTTGAACTGCGCGCACGAACAGTAGTTGAAGGCTTCCTAAGCGGTCTACATAGAAGTTCATATAAGGGCTTTAGCGTTGAATTTGCTGAGCATCGCCCATACTTCCCAGGCGATGATGTGCGCCACATTGATTGGAAGGCTTACGCTAAATCCGATAGGCTCTACGTGAAGGAGTTTGAAGAGGAGACAAACTTGAGGTGCTACTTGCTCATTGATGCCAGCGCATCAATGGGTTATGGAACAACTGGGATGAGCAAGTATGAATGCGCATCAGTTGTGGCAGCTGCAATAGCATACCTTGCGCTACAACAGCGCGATTCGGTTGGGCTGGTAGTATTTAACGAGAGCGTTCTTCACTACATTCCTCCAAGGATGCATCCATCACACTTCACCAGTATCATTGAAGCACTTGAATCAACAAAGGCATCAGGAGGCACAAACGCAGGCAATGTCGTCAGAGAACTTGGAGAACGCTTGAAGAGGCGTGGCTTGGTGGTGTTCCTTTCGGACCTGATTGGTAGCGATGACTCCTTTAGGAAGGCTCTCTGCTTCCTAAGGCACCGAAAACATGAGGTGATGGTCTTTCACATGCTTGACCCTGCAGAGATTGATTTCACTTTTGAAGAGCCATCTGTATTCTGGGATTTGGAGGAAAGGAGGGCACTGCAAACAGACCCAATCGCACTAAGGAGTTCATACAGGCAAGAGGTTGCAAAGTTTATCTCGGGTTGCAAGGAGATGTGCTATAGCTCGCATATTGACTATGTGCTCCTGCGCACTGATGAGCCATTTGACACTTCTCTAATGACATACCTTAGTTGGCGTTCAAAGCAGAAGCATAAACTGCATGCAACACCACAATGTTAGAGATGTAATCAAGATAGGCACTAAGGAAGCGATGAAGGGGAAAATAGCAATAGCACTGCTTGCAAGCGCTTTGTGGATAACATTGTCCTGCAGGTGGTTTTCGAAACTCAACAGAGCAGAAGGAGCACTTGAGGATTTCAAACTTCGCATGCTCGCAGAGATAAACAGGGCAAGAGAAGCTCATGGTCTGAAGCGATTGGAGTTGGACGAACATGCTTCAAAGGTGGCTCAAATACATGCTGAAGAGATGGCGAGAAACTCATACTTCAGCCACTGGGATAGAAATGGTCTTAAGCCATATATGCGCTATTCGCTTGCTGGCGGATACGATGCTCTCTCCGAAAACTTAAGCCACACAAAGAACATACCTCTTCGCATACTGCCCCAAACGATCATCAATTCGTATCTTGCTGAAAGACCACCTAACGATGGGCACAAAAGAACATTGCTGTTGCCATATGCAACACATGTTGGCATCGGCATCGCTGTAAACGATGGACACGTTTATGTTGCGCAGGAGTTTGTAACCAAACTCATAAAGATGCTTCCAATACCTCGGTTTGCAAGACTTGATGAGAAGCTCCAAATCATAGGGAAAGTGCCGAGCGGGTGGGAGCTACACAACATTGATGTTTTCTACGAACCGTTGCCATCTCCAATGACGAAGGAAGAGCTAAGCAGGATGAGCGCGTATGGGTTGCCAGAAGAAAGAAAATCGCTTTTTAAGCTCTTGCCACCGAATGCAAGGTATAGCGATGGCTCGCGGGGAGACATAATCATAGCAAACGATGGGACTTTCCTTTGTCCAATACCATTCTTCAAAAAACTCCCCGGAGTTTACACCATCGTCGTTTGGCTACTAAACAGAAACGATAAAACGCATGTGGCAGCAACAAACGCCTCAATATTCGTTTGCCGTGATGAGGATGAAATGAAACGCTTGCAACAACGCTTCATGCATTATTTGAGCATACTTAGGTGAATCAAATGTGCATGAGCTGGTTAAGAACTTATGGCTGCTTCAACGGCAGTGGATTGCCATCAATGTCTGTAACCCTGACGCAAAATCCCCAATCACCACCGCCATTCAAGACTTTGCAAAGTATACGGTTTACGCCCGCATTCAATTTTACTTTTACTTCATCCTGATCTGGTGCACACGCTCTTGCGACGATGTTCTTATGGACGAGCTGACCATTCACCCAAACGAAGATATCATCGTCACTTCCAATCTTCAGCAGAACCTCCTTCTCCTGCTCACAAATCACCTCAGCGTATGCATAAGCACCACAGTTGTTTTGTCTTGCAACAGCGGTCAAAAGGTCAATCACACCGTTCGGGCTCTCAAGCCTGTGCGGGATCCACCTGAAGCTTCTTCCCTCGGCAATAACCTGCGCATTCACATCCACAGCATCGGGAGCAATCACATCCTTCTCACGTAGCATATCCTGCCCAGAGAACGGACCTATCAAATGCCACTTCACTATAAAGCCCATTTTTGAAAGCGCTTCCACCATCTTCTCTGCAACGCGCTTATCCACATCAATCGGGTTACCATCCGGCGTGAGGAGACGCACGCTTGCAGCCCATTGTGCCCTACCATTCAACACTTTCAGCAAAACCGTGTTAGTCCCCGCTTTTAGCTTCACTCTAACACTGTCTTGATCAGCTCTCCAACCTCTATCACCGACGAACTTGTGCACAAGTTCGCCATTCAACCAAACGAACACATCATCATCGCTTCCGATAAGCATAACAGCCTCGGTTGGCTCATCAAGATCAAATTCGGTCATCATGTATGCACACACAAAGTCCCGCCGTGATACAACCTGCTCAAGGTTTACATGTCCTGTTGGGTCATCTACACGCCTATAATGCCAACGCAAAACACCTTGTTCAAGCTTGACAGGTTTTGAAACATCAATTCGGTTACCAACTTCAATCGCATCGGCATCGCGCCATTCATCCCGTCCTTTTATCGGTCCGAGGAACCACCAACGAGTTATATAGCCACGCTCAGATGCAACATCACTTGGAGCTACACCAAACGAGCGCATTTTATCAGCTATGTCTTCAATCAACCTCCTGTCACGAGAAAGGAGGAGCGCTCGCTTATAAAGCGAGACAACTTCCGCATCTGGGGCACGCTTTGAGGCGAGCTTATCGGCAATCGCAGCGTATGCCTCGGCACAATTTTGCGCGAGGGCGGGGTTCTTTTGTAACTCCTCAACTATTGGCAATGACTTTGGATCGCCGATCATAGCTATGCCTGAAAGAACCATCCTGCGTTCATCATCGTGGATGGCAAGCTGTGCAGCACGATGATACATTTCCAAAGCCTTCGTTTCATCCTGTGAGCGTATTGAATCTGCGATGCGCAAATAGGCTTGCAAGGCTGAGCGTTTTACTGCATCAGTGCCTTTCTGTGAGAGTTCATCAAGCAACGCAATGGCTTCTGTTGGGCGTTGAATTGAGAGGGCTTGAAGCGCTGCAACAGCGATGGCTTCCCTTGTATCCTTTGCAGCTTCAATGAGCGCCTGCGTGCTCTTTTCAGTCTTGTGATAGCCAAGCGCCCTTAAAAGATGCACTTTAGCTTCCTCTGGTGCATCTGGAAGAGCTTCCAATATTGCTTCACTTACATCGCCCTCTGTAATCCTTGAGAGAGCTTGCGATGCAGCTTCTGCAACCCTACCACCACGCATGCACAGTTGCACAAGCGGCTTAATAGCCTTCGGATCATTCAATGAAGTGAGTGCCCTTGCAACTGCAACTTGTAATGGCTCATCTTCAATCTTCAACAGCTCAAGCAAGCTTTCCGTAGCCGTCCTGTCTGAGCGCCTACCAAGAAGCTCAACAATGAGCAAACGCATATCGCCATCAGCCTTCTTAAGCTCTTCACAAAGCGCCTGTGTTACCTCGGGACCACGAAGGTCAAGGAGAAGCGATAAGGCTATACGCCTTATTTGTTCGTCGTCGTTCCTGAGGGCATCAATGAGTGTTTTCACAGCATCAGCACCAAGCGCTTTGGCCAAGCTTATCAATGCAGCGCGTGTAGCGCTCAAATCACCGCTCTCCTTGTAGACCCAAAGCGCCATCTCACCACTGAGCTTCCTTTCGCCAACCTCAGCCAAGTTATCTGCCAGCCTGAGATATGAATCCAGAGCGATGCGCCTCTGCTTTTCGTTCTTCGCCTGAGTTATAACTGCCTTAAGTATGGGCTCACACCTTCTATCTGGTATCCTACCAAGCGCCTCAATAGCAGCGATGCGAACAGCTTCATCATCGTCTTTCAACGCATCCACTAATGCATCAACTGCTGCCACATAGCGCTTTTTACCGAGTGTGTTTATCAAGCCAACCTTGAAGATGCCCTTCGCACCGGCGAGGGCTTTCAAAATCGCCTTTGATGCATTTTCCGTCGGTATGCGTTCAAGCGCCCTGCGTGCGTCCTCACGCAACGCTTCATCATTGAGAAGCTCCCCTAATGCGTCGGCTCCCGCTTCCATGCCACAGTAGCTGAGCAACTCAATAGCGAACCTTTTCACATCAACTGGCAGCTCAAGTTTGAGGGCATCAATAAGCCTTTGTTCAACTGACTGGCGTTCCTTTCCTCCTTTCGCTGATGCTGTATGCACAATCGCCTCGGCGACTTTCTTCGCAGCCAATCCTTCGGAAGTGTTCTCTTCAGCTGCTATCTTGAGCAACATCGGCAGCGCATCTGCACCAAGCGCGCTTACCTTGGCATAAACTTCAAGGTATGTCTCGCGCTTATGCTCAATGTATGCCTTGATAGCTTCTTTAACTTGCGCCTCCATGTCCTCCTGAGCTGGCAAGCTAACCCATGAAAACAACACCAAACACAGCCCAGCAATGGCATAACACCACCGCATTTTACTCACCTCCGGTTCGCCATTTTGTTACTTCAAAGGTGCCAAGGCGCTCTATAAGGTCGTATGAGCATCCTGTTGGCTTCTTCGTCATCAATCACTTGCTCCTTGTTTACATCCCAACGAATTGTCCTACCGAGACGGATGGCTATGTTTGCAAGGTGGCAAACAGAGGTGGAGCGATGCCCAATCTCAATATCGCATATCGGCTTCCTACGCTCCTTTATACAGTTAAGCCAATCCTCGCGGTGTCCCGGACTCCTATAGAGTTGGATCTTGAATGTCTCGGGCGACTCGCGCAGGAGAGCCTTCGGATGAGTCTCTATGAAACCACGGTTGACATGAACCCATCCATCCGTGCCTTCAAATAGCACCCCGCCTTTGTTTGTGTTTGCCAAGATGACTTTGACATCGTTTGGGTATGTGTAATGCACCTCAAAGCTCGTTGCTGTATCCCAGATGCCCTTTGTTGGGAATGTAGCCATTATAGGCTCAACTACTGTTGGACCACTTTCGTCCACACCCAACCCCCACTGCACGATATCAAGGTGATGCACACCCCAGTCGGTTATCATACCGCCACCATAATCAAAACACCAACGCCACGAGAACAAGAAACGCCTTTCGTTGAACGGTTTGTATGGTGCTGGACCAAGCCACAAGTCCCAATCAAGCCCCGGTGGTGGCTCTGAATCTGGTGTCCAATCAGAAGATGGTGAACCACCTATGCCAACTCTAACTGTGTGAAGCTTGCCAATGAGACCGTTGCGCACGAGCATGCACGCAAACCAAAACTCCCAAGAGGAACGTTGTTGAGTTCCAGTTTGGACAACCCTCCCATAGCGCCTCGCTGCGTTAACCATGAAACGCCCCTCAAGGAGTGTGTGAGATAAAGGCTTCTCAATATACACATCCTTTCCAGCCTCACATGCATGTATCGTGTTGAGAGCATGCCAGTGATCTGGTGTTGATATGACGACAGCATCAATGTCCTTCCTATCAAGCAATTCCCTGTAGTCCTTGTAGGCATCGCACTTTGTGCCACGCCTCTCCTCAACAAGCTGTTTTGCTCTGCTTGCATGTGGCTCATAGCAATCCGCAACTGCAGCTACATCAACCAACTTGTTCCCGAGGAATCCATTGAGGTGTCCCATGCCCATTCCACCAAGCCCGATGAAGCCAAGAACGATTCGTTCATTCGCAGGCACCTTTGCAGGACCACCAATTGCTCTACTGCTCACAATGTATGGGAATGTAAAAGAAGCAAGTGCAGTTTTCCCAACACTGCTTAAGAACTTACGCCGATTGATCTTCTTCACTACACTCACCTCCGTTCACCAAGATTTTAACCCAACTTTTTAGCTTGCTATTCACCTCTGCTCAAAAATCAACGGCGCAAAAGGTTCAAGCGTATCAACAACAGCATCAGTCATACCAAAGTCGCGACCGTTCAAAATGTTGCGCACGCGTGCCTTGGAAGGGAAGGTGACCCGAACCCGCTCTGGTCTCTCAATCGCTTCGCTTGCCGAGTAACCGACTTGCCTAAGTTCGCTGACACGAAATTCTGGGTTGCGAATCAAAGCGACATAATCTGCGTTCTTGCCCTTGTATCGCCACACTTCAACACACGCGACCTCTTGTCTCGTTTCAGCATTCACGACTCTCACCGTCGGTTCTAAGCCAGCCATCTTGAGCAACTGGCTCATCAACTCGCGGAGCCCCTTCCCCCTCGGTGGCTGGAGCCTCAACTTGCTGTAATCGCGCATGTCCAGATTGAGGTAAACTGCGATGCCTTTCCCAAACCTGTTGACAATTACTGCGGGCGCTTTCGCACGGAACATCGGCTTGCCCTTCGTGACAGTGATGTCAGGTTCGTAGACCGAAATCGGCTCGCCTGCTACTTGAATTTCTCCACCCTCTGGCTTAGGCGACCAACCCACGGTTTTTCGTTGGATGCCGAACAAATCGTCCAATTGACCTTGCGGTAACCTCTTGCAGTGCTCGTCCATTGTCGCGGTCATGTTGTCAGCGATGACAATGCCACCTGCTTGCACGAACGCCCTAATTTGCTCGCATTCCCGTGCCGACATAGCGACCGATTGTGGAAGCAGCAAGACCTTAAACTTTCGGCTCAAAAGTTCGCCTCGCTCAATTTGCTCATACGAAACGAACGAGAACTGAAAGCCCAAATCTTCCACGATGCGGACGAACGCATCCCTTGCCTTGGCGAACCTTGAGTGAACCGCTTCGTAGGACGAAAAGCGCCTTGGCCAAGTATCACCGTCCTCGCGTGAGTCAAACATCCAATGGGCGCGGATGCTGGCTTGGGAGTAGTGAATGGCAATCGGGTCAGTTATCGGTTCAAGTTGGAAAATCAGCG
>JBGOEV010000025.1:0-34059 GCA_041538025.1 Candidatus Thermosaccharophagus gerlachensis | reverse complement strand
TAGCCACTCCAGCACGCTTGCCCGCAATATATTGCCCACTCGCAACACCACCCACCGTAACTGCCTCACTTGGTGTAACTTGCCCATTGTCAGTAGCAAACCTTATAACTAACCCATCAGCAACCGGCAAACCTTCACTGTCACTAACAACTGCACTAACAACAGTCCTTGATACTCCATCCGCCAACATCTCACCTTGCCCTACACTCAGCCTTATAAACACTGGATTCATCGCTATGCTCGCTGCCCCTACCCTCTCTACACCCTGCCATACCGCCGACGCTACTACATTAGCAACCCCACTCACCGTCGATGCTACCAACTCCGCCTCACATACTCCATTCGCATCAGTCTTTGCCTCACTCGGCTCCACCCTCCCAAGATCGCTCGTTAGCTTAACTAACACACCTCCAATCGCCTTTCCTTGAGCATCCCTCAAACTCACCCTCACCTTCGCCCTGCTCAGCCCATCTGCTGGCATGCTCTCCCTGCTTATGCTCACATTTATCCCCGCACCTACACCCACTGCCTCAACCTTAACTTGCCCTACTACCGTCCCTAAATCAGCTACCCCATCCCTGTCGCTGTCTATGAAACCTTCTACCGTTATTACTCCCTCTTCCTCACTCCTCAAGCTTACCCTGCATACACCTCCAACAGTAGCCACATGAACTTGCCTCAATTCTACACCTACCGCCCCAAATGTCCCCCTGTCTGCCCTTATGCACACTACTGTCCCATCCATCGCCATGTTCCCATTGGCATCATATACCCTCGCCTCTATGTCAACTACATCATTCCCATCCGCAAGCAACCTGCTCGAACTAGCTACCAAAACAACCCTATTTGCCTCCATCGGAAGTAGCGTTATACCTATGCTTTGCACTATGTTCAAGCTAACAGCACTTGCAACTATGTTAGCCACTCCAGCACGCTTGCCCGCAATATATTGCCCACTCGCAACACCACCCACCGTAACTGCCTCACTTGGTGTAACTTGCCCATTGTCAGTAGCAAACCTTATAACTAACCCATCAGCAACCGGCAAACCTTCACTGTCACTAACAACTGCACTAACAACAGTCCTTGATACTCCATCCGCCAACATCTCACCTTGCCCTACACTCAGCCTTATAAACACTGGATTCATCGCTATGCTCGCTGCCCCTACCCTCTCTACACCCTGCCATACCGCCGACGCTACTACATTAGCAACCCCACTCACCGTCGATGCTACCAACTCCGCCTCACATACTCCATTCGCATCAGTCTTTGCCTCACTCGGCTCCACCCTCCCAAGATCGCTCGTTAGCTTAACTAACACACCTCCAATCGCCTTTCCTTGAGCATCCCTCAAACTCACCCTCACCTTCGCCCTGCTCAGCCCATCTGCTGGCATGCTCTCCCTGCTTATGCTCACATTTATCCCCGCACCTACACCCACTGCCTCAACCTTAACTTGCCCTACTACCGTCCCTAAATCAGCTACCCCATCCCTGTCGCTGTCTATGAAACCTTCTACCGTTATTACTCCCTCTTCCTCACTCCTCAAGCTTACCCTGCATACACCTCCAACAGTAGCCACATGAACTTGCCTCAATTCTACACCTACCGCCCCAAATGTCCCCCTGTCTGCCCTTATGCACACTACTGTCCCATCCATCGCCATGTTCCCATTGGCATCATATACCCTCGCCTCTATGTCAACTACATCATTCCCATCCGCAAGCAACCTGCTCGAACTAGCTACCAAAACAACCCTATTTGCCTGTGTAGGACGCAATACAATGCTCACACTGCCACTTATTGCCAATGCCATAACCTGTCCACTTATTAATGCCACTCCTGCCCTCTTCCCAGCAATGTATGTAGCTACTGCAACCCCATTGACTGTTTCGGCTATTTGAGGGGTTATTGAACCCTCGTCCACGCTGAAATTGACTTCCACGCCATCCGCAACTGGCAGACCTTGTGAGTCAAGCACGCGTGCGCGGACTGTAGTCGTTGATTTACCATCTGCAACCAAAACATTGCTATCAACTTCCATCACCACGGTTACAGGGTTAAAAGTGACAACTGTCGTTGCTGTTGAAACTCCACCGATTGTGGCTGTTGGTGGGATTGTAGCTGTAACTGTTGCAGATGTGGGCACTGTTGGGGCTCTCAATTTCACAGTGGCTGTTCCGTCAGCGCCAGTTTGTGCGGTATCTTCGCTTAGCACACCAGCAGTTGTTGTAAATTTCACCGTCAAGCCTCTAACAGGGCGATTTTGGACATCAAGTGCAAGGACTCGTATTGCTGCTTCGGACTTACCATCAGCTGGCAAGGATGGCGGATTTGCAGCTAAAGATAGCCCTGCGCCAATACCCTGCAATGTTAGCACGCCAGTAATGCGTTGTTCTGTGCCATCAAGGAAGCGAGCTATGGCGATGATTGTCACAACAGTTGTGGGTTCATTCAAGCGTGGGGCAGTGTATGTTGCAGTAGCTATACCTTGTGCATCTGTTACAGCTTGGTCAGTTATAGTCCCATGTGAGGCTTGGAAGCGTATGTTTACATTTGGCATTGGGTTACCTTGAGCATTTTTTGCCGTAATCGTTACTGTAGCTGTGCTTGTGCCATCAGCTGTCACTATCGCTGGCGAGATGTCCATGGAAAGTATTACTGCTGGTAAGTAGGTGATTGATATCTGAGCAGTTGCAGCACCTGATGTGGCGGTCACAACAGCCTTTCCAGCAACTGTGCTTGTGAAGAAAACGCTTGCTTGCCCTACATCGTCTGTAAGTGCAGTTTGAACAGCTTGATTACCAGCTGCATCAGTTTGTGTGAAGGTGACCGAAGTTCCAGGCAAGACCCAGTTACCGTTTGCGTCTGTAACTTCGGCTATAACCTTGACTTGCGTAAAGCCATCGGCGTAAAGCGGTGGCTGTGGCACATATGTTGTGAGCCTGATGAATTGAGGTGCATCAGGGAAGATCGGCACATCAATTGAGGCTTCCGCGGTTGCAGCTCTTACTGTCACTATTGCCACGCCGGCTTTCACGCCCGCAGTTAGCGTGGCAGTTGCTTCGCCATTTGCATCCGTTACATCCGTAACAGCCTTTATGCTCCCGAGAGATGTTGAGAACCTGACAGCCACACCTTGGACTGGTTTGCCATCCAAGTCAACAAGCCTTGCAGTTATCGTTGAAGTTGATGTGCCATTTGCAACAAGCGTTGCTGGATTTGCCGTTATGATGAGCACTTCTCTTGCTGGTGTAAATGTGACATTGACCGTCCCTACCACCCTTGAGCCATCTGGGTTGATTAGCACAGCGGTAACTTGAACAATCTTCACTTGTGTAACGATTGCGCTTCTCAGGACCGCAACTGCAGTTCCGTTTTTAGTTGGCGTTACGCTGACTATCCTGCCGAATGTTGTGTCAAAGTAGACTGTTGTCCCATCAGCTATCGGATTGCCCTTATCGTCGGTGAAGGTGGCATATATCTTGGCTTCGCTTATTCCATCACCAACAATTGTTGAAGGCTCCGCACGCATTGATACGAGTGTGGCTATAGTGACTCCAAAGACAACCGTAACCTTTGCTGGCTGCAATATGCCTTCAACACGCGCTTCAACAACAGCCTGAATTGGCGTTTTGCTTAGCTGGCTTGTGAGTGTTGTTGTAGCTTTCCCGCCAACTGTCCATGCAGTTGGTGGATTAAGCGTCCCAGCACTTGTGCTAAATTGGATCGCAGTCCCGTCAGCAACAGCGTTATCATTTGCATCCCATGCCTGGACAGTTATTTGAGCTGTGCTGACACCATCTGCTGGTATTGTTTGTGGGAAGGCGCTTATTTCAAGCCTTGCAGGCACACCGGGAAGTTGTGTCAGGTTGACCGATTGAACGACCCTTTCAGAAACTGCTGTGAGGACGATTGGTCCCGCAGTCTTCGATGCTACAAGTATCACTTTAGCTTGCCCTGTAGCTGCATCAATGTTTTTAGTCAAAGCACCCATTGCGTAGCGCTTTTGGTTATCGGCATCAATGAGCAAGACATTGCTGTCGCTGACGGTGAACATAACTTGAACATCCGGGCGGTTGAGCAAAGGTTTCCCGTCAATACCTCTGACTGTGGCAGTTGCCATCACTTGGTTTGATATGTCGGTGCGGAGCGGATGACGCTCAGCAGGTTCTGGCGAATTAGTATCGCTAACCGAAATCGTTGATTGAGCGAGTTGGAGCTCAATTGAAGCTACAACAACCTCGTGGAAGTTAATCGTCACAACCTGCCTTGCCTTCTCCTGACCCTGATGCAGTGCTTGGACAAGTATCTGAATCTGTCCAACTTGATTTCCAGAGCGCAATGTAACATTTGCGATTCCGCCCTGCGTTACTGCAACAGTCTGAGTTTTGCCATCTCCAAAGAGAGCACCGAGGTTGTTACCTTGAATTGTGAAGCGCACCTCATTCCCGTCTTCAACTTTGTTGTTATTTGCGTCCGTAACGAGTGCCGATATTGTCGTTGTTGAAGCGCCATCAGCTGGGAGCTGTGCCTGTGCTATGTTTACCGTTAGGAAGTGAGGCGGACCTGGGCGAAGCGGTATCGTCAAGCTTTGTGATACACCAGCAGATGTTATCGTCACTTGAGCTTGCCCAGATGTATTACCAGCTGTGAATATGGCTTCGGCATGCCCGTTGTCATCCGTGCGCACACTTTGCGTTACAGTCCCGCCCACAGCTTGGAGGGTTACGACTGTGTTTTTAACTGGGTTACCTGTGGCATCTGTGACGATAATGTCAATTATGGCTTGGTTTGGAGTCATGCCGACATTTGAGACGAATATGCCATTTGATGGCATTGGGACTTTGTTTCCAGCTGCATCAGTGATATAAGCAGTTGCCTGTATGACGGCAGCAGTGCCTGCCTTGAGCGTTATCTCTGCCTTACCTTCCGCACCGTTTATCACTGCTCTCGCTGTGACAACAGCTATGCCAACCTTTGTTGCAGCAGTGTAAACAGTTGTTGCAATTCCGTTTTCATCCGTCGTAGCACTTTCTGGTGCAACATTGCCAATGCTTGCTGAGAATGCTATTTCAGCGCCTTTAACTGGATTGTCTTTGGCATCGTAGACTTTAACAGTTATCTGGCTTGTTGAACGCCCATCTGCTGTTAGCTCCGCTGGAGTAGCTTGCACTATAACTTTACTTGGCAGACCTGGGACCAGCTCAATAGTTGTATTGGTTTGGGCGCCACCACATTTTGCGGTTATAACGACTTTACCAACCTTCGTCCCAGCCTGATAGATTGCTGTAGCCTCACCTGTGGTTTGATCTGTAGTAAGCGAAAGCTGTGCGACCTTCGTATTGTTTTGAACGAACCAACCATTAGCGTCGCTTGCGCCACTACCAGCTGGTCCTGCTGTGATTGTGAATGTTACAACTTGACCTCCCATAACTTCTGCGAAGGCATCCTTCACAACAACATTGATCTCAGAAAGCGTGACACCATCGGCAGTTAGCACTTGTGGCACGGCTGTCATCGTTATGCTTGTTGGCTTTGGAGCAACGAGCGTCATGAGTAAGCTCTTTGAGAGTGTTGGGACTTCAACAACAGTTGCAATAATGCGAGCAACCTCATCTTGCACGAGCTTCGGCGCAACATAAATCACCCTCGCGATGCCTTCTGTATCAGTCTGGGCGATAATTTCGCTTTTTAGCTGTAGTCCACCGACTTGCCTTTGAGGCGTGCTAATTGGTTGTCTTAACGGTAATGCGCCAAGGGAGACAAGAGGTGTTATCTGAGCAGCGAGCTCTGGGCTATATTCAACGAAGCCACCTCTGTTTTGTGGCTCAACGGTGAACTTGACATCAACACCACCAACTGGCTGCCCATCCTTGTCAAGCACTTTTGCCATTATAAGCGCCATTGAGCGTCCGTTGGCAGACATTGCCGGATCAACGATAGGCTCTGGAAGTTCAATAACGCTTGGTGGCTTGTGCGGTATCGCACTTACTTCAGCTGACACATCGCTACCTAACCCAAGCCTATCAACAATCTGGACGGCATAGAAATATTGCGTGTTTGTCAAAAGCGACTTTGCTGGTAGGTCCCTACCATCGTCAGTGAAGAAACGCCCATCTTGAAGCATTTCAAAAGGTAGTGGGTCTTGCAAACCAAAAAGCTTGTTCAGCGATGTGAGTATAGTTTGCGTTTGCCCTGGCGCAAACCCTCTGAATATGCGCACACCAACTATATCGCCATCTGGGTCACGCATCGCTGCTTCTATGACAGCTTGCAGGTCAAGCACTACACTCCTATCTGTCACCTTGGCTACAGTTGGCGGTGGCGGTGTGATTGGCTTTGCGTTAGCAACAGCTGAGACAAGGTTAGAAAGATCACTCGCATTACCTTTCTCATCATACGCACGGACTGCATACCAATAAATGAAGCGGGCGTTTACGACATTTTTATCAACATACTGTGTGTTCAGGCGTCCTGTAACTTTCGCAATCGGTCTTAGTTGAGGCGCACGCACTCTGGAAAGCATCTCACGCAACTGCGGGAACCTTATGTTAGGTGGCATTGGTGTGGTGCGCAAAACGCGCGTGTGAGGTGAACGCCCCTCAATGCTCTCCTCACCACGAAGCACCTCGTATGCAACAACATCTGGATCTGGAGAAGGTTCCCAACGCAACTCAATCGCCTTATCAAGCCCTCTTGCAGCTAAGTTTCTTGGTGGTTGTGGTGGGTAGTCTCCCGGGGTGGCAGCTTGAATTGGTGTTGGTATGCTCTCAAATCGCTGTGGTCCAACCGCAACAAGCCTGTAGAAGTAAACTTTGCCGTTGATGAGCCCTTTACCACTATTATCGTCTATGAACTCGGTTACCGTTGCCCTTAGTGTGTTCTCATCAGCGATAGGTTTATCTTGCGGTGTAATCTCCTTTGGTATCTCAAAGCGGAAGAGCCTATAGCCAATAACGAAATCTTCGGGGCTCCTCATCCAAGACAGTTTTACCCACCTATCTCCAGCAGTAGCAGTGAAACCTCTTGGCGTTGTTGGGATACCGGCTGCAACAGCAGGTGGCTTCCCAGAGCCATCTGGTTGTGGCTCAACGATTGGGCTTTCACGCCCATCCTCAAAGAAAGCGCTCACACCATACCTGTATAGTTGTGGCGGTGTTGCAGTTGTGTCCAGATACTGTGTTTGAGTTGTTGGAACCTTAGCAACAAGTTCCCAACCACCAACAGCCTTTGAGCGCATTATAGCAACGCCTGCAACTTGCCTGTAGATGCGGTATTCAATCGGTTTTCCAGCGCTTGGTGGCATCCAGACTACTCGCACACCATTTACCTCAGGATAAACAGCGACATCGCTTGGTGCATTAGTAGCTGGCGCAGGACCCCCTCTACCACCCTTTCCACCAGCAAGCGCAGCTATAGCACCTGCAAGCAGAATGATAGGCAAAACAGCTCCAACTGCAGCTGGGCGCTTTGGTGGTGCAGGTGGCGCAGGTGGCTTCCCAAGAAACCTATCAACAACGACCCTCGCCAAATCCAAGACAGCTTGTTTTATGAGTGCTTCCCTTGCTATCTCAACTGGTGGCTTCTTAGCAGTGCGAGTTACTGTCTCTTTAACATCACCATTCGGGAGAGGCTGACCAGTCTCAACGCTTATCAACTGCACCGAAACAGTGATTGTGACAGTGCCACCGTCTGTTTCCTCAAACTTGAACTCATCAAGAGAACCGAGCATAACTGCATCTACATTCATCAGCTTCCCCAGTGCGACTGCTCTTTCAGCTGTTGGTTCACGGATGGCAAGCTCAACTTCCTCTGGCGTTATCAATTGCTCCTTTATCGCACGCTGTAGCACAGGGTCGTTCTCGTAGGCTGTTCTGACGGTGTATTTACCTGTGTCAATCATCTGAGCAGCTATTGCGTCTCTTATAGTGTTCGCCAATCCTTCGGGGGCTTCTGGAGTTAATTGCGAGAAGGAAAACGCAACCACATTTGTTCGCGCTTCAGCTGCTTTTGACTGGCGTGGCGCAGGAATTAAGAGTTGAGTGAAGGTCAAAGCGATTATGAGGAAATAGCAAATGTCTTCTCGGATGCTGCTTCGTCTTATAGCCTTTAAGCCCATACGCCTTACCCCCTTAATTGTATGAGTGCCAATTATTCCCGCCACTTCTCGCTCTATGCCTTTAGTTCGCTTATTGCATTACCCAATACCAATGCGACATAAACACAACCACTTCAACAAACCTACCGTAGCCTCAAAAGAGTAGTTGCTGTTACAGTCCTCAAGTCCTCAGTTGTTGGTTGGACTACAATCATGTATACGCCACTGGGCACTTGCCTACCTTGTGCATCTTTTCCATCCCATAGCATTGTGACCTGACCACGCTTGACAATCTCAGATCTGCTTAACTTGCGCACAAGCCTTCCTGTGAGCGTCCTTATGGTGCAATCAACTTTCGCATCATGGGAGAGTGTGAAGGATATTGCAATCTTCCCATCACGCAGTTGCACAGCACGCAATTGCATCACCTTTAGAGGTGCTACTCCTTCCTCATCAACGATAACCCTAAACTGCCTCTTCCCAGATGCATCGTTCTTGTAGTGGTAGCTTGCGGAAGTGCGCATGTAAATGCTCTTGCCAGCATCAAGGTCAATCAACAATGCTTTTGCCATTTTAGGGAAACTCTCAAACTCCCACTGTAACTTCACTTCGGCTTCAGGGACATCACAACTCACCACAAAATCCCAAACCTTCCTTTTACTGCTTGCGCTCTTGATATCGTAACAAAGCTCGTATGCTTTACCCCTATCAACGGAGACGAAAGCAAGTTTGATTGACGGTGATGGGCGAGGTGGCTCAGGTATGTCAAAATCATCAAAGCCATCTGAAGCGCCATTCGCAACACCGAGCAGATTATGTGTGTCCTTAAGCTCACCAGCAGTTGCGCTTATGCGTATTCTCCAAATTGGGTTTCCTACATTCTTTTGCAAACTGCCCTTCCTCACCTGTAGTGAGCCGATAAACTGTGGTCTATCAAAAAGGAGCAACACATCCCGCTTCGCATAAACCCAGAACCCTTGCCACGGTGTAAGTAGCACATCGTTCCCTGACTTAGGTGGTGCATAATCTTTAGCTGAGTTGTCCCAGAAGAAGATGAAGCTATGGATGTATCCATCAATGACAGCGTCTTCATAGTTGAGTGCCAATGGGCTGCCAGCAATCGCGAACTTCAACCCACCGAGATAAATCGGCTGTGGGAATGGATTGCCAACCTGATTCCAACCAGCGTAAAGTGGCACTGTAACTGGCACCTCTGTGTCTTTGAGGAAGCGAGCACCATTAAGCGTTATCGTTGTTGGGGTGTCAAAGTAGACCCAATAGCTCTCACCTGGGCGAACTTCCCTAATGTCATACGGGAAGAAGCGATATTTTTCCGAGCGTGCATCCCAGCGGGCAAGCTTGAGGCTCCCAGTAAACGAAAGGGCTGTTGGTGGGTATGCATTCAAAACAGGATATGGCAAGCATAGCATGTGAAAGCCACTCATGAAGAAACGCTGGACCTGAGCTGGCACTACCAGCCTGATCGGCAAGTTATGCACCTTACCTGGGAAAGCCATCCCAACAAGGTTTATAGTGACATACCCTTGCACCCACCCTTCAACGTTTACATCCCATGAAACATTCGCTTCGCTGTTCGCTGGAACAACACCTATTGACTGTGTTGGTGAAGAACCAGCAGGCAAACTCATGCCCGGTGGTAACTGCAAGATAAGTGTCGTGTCAGTGAGTGGCGTATCACTGTAGTTGAGGAGTGTCACATTAACTTTGAACGGATTTGGCACCGGGAAGGAAGCTTCAATTTCTGGCGTGAGCAAGTTATCACCGAAGACAGTTTGCAATTGCGGTGGCATATCAACGAAGAGTGCATATGAACCGCCGATTGAGACTGCTGTAGCAAGGTTCAAACCAACATATGTGATGAACTGAACACTTGCCCCCGGAGAGAGCGTGAAGGGCATCCAGTAGTATGCTACAGCGCTGTCTTGAAACTCAAGGTTGAAAAACTCGTTTAAAGTGAAGTCCCAGTTGTCAGCGGTCAAGTGACCAGCCTCACCGAAGACAAGCCTGTCTGGTGGTGTGGCATCTCCACCTTTGACTATACCTTTCAAACTAAATGCAGTTTGTGTCCTTGAAAGCGTAGTTAACCAGATCTCTGGCATCTCCGCTGAGTAGAATTCCTTTTCCTTGATTATTGGTGGCATACCAGGCACATAGAAAGGTCCTGCGCTTGAGTTTGGGTCTAAACGAGGATTCAAAAAGAGGCGCACGCCTATTACATGGGTAACATTGTCAATGTTCGTTATTCGGTGCCGTATTTCAACAAACTCCCGTATGAGGGTGACTGTTCGTTCAATGACCAAGTCTTCTGGGTTTTTATCGTAATCTGGGTCTGTTCCAATTGGCTCTGGCATTTCGACGATCCAGAAACAACTGACAGAATTTTGACTCCTTAACGCAGGGGTCCCGCGGAGTTCCCATGAAAGTGGCTGTGCTCTACGCTCACCAAGAGATTGCGCATTACCATTTGCCCTTATGAGAGCACTGTAAATCCTGTCAGCATCATCCTCAACCCTTAATGTCATCGTCATAGTGAGTATATCAAGCTTGGGAGGTATAAATGGGTCCACAAGGACGGTGCGAACAGTCACATCACCGTTTGTAGCCATCGTCACGCTGAGGTGATTGTTAACGACTGTAACCTGTGCGGACGCATCTATAGAGCATGCAACCAAAGCAGCTATAATTGCGAAATAAACACATGTTTGAAGACCAGTGCGCCATCTCACGGTATGTTCACCTCTGTTTAGCGCACTCGTATAAGCCCTATGCCTTGGGATTGCGTCTTTGTTTCCTCATCATATGCCACTACCTTGCAAATGTAAACTGCAGGTGCGATGCTTCTTCCACCGTCGTCTTTCATGTCCCAAAGGACATAGTTAAAGCCAGCCCTACCATCGTTCAATGCGAGTTTGCGGACAGCCCTTCCAGTTAAAGTTAAGAGCGTAACCTCACACCTTGCACTCTTGTTCAACTCAAATCTTATGAGCACACCACCACGAGTTGGACTTGCACTTATGTTTCTAACACGCAAAAGTGGCGTTAAAGTTCTTTCGGCAACAACACGCAACAGCGTCTCACCTGATCGGTCAAGTGCTACCTCACAACCGTTCACTATGCGCATATTAATTGGTGAGCTGCGAGAAGGCTCATAGAGCAATAGCCTCCAACCGTTGGGTATACTTCCAATCCCATCCCAACTTAACCTAACAGTCCTGCAAGAGCCTGCTGAACGCAGATTCACATTCCAAACGATGCGCCCCAAACTTTGTGGACGGCAATCAACCATAAGCGGTATCGCTCTGCCATCGACTGGCATAAGGCTTGCAGTCAACTTAGCATTCGGTGGGCATGGAGGTGCTGGTATATCCTCGGAGAACTCAACATCGGCTTTCGCATCGGCGCTCACAACAAGCGTGACTGTTGCCTTCAGCTTCTCATCATTGGGGATTGGTTCGGCAACCAACTCCAATGACCATCCGTTTGTCTTTTTGGCACGCCGGCTTACTGCTGAAGGATTGCGATTGCGCATCGCTATTGATGGCAACACCACGAACCTACACGGTTTAAATTTCATAACCCAATAACCTTCAAACGGCTCAAGGACGATGTTCGGTTGCTCCATTGGAACATACTTTTGTCCATCCCAACGGTAAACAAGTGGGAGTATGTAGCCTTGCTTTGCAGCATCGTTGAAATTGAGCATCTGTCCTGTATCATCTGCGAGCACTTGAATAGCATTCAAATCAATGGGGAGAGTAAATGGGTTTCCGATCTGCTGCCAACCTATATCGGCTTCTCTTATCGCATCCCAAGATTTCTCGTTGCGTATGATGAAGGGTTGCTGCTTATCAAGCGTGTGTCCCTCAATTTGCATTGTGGTGGGAAGTGAAATTCTAACCCAATAACTTCTGCCGGGAGAAAGCACGCTTGTAAACTCATCATAGTAGCTCTCATCGTAGTAGTGGTAGTCGTAATCGCCGATATCGCCGGGGATATATGGAGGTGTTGCGGTTGGCTTCAATCCATACCTTGCGAGGCGCCTGTTTATCGCCGGACCGAAGACATAGCTTGGGCTATCACGCCCTGCAATGAGTTCATACGGCACCGACACCATCCACAAGCCAGAACTTAAAACATTCGGGACAATTGTAAATGTGACGCTCTTTGGGTCGGCTTCAACTCCACCATAGTTTGCAGCTCTTATCTCAAGCGTATGCGCGCCTTGCGAGAGTGGTTCTTTAAGCTTTAGCTCAAGCGACTGAGTTGTCGGATCAAATTCAGTTGTAGCGCCACGCAAAACCTCAACTCCGTCAATAGTTACGACTATGCTCTGTGGATCAATGTTCGTCTTACCTTGGTAGGGTGATGGGTATGGTCCTGCGAACTTAGCCCTTATTGTTGGGGTGAAGGAAAAAAGTATTTCGCCCTCCTTCGGTTCAAGGATGTAAATCTCTGGCTTTGTTATGACGCTGACTCTGGCGAATATTGAAGTTCCAACCATGCGTATGTCGGTAATGGATATGCCAGAGTCAAGCCCAAAGTATGTTGCACTTGATGGCTTGCTCAGGAATGTGAATTGAGTGTTTTCGGTCAAGCCAGGGTATGGGTCTCCAGCATCGCCCCAGTTACCTTGAAGCCACCCAAGAAAGCCATATGTGGAGCAGTTGAAAGCAGCTGGGTCAAAGTCATACTGCGAGATATCAATGTCATCACGCCCGTCAGCCTGAATCATATGGACGCCTTTCCGCATGTAGTCAACTTGACCAGTCAACGGGTTAACATTCACTTGTATCTCATTTTGCAGATACTTGTTCAAATCGCCCGTTATCGCCTTATCAATGTGCCATATGGTTAAGCCAGCGCCCGGCAAATATTGATCAAACCCGATGAGCTGGCGATTGCAAAGCAGGAAATACTCATCCTGTGATGTGCTCCCGAAAGCCCACAGGCGATAAACTACGGGCTTTATCTCGTATGGAGGTATTTCAATAACACCTACATCGCCAGTTACCTCAATTGGTGTTACCCAACGGAAGAGAATTTTGCTCCATGGGTCATGTTCACCGGGCAAACCTATCGGGCGAAGCGGATTAAAAGCAGCTGGCGCAAACCTTTCGCCAGCACACATCAACGCCCATAATCCCGGGCTAACTGCCTTTGGTGTAATAGTATCGTATAGGTCAACCAGACCAAATGCATGTCCGCTCTCATGCGCATATGTGCCCACATCAGCTGTAGCTTCGTGAACCATTATGAATGACTCAACAGTTGTGTTGTCTCTCGTTTGAAATGGCTGTGAGGGTGCCCCAAGAAGCACCTCCCACGGTATGCTCCTTTGGTAAGCTCCAAATGAGGGGTCATCGTTGAAGTTACCGTCTGGGCATCTTGCATCTTCATCACATGCGAATGTAATGAAGAGCAGGTCAACCCTTCCATCCCTGTCGCTGTCATAGCGTGAGAAATCAATGAACGGGTCAACCACCTTTATCGCCTCTTGAAGTATCAAATCACCACCAGCTGGAGCATCTGGCATAAATGTCACATCGCCCACAGTCATCGTTGGCACATCCACTGTAATCCAACCATATGTATCGCCTGTGAGCGTGAGCTTTCCATATGAGGAATCGTAGTAGAACCTCGCAAGAGACGATGGATTTCCCATATCAAAAAGTAGCCATTGGAAATAAGCCACAGTATGCTCATCTGCTGGGACAATGTCTGGTGAGCGTGGTCTTACAAGCAAATGGAGTGCCCTTATGTTTCCGACGAGCCCACCTTGCGGGAGCAATCCTGTGCCGAGCGTGCCGAAGAGTTGATATGGTGCATCAGGTGCTTGGCGTGACCTGTTTTGTTTGCCCTTTATACTTAGCGAGGATATGTCCATGCCGTAACGCTTAAGGACTGCCTCCAAAACCTGCCTTTTAAGGCATCTTATTGCAACATCACGCTTCTTTTGAGCCCAACCAACTTGAAAATTACAAAAAACCAAAGCGATGATAATGCCCATATGCCATCCGAGGATGAAATTGCCCTTCTTCATACAAACACTCCCTTTCGCACAAGCTTCGCATAGCTTTACTTGCTACCCTTTGGTGGTGTTGGTGGCAACTCAGCTGTCTTGAATGCGTGTGTGACACTCCAAACCCACCCATCGGGGTAAGGTGGTGCCATATCACGACTATTTCGGTAGCCAACTCGCCAGTAGAATGTTGTTGCCCCTGTAACTTTGAAAACTTGATTGAGCTCGTTAACGAGACGCATCTCTATTGGAACGCCATCCTTGTCTTGTGTGAATATTGTCTGCTTCATGTAAGCTTTACCCGGAACCAAGTCCGCTGGACTGGTCCCAACAAAAACAGCATACTCATCTGCGCCTTTGACACTGAGGAAGCGGAATGTAACATCTGCCAAGTTTACGTTATCACTGCCCGGTTGACCCAGGTTTGGTGGTGAGATAAGATCTGTGTCGGTCATCCTTCTCAAAGCTGTGGCTGGACCTATGACTTGAGAGAATTGGCTCAAAACGATTTCCCATGCAACTGCTGCACCACCACCGCCGCCACCAACGCCACCACCTGCTATCACTGACATTGCCGGGCGTCGTGCAGTTATCCTGCGAACGATATACCAATACTGGCGCCCAAGCTCAAGTGGTGTATGGACAAACTCTTCCTCGTATTCACTGAGCACAACTTGCCTTGAGCGGTTAATCTTTTGCCTTTTGCCACGCCCAGGAACTTCAATATCCCTTTCAAGATATGGCACTCTCTCTGGTTCATCCACTTCTTCTATACTCGCCTCACCTTCAAAATACTCAACTGTATCAACATACTGGCTTACATTCCCGGGGACAACGTCAATCATTGTAGCCCTTGATGGCGAAAAGCCAGCGGTCGTTCCCCTATAAACCTCAACCCCAAGGACCGTTCCTGAGCCAGCACCAAAACGAACTATTATCCCCTCACCAGTTGAGAGTGATTGAGCTGCCACAACAGAAGGAGCTTTCTCAGGTTTCCTACTTTGCCCGATGACAGCAACGAGCGCCCCAAGGGCAAGTAGCGGGAATATGATGCCCTGCACCCAAGAGGTTACAGTTGGGCGCTCACGCCTTATAGGTGGCATCGCCACCTTCCCAACGGGTGGGAGTGTGAACTGAGCCCTAACTTTATCCATTTGTTGGATGCCCTGTATTTCCCAATCTATGTCAGCATACGACTGACGCTGTTCAACTCGCTTCACGACTATCTCTCCTATCTTTCTTGTCTCGCCCGTTTTAAGGTCGGTATGTATGACGCTCATTCTCATGCCAGCTGTAACTGCATCTCTTGCACCTATGTTCAAAAGAACCCTGTCACCCGGAAGCCTTGTTAGCACTTGTCCTGTTGGAAGCCTAACTGCACGCATGTTTTCTTCTGCTCTTCTTGCAGCCCTGTTCAAAGCATCAGCAATAAGCCTTGTGTCTTCAATACCTTCAGGGCTCCTCTCCATCACGTTAGCGCCATTGACCGGTTCACCAGCTTTGACATCGTAAACGAGGACTTGAATGTGAACGATGCCAACCTTCGGGCGACCTGTGACAGTCGCAGATACTACTCGCCCTGTAGCGATGTAATCAGCGTTCAAGCGTGCGCCTATGCTTTGTATATCAGCTATGGTAGGAGTGGGTGGCATTCTAAGTTCAACCAATGCTTCTTGCACTTCTTGGCGTGGGACAACTTCCCATAGCGGTTCATCGGGCAGCATAATCGCATAAGCAAGCGCATCTGCAGCTGCCCTGCCAAGCCATGTTGGAACATTCCGCTCAACAGCGAAGTCAAGTATGCCAATCCGTGGCTTGGCAACACCGACTTCCCTCTTGGCTGGAACTGCCTCGCCAGCAATCGCAAAACCTCTTAACTCACCAACAACGCAACCAAGTATTAGTGAAAAGACGAGGAACAGCGAAACCAACTTGATGAAACGCCATCTCTTTATTGCCTTCATGATACCTCACCTCGTAGTTCAATATCTTAATTTCGTGAAAGCATTAAAGCGCCTACCATCACTCGGATCAATAGCTGTTGCATACAAAATATAAAGCCCTCTTGGTAAAGTTGAAGGCAACTTTATAGCAAGCCTGTTATCACCAGCATCATAAATCTTTGACGGTTCAAGAATTGTAACAGTCCTGCCAGTGAGCGTCGTGACACGAATGCTTAAGCGCGCAGGTTGAGTGAGTGTGAATCCAAGCAGGACTGAATCACCACGGGATGGCAATTGACGCAAGTTTAAGATGCGCAGTTGCGAACGCAAGTAGCGTGAGACAACGAGCTTCATCATACGAATACCTTCGCCACCAATAGCGAAGCTGTAGCTACGTTGTGCCAGCACATCCACTGTAGCACCATTTTTCGTGTCAATGAGCGTCACCTTTATATCCTTCGGAAGTTCACCGACTGGTTCAAACGCTAATGTTGCTGAGGACGGCGTATCACCTTCAATGAGCAAGTTGAATATGTGCCTCTGGGACATTTGAGAGCGCAAGTCAACCGATAGCTTTACCCTACTATTCATGCGATCCTGAGCAAGTGAGAGCGTTGTAGCTCGCAAGTTGCATGGCGGTGGTGGCTTTGGCACATCAAAATAGTCAAAGCCATCATTCGCGCCTTTAGCAACTCCTACGAAGTTGTCGCCATCAACACCATTTGGAAGCAAAAGCTTCACCCTGATAAGCCAACCATCACCGATGCATGCCCTTAGCAACCATGCTGCTTCGTCAATTTTCCTTTGTCGTGATATAGCATCTTGCACCGCTCGGTTATCAATGAGGAGTTCAACTGGTTGTAACGCATAAACCCAGTAAGCCTTGAAAGGTTCAAGTGTCGTAGCCATCTGGTAATAGCCAAAGACGGTTTCAGCGCCTCCCCACTCTTCACGGAGTGTCCAGATAGTCATATTCACAAAAGCCCTTGCACGAAGGTCTGTTATTGGTATAGCCTCCATGTTCTGTGGCTTCACATATGTGCGAAGCCAATCAACAGCGAATGTGAATGGAGCACCTATCAAGTTCCAGCCAACTTCAAGTTTTATCGGGAAACGATAATTCGTGTTGGCTGGCGAGCCCTCCCTTACAAAGTCCAAATTAGTTTCAGCCTTAAGGAAGTAGCCACGCCCGATTTGGAAGGCATACGCAGGTGAGTTAATGTTGTTGGGGTCAAAGTATACATATTCACCGCCGAGTGGCTTGCGCACATCAGTGAGCCATGTTGCAAGCTTAATGCTCTCTATGCCAAAAACTTGAGCTGCATTCAAGCCATCCTTTGAATAATCAAACGGGAGCGACATCATATGCAGTTTCGGCTTGAAGCTCTTGAAAGCCCTCACGGAGAAGTTTATCCCCTTTGTTTCGCGCCCCGGGAGCACCTCCACATTGCGCCTCTCATCAGCAGCATACCCGACTGATGCAATTCGCACATTGTAAGTTCCAGATGGCAGGCTCACACGGTAGTTGAAGCGATAACCATCCACCTCATCAGCTTGTGGTGATGTGACTGCGGATGCAATTACCTTCCCAAGTGTATCAGTAACCTCAACCCTCACTCCACCAACCACTGAGCCATCAATCATCCTTGTGACTAAACCTGAGAGTGCACCAAACGGTAATGCTATGAGCCTGAAGCTGATACCTGTTAATATCCCGCCTGATGGGACTTCCACAATCTTTGACTGGCTCAAGTATCCAGCAGCGCTAACCCTAATCTCAACACTGCCAGCAGGAACATCTACGAGCGTGAATATACCGCTTGAGGCAGTCCTCGCAAATGAGACAACCATGCCACCTTGAATTGCTTCAACAAGCGCATCAGCTATAGGCTTCCCATCCTCGTCACGCACTACGACCCCTTCAACAACACCAGGTTGAGGTGGAAGGATTATGTCAACTGTGATCGTCGCAGCCGGATCAACACGCACATTTGGCTTCGTGACAGTTTGGTAACCCCTTGCGCTCGCCGTCAGTGTGTAAAGCCCCGGTGGCAAATCTAATATGCGATACAAGCCTGTGGCATCAGTTGTAGCGCTTTTTGTCACAGCTTGCTCGCCGGGAAGTGGCGCAACGGGAACTGCAACAACAGTAGCGTTTGGGACACCAGTTCTGCCATCCGATTGATAAACACGCCCAACAATTGAACCTGGTGTCCGCTGTTGGTCTTGAAGTTGCAATGCCACTATGCGTTGACAAAAAAACTGCATTGTAAAAAGCCAGAGAAATGAAACCAACACATGGGACGAAAATGCATCACAACTGCGGCGAGCACTTCTAAACATTCAAGTGCACCCCCACACCACCTAAACCAAAAAGCTCAGCGCAAAAGCATATCCCTGACAGCTGAACTAACTATGAACATTGTCTTCAGAATGCTTTCGTTGCAATTGATTACCCTGTTAGCTCTGCGCATAAACTCGTTAGGCGAAATTTGGGAAGCCAACCTTGATAACGCTTCGTTCAATTTCATCCCACGCCCTCTGAGCCTCTTCAGTATGGAGCTTTTAGTTGCGTGCGCAACCCAAACTTCATCCACAAGCTTTCGTGCGCTCATTTCAAAAAGCACTGCTGCCTCAACGACGACAAGCTTTGCTCCCCTCCCACAAGCTCGCTTAATCCTCTCACTTATCTCCTCAACCATCAGAGGGTGGAGCAAACTGTTCAAGCGTAACAACGCTTTCCTGTCTGAGAAAACGCACATGGCGAGTTTGCGCCTGTCAATATCGCCTTCGTGGTCAAGGATGCCAGTGCCAAAATTCCCGACAACTCGCCCGTAGCCACTTCTGCTACGTTGGAGCATTTCGTGCCCAATGGTGTCGGCGTTGAGCACAACTGCACCGTATCGTTGAAGCATCCTTGACACTTCGCTTTTCCCAGAGGCTATGACGCCAGTTAGACCGATAACTATTGGCTTCTTTCTCATACTGCATTTGCTCCATCAAAAATAAATCTTCATATCGCAACTGTTGCCCCGTGAAGCCATCGCTACACACCGAACTTTTTGCCGTTCAACTTTTACCCTTTTTGTGCATTGCCTTCTGAACGGCTTTCTGACTCGCTCTGTTGCAAACCGCTTTCAAGCGCCTCTCTCAGAACATCGCCAAGCGTCACCTTAGGCGGAGCTTGCTTTTGCATTATCTCACGTAGTTGTTTTCTCTCTTCCTCCTGCGCAACCTGCCTTAAACTGAGGACCAAACGCCTTTGTGCGCTATTCACTTGAATGACCTTCACCTCAACTTCCTGCCCAACTGAAAGGACGTCGGTTATCTTGCTGATGCGCTTTTCTGAAACTTCGCTTATTGGTATTATCCCTTCAATGCCATTTGGCATACGCACGAAAGCGCCAGCAGGGACTATACGAGTCACTTTCCCCTTCACCCTTGAACCCACTGGGAAATCTTTCTCCGCGGTTTTCCATGGGTCTGGGAGCAACTGGCGCATGCCCAAAGACAAACGCTCAGTCTCTGGGTCAAAATCTAAGACAACAACTTGCACAACATCTCCTTCCTTAAGGATCTCAGAAGGATGGTCAATGCGGACCCATGACATCTCACTTATGTGGAGTAAACCTTCAACGCCACCAACATCAATGAAAGCACCATAGCTTACAATGCGCCTGACGACACCCTGTATCACTTCTCCAACCTTTATCCGCTTTAAAGTTTCCTCACGCTGCCTTTGCCTCTCCTCCTCAAGGGCTATCGTGTTAGAGCATATTACTCTCCTTCTTTCTCTATCAAGCTCAATCACCTTCACATGGATTGTGCGTCCGATGAAATTCTCAAGGCGCTTCCTTCTGCCGAGGTAAACATGTGAAGCTGGCACGAACCCATCAATCCCTAAGTCAACTACCAAACCACCCCTCACCCTGTCCTTAACCATAGCCGTTAATATCTCGCCCTTCTCATACGCTTCCACTATCCTACGCCATATGCGTTCATAATCCGCACGCCTTTTTGAGAGGATTATCAAGCCCTCACGCTCATCTCGCTCTTCCTCAACCCTGAGGACGTAAACCTCAACCTTATCACCAACTTTCGCCTCGGAGAAGATATCGCCTCCCCATTCCTCAACTGGTATTAAGCCCTCAGCCTTAGCACCAACATCAACGAGGACACCATCCTCCCGCACTTGGACTATGGTGCCCTCAACAATGTCGCCACGCTTCACCTCAGCAACCGATGTTACTGCTGTCTCAAATGTAACATCGCCACCCTCCGCCACCTGTTCCACCTCCCCCTCACCAACACCTTCAGCACTTTGCTTCCTCAACCTCTCCTCTTCTTTTATGACCTTATCAATCAGGTGGCTTGCACCGCTATCGTTAATTTCTCCCATCTTGAACACCACCCTCTTTGCAGAGTGACCTTTTGTTATCGTGAACTAAGAAAGCATCACAAACTCTACAATGCATATTGTGACGATGGTTTGCCAATCCGTCACATCTCATGTCTTTACATCGGACATCTCAAGCCAATTGTCTCCCACCCTTATGTCAACTTTTAACGGCACCCTGAGTTTCACAACACCTTCCATAACGCTCTTCATCAGCATCGCGAGCTCTTCAACCTCGTTCTCGTCAGCCTCACAGACAAGCTCATCGTGAACTTGCATTATAAGCTTTGAACGCATCTTTCTCTTCCTCATCTCCTGCCACAAGCGCACCATCGCAAGCTTCATTATATCAGCAGCGCTCCCTTGTATCGGTGCGTTGATAGCGACCCTCTTAGCTGCCTCTCTTTCTTGTTCCTCTGAACTTGTTATGCCCCTAATGTATCTTCGCCTACCAAACATAGTTGAAACATAACCGTGCTCACTCGCATAAGCTACCGTCTCCTCAATGTATTGGCGAACTTTCGGATAACGGTCCAAGTAGTTCAAGATATAACTTGCTGCTTCGCGCTCGCTTATCCCGAGCTGTTGCGAGAGCCCAGCTGGGCTCATCCCGTAAATGATGCCGAAATTGATAACCTTGGCTTTCCTCCTCATGTCCTCGGTGACAGCATCAATCGGCACACCAAATATTGTTGAAGCTGTAGCCGAATGTATATCATCGCCTCTCTCAAAAGCACTGCAGAGCACATCATCGCCAGAGATATGTGCGAGGATGCGCAACTCAATCTGTGAGTAATCCGCGCTGACGAGCTTACAACCCCGTGGGGCAATGAAAGCTTTCCTTATGCGCTTGCCCCATTCACTCCTTATCGGGATGTTCTGCAAATTGGGTGAGCTTGAGCTCAATCTCCCTGTGGAAGCACCTGCTTGATCGTAATTTGTGTGAACTCTGTTCGTGGTTTTATCAGCGAGCTCAAGCAAGCCTTCAATATATGTGCTGCGCAGTTTTTCAAGTTCCCTGTATTCAAGAACTCTCGCTGCTATCTCGTATTTGGGGGCAAGCGCTTCAAGGACACCAGAAGCGGTTGAGTAACCCCTTTTCACTCTCTTGCCCTTCGGTAAATTGAGCTTCTCAAACAATACATGTGCAAGCTGCTTTGGAGAGCGTATGTTAAATTTAACTCCCGCAAGGGAGTAGATAACCTCCTCAAGTCGCCTACTTTCCTTCAGAGCCTCTTCATGTAACTCGCGAAGGTATGCTACATCAATAAGCGCACCATTCCTTTCCATGTCCGCAAGAACAAAAGACAACGGCTGTTCAATCTCGGTCAGGAGACGCATCATGTCCCAAGATTGCAAATAGCGTTCATAGTGCTCACACGCAATGTTGGTCATGCAAACCGCCACTGCAAGCTGTGTGGCGAGTGGGTCACTAACACCGTGAACATTCACATCAAAACCGAGCCTTCGCGATATGGCTTCCAATTCATAGCTACCTTCATCAGGGTCATACAGGTATGCCATCAGACGAGCATCACGCCAACTGCTTCCGGTTGTAGCTTCAACTGAGATATGATCGAGCAATTCGCCACAACGCCTCAACAGCCCTTTGATATCGTGGATGCGCTTTTCAACTTTGACATCATTGAGCAGTTCCACAAACCAAGGTGGCACTCTGGAGGTTTTACGCTCAACTTCTTTTGGCAGTTCAAACAATGAGAGTTGCCTTGTATCCTTTTCCGCACCCGCTGTGCCAGATGCTTCTGAGCCAAAGGCGATCGGTAGGTAGTAGATACGCTTTCCATCAATGCTCATCGAAATCCCGTTGATGGATTCGCCCTTCACGCTTACTGCAATTGTTATTTTCCCTTCACGCCTAACCTCCGAAAGGAAGTTTGAAAGCGATTCCTCATCCATAAGCTCACAGGAGACATTTATCTCCTTCAGCAGAAACCTCCTCAGCCCAAGTTCATCAATAAGGCGTTCAAACTCAAGTTTGTATAGGAACTCAGCCACCTCTTTCGTCTTCAACTTCAATCGCTCAACCGAGCAACTTTGCCAATCAAGTTTAATTGGGGCATCATTGCGAAGAAGCGTTAACTCACGCCACTTGCGCGCTTCGTCAGCATGTTTGAGTATAGCTTCTCTGATCCTTTGATCAAGTATGCGTGGTGCACCTTCAATGACCTTCTCAAGGCTGCCAAACTCTGAGAGAAGGTTTTGTGCTGTGCGCTCACCGATGCCCGGGATTCCGGGTATGTTGTCAGAAGCATCCCCACAGAGAGCCTTCATATCGGGTATTTGAGGTGGCAAAACACCTTTCTCACGCTTGACCGTCTCTTCATCGTATATGAGCGTATCGCTTATACCACGCTTTGGTGCAACGACTTTAACATTCCCACCCACAAGCTGTAGAACATCCATGTCACCAGTTACAAGGTAAACTTCAACATCTTCTCCAGCTACCATTTTCACGACAGTAGCCATTAAGTCATCAGCTTCATACCCTTGGACTTGCCATACCTCAACACCCATCAGCGAAAGCAACTCCTTCAGTAGTTCAACTTGCTCACGGAAGCTTTCTGGAGCACGCTCGCGCTGTGCTTTATAACTCTCATAGGCGATATGGCGAAATGTTGCCCCAGGCGCATCAAGCGCAACAGCTATATGAGTTGGCTTTAGCTCACGCAATATCTTCAGGAACATGCGCATAAAACCATAAACGGCATTAGTGTGGATGCCGTTCCTCGTCATTAAAGTGGCTACAGCATAGAAAGCTCTGAAGAGGAGGTTGTGACCGTCAATAACAACAAGCCTCTTTGGATTACTTGATCTCGTCTTCACTTCCGTCTCCAAAACCTATCACCTCTCCACTGAGAGCCCGCTTTAAGCCGATTGCTGCAAGCAAACAGAGCAAAGGTTCTAAAGGCATGCGAAGACGCGATAAGTTGAAGTGACCGACAACTCCACCAGTGAGTGTAAAGTAAGATAGCGAAAGAATGGAAAGCCAAAAGACAAGCCTATTGTTCCTTATGCACAACAACCCTGCAAACGAAAGCACATAGATAAGGAGCTCAATTATAGCACTCGCCAACCATAAAAAGCTTACCAAAGGGTAACGCAAAGCACGCTCACTGAAAGCGAGCTTAAAAGCTTCTCCAAGTTTAAGTCTTAAGAGCATTTTGAGCACGGTTGCACTAATACCGTCAGATGTGCCCTTCACCTCTGGCACTTTACCATACAGTGTCCCAAGCCATGTTGAATATGAGACGAACGGAACCCACATAAGTATGCAGCCTTGTAAATAGCGCCCCAGCGATTGCCTTGCCTCCGATATGATGACCTGACGAGCAACTGATGCAAGCTGTAAAGCCTCTTTTGGATGTTGCTCACAAAAGATGTGCAGGTTGACATCACCGTTAACTTGCATTCGCCAACCGAACTTTTGCGACGCCAATTTAAGCAAAAGCTTATCTGCATTGTCTGTAGTCATGTTATAGCGCTCGCTCAAAACCCTACTTGCAAAGAATACGAGGCTGACATGACCGTTAGAATCAATGAGCCACTTATCAAGCAGAATGCGATTTCGTAACAGCCATGGTAAGATAACGATAGAAACCGCAAGCATCAACATAAGCGATTGAGAAAACCTTACCTGTAGCGGGCTTCTCTTGTGGACGAAAAGGAGGAGCAGAAGAAAAATTGGTGCCAACCCAAGGGCTACAGAACGGCAAAGGGTAGCTATGCCAACTAATGCACCACATACAACGCTCTGTGTAACTGCCAAGATGTAATCTCGGGAAGATTTATTGAGAGCTAACACAAGGAAGAGAAGCGAAAGTGATGTAAGCGCCACAAAAAGCGTTTCACTCATCACAACAGCGCACATAGCAATGCTAATGGGATTTATTGCAAAGAAGAGAGCCGCAAAGGAGGCTATGGTGCTGTCAGAGAAAAGCTTCTGAGCAAGCGCAAAAATAACAAGGGTTGTAAGAGCACTCACAATGGCTTGTGCCAACACAACAAAACGCACATCAAAACCAAACAGCCAATATAGCACAGCAATAAAAGCGGGGTATACTGGCGGGCGAAGGAAATATGGTTCATCGTTAATGGCGAAGCGCTTCATACTGACAATGTTGATAGCGAGGCGCTCGTAGCGCTCACTATCTCCCGGGACAAAACAACGCTCAGGATGATAGAGAACTGGGATGATGAAAAGCAACCTCAAAACAAACGCTATGGCAAACAGTAACGATGGCTTCAAAAAAGCATGGCTCAAATCTCTCACCTTAGTTCAAATCTCTTGCCGAGAAGATTTGGAGTTCAAACTGCACTCAATGTGAAATTTTAGCGAACCGCCGTCTCATTGGAATTGCGTAAGGCTTGCTGAAGCGATGTGAAGTGAGCACCTTCGCAACTGGAGGCTTAGAATGCTTATGTTTCGTTCGCTTAAGTTTGTATTGATGCATCGCCATCAACTGCTTTTGCATGCGATTGCGATATTACCAATGTGCCTAACCTTAAAGCTATCGCTCACGATACACAAACTGTTCGCAAGCGGTTTTGACCTCGCGATATTCGCACAGTTTTGCTGGCTTATGGCAAACAAGGGGATGTTTGCAAACTCAACCATTCTAAGCTCCTCATTCTCTTGCCCAGTGAGCCCTTTGGCTGACCATCTGAGCATTTTGCTTCTGCCGATCTCGCTCATCTACAAAATCATTCCCTCACCAACAACCCTCATTGCAATACAAGTGCTATGCGCATGGCTTTGCCTCATAGGCATTCTCCAGCTGATTCAAATGCGCTTATCTAACCACATTGCGCTTGCCCTTGTGACTGTATCCCTTTCGCTCTACCCAGTTTTGCACCTGCAAGCCGTGAATGACTTCCACACGGAGAGTTTCATAATGGTTTCAATGCCTTGGCTTTGGATCAGTGTGCTTAAAAAGAGGTTGTGGCTCTTTTGGACATGCTTGATAGTGGTCCTCCTCTCAAAGGAAACCGCTCCAGTAGTTGCTTTGCCACTCGGGTTAATGCTGTTGCTCAAAAGTGAGCATAGAAAGTTTGGTTTGCAAGCATGCGTCGCTTCAATAGTTTGGTTTACTATCTCGCAATGTTTTTTGTTGCCGCCACTGCGCAATTACAAGCCGCATCCTGCCTTCATTTGCGACTATAGCTACCTCGGTGACAGTTTATCCAAGGCATTCATAGCAGCGCTAATAAACCCGTCAAAACCGATGAAGTTCCTTCTGTCCGAAGATGCATTGTTATCGCTTCTCGTCATGCTTTTGCCATTGTCTTTCTTGCCACTTGTATGCCCTTTGGCTTTCATCACCGCACTTTTACCCTTCATCCAAACATTCGCAAGTTCTTATCCACCGATGAGAAGCATTGGCTACCACGGTCTAATGCCGTTAACAGCGCTGTTCATGCTCGGATGCGTTGAAGGTATAGCCAACATAGTCTGGTTCACAAGCAGGAAGGATAGCACAGGTAAGAGACGCAATATTAGTGAGCTTTCGGTCTCCCTATGGCTTCTTTCTTTGGTCACCCTTTCGTGGATTTTAGTTCCGCCATATCAGCAAGTGCTTTTGAGCTACAAAACTCTGACTCGCAGGGGGGTTGAAAAGTCTTTTGAGAGAGTTGAGGCGATAAGGCAAGCTCTTAGCCTAATACCCACTGATGCGCCAGTTATAGCATCAGCTCGCCTTCTACCATACCTTTCAAACAGGGAGTTTGTTTGGCGTTTTGATTGGAACAACCCATTGCGAGGCTCAGATGGGAAGCTACATCCAGAATGGCGCGGTGAAAAACCAACCGACGATGTTTACATAGCTGTTGAGCTTGAGCCAATTGGTGTGCAGGAGTTGATAACACAGCCAAAGGGAACGAGAACAACACAAGTGGCACAAGAACTCGCAATGATGAAGCGTTGGAAGCAAATTGAAGTGTTGGTGGAGAATAGATACATTGCGCTTTTAAGGTATCATGCCTTCCACTTTGATTGACGAGATATGAAGTGTAAGGGGCTTTAGAAATGCGTGTCATGTTGATTTCTCATGCGTGTGTTCATCCATCTTACATGCGAAGCAAGGTGCGCTCATTGCTTGAAGTCGGGCAGAAGATTTGCCTCCTTCTCATCACGCCCAGTTGGTGGGTTGAAGGGAGCATAAAGGTCAAAGGCAAAAGCACCACCATAAGCCATGATAGGGAACTGCGCTGTCATGTCTTAGCCCTTAGGGCACAGTTCACTGGCATGCAGTATGCTCACTTTTATCCCACACTTCACCTCATCATGAGGTGGTGGCGTCCCGAGATAGTCCATGTTGAAGAAGAACCAATGAGCCTTTCGTGTGCACATGCTGCTATCCTTTGCAAGACCTTGCTTAATGGTTCACCTTTCATTTTCTTCACTTGGGAGAACATCCATCAGCAATGGAGAGCTCCAAACTTGAGAGGGCTTCTCTACCCGTTCTTTGAGCGTTTGAGCTTCTTAAACGCAAACCTCGCAATCGCTGGCACAAGCATGGCTATGCGTATATTGAGGGAAAGAGGCTTTGACAAGCCGATTGTAATTTGCCCTCAGTTTGGCGTTGATGTTGAACGCTTTTCACCGCTGCCAACGGAAAGGCGCTTGAAGGCTCGCTCAAATCTTGGTGTTGGAGATGACAATGAAACACTCGTTGTAGGCTATGTTGGACGCCTCATATACGAAAAGGGTGTTGATATGCTTATCCACGCAGTTGCTTCGTTGCCAAACACCAAATTGCTTATCGCGGGCGATGGGAAGATGCGCCAACAGTTACAGAGGCTTATTGAGGAGCTCAATTTAAGCGGGCGTGTCAAATTGCTTGGTGCTATACCTCATGAACGCTTGCACGAATTCTTGAATGCGCTTGATGTGCTCGTCTTACCGTCACGCTCAATACCTCATTGGAAAGAGCAATTTGGACGCGTTCTCGTTGAGGCGATGGCATGTGGAATACCTGTTGTAGGCTCATCGTGTGGCGCAATACCAGAGGTTGTCGGAGACGCTGGGCTTATCTTTCGCGAGGGCGATATTGAAGGGCTTCGTTCCACACTCAAGTTGATGATGGACAAAGACCTACGGACGGAGCTTTCAATGAGAGGAAGAGTTAGGGCAGTTGAATGCTTCAGTGAACGTAGTGTTGCTCTTTCAACCTTATTGGCGTATGAGATGGCTCTAACTCAGCGTAGGTAATACTACCTTACGCTTTTCGGCACGCTCAAGCATCAATGGCATCAACTTCTCAAGTGCATCAATGACATGTTCAACCTTGATGGCGCTCATGCATGGATGATTTGGTAACGGACATGTTGGGAGCTCACACCCAGCACAAGCTGGTGGGAAGTGAAGCAACACATGCTCACCTTGAATTGGCGCCCATTCAACAGGGTGCACCTGCGATGAGAAAAGCACAACCTGAGGTGTTCCAAGAGCTGCAGCAAAATGCATCGTGCATGTATCCGTAGTTATGACACCATCAACGAGCGCTATGAGCGCTATCAACTCTTGCAAACTTAGTTTGCCAGCGAGGTTCATAACTGCGCTTCCAGACGAAAGTTTTATGCTCTCAATCTTGGGACGCTCTTCATTGGCACCAGTCAAGATGATAGAAGCACCGAGTGCCTCATGGAGATACTTGCAAATACGCACAACGCTATCGCTCGTCCACCACTTCGCTCGGTTGCCACCAAACGGATGAACCATGATGAGCAGGCTTGCATCTGCAATACCATCCTTTTGAAGGAGTGTTGAAACACTTCGCAGGGCTGAATTGGGGATGTCAAGTTTGATCTCAGCCTCCCCTTCACAGCCAAGCGCTTTAACAACAGCGAGTGCACGATGCGTTTCATGTTCCCAGCGGTTTCTCCTAAGTGGGTGAGTGAGCATGAAACCACAACCGACATCACTGTAACCAACTCTCACTGGTATGCAGGAAAGAGCCATTAGCAAGATGTTCCTCAAATCGCCACGAAGATCAATTGCTACATCAAAGCGCCTTTGCCTCAGCATCCTTGCACCAATAAGAAGCGTTCCAAGCAGAGTAAACGGATTCTTGTTCGTAGAATGCCTATCAAACCAAGGCGCACGGTAAACGATGATCTCATCTACATCTGTGTTAAGTTTTGATAATTCGTAGCACCAAGGTCCAACAAGTAAGGATATGCGAGCGTCAGCAAACCTACGCCTGAGTGCCCTTATAGCTGGGAAAGAACAGAGCAAGTCACCGATATGATCAAGCCTGATGACGAGTATGCGCTCAAAAGATTTGCTACACATATTGCGTGATGCATTTGCCTGTATAAGCCTGCCAAGCGGTAGAAAGGCTGTATCTGCAACCTTAGCCAGAATTGCCCACCTTGGTTTTTTGTATCTATAGCCAAGGCGCTCTCCCCACGGCACCATCGTTTATCGCCCCACAGCAATTAAGTTGAGTGCGAGCTTGAGTCAATGTTCACATTCACCCAAATGAGCAGTGCAACAAGCGATAGCGCCAAACCGATAGCAAGTTCAAGCACAACACCGTGCACCCACCATCCACAAACAAGTGCCACTGCGATAATTATGCATGTTACTACCACCTTCAGGAGAAGCCTTTGAGACGAAAGTAAGTCAGCGTTCATCCTGTGTAGCATCAAGATTGAAGCACACAACCCAACGAGGCTTGCAATTGATAGTCCACTTGCAGCACCCAATGCACCACCAAGATGCCCTAAGGAGGAAACAAACATGAGCGTGCATAAAACGCTAACACAGCCCGAAAGAAAATATTGCCTTTGTCCTTCAAGCGCTATAAAAGCATGCCCAATGTGCGAGAGGAGAAACAGCAATACAAATGTTGGAGCAAGCGCTAAAAGCACATCACCAGCCATAGCAAAACTTCTTCCGAAGGTCAGGTGCATGAGTGTCTCATTACAAGATGCTATGAGCACCGTGATAGAAGCCCCAAAAGCACACATAGTCGCCATCCCACTGATGAAGCGCCGCTTGAAGAGAGATGTGTCATGCAAAACTTCAGACATGGCTGGATATAACGAGAGTATGAACACAGAGATGCTCCAATCGGCGATGGCTACGAACTTAAGTGCTGCAGCAAGTAAACCAGCTTGAAAGCTCCCGCACACCAAATAGGCTAACACGAGTGGCGATTGCAAATGTAAACGCCAAACAATATGAGCTACACCAAATACGAATGAACGATACAAAAGTGAGAAGGCTGCTTTAATTGATGGCATGCCGAACCTTACGCTTCTGCGTGTTGCAAAGTATGTAAGCAAACTGTAAACCCAAAGGGAAAGCACTTGCGCCATCATTAGCCATCTTACGCCCATGCCCGCTGAGATGAAGGAAACAGTGAGGAAGAGTAAAAGCGAATGTGAGATGACCCTAAACAGGTTTGGCAGTGTTAAGTTGATTATCGCCACATACCAAACCTCAGATGACTGAAACACCCAACACGGCAATTGTAACATCGCAAGAAGCAACAGAACCTGTGTCACTTTATCGTGGATGAACACAGCGCATATCAAAACGAGGATGATAGCAACAAGCACCGATATGAGCCTTGCACCAAATAACGATGACAGATGTTGCTGAGCCAGTTGATGCTCTTTCGCTATTTCTCTTGTGGCGACAGTTCCAGCCATAAGCTCAGTGATGCTTATAGCTAAAGTTGTGAATCCTAAAGCGAAGTTGAATTTACCAAACTCAGACGGACCAAGGTATCGCCCTACAAGTATCGCAGTAACGACGGTGCAGACAAAGGCAACAGCCCTCGTCACAATCGTTAAGGTGATATTCCGTATCAACCTGTCACGGAAGAGTTCAACAACTCTGAGAGCAAAATTGATGAACATGAATCAACACCAAAGCCCGTGAGCAAGCTTGACTATACCGCAAGTTCTCACCAACCTTGCAATGCCATAAACGATGATAGCGCTAAAATATACTTAGCTCATTTGACCCATCACAGCAATTGAAAGGGTGGAGGGCATGAGCACTCAAGCTACAAAAGTTAAATTGCGCCGTGAGGTCACGACTTGGGGCTCGTTCTGCTGGGGCTATGCAGATGTAGGCGCAGATGTCTATGTGGCGTTGGGGTTGGTAATGGCAGTTGCTCAGGGCGCAACGCCTTTAGCCTTTGCCATCGCTGGCATAGTTTACATTTTCGTTGGCTTGGCTTACACCGAGATGGCATCTGCCTACCCTCTCGCTGGTGGCGGTCAATACTTCACTTTGCGGGGCTTGGGCGATTTCTGGGGATTAATGGCAGGGGCTGCGCTAATGCTCGCTTATGTTGTTGATGTCACGTTGTTTGCGATGGCATCCGCTGGCTACATAAACTTCTTCTTCCCTGCAGCCAGAGAATTTGCCATCAGCATCGGTCCGTTCCACAACGTCAATTTGATTTGGCTTGCAGAAACTTTAGTGCTAATTGCTTTCCTTGCTGCCTTAAACACAAAAGGTATCCGCGAATCTTCCCTCTTTAACGAAGTTTTAGGAGCACTGGACATGATGATGGAAGTGTCCATCATCGTCATCGGCTTCGCTTTCGCTTGGCGCCCCGAACTCTTTTTGCACCAGTGGCATAACGAGTTCCCAACAACAAAACAACTGCTCTATGCAGTCAGCATCGCTGTCATCTCCTATGTTGGCTTGGAATCGGTCTCTCAGGCAGCGCAGGAAACTATTCGCCCTGCCACTGTCATCCCACGCACTTCTTTGGCGCTCATCATTGTTGTGTTGATGTTCGCTTTGGCGTTTCCAACGGTCTCCTTAGGCATTGTCCACTGGCAGGATATTGCACAACGCGAGGGCGATCCTGTGGCTTATTTAGCGACTCACCTGCCTTATGTCGGCTTTCTGGCTGGACCGATGGCTGCAATTTTAGCAGCGACCATTGTGCTAATCTCAGCCAATACGGGTGTGATGGGTTCGTCTCGGCTGGCTTACAGCATGGCAGAGTTAGGGCTCATCAGCGAATGGCTCAGCTATGTCCATCCTAACTTCCGAACACCTATCCGCAGCATCATCTTCTTCTCAGTGGTTGCAGCAGCTTTGGCGATTTTTGCCTTCTTCAGCGGAAGAAAAGCGATGGAGACGATGGCAGACATATATGCTTTTGGTGCGATGGTGGCTTACTTTTTAAGCACAATTGCGTTAATTGTTTTAAGGTTTAAAGAACCACATGCACCACGCCCTTACAAAGTCCCAATAAACATAAACATCGGTGAGGTAGAGTTCCCCTTATTGGGTGTCTTTGGTGTCATTGGGACATTCGCGATGGTCGTGATCGTCTTGTGGACACACGAAACTGCCCGCATCATAGGACCTCTTTGGTTAGCAGCATGGATTGTTTACTATGCCTGGTATCGGCGCAGGACAGGGAAACCCATCTTCGGGAATTTGCCAAGAAACTGGGACGAAGAACAGCTTGCAATTCTGGAGGACACAGAGGAATGGGAACTTTATGAACGCTTCCGCATTGAACTTGAACGAAGAAAACGACAAAAAGCAAGGCAAAGTAGAGAAATATAGCGTGTGGAAGGCAATTGTGTAGCTTCGCTCTCTAAACTACCATTGCGCCATAGTTACCCCCTTGCATTGGCACCGCAAAATGACTATAATATGTAATGCAAATTGCAACGCCAACTCCACCGCCAAAAAGGTGTTGAGCAAAGGTGATGAAACTAAGCTACAAACTGGAGGTAGTGACACCCCTGTTCTTGGGTGGCTCTGACCCGCGTAGGAAGCCCGAACTTAGAGCAGCATCTCTTCGAGGTGCATTGCGCTTTTGGTTCCGTGCTCTTTTAGGTGGCGTTTTAGGCGACCGACCAAACGAAGTCTTTAAGCACGAAAGCGAAGTCTTCGGCAGCACTGACCACGCTTCGCCTGTTGTAGTGCGTGTGGAACATCAAAACTTGCCTACCACTGGCTATAGTCAATTGGCGCGAAACAATCCAGGCATTGCCTATTTGTTTTTTGGCGCCCGTCAGACTCGCAACGAGCCTGAGCGCAAAGCCATCGCAGATGGCTGCCAATTCTCCTGCACCTTTCATCTGAGGGCGAAAGTGCAAAATCCCGACGCTTTGCGAGCCGCTGCAGCAGCCCTATGGCTATTGACACATTTGGGCGGTTTGGGAATGCGGTCACGAAAAGGTGGCGGGAATTTGCAGGTAGTGTCTACCGATTGGAGCGACCCTTCACTGCCATCTTTAGTCCTTCAAGCCCGAATGCCAGAGCAACTTCATGGTGCATTGCAACAGGGGTTGCATCGCTTGCGGAAATGGGCAGTCGAGGCTTTCAACGGTTCGCTATCGCCAAGTTTTGAAACTCAACCTGCTTTTGATGTTTTGCATCCCGATTGGTGTTCCATCGCTGTTGTCAACCGCGAATTTGATGATTGGAAGGGTGCCCTTGATGCTTTTGGGCGAGTGATGCAGCAATTCCGCAATCGCTATGAGCCTGATTACAGTAATGTAAAAGCAGTGCTTCAAGGCAGCAATCGGTTACAGCCTGTCCAGCGCGCCGCCTTTGGGTTGCCCATCGTCTTTTACTTCCGCTCCCTTGAAGGCGAGCGTGCAACACTGGAAGGTGAAGAGCACGACCGACGGGCATCACCCTTGATTGTGCGAGTGATAAAACTGGCAAGTGGCAAATGTGTGCTCGTGTTAACCCGCTTTCGCTCGCCACTTCTGCCCGCAAGCGAACGGCTACAATTGCGCCACGGGGAGCGGAAAGTTTACACAAAACAACCAAGTGATGCCTTGCTGGACGAGTTTCTGAACCACTTGAGCCAACGAGTTGCGCCGCTTTTGGAGGTGAAGGACTGGTGAACTCAACTTGGTGGCAGCGGAAAATAGTTGCGTTGCTTCATGACCCGCCTGATAAGGTGCTGGACATCCCTACTCACAGGGAGCGGGCAGGTGTGCTCATGCAAACGGCGTTGCGTGGGTTGCCTGATGTCACGCCAAGTGGCGTTCCTGAAGCAGCGTGGACAGATGATGCCAATAAGGCTGATGCAATTGCATCCGCTGCCGACCGATTGAACTTTCCTGAGGGACTTCGTGCACCTAGTGATTGCATTCTTCACCCGATTTCTGGTCAAAAGATGCCATTGCCTGCAGCCGACCCGCAAAAGTCTTCGGAAGTGCAAGCGGATGTGGTTGACAATTTGAGCCGACGCACTAATGAGCTGCAAAAACGCTTCTTGCTCTTTTGGCGATGCCTTGAAGACGAACTTGCTAAACGCGAACCGAATGTTCCTTGGAGTTTGCTCCCTGCCGACACTCGCATCCCAGATCATCCTTTACTGCAGCATGCTCGTGTTGTTAGCGCTTTCGCTAATTGCTTGCCCAATCCAGCGACATTGCTTTTCACCATCGGACCCGTTCAAAGTTTCATCGCTTCTGCCCGAAAGACTCGTGACTTGTGGATGGGCAGTTTCCTGCTTTCTTACTTGACTTGGCATGCCATCAAGGTCATTGCCGAGCAACTTGGTCCCGACCATGTGCTCTTTCCATCACTGCTCGGTCAGCCGCTTGT
>JBGOEV010000024.1:0-34409 GCA_041538025.1 Candidatus Thermosaccharophagus gerlachensis | reverse complement strand
CTGCCCAAGCAGACCGCAGGGCGGTTGGGGGCCTAACCGCGATGCTTCCGGTCAACTTTGCACAAATGCTTATTTCAACTACGCTTCATACTGCTTCAATTACCGCGGGCTTGGAGGGGTCCATAACGCGGCTGTCCCACAGCCTGCCCGATTTGTAGCGATGTGGTGCTCTGCAAACCGCTGGAATGACTGCTATCCGAATAGTGGCTGTGGAATTGAGACGAGAGACATACGATGGGTCAGAGATAACAAGGACTATACTAACACACATTGGCATAATGAGATGTCAAATTACTTGTTCGCTGATGGGCATGTCAAGGCACATCGCCTTAACCAAATCACTTGGGATCAACTTGAGAGGATGGCAACAACTTGTGTTAACTATGGTCGGTCAGTATTTACTCCGTGGCAGACTGGTCCTGGATGCCCATGATAAGGCATTGCAACCATTTAATATCAGGATGAGTTTGCGAAGGCTGTTTTTGAGGTGGCATCACTTAAGAAGTTAACCAGTGTGATGCTAAAGCTCTTCTCATTCTTTTGCCCTTAACTTGCGCTCGCAGTGGAGTGCATCAAGCAGTTCGGCTCTTCTACCCTTTGGCATCTCACAAAGCAGTTCTTCGCCAGTATAGAAGCCACAGCCGATTATGTCATTCTCAAAAGCTATAGCTACATATCCCCTTGCACAGTCAAAGCGCGCTTTGACTGGCTGACCAAGAAGCAACTGCGTCAGCTCTTGCAACTCAACTTTTACTATGCTTGAGGTTATGTATGGTTGAAGCCACATTAGGGCGTAGCTTGTTGGTTTGAACCTTCCGTCCATGATGTGTGCCAAGCGTATCCCAATAGATACAACATTGCCAACAGCGTTGGCTATATCTAAATCTGCGCTTGTTACCCAAATGCTTTCGGAACTCCATAAGAAGTTAAACCCGTGAAAGACTTCATGTGGTATGCCGAACCTCTCAAAGAGGTAAATGAGTAGAGCTTCAACATCTCCTTCTTGAGCAGGCTTCATCTTCACTTGAGCCTTCTTCTGGTTGCGAATGTAAGCTGTATCCTTCCTGTCATTTTTTCTTTCGCCAAGTTTCCTTAGGAGGGCAACGAAGCCACCACCTGAGTTGAAATGGTGTGGGTATATGCGCAAAGCATATTGCATGTCCTTGTGGAATGAGACATCTTCCCACTTTGTAAGCCCGTTAGATGATGGCACATCAATCTCGATTGGCTCAATACAAACATCCCTTGTTTGCAGTGCGTGCTGAACAACCATCTCGTTCTCCTCTGGTGCGAATGTGCAAGTTGAGTAAACGATGATGCCACCAACCTTCACAAGGTCAATAGCTCTGAGCAGGAGAGCCTTCTGCAATCCGCTTATGCGTAGCGAGTATTTAGTGCTAATGTTGTAGCGTCTGCTCGGTGTCTTTCTCAGGTTGCCTTCTGCGGAGCAAGGTGCATCAACGATAGCCTTATCAAACTTAACACCCTCAGCAAACATGCGCATCCCATCGTATTGTGTGACGATGCAGTTTGCTGCGCTAAGCCTGAATATGTTACTCATCAATGCCCTTAACCGTCTTGGGTTAGGATCATTGGCGACCACTGTGCCAGTGTTTTGCATTAGCATGGTTATGTGTGTTGTTTTACCGCCCGGTGCAGCACACATGTCAAGCACAACCTCATGCGGTTTTGGTGAAAGAACCATCGGAGCAATTAGCGATGTGGCTTCTTGGATGTAATAAAGCCCAAGCCAATGCTCAATTGTAGAGCCAGCAGATAGTTCGCCATCAAGCAAAAGCAAGTATGGACACCAACTTACCTTCTCAACCTTGAAGCCCTTTTGCGAAAGGCGTTCAATGAGGTGCTCAGGTGCTATACGGATGGTGTTGACACGCACGTTCGTCGGCATCGGCTCATCTATAACTCGCAAGAACTCATCATAATTTGGTATGATGTGCTTGTAGCGTTCCATAGCAGTTTCACATCGCTCAAGGTTTAATGCACCAGTTGTTCATGGACAATTGTTAGCATGTTAGCAACGCATGCCATATCAGGCGTAGCGTAATAGTTATGCCACCATTTAGTGTGATACACAACTAATAGCGAACGAGGGTGAAGCTCATGCTCATTTATCTTAGCGATGATGTGGCTATTGATAAAGGGTATGTGGAGAAGTTGCATAAAGCTGGGTTGGTCTCGTTTGACGACTTCATGAACTTCACTCGTGGCAAACTCGTTAAAAGGCGAGGCAGGAAGGAAGTCTGGCAGGTTGAGATTGATGGCAATCTATTTTTCCTCAAGAAGAGGCTCTCATCGCTTTGGGATTTTTTGAGCGCTCTAATGCGCGGTGGGATGCTCGGTTTTTACGGGTTAAAGGAATTACATAACATTGCGCTCCTCAACAGGCTTGGGTTTGAGACGGTGAAGCCAGTGGCAGCTGGCTCAAGATGGCATACTGGCTTCGTCAACGAAGCGTTCCTTATGACGGAGGCAGTTGATGCTGTAACGCTTGATGCTTTTTTACGGGATGAGTTTGCGCCACCGCTCACTAAAGAGCAGATTGAGCGCAAGCGAAACTTGCTGAGACAGCTCGCGAAATTTATCTCAAGGCTACATTCTCTCGGTCTCTACCACCAAGACCTTTTCCTTTACCATTTGGCTGTTCAGGAAAACGAGCATAACGAATATCGGTTCATCCTGCTTGACTTGGATAGGCTGACGAAAGCATTGTATCGGCGCAGGGCTATGATTAAGGACTTGGCTAAGCTACTGCTATCAAGTTACGATGTGCCTCTATCAGCAACCGACAGGTGGCGCTTCTATTTGGAGTATGCTAAACACAGCAAAATCAAACCGATGGATGTTGCACTCATTAGGCGAATCTGGGATAAGGCAGTCTGGGTTGGAAGGAAAAACCAACAGATGAGGAATGCTTTGAAGCGAATGCAAGAGGAGTTGATTAAATCGCAACGCTGTGCGAAATGACCATCGTGGCATGCAACAGCAAACGATGCCTTCACTTCAGGGGTGTTGAAAGTGGAAAGCTTTGAATACTACATGCGACGAAAACACCATTACAAAGATGATTCAGTCGTGAGGGAGTATGAGCGGAAGCGCTTTTTCGGTTTGTTTGGCAAGTTGCGCCATAAGCGTGATGTGAGCGCTTTGAGGAGAGCTATCAGATATGCATGCTCGCTCAGCTCACCGATAAAAAGCATTCTGGATATACCATGCGGGACGGGGAGAATGTTTGAGCTCTTTTCCAGCGAGGGCATAAGCTTTGTTGGCGCTGACATATCATTGGCGATGATAGTTGAGGCTATGCGTAAGCCAAACAAAGATTGCATGCTTGCGCTCGTAGTCTGTGACGCCGAGGCAATCCCGTTTAAGGATGATGTATTTGATGCTGTTGTTTGCATACGCTTCATGTTTCATGTCCCGAGAGATGTGCAACTGCGCATACTGAGGGAGATGAGGCGTGTAAGCAAGCGGTGGGTCATCGTTGAGTTTAGGCATCGCTATACAATTCGCTACATGCTCTTATGCTTGCGTTACAAGCTCGGCTTGCTAAAGCAACTCAAATACCGCTTCAGCAAAAGCGACCTCACGGAACTTGCCCACGAAGCTGGCTTAACCATCAGGGGCATTTTTTCAACTCGCCCATACGCTCCTTTCTTATCGGACAAGTGGGTTGTGCTCCTTGAGAAGGTTTGAGAGGGCTTTACGGTTTCGTCTGCTGTAGCTTCAACTCCTTCAATTTCCTCTCAATCTCCTTCTGCAACTCTGGTGCAGCCCAACTTAACCACTTAAGCCAGTTTGATAGCTCCTCTACATCGCCACGCCTCTCATAGTAATTGCATAGCCACTCAATAGCAGCCCTCCTTACGACCCGTCTTATGCCAGCACCAAGAGCCACCTGCCTGTATGTCTTCAACGCTTCTTCAGTTTCGCCCAACTTCTCATGAAGCCTCGCCTTCATCAATAGGAATGTGCCTAAATCTGTCATTGATACATCGCCGTTAACTTGAGCTGTAACGATTGCTCTTTCAATCCACTTAAGTGCACCATTCGTATCATCAGCGGAAGCCACCGCTTGAGCATAGGCGAATATGTCCATTGAAGCCCAATTGGAAAACGGGAGCATCCTTTTGGCTACACTGAGTGCATTTTTCTCGTCGCCAGCTTGCAACATGAGTGCAATCAACTTGCGATATATTGAAACCCTGTTCAATTGCAACCGCAATGCTTCCTCATAAGCAGATACAGCCCCTCTATGGTCGCCAATCGCTGCAAAGCCATCTCCAACAAGCTCAAGCAGGTCACAGCGTATAGCCGCCCACTTCACTTTCGGAGCGAGCTTTAAGCTCGCCTCAAAGTAAGGTATTGCCACTTTCGCATCGTTACGAACAGCAGCCACCCATCCTGCTATGGCAAGCGCTATTGGATCTGTGTTTCTCTCGTCAAGCCACCCTTGGAAAACTTTCAAGCGTTCGCTAACTTCAGATTCAACCAACTGCCGTTGTAGTGGTGGAACATCAACTGGTATTACCATCATGTCTGTGAGGGCGCTGAGCAGTGCCCTCTTTATTGTAATTGGCTCAAAACTGTTGAGCGAATTATAGGCGTGCTCTATTACATCAGCGAAGCGCTTCCTTGAGAGCTCACCCAAAAACCATTCCCTCGCTATCGCTACAAGCTCAAACTCATCATCCAACATGTGCATCAGCATCTTATACTGCGAGCGTGCGTTTGCCCACTTCCCTACCCTTCCATAGCAGGATGCCAATGCCCTCCTGAGGACAACAATGGCATCATGCACATCGCCCTCTGGAAGTTTCCCCTTGAGTGCCCTCTCAAGCACAGCCAACGCATCAAACGGTGGTGATTGAAAGGAAGCTATATCATTGGCTAATGCGAGACCATAAACGAGAGATGTTAGTGGCACATCTTTGAAGTTGCTTGCAAACTCTTCCCTTGCGCTCCTCTCGTTTCTAAGGACAAGCGCAAATTGCGTTCTTTCCTTCGGCAGGTTAAGTGAAGCCCTCCACCTGTAGTAAAGCCAAATCCTTTCAGCATGGAAATAAGGTTGGTTGCGGTTTTTGCCACATTCCCTTTTGAGCACTATATCAAGGTCTTGCCACCTGCGTTGTTCTTTGAGCGCTTCTATCTCCGCCCTTTTCAGCCATATGTTTTGCGGGTAGCGTGCTCCACCTCTCCTTGCCCAAGTGAGCGCTACATCGTTGTTGCCAGCCAAGCGATGTAGATCAGCAATGAGGGTGTAAATGATTTCCCTGTGGATGCCCTTATCAATGCTCGCCTCGGCAAAAGCCTGAAGCGCATCGGCAGCAAAGTAGCGCATGAATATGCTCTCAAACGAACTTATGGTGCTCATCATGTCGGCATAGCTGTAAAGCCATCTCTCAACAGCGAGCAACCACCCAAAGGCATCTGAATATCGCTTCTTGAGTATTGAGATGGCACTGAGTTGTTGTCTTGCAATTGATGCCTGTGGAGATAAAGGATGCATCGCAACAACAGCGCTATATTCGCTTTCAGCATCATCAAGCATACCAGCCTTCATGAACGCGTTCGCAGCGTTCAACCTCAATGAAAGGTCATAAGGACGCCTCTTTACCATATCCGCATGATGTTTCCTCGCCACATCAGCGATGTCTTTTTCAATCGCGATGCGCATCAGCAGGAGAGCAAGGAATGGTGACGGGCTTACACTGTATCGTTTTTGAGCTTCGTTATAGAGTGCATCCAAGTCAAAACAGCAGAGCGAAAGCAGTCTCTCAACTGATGCTATAGCAACATCGCTGTCCACTTCTGATGAAGATAGCACCTGCAGATAGAGTTTCCTCGCCTCATCAACTCTTCCCAGCGCCTCTTGAAGTGAGGCTTTGCGTTGTAGCACTAAGGAGTGCCACTTGCCAGAGGCTATTTTCTCGGTTTCCATTGCAACATTAAGAGCCTCGTCAAACCTGCCCATTGATGCGAGCGTATCCAAAAGCGCTATGTGGGCATCAATGCGGTTTGGTGAAAGCTTTATTGCCTCCCTGATGGCAGGTTCTGATTCATCAAATTTGAAAGCAGAGGCGCATGCTTGCGCATACGCAATCCAAAGTTGTGGTGCCCTTGGGTTTAGCTTTATGGCTGCTTGAATGTGCGATATCGCTTGCTCAACATCACCAAGCTTAAGCCAAAGCAAGCGTGCCAAGTTAAAGCGCACGCCAGCATCATCGGAGCGCTTAATTTCGTCTTCAAGTTCCTTTACGCTCCCCTGCTCCGCATCCACAACGAGGACATCGTCAGGCAGCTTAAGCTTGGGCAAATCGCCAGCCAGTTCCGCAAACCCTTTGTAAGTGAACTCGCCAACAAAAGTGTTTGCTGCATCTCTTAACTCATAGCGAGCGTATAGCGGTATGCCGTCTGCAACCTGCTGGCTTGTATCGGCAGTCATGACTTCAATGATCCTGCCATCCTCTTTTGAGTGTGCACGATGAAGCAACGAAAGCTTATCCACATCAAACGCAAGTTGAACAAAAGCTGGTTGCCTCATCGTAACCTGCATGTATGGCGAGCAATAAAAGCCAAGCCCATAAACACCGCAGTTGCAATACTGTAGCTCATATACTACCTTTGGCTTGACACACTTAAGCGTGAGGAGAAATGCTGGCTTACCTCTTATGGCTATGAGATCAACTGATACAGGTTTGTATTCCGAAAGGACGCTATCCCATGCTTGCCCAAAAAATGCTACATTGCCCGGACCACAAAGCATCATCTCCAAGGCGCAAAACTTGTTTTCGTTCCAACGCTCAGCCACCTGAAGCTTCGGCGTATAGTGGAGCGTCACCTTTCCATCCGTCAGCCATATTTCATCTCCATCGTCTGTGCTCTCTTTCACAAACGCCCCTTCAGGATGCGAAATTGATATTTCAAGCTTCCTCTCAACCCAGCTCCTGCAGTCCCATCGCCTATCAATCGCAACACAGCCAAAACGCTTCAGCTTGCTCCATGCTACCTGTATGCGCTTTATAAGCTCGTCTGGCTCTGGGAGTGGAACGACGAGATACTCATCGCCAATTACACAGTAGCCACATTGGAGCATCTTGCAGATTTTGCTGAGCGCTTCGCTCAAGCGAGCCTCGCGCAATGTTATCGTGACTGCCTTCACCTTTGGCTCACCTTTGAGCGTTACCTTCACACCGCATTGGCGAGAGATCTCAGATATAGCCTCCGCTGGACTAACTCCCTTTAGCTCAATTGAGAGCGTTGGCTCCTTTGCTCCTTCCTTAGCACCACCAAAAGAGCATTCACAAAATACAACGACACAAACAAAGACCGTTAGCGCATAGCGAAACAAGTGCTTCATTTCATTGCACCTCCTCATCATGTTAATATTGTGCCCTTCCAATTGACAGCTTCACACATCGCAACCGTTCAACAAAATGTGATGATAGGGAGCGTGGAGCATATGAGCACAGTTTACCTACCAACTGCGATTGTAGGTAACGGTAGAACGCTTTTCACTATAGGCGCAAGCGGTGAAATTATGAGCTTCTTCTTCCCGAACATTGATCATGCACAACACATACATGAGTGCATGCTCGGTGTTTATGCTTCTGGTTATGGTTATTCGTGGACTTTTGAGCCATCATGGCAAAGGTCGCAAGCATACATTAAAAGCACAAACATACTGCAAACGAAGCTCCTCAACAATCAAATCGGCATTGAGCTAACACTGACAGACCTTGTCCCACCTGAGCTTCCAGCCCTCGTAAGACGGATTGAAGTGAGGCGGGTGGGCTTAAACAGAGTTTATATCCTTCTCTGCCATTACTTCGAGCTTTGGGTTGAAGGGCATAGGTGGAAAAACTGTGTCCAAGCTTTCCCAAGCGATAAGTTGATAATGCAATGGCTGAGGGATACATGGATAGCGGTTGGCGCAACTCCTTTCCATCAATTCCAATGTGGCAAATCCGACCCCGGTTCATTATCAAACGCAAAGGATGACCTCTACGATGGCTCGCTCAAATGCCAGACACTTGAGATAGGTTCTGTAAACTTTGCTCTCGGCTGGGAACTGCCCGTAAGTGAGGATGCGATGAACATCGTGCTTATTGTCACTGCAGGCAAAAGCAAAAGCGAGGCACTGAACCTGACAGCACGCCTGCGACGATTGCCATTTGAGCAACTTATGTCCATCGTCGGAAGACACTGGGCTAAATGGCTTGACAGGGTTCAACCGTCTCATGAGGATGAACGGCTTTCCCAAGCGTATGAGCGTGCACAGCTCACATTGCCATTGCTCTTTGACGAGCACGAAGGAGCTCCACTGGCTGCACCTGAGTTTGACCCCGCATTTGTAGCGAGTGGCGGCTATGGCTTTTGTTGGCTTAGAGATGCAACTCAAATGATGGAAGTATGGCTCAAGCAGGGAAGGAATGAGCAACTCAAGAGGTTCATAATGTGGGCTTCAAAAGTTCAGTCAGAAGATGGCTCATGGCTACAACGCTATTGGTTGAATGGCTCGCTCGGTCCAGCTTGGAGCACCGATGAAGAAAACCTGCAATGGGACCAAGTCGCTTCCATGGTCATCTTTGCATGCAAATGCTATCGCAAGCTGGAAGAGCTATTTGAAGATGCAGATGAGCGTAGGTCGCTTGCGAAGCTCCTTTCAAAGATGGCTCTCAGTGGTGCTAAAAAGCTTCTGCAACGCATTAACGAAGATTACTCATCTGGTAGGGTGCCAGTTGTAGGGATGGACCTTTGGGAAACATTTCGTGGCTCTTTCGTTTACACCAATGCTGCTATATACAGGGCATTATGTGAGGCAGCGGAGTTAGCAAAGCTACGCCGACAAACAGCAAAAGCAAACGAGCTGTTGAACACCGCTGAAAAACTCAAAGAGAGCACATTACACAGGATGGTTGTAGATGGGCATCTTGTGCGTGGTGTTAGTTTTGACGGACATGTTGACACAACGATTGACTCTTCAGTCCTCGGTGCGATAACTCCATTTGAGATGCTTTCACTTGAACACGAAGACGAGCTTAAGCTCGCCATAAGAACCATTGACGCAGTTGTAGAGAGAGCTTCGGTTTCAGCCAACGGGAAGGTCGGCATCTTGAGGTTTGTCGGCGATTCATATGCTGGAGGGATGGCTTGCACTGTAAGCACGCTGTGGGTTGGGATGGCTATGCTGTGCATAGGACGCCAATTCATGGACAACGATAATCTGGCAGAAGCGAAAAGATGGATTAGTGAGGCGGAGAATTTCATAACCAGTGGTGCGTCATTTACAACACCAGCTGGCTTACATTGTGAACTGTTCAGAGTTGATGGCTACGGCTACTGGGCGCCTGCGCACGCATGGGCTTCCGCTTGGGTTATACAAGCTATTGAGCAACTGCTAATGCTCAAAAACGAGTTGGAGTGGAAACGCTCACGATGCTGATGGCACGACAGTTGGTGTTGCATGTCAAGTGTTGCTGTGTCATTATGACGAGATGAGGTTTTGTTTCCAAGGTTTTAAGGAGGTGTCCTTAAGGTGAGCAGGTGTATCGTTTGGTTCACGCTTGCTGTGGTGTGCTTTTCGCTAATAGCTATGCTTTGCTCCTTTGTCCTGAGCGGAGAGATAGTTGGTATAGAGGTGAAGCCTACACCTGTTGGGCTGATACTGACCATAACTTCGGTTACAGGTAGGGGCGAGGTAAGGGAAAGGACTGCTGCCACATGGCAGCCACTAAGAGAAAAGATGAGCATCATACCAGGTTACCAACTGCGCACGGAAAAGGAGAGCATGGTTGAGGCTCGCCTTGACCCAACACTTACGAGGGTGAAAGTGGCACACGACACACTAATTGAGGTGCGGAGTGATAGATTGGTTTTGCTTGCTGGACGCATCTGGGTATGCGCAACACAAAAGCCGGGCGAACGTATACCGATTGTGATACAGACGCCTAACGCATACATCGCCACCGAGAGGGGTTGGATAAGCGTTGCTCAACTGCCTTGGGGTTGGACACTCGTCTCTTGCGATAGAAATACTGCCTCTGTTGCAGCTGCAAGGAGCGTTGTGCCACTGCTTGCTGGAGAGATGACATTTGTTGCACCGGGCTCAAAACCGGATGTGCCCATGAAAGTAACATGCGCTGCCATAAGCTGGGATGTGAAGATATACCTTGAGGAGTTCGTAAAGCGTTGCCATGGAATACCTCCGCGCCCTCTGCCAAAGAACTTCCTCTCATGCGCTGAAAGGTTGCTTTGGGATGCAGGTGGGACGGTGCCAAGATGAAGCAAACATAAAAACACAACTGTAGCATAGAAGAGGTGCGACGGGATGTCAAAGGCTAAGCAAAAGAAGGATACACCACTACACGAGTTCGTTGGCTTAGTCGGCATCGGCATAAGCCTCATATTGTTTCTTGGAAGCATCGGTTACACTGGTGGCGTAATCGTTGAACACATTTGCAGGGTTGCAAGGCTCCTCTTTGGTATGGGTAGCACCATCGTTTTTCTCTTCTTGCTCTTCGCTTCTTTGGCATTCATGGTGGAGAAATGGAGAAAGAAACTATGCACCGCCACAGCATCGTTTGTCCTGCTCCTTGTGACATCGCTCGGGTTTGCTCACATGGGAACCGCTCTCGGTGAGGAGTTCACTAAAGAGTTCATCGTAAGAAGAGGTGGCTATGTTGGTGCGGTAGTTACAGCGCTGTTGCGTAGAGCATTCGGTGATGTCGGTAGTTATATAGCTTTATCGCTCATAGCGATCAGCGCCATCTTCATAGCGGTTGGCTTATCGCCGAGCGAATTCTTCATTAGGGTTTGGCAAAGGATAAAAGCGCTTCGTGAGCGCTTGAGGAAAGCTACACCAACACAACGGTTGCAGAAGGCTCGTAAAGAAAGCACGCACGCTGTGAAGCTTCCAAAGGAGTTGGCAGACTCAGCGGAGTTGATAGACTCAGCAGTGAGTGAGACTCAGGCACAAAAGCAAGAGGTGTCAGTTGATAAAGACTCCGCTGAGCGCAACGAGGAGAAGCATCCACTTGATAAGGAGTTTGCTATGCCACATGTGATAACCGAAGAGAAGCGTGCAAAGAAGAAACGCTTCAAGCTCCTGCCAGACCATTACGAAAAGGTAATAGCAGCGCTTGATAAGCCTTCATCATCCGACATCGTTGATTCAGAAACAGATACCGAGGAAGGCATTAGGCTTGTTGAGAAGACGCTTGCGAGCTTCAAGATAGATGCAAAAGTTGTAAACGTAAAGCGAGGACCTGTTGTGACAAGATATGAAGTTCAGCTTGCGCCCGGGATACGAGTCAGTAGGATAGCCAACTTAGCAGATGACTTAGCGCTTGCGCTCGCTGCTATTGATGTGCGTGTAGAAGCACCAGTTCCCGGTATGTCAGTCATAGGGATTGAAGTCCCGAATAAGCGTGTTGCACTTGTGCGCTTGAGGGAGCTACTTGAGCTTGAAGAGTTCAAGCGCTCGCCATCTAAGCTCACATTCGGGCTCGGTAAGGACATAGCTGGCAACCCAAAGTTCGCTGACATAGCCCGCATGCCACACCTGCTCATAGGTGGCGCTACAAACTCCGGCAAGAGCGTCTGCCTCAACTCAATAGCAGTGAGCTTGCTTTCAAGGGCTGACCCAGATGAAGTGAAGCTACTTTTGATTGACCCAAAGCGAGTTGAGCTGAGCCTGTTTGATGGCATACCGCATCTTGTTCATCCTGTTGTAGTTGATGTTAGACATGCTGTGCTTGCCCTCCAATGCGTCGTCAAAGAGATGGAAAGACGCTACGAGTTGTTTGCCGAGAAGGGCGTGCGCAACATTGAGAGCTATAACGCAAAATTGAGCGATGATGAAGAACCACTCTACCACATCGTCATTTTGATTGATGAGCTTGCTGATCTTATGATGCAAGCCCCTGCAGAGATTGAGAGGCTCATATGTAGGATAGCACAGCTCGCAAGGGCTACTGGCATACACCTCATCATCGCCACGCAACGCCCATCTGTCAATGTCATAACGGGTGTCATAAAGGCTAACATACCTTCACGGATCGCCTTCGCAGTTGCCTCGCAAGTTGACTCAAGGACGATATTGGATATGAACGGCGCCGAAAGGCTGATAGGCAGGGGTGATATGCTCTATTACCCGATTGACGCACCAAAACCGATAAGGCTTCAAGGGGCTTTCGTGAGCGAGGAGGAAGTTAATAGGGTTGTGGACACACTTATCAACGAATATGGCGAACCAGAAGAATACTTGTTTGACCTGCGCGAGATTGATGAGGAAATGAAAGCACAGGTTCAGAAGCCGGAGAAGAAAGACCCACTCTTTGATGCAGCAGTTGAGCTCGTCAGAAGAAAAGGGTATGCGTCAGCTTCAATGCTACAGCGCGAGTTTGAAATAGGTTACCCAAGGGCTGCCAAAATAATTGACCAAATGGAAAGGGCTGGGATCGTTGGACCACCAGAGGGAAGCAAACCAAGGAGGGTTTTAATACCACTTGTTGATGAACCTATGCAAGGGAGAATGGAGAGGCTATCAAGTGAAGATGTGGATGAAGAAGCTCGTGAAGACGATATTAGTGATAACTACAGGTTCGGTAACAACTGAAGTTACAGCAGTGTTAGCGTTATAATTTGGCGTTGAAAAAGTGCTCCCACAATGGAGGTGCAGCAAGGTGTCAAACTCCGAGGGTAGATGGCGCGAGGATTTGAAAGTCTTCTTCACTGACTACTTGATGCCCATACTTATAGCGTTTGTGTTGATGTTTTTCGGCATTGGGTTAGCTATCGTTTCATCGTTGCTCGTTTTGCTCGGCATCGTAATCGGGTTAGTGTTATGTGTAGTGGTCGGTGTTATCGGTGGCATAACCATCCTGTTTGCCACAGCATATGTTAGGATGGCTTTTTCAAACTTGCTTCTTGGTCTCGTCACGCTCGCCTTTGCAGCATATTGCTTGCTTAACGGAGATGTTTTTAGTGTTGTTCTTGGTTTCGCAATCGGTTTGATGATTGGTTGGGTTGCGCGTCCTTGGCGTGAAATATCGGAGCGTGCTAAAGTTGCTTTGCCACATGCAACTGAGCTGAAGGTCAATGATGGGAGGATATACCGCGTCGTTTATCTTAGACCAGATATGACACTTGGGTTTGAGCTACCAGTGTGGCAAAGTTCAATACTGTGGTGCGTAGTTGTGCTTTCGGTCATGATTGGAGGGTTTGTGTTGAAGTGGTGGGGCTTCGTTTGGGGCTTGCTATCGGCATCAAGCATATGGAGCGGTATATGGTGGTTATTTGTTGAGGCTGAAGCAAACGCTATGCTCTTTGGACAGCTACTGCAGAAGGAACAGATTAGCAAAAACCGTATCGGGCAAACTTTGCTGAACATAGGTAAGCGCGCCAAGGAGTTTCTACACATTCATTTCATGCGCTGGGCTTAATGCTCTCCATCGTGTGCTTTGGAGGAAACGACACAAGATGCGTGTTCTTGTTTTTGGACCACTGAAAGAAGCCTTTGGTTCAAGTCATGTTGAGGTTGATTTGAGTCTACCGATCAGCCCTCGTAAGCTAATTGAGAAACTTTGTTTGAGCTTCCCTGAATCTGCATGGCTGTTGGAGCGTTGTCGTGTGGCTGTTGATGGTGAATACGTTGAGCTTGACGAGCTAATAGAAAGTTATGAAGAGGTTGCGCTGATACCACCAGTGAGCGGTGGTGCTGATCCAACGGGAAACGAGGTTAACAAATGGCGTTGTGAGCTTACGGATAAACCAATAGATATCGCTGAAGTGCTTAAGTGCGCAATTGATGAGTTTGTGGGGGCGGTGACACTTTTCGTTGGTGTTGTGCGCAGACGCTCAAGTTGTGATATGGATAAAGAAGTGATCGCGCTTAAATATGATGTGTATGAACGGATGGCTGAGCAGAAGCTGAACGAGATAGCGAAAGACATATTTGAGTCGCACAACTTGAGGAGGCTTCTCATAATTCATAGGGTCGGTGAAGTAACAGTTGGCGAAGTCGCTGTCGTGATAGCTGCATCTTCTGAGCATCGCCAAAATTCTTTTGAAGCATGTAAGGAGGCAATAGAGCGCATCAAGCGTGATGTGCCCCTATGGAAGAAAGAAGTGTTTTGCGATAGCTCTGTTTGGGTTATTCCAGATGCAGTTCATAGCTCATAACACAAACGCAAATTTTGGTAACCAATGGAGGAGTGGTGGGAGTGGAAGTTAGCATAGGTCGTGGGAGAGTTGCACGGGTGGCATATGGTTTTGATGATGTTGCGCTTGTGCCATCTGCCCAGATGGTTGACCCAGATGATGTGGATATAAAGTTGCAGATAGGCGAGTTAGTCCTTGAGATACCTATACTGGCTTCGGCTATGGATGCCGTCGTTGATGTTCGTCTCGCTGTCTTGATGTCTCGTCTTGGTGGGTTAGCAGTCCTTAACCTTGAAGGTTTACAAACAAGGTATAAAGCACCGGAAGAAGTCATTGAGCGAATCGTGAAAGCGTCTGCAGAAGAAGTCGTAGGGGTGCTCCAAGAGGTATACCGTGAGCCGATAAAAGAAGAGCTCGTTTACGAGCGAGTTAAGGAAGTGAAAGAGTTAGGTGGAAAGCTTGGGGTAGCAAGCACTCCAGCACACGCTGAAAAGCTTTTACCGATAGCTATGGAAGCTGGTGCGGATGTCGCCGTCATTCAATCTACTGTCACAACTGTTAGATACATCTCAAGTCGGCGTGAACCGCTGAACTGGAAATTCATAAGGGAAGCCATAAGAGCACCACTGCTTGTTGGAAACTGCGTAACATATGAAGCAGCGATTGAGCTTATGGGAGCAGGTGCTGATGGGATACTCGTTGGAGTTGGACCTGGGGCAGCTTGCACTACAAGGCAAGTTATAGGCGTTGGTGTCCCACAGATAACAGCAATAGCTGATGTGGCTGCTGCAAGGGAAGATTTTTTGAAGTGTTCAAGCAGATATGTAGTTGTGATAGCTGACGGTGGTATGAGAACTGGCGGCGATATAGCGAAGGCAATCGCAGCAGGTGCTGATGGCGTAATGATAGGCTCTCCAATAGCTTGTGCGGAGGAAGCACCGGGGAAAGGATATCACTGGGGCATGGCTGCACCGCACCCGGGCTTACCGAGAGGCACAAGGGTAAAGGTGCCATACAGAGCACCGCTTGAAACAATTTTATTTGGTCCAGCAAAAAGGGAAGACGGAACACAGAACTTAGTTGGAGCGCTTAAACTCTCAATGGCTACATGTGGTGCAAGAAACATAAAAGAGATGCAAAATGTCCAAATGATAGTTGCACCAGCAATACAATCTGAGGGCAAGCTACTACAGAGGCGTGAAAGCAAATAGCAGTTTTTAACGCTACTCATAATTTCCTCGTCTGGGGGTCTGGTTGTAATGAGCAGTAATCGCCCCGAGGAGTTCATACTCGTTATAGACTTTGGGGCTCAATACTCGCAGCTCATAGCGAGACGGATAAGGGAGTGTAAAGTTTACTCCGAGATAATCCCATATGATGTGCCATTTGAAGAAGTGCTTGCGATGCGCCCCAAAGGGATAATCCTGTCTGGAGGGCAAGCAAGCGTATATGATGAGAACTCACCAAAGTGCGATAGAAGGCTTTTTGAAGCTGGCATACCAATACTCGGCATTTGCTATGGTGCACAACTTATAGCGCACATGCTCGGTGGTGAAGTGCGCCCAGCAAAGCATGCTGAATATGGTAGAACACAGCTTCAAGTGCTTGATGATTCTGACCTTTTTGAAGGCTTGAACCCAGAGCTTGTCTGTTGGATGAGTCATAGCGATGTTATAACGCGTCCGCCAAGCGGATTCAAAGTAACTGCCAAAACTGCAAACTCGCCTGTCGCTGCAATGTCAGCCCCACAGAAGAAAATCTACGGTGTGCTATTCCATCCCGAAGTTTCACACACACCTTGGGGCATTGAGATACTGCGCAACTTCGCATACAAAATCTGTGGTTGCAAAAAGACTTGGACACCAACTTCGTTCATCAGCTCAGCGATAGCTGAGATAAGGAGGAGGGTTGGGAAGGAGAAAGTTATATGTGCATTGAGTGGTGGTGTTGATTCAACAACGACGGCTGTCTTAGTCCACAAGGCTGTTGGCGACCAATTGACTTGCATATTCGTTGATCACGGCTTCATGAGGAAGGGTGAGCCTGAGAAAGTCGTTGAAACATTTACACGCCACTTCAAGGTTAACTTGATCCACATTGACGCTTCGGAGAGATTCCTTAAGCGCTTGAAAGGTGTCACCGATCCAGAAATGAAGAGGAAGATAATAGGGGAGGAATTTGTCAGGGTCTTTGAAGAGGAGGCGAGGAAGCTTGGCGAGGTAAAATTCTTAGCGCAAGGGACTCTATACCCAGATGTGATTGAAAGCGGTTCAAAGTATGCTGCCAAAATAAAAACGCACCATAATGTTGGTGGGCTTCCTGAGAAGATGCAGTTCGAGCTGATTGAGCCTTTGCGCTACCTGTTTAAAGACGAAGTGAGAGCTGTAGCTGAGGAACTGGGTATACCACCTGAGTTGGCATGGAGACATCCATTTCCGGGTCCCGGACTCGCCATACGCATACTTGGAGAAGTAACACCAGAGCGACTCAAAATCTTGCGTGAAGCTGATGCTATAGTGACTGAGGAGATAATGCGCGCAGGATTGTATAGACAGCTATGGCAGGCTTTCGCTGTCCTATTACCTGTGCGAACCACGGGCGTCCAAGGGGATAAAAGAACATACGCGTATGCTATCGCTCTTAGAAGTGTAGTCAGTGAGGATGGAATGACCGCCGATTGGGCAAGGATACCATATGAAGTGCTTGAAAGGATAGCTAACAGGATATGCAATGAAGTGAGAGGCGTAAATAGACTTGTCTACGATGTCACATCAAAGCCACCAGCTACAATTGAGTGGGAGTGATGTTAGATGGTTGTTACGCACAATCTGCACTCCGATATACAAGAGATTCTCATAACAGCCGAGGAAATACAAAAGCGTGTTGCTGAGCTTGGTGAGGCAATATCAAGGGACTACGAAGGTAAAGACCCACTGCTTGTAGGTGTGTTAAGAGGCGCAGCCATATTCCTTGCAGATTTGATCAGGCATATAACCATACCAGTTTCGTATGACTTCGTTGCTATAAGCAGTTATGGAGCAGATACGAAGACAACTGGCATCGTGCGCATCATAAAAGATTTGGATGAAAGCATTCAAAGCAGGCATGTCATTATTGTTGAAGACATTGTTGATACTGGTCTCACACTCAACTACATCCTGAAAATGGTTAAGGCGAGGAATCCAGCGAGCGTGCGTGTTTGCGCGTTGCTTGATAAACCTGCAAGGAGAAAAGTGGAAGTTGAGATTCATTACCTTGGGTTTACCATTCCCGATGTTTTCGTTGTTGGTTATGGGCTTGACTTTGCACAGCACTATCGTAACTTGCCGTATGTTGGAGTCCTTCGCCCCGAAATCTATGCTGGCGGGTAGCCTGTGGATAATGATCATGGATAGCCTACAAAAAAGCTGTGTATTAACTTTATGTAAGTGGGAAGCCGAAGACGCCCTCAAGAAACTACGGTCTTGTAGTGAAGCACTTCAGATTGGCTACCACAAATTAACTCACTGGTTAGAAGGTTCTTTTGAGAGAACAAAAGTTACACGCCTATAGGTTTGCGGGCGATGCCTCAAGAATTACTAATCCAACCACTAAGAGGGTGATAAGGAGATGAGCATAACAAGAGAGATGGAACCGCCAGATGTTGAATTTGCGGAACTCGAAGCGAAGACGCTCACCGAGCTCAAAGAGATAGCAAAGGAGATGAGCATATCTGGCTACACCACTCTAAGGAAGGACGAACTCATATTTCGGATACTGGAGGAATACGCACACCAACGCGGCTTGCTGTTTAAGAAGGGAGTGCTTGAGATAACGAACGATGGGCGTGGTTACCTACACGTTGATGGCTACCTTCCAAGCAACGAAGATGTTTATGTTGCACCTGCACAGATAAAGCGCTTCGGGCTCAGAACTGGTGACTTGGTATGGGGTGAAGTGCGTCCACCTAAAGAGACGGAGCGATACTATAGCTTACTGCGCATAAGAGCCATAAACAAGGAAGACCCAGAGAAAGTCCGTCAGCGCCCACACTTTGAGTCCTTGATACCGATCTTCCCTAACGAAAGATTCAAGCTTGAGATAGACCCAGAGAAACTTGAGAAGCTCAAAGTGGATGAGAAACTGAAGATAGATCCATTGTCGGCGAGAGTCATTGACCTAATCGCACCGATAGGTAAGGGGCAAAGAGGACTCATAGTCTCGCCACCAAAAGCTGGGAAGACAACATTGCTTAAAACCATTGCCGCTTCAATACTTGTTAACCATCCAGAATGCACTGTGATCGTCTTGCTTGTTGATGAGCGTCCTGAGGAAGTAACAGATTTTAGGAGGACGATGGAAGCGCTTATCAAAGCTTTGAAGGAACCAGTGGAAGTAGAAGTTGTAGCATCTACATTTGACAAACCACCAAGCGAGCACATGAAAGTAACGGAGCTTGTTTTGGAGAGAGCCAAAAGGCTCGTTGAGCACGAAAAAGATGTCGTCATACTGCTTGACGGTATCACAAGGTTCACCCGTGCCTCAAACATTGATGTTGAGCCAAGCGGTAAAACGCTCTCTGGAGGGCTTGACCCAGCTGCGCTTCGTCGCCCAAAGCGCTTCTTTGGTGCTGCGAGAAAAATTGATAAAGGTGGAAGCCTTACAATCATAGCGACAGCATTGATTGACACCGGTTCAAGGATGGACGAGGTCATATTTGAGGAATTCAAAGGCACCGGAAATATGGAGCTCGTTCTTGACAGGCGCCTCGCTGAAAGACGCATATTCCCAGCAATTGATGTCCTTCGTTCTGGCACAAGGCGTGAGGAGGAGCTTTTCACACCGAAGGAGTTGGCTGCGGTTTGGAAGCTAAGGAGAGCGCTCAACTCAATTGACCCGTCACAAGCTACGGAAAGGCTAATTGAGCTACTGAGGAAGACGAAAACGAACGCCGAGTTCTTGGCTATGATTGATCGTCAATTCGGATAATGTCCAGCGAGATAGCGAAATGCACCTTGCATCAACGCCAAATATGCTCAAACAGAGTAAGCGAAAGCAACACCATGATTGACATGTAAAGCGCAAACCAAAAGATGTGAGTAAAGGGTAACACTCCCCTTGAAAGACATAGAGCAGTGCATTCAACTGCTGGGATAAGCAAAGGGAGTAACAGAGGGAATGCCAAAATAACCATAAGCTGTGAGCGTGCTTTTGCCCTTGCTATCATAGCTGAGAGCAATGTCCCACACATAGTTAAGCCGAGCACAACGAACATCATCATGAACGCCAACCACAAGAGGAATTTCACGCTCAGCCCTTCACCCCAACCCCACATCACCATGGCGAGCGAAAAGAGAAGAAGGAGGATTGCGTATGTGAAAATGGTGTTGTGAAGCCACTTCGCGAGAAATACAGAAGATGGTGATGCCACCAGCCGAAGCATTGACGCCGTTTGCTTTTCTTCCTCCTTGGCAAAAGTTGCGGGCATGCTCAGTAACGCAGCGAATGTGAGGCTCAACCAGAAAAGCATAGCGTATCCCATTCTGTCAAAGTTGGAGCGCACCGAAATCATGCTTACGAGCATGAAAGAAATGACACCAAAGCCAGCTCCTGACATGATGTTATGTTTTGTGCGCCACTCAACTTTCAATTCCTTTATGAGCAAGATGCATGTCTGCCTCGCCCAAGTTGATGAGAAAAGTTGCATCTTCCACTTCACCTTCATCGCATGTTGTCCAAACAACTATCCCTCCGTTCCCTCTCACTTCCTTCACAGCACAAGCCAGCAATTTACGCCCTGACGAGTCCAAGTTAACCGTCGGCTCATCAAGCATTAAGAAGAGCGGATTTGCAACACATGCTATGGCAAGCTTTAACCTTTGTCTGATGCCTGAAGAGAGGGAGCTTACTGGTTGATCAGCATAATGCGCGAGTTGGAACTTCTCCATAAGCTCGTCTAACGACCCCTTGTTCAAAGAGCATCCTCGCTTCAATTTGGAAGCAATCGTGAAACCGTTTTCAGCTACATGCCGATGCTGTAAAAGCTTCAACGAAGCAAAGAGAGTCAAGTTTTCGTAAGCCGTCAGTTCTTCATACGGCTCGCATGCTTCAAGCACTGCACCAACAAATGGAAGAGCTTCCTCAGGTGTATAGCTTATGCCATTGACGATGAACTTGATCTCCCCTGCGCTTCTCTCCACCAACCCTAAAAGGCACATAACGAGCGTTGTCTTCCCTGAGCCGTTTGGACCAACAACGAGAACACAATCACCACTACGAGCATGGAACGAAATCCCGTTTAGAACGTTCTTCCTACCATACCACTTGGAAAGGTTTGAGACAATGAGTTGCACATCTACCATACAGGTTCACCATCTTTCGGTTTGATAGCGCCCATCAAACACCGTGTTCCAAACTTATGCCCAAGCACATCATGAGAGTGTTCTAAAACTCAAGTTCCTCTCCACGCTACGGGTTTTAGCCCGTCGTTGTTGATGAAGAAACTGGGTGCCGACCTTGGTCGGCGAAAATCTTAAAGGTTCACCCTCATAGACAACGCCGATGAATTCGGCGCTCAGGAAGTTCGTCACCAACCACCGGCTGAAGCCAGTGGCATGGGTAATTTTAGAACACTCTCTCATATCGTTTACACGCCTAATTGGACGTGGCATCATACGAAGAAGGGTGACCCCGCTATTGAAATCGCCAATCAGTATGCATCCTTTTGGTTATCACTTGAATAGCATGCTTTTGGCTTAGTCACCCGAACCATCCGAGCGAGGGATGGTTGAGATGGCAAGATATGCACAAGTGTGCATTGATACACAGCTTTCAGCCATTGATAAACCACTCATCTACTCCATACCGCCAGAGCTTTCGGGGAAAGTCTTTATAGGCATTCCTGTGCTTGTGCCATTGCATTCAATCTTCGTGATTGGGTATGTAGTCGGGATGAGCCATGAAGCTGATATTGAGCAAGAGCGCATAAAGCCGATAGTGAAAGTGCTTTGGGAACAACCACTGTTTGATGATGAGCTTCTTAGGTTGGCTAAATGGGTCAGCGATTACTACCACTGCCCGTTGTTTGATGCTCTTAGGCTCGTGATACCACCGGGGTGGCAACAAGGTATTGAAGAAAGGGTTTGGATTGAAGATCTGGATGCAGCCATAGCATGGGTGAAAAGCAAAGGAAGGCGTTCTCCAAAACAAGCGGAAGTGTTGAACAAGTTGATCAACGCCTCCGAACCAGTCACTCTTAAAGAACTGCGTGAGGAGTTCGGTTCATCCGTAAGGCAAGTCCTTAAGGGGCTTGTTGATGCCGGCATCGTCAAAATAGCGAGGAGCGAACGAGCTCGCATGCCATCAATGATAAAGCGTCAGGCAGCAAAGCTCACCGATGCAGGTGTTGAAGCACTTAAGCAAGACAAAATCACGCTCCCAGAGAAGCATCGGTTATTGCTTGAGAGACTTCTTCAAGCTGGTGGACCAGTCACATTAGCACGCCTTGAAGATGAAGGTTTTGCAAGGAGCACGGTTGAGGCACTCGCCATCAGAGGGCTTGCCGAAATCGTTGAAATCGTCGTTCCGAGGGTCGGAGAGCTTGGACCGGAGGGCTTTGAAGTCCCACCTGAAAGAATCGTTTTAACAGACGAACAGAAAGAGGCGATAGTCGGGATAGTGAAAAGCATTGATGAAGGCAAGTTCAACGTTATCGTCCTTCATGGTGTGACAGCAAGCGGGAAAACAGAAGTTTACCTCAGAGCAATTGAGCATGTGATCAACATCGGAGGACAAACTATATTTCTCGTCCCAGAGATAGCTTTGACAGCTCAAGCTGCAGCTATATTCCGATACAGGCTTGGTGAAAGGGTAGCCATACTGCATAGCGCTTTGAGCGTTGGTGCAAGGTTTGAGGAGTGGATGCGTATCGCAAACGATGAAGTTGATGTTGTCATAGGACCTCGTTCTGCGGTTTTTGCGCCAGTGAAGAGGCTGAGGCTTGTCGTCGTGGACGAAGAGCAGGATGAATCATACAAACAAGAAGCAGCCCCAAGATACAATGCACGCGATGTCTCGCTTGTCCGTGCCAAGTGGAATAACGCGACAGTTGTTCTTGGTAGCGCCACTCCATCTGTTGAAACTTACTACAAAGCACTCACAGGGAGGTATAAGCTGATAAAGCTTTGCAAGCGAATCGATGATAGACCTTTACCAACTGTGCACATCATTGATATGCGAAAGGCATCCATGAAACGCTCAAAGTGGCTTAGCGATATTTTGCTTGATGCGATGGAGAGGAAACTTGCAGAGGGCGAGCAAGTCATCTTGTTTTTAAACAGGCGTGGCTTTGCGCCTTTCGTCATGTGCACAGAATGTGGTGCAGTTGAGACTTGCCCAAACTGTGCCGTCTCTTTAACACTGCACAGGGATAAAGGCATACTGCTCTGTCATCATTGCAATTACAATGCCCAAGCAACAAATGTATGCAGGTCATGTGGGAGCACGACGGTGGCTATGAGGGGCGCTGGGACTGAAAGGATTGAGCAAGAGGTGAGCATGCTCTTGCCGATGGCTAAAGTGTTGCGTATGGACAGAGATACAACGCAAAGGCGTGGCTCGCATTCAGCCATACTTAGCGCTATAAGAAAGGGCGAGGCAAATGTGCTCGTTGGAACTCAGATGGTGACAAAAGGGCTTGACTTCCCAAATGTTACACTTGTGGGTGTGCTCAATGCTGACATCGGACTTAACTTCCCAGACTACAGAGCATCAGAGAGGGTCTTTCAACTTCTTTCGCAAGTCGCAGGGAGAGCAGGGAGAGGAAAACAACCAGGAGAGGTGTTCATTCAAACATACAACCCTCAGCATTACGCCATAATCGCAAGCGCAACACATAACTACGATAGTTTCTTCAAGCGCGAGTTGCTACAAAGGAGAGAACCACCATATCCACCATTCGCATACTTGATTGATGTTGTTGCAAGCGATGAAGATGAGAGGAAAGCATTTGAAGCGATAAATGCTGCCATCAATGTAGTGCGCATGACGATGCTAAAGAAGGGAGAGGTAGCGACATTGCTTGGACCAGCTCCATGTCTTGTGCCGAAGCTGCGTGGGCAATATCGCTTTCACTTCCTTTTGCGCAGCAGGAGCCGTAAGCTTTTGATGGAGATAATGAAAGAAGCGCTTGAGCTCATGGACAGAAACTTGAAAGCTAAGCTGAGTATAGATGTTGACCCGATGATAATCTACTGAGGAGGGGCGCACCTTCATGAGGAAGCAGAAGGAAAAAGCTAAACGGATAATCCTTCTTGGGAATCCGATATTGCGCCAAGTGGCAGAGCCCGTTAGAAGGCTTGATAAAAGGATTAAGGAGCTCGTTGAGAAAATGCTACATAGCATGGAAGCAGCAAACGGTGTCGGGTTAGCAGCAAACCAAATTGGTGTCCCGCTAAGAGTGTGTGTTGCAAAGCATGAAGGACAATATTATGTCTTCATCAACCCAGAAGTGATGTGGGCAAGCGATGAAAAATACGGTGACTTTGAAGGTTGCCTCAGCATACCGAATGTGCAGGCTTTCGTTGAGCGCTCCATTGAGATACGCGTTATGGCTTATGACCAGAACGGGGACAGATTTGAAGTTGATGCACACGGTATGTTCTCAAGAGTCCTGCAACATGAGATTGATCATCTTGATGGCAAACTTATCATTGACAGGGCTGTGGAAGGTGGCTTGTATTGGGTGAGGATGGAAGAGCATAGCGAAGAACCTGTATTGATACCAACAACACCGACAGAGGTTGAACAAGCCTTCTTGGTGATGATGAACGAAGATGAATATGCGAGCGTGAAAGGAAAAGAGGTGAACGGTGGTTGAAAATCGTTTTTATGGGGACACCTCATTTCTCGCTTCCAACGCTTAAAGCGATTCATGAAGCAGGACATGATATAGCTCTCGTTGTAACAGCTCCAGATAAGCCAGCTGGCAGAGGACAGAAGATCACGCCGCCACCTGTTAAAGAAGTTGCTCTTGAGCTTGGACTGGATGTGTTTCAACCAGAAGATGTGAACAGCGAAGAATCAATCAGGCGAATAAAAGAAACAGGCTGTGATGTCATCGTTGTTGTTGCCTATGGACAGATATTGAGCAGTGAGTGCCTCTCCATACCACCACTTGGGTGCATCAATTTGCATGCTTCTTTGCTACCAAAGTATCGTGGCGCAGCACCAATACAACATGCGTTGCTCAACGGAGAGAAAGTGACTGGAGTCACAACGATGTTCATGGTTGAAAAAATGGATGCTGGTGATATCATCCTTCAGGAGCAAGTTGAAATTGAAGAGGATGACACTGCTGGCACGCTCTCTGAGAAGCTCTCGCAAGTTGGTGCTAAACTTATGCTTAAAACACTTGAGCTGGTCTCAAGAGGTGAAGCACCAAGGATAAAGCAAGATGAATCAATGGCAACCTATGCACCGAGGATAACCAAGGAGATGGCAAAGATAGATTGGTCAAACACTTGTGAAAGGATTCGCAACCAAGTGAGAGCATTCAATCCACAACCAGGGGCATGGACGACTTGGCGCGGGAAGGTGGTTAAAATTTGGATGGTGAAGGTGGATGAGCAACGGCGCATGACAACTGGAGCAAGGTGTGGGCAAATCATTCATATTGATGACGGTGGCATAGTTGTGGTGGCAGGCGACGGTTGTGTCAGGTTGATTGAACTGCAACTTGAAGGACGCTCAAAGCTTCATGCACGCGAATGGGTTAAAGGGGCAAGAATTAGTGTTGGTGACGTGTTCGGGAGCTAAGTAATAACAAGAATTGCGTGCGAGGCAGATCCCTATGAACTCGCATGACAAAGAAACCTCAATTGAGGAGATGCTTGAAAGAGCAGATACTGCGCGCCTCAATGGAAATTACGATGAGGCAGTGCAGCTATACAAAATGGTGCTTGAGAGTGACCCGAACAACCTGAGGGCGCATGTTGGACTTGGATTGATTTACAGCTTCGGATATGAAGGCATGTTCGTTGAGGCGTGCCGCGAGCTTGAGAAAGCAACTCAACTATCACCAAATGACCCTCAACTTTGGGTGTGGCTCGGGAAGGCTTACCAACAGGTGGCGTGGCTTGAGGAGGATAGAGAGATGATGCTCAAAAGCAAGGAGGCTTTTAAAAAGGCACTTGAGGTAGACCCTAAAAACGAGGAAGCTGCAAAACAGCTGCGTTACTTGGAGGAGTTCGGATTGTGAAGGATGAGGGAGCAAACGATGCATGTGCACCTAAGAACATGAAAGAACATCAACCCGATGGGAAGCAAAAGATACATTGCTCTGACATAATCCGCTGTCCAGCATCATACTACCTCACCTGCCCCGCATATGCCACCCAAAAGGCTTGCTTCGAAGTTGTAGGTAAACCTTGTTGCAAGCGAAATGACATAAGAAGATGCGTAAAGTGCTGGGTGTTCATTGAATACCACCTATGCAACGATTTGCCATTACCAAATACGAAACAGCAAACATGAACTACTTGTGTTAGCTCACGAACTATCGCCCTCTCTTATTCTTGACAGCAAAATTTCTTTGCGCTATCATAGGTTAGCGAAGCAGGATTTGTAGTAAGTGCGTAACTCCTAAGAGATTTATAGGTAATTGCGTTGTTCCATCACCGTGAGGGAGCAACGATGAAGTTAATGGAAAAAGGATCTGCTCTATGGAACAGCAATTTATGTGTGGTGCCATGCATTTGCCAGATGATACTGTTACTCTCTTTGGCTGTCTATTTTTTTATTGTCCCTACTGGCTGTGCTCGTAAGCCTGCTCCAAAGCAACAACCTGTCACCTACCGCAAAGCCACCCAAGAAATTCAAATTGGCTCATGGGAAAGGGAACTGCCTGCTGACATCGTGCTTTTGCTTGATCAGTCAGGAAGTATGAGTAAGGGCAGGGAACCAACCGACCCTGATGGATTGCGGGCAACTGGTAGCCGTGCTTTTGTTGAGTTCATCACACAGCGTTCCTCCAAAGACCAACCTAACCGTTTCGCCGTTGTCAACTTCGGTAGCCATGCTCAGCGGGTTCATGCGTGCCCCCTAACTGCCATCCATTCTCACGATGACCCCGCGCTTCAGTTAATCTTTGCCAAACTGATTCAACTTGAATTAGGTGACACCAACATCATTGAAGCGATGCGCCTTGGGATGCAACTGCTCCGCGAAGGCGGTTCCTTTGATTATCCACGCAATCGGGCATTGGTGCTCTTCACCGATGGTGAGCCAGATGACGCTCGCAAGTTATCCCTTGCCCAATACTTTGCAGAGTTGTCTCAGTTCATTGAAGAGCAAGTTAAGCCTGCGAAGGTAGATGTTTTCGTCGTGGGTATTGATGCTGCTGGCAAGAGATGGAGCAGGACTGTTTCCTACTGGCAAAATTTGGTGGGCAGTGACCATGTGTTCACCACGCCTAACATGCCTGCTTTGAAATCCTATTTTAATCGCATCGTTCAGCGCATCTGGCACCTACCTGAAGTTGAGTCAGTTGTCGTATCAACAAAAAGTCCAGTGGAGTTCGACTTAGAGCCCTATTTGGACAGGGTGGAGTTCCACATCTTCCCAAGTCGTAGAGGTCTCACTTTGAATGTGATCCGTCCCGACGGTAAGATAGTAGAACCGGGCAAAGATCCTGACACGCCACCAGTCAAGCACTTGAGCACATTTGACTTACTTGTGGTCCACGACCCAGAACCGGGACGCTGGCGCTACGAAGTCGTCGGCGGAGAAGGGAGTGTGGAGGTGCTCCGCAACCCTATTCCATTGCGGATGCGGCTCATCAGTCCTGCGCCAGTGCATCCTCAAGGCAAGCCGATGCGCTTGATCGCCGAGTTCAAACGCAGTGATGGCAAGCCGGTGCCTTCCTATCGCGACTATCCATTGGCGCTGACAGCTGACATCATCACCCCATCAGGAAAGCGCACACAGGTAAAGTTCCCACTGGAACGCGGACGTAACGGTGTTTATGTCGGAGAACCGACTTTGGAAGCCCCGATGGAAGTGGGCGAATATCAGGTGGTGCTGAAGGTAAGCGGTGGAGAAAAGTATCATTCAGACTATGTGGCGCGTGTGGAGGTGAAACCGATTCCTTATTTGCTGGTGGATGAACCAGCTGAAGGCAAGCCTTTGCCTCCTACACAGTCACTATCAGTTCGCGTTCGGCTGCTGCAAGCAGGGAAGCCAATAAACCCTCAAGATGCCTTTACCAACCACCCTGACTATCTGGTTATCGCACAAGTGGTGGAAAGCCCACGGGGACAGCGTGGACAAGCAGTGTGGCTCAATCTGGCTAAAGAAGCAGAGACGCCAGGGCAGTTCGCTGGGAACGTTGCCGTGCCGGAGCTGCAGGAAGGGCGTTATGTCCTCGCCGTCAGATTGGCTCCAGAGGAGAAAGAGAAGCAGGCTATAGCGGACCAGTCAATAATTACTTTCACAATGCAATATCCACCACCACCCCTTTGGAAGCGTGCCCTCCTTTGGTGTGTAATTGTTTTAGTTTTAATTGTTCCTGTCATGCTCTTCTGGCGGAAGCACAATATTGCTAAGCTCCGACTGACGGTTTATTATTGGATACACGACCAGTCAAAACCAGATAGTGTGATGTTCAAACGCCAAGATGAGTCACGCGACCTTGTGAATCTTCCTATCAAAATAACACGGATAGGTAAATCCAACCGGGTAAAGCTCTCACCTGCACAAGGAGCAGTTCTTATGAGACATGATGGGCAGGAGGTCAATGAAGTAGAGGTTACAGAACCAGGGGTGCTGGTGTATGTGCGAAGAGGCGAATCCACCAAGGCTGTCTTTGTCACCCTTCGCACACCGCCTGCCCAACGTCCGCCGAGTCCTGATCAAATTCAAGCAATTCCCGAAGAGGGTCCAACCGAGGATACGTCAAAAGGCTTGTCCCTAACTGAGGACGAATTTGATTGGGGATACAGAAAGGAAGGGGGTTGATTTAAATGGCTGAGCAAACAGAGAGGGTCACTTCGGTGGATTTGCAACGTGCCCTCATCATAGGAGTAGGAGGCACAGGAGGAGAGGTGTTGGTGCGCACCAGGCGCCTCCTCGTCAATTTCTTTGGCAGTCTGGATAATGTGCCCATCGTCAGGTTCCTATATCTGGACACGGACATTGCATGGTGGAATGAACAGTTGACTCAAGTTGAAAAGCAAGTTCGCTTATCAGAGGTAGAGCACATTGACTTGGGGGTTTCAGACGCTTCTGAACTATATAGGGGCATTGAACAAGGGAATTACCCACACTACCGTTGGTTCTCCATTGAGAAGTTGAAAAGCAAAACTAACATCACTAATGGAGCCGGTGCGATCCGTCAGTATGGGCGTTTGTGCTTTTGGTATCACTATCATAAAATACGGGAACGAATATTGCATGTGCTTAATGACCTGGCTAAGGATGATCATGCGCAGTTTATGAAGGACAAATATGGGATTAATGTAAAGGCTGGCTTAAATGTTCACATTGTTGCTGGCTTAGCAGGTGGCACCGGTTCAGGCATCTTTCTGGATTTAGCATATCTTGTGCGAAAACTGCTCAGCGCACACGGTGGGGAACATCAAGTGAATGCTTACTTAGTTTTACCACAAGCCTTTCGCGACCTAATTAGCGACAAGGCGCTTGCTAATGGCTATGCCGCACTGAAGGAACTTAACTATTATCACTACATCCACAAACCAACAGGTAAACTCGCACCGCTTTACGGTGAACCTGTCTGGGATGTTCAATACACACATCAAGACAGTGACAGGGTCTTCTACAAATCCCAAGCCCCTTTTGATCACTGCTATCTGTTAGATGCTCGCAACACTTATGTGGATGTGCATCGCACCGACATCTTTGGGATGATTGCGCGTGCACTTTTCCACGAATTCACTCTCTCCTTCGCAACTTTTAAGCGGTCTCTCCGGGCAAACATTAACAAGCACCTAAACGAAAATGATGGGGCAGACTGTCCGATGACATTTATGAGTTTTGGACAATCATCGGCTCTGATCCCCCGTGATGAAATCAAGATATTATTTGCCCATCAACTTGCGCTGCAAGGTGTTCAGCAGTGGATTGATAGGAATGCTAAACCCATTCAGGTTTACACCCGGCAGGGAGAAACTACCGACAGCAAGCAACTGATTGGAGACACTCTTAGATCTATTCGCGAAGAGGCTGAGAAACAGGATGTTGTAAATGCAGTTCGCAACTTTCTAATCCGACAGTTGATCCCGAACATTGGCTTGGAGAAGGCATCCGTCTTTGCCGAGATTGTGCGAGAGCATCAGGAGCGACTGACTGACATCCCCTATTCATGGCGTGAGGCAGTTAAACAGCAGTGGGTGGCGGAGCAGTGGGAGTATGATGAATTCATCGGGCGCGTAACAGACGCATGGTCAAGGTGGAGAACTGACTTCAATGATGAAGGCGCAGACCGAATGAAGTGGGGTGAGCAAATCCGCAAGTTGGAAGCGAACAAAGGACGCGCCTTCAAAACCTACACAAAGAAATTGGAGGAGAAGGTCTATGAGATGTTTAAAGACACACAACAATATGGACCCGCATGGGCGTTATGTGTGGTGCAACAGTTACAGTCCGCTTTACAGCAATTAAAGGAAGTGTTTCTCCAAGAAGCGAATGACCCAGTAACAATAGCAACTGCTTTGGGAGATGTCGTTTTAATCAACGCCGCGGCAGGGGGGCAAGGACCTTCCCTTTCAACAATTATAGAGGCTCGCATTAACGATGAACTTGAAAAGCTGAGCGATGCGACAAAAAGTCTATGGCCGATAGGTAAGCGGGAACGAGTCGAGCGTGCAGCTTACAACTATCTGACTTATTGTGCGCACTGGTGTCGGGCGCGGGTGGAGGAAAGAGCACGACGGTTAGCTGCAGAGTTGGCAGAGCAATTAGTCAGCGCTTTACAGGATTTAGAGCGAGAGTTATTAGATCATGCTACCACCTTGGCAAGGTTACAAGGCGAGATGTTGGCAAAGGCGCGTGCATGGCATGAGAAAGCACTTCGCACAGAAAATATCGGCACTCTGCTCTATAATCCGACAATTCTAAGGGTGCTGGAGGATAAGATTAGGCAGAGGCAGAAAGACCAATATGACCCTGCCTCAGTGGCTGAACGAGCACTAAAAAGATTGGGCAAAAATTTGCAACAGGTGCGTCAAGATGAGGTGCCTCGTTTGCTTGAGTTGCTTGTGGAGGAAGCATTGAAAGCTGTGGGCGATTTAGACGAGAAGACACTGGCAGACACGCAGTTTGCTGCTCACGACTTACTTTCGGCGCAGTATTCGGACGACAATCAACTCCAGCAAGCCCTGAGGGACATATATCATAAGAGTGCCCCGTATGTCCGTTTGGTAAATCAAACGGAAGATGGTGGTTGGTTACAAGGCAGTTACCTACAAAGAGCAGATGTTGTAGGGCTACGGGGTGGAGGAGAGCAAGATAACGACCCTGACCCTGAGCACGCGCGAATTATAAATGCTCTCAGGACAATTGGGATTGATGTGAGAAATGACGTTAGGGACATAGAGGATAGCAGTCAGATCTTGTTTTTCCAAGAGTGTGGGGCTTTCCCGATACGGGCATTGCAAGGTGTTCTGGAAATGAAGAAAATCTACGAGCAAGAACGTAAGAAGGGCAGTGTTCCGTTGCACATTGAGCGAGATGAGATGGCAGAACGGTTCCCTGACTTGTTCCCTCCAGAGCCGAAAGTGTTAGAACGAGCGTTAATCATTCAGACAGTTGGTGTGCCCTTAGGCGTGCTTGTCCTTCACAACTTCCCTAGTCCCATCGGGATGGGACAAGCCGTTCAAAAATATGCCCTTACCATTCCAGACCCTGTTTTACGCAAAGTTCGCTATATTCCACTGAGCGAAACGCTGGACGGCATAGGGATTAAACTGGCATACAATCCTGACCTACTCGAACAAGCGGAGAAAGTCATTGAGGAAAAGATTAAATCTGCCAGCCATGATGAGAGAAATCAAATATATAATGCGCTCTTAAACCATTTGGAGGAGTATGCCAAGAGGCTAAAACCTGAGGCAGAAAAACAAGGTGTTGATCCTGAGGACTTACCTGCATATCAAGATGAAGCAAAACGAGTTCGTGATTTTATCTCTCATTACCGCCTTGCAGAGTAAAAAGCTTCCGAACTTATCGTCTGTCCCTGAAATAGCAACTGTGACAGAGAAGAGTTAAATTAATAGGACTTACGCAGTTGGGTGGAGGACATAAAGGGGATGAGAAAGATAACTCCTGATGGCATCCCGAAAGATAGATATCTTGGCTTCATACCAACTCACCCCCGTCCGCAACCGATAAACCTCCAGCCGCAAAAAGGCTCTCAAAGCCAGGAGCAAATGACGAAGGATGGAGACGGCTTTTCTCACCTGAGATTTCTCCACGCCACAGCATTGCTTAAGCGCCCGGTGGTAAACTTCTATCCCCCATCCTTTTCGCTCCAACTCCTTTCGCTTTCCCTCCGTCATCTCAAGGTCATTGGTCGCCCAGTATTCCGCGCCCCCTTCTTTTGAGACTGTCCGAAACACTCGGACGAACCCAAAGCCCCGAAGATGCACTACCCGCCCCTTTGCAGGAATGTCCACCTCACAAATCGGCTGATTCCCCTTCCCATCCTGTTTAACCAGCCTGTTGCTTTTCAGCCTCGTCAAGAAAAAACCAGCCGAAAGAGGCAATGAGCTTCAGATTCTCCAAGGACGAATACCAGCTATCCATCAGAACATACTTTGGCTCAAAGCCCCTTTCCTTGGCTGTCTTGAGCATATCTTGAAAGTGCTCGTTTTTGGTCTTTCCCTTTTGGCTTGTCATAGACCCGAAAGTCGCAGGGGATCAGAGCTTTTCCATCCGTCCAGAACAAGGTCAAAAGGGCAATCCCCTGGACTACCCGCTGATGCTTGCCGCTCCAATGATAAGTCACCAAGTCCATTTTTCGGGCATAGGGCTTATCCAAGGTGGTGTCATCTAAGATCAAAAGCCCCTTTTTGAGACCCACGAATTCCTTCGCTTCTTGCCACAACGCCTCCGTGTCGGGAGGCTGTCTTGAAAGCAGTCTGGTGAAGGCATCGTGGGCAGGGGCATTCTTCGCAGGAGTTCGCAGTCAACTGCGTAACTCCTAAGAGTTCCGCCATATCATGGAATCTGAAGCCATTGATTGGGGCGATTGGAAATTTCATCTCAATCACCGCATACACTTAAACCGCAGTTCGTCGGAAGCCGACTTCGACTTGCTCTTCAAACTTGTTCCTATAGCGAGGGAAACTAAGGCAACATTGCGGCGTATAATTCTTGAAGGCGTGGAGATAGAGGAGGATAAGAACGGAGTTGTGGAGCGCCGATTCTATGACCTAAGTATCTTGCCCTTGAACCTTTTTCTGGGGGAATCCGTGGTTTGTTATTTTATCCCGCCTGCTGACTACCTTGAACCGCACCCGACAAAGAAAGCAGACCCGTATGGGATTGTTCGTGGACGTTCACGAGTAAAGGTTGCCAGAGGTCAACCGACAGCAATTCTCGACAAGGAGACAAGGCTAATTCTTGGTGCCCACAAGTTCAGCCATACCTTCTTACTGAACATTGATTTCTATTGTCCTATCGGGTGTTCTGATTGCTACAAGACCCGCATGGGAACGCGAGAATACCTTGACCCACAACTCGTTAAGGCTGGTTTCACGCCCAAAGTTTACCGTCATCCAGAACTGGGAGAATTGAATCCGCCAAGCAAAGGTCAGGTCGCTGAGCAAGTGAAGCGCACGGTTCGTTGGATGAACGAAGACCCAAGAGGACAACAGGTTTACGATGTCATCGTCAGTGGAGGTGAGCCGTTATTGATGCCTAATGAGACAATCAAAGGCATCCTTAACGAGTTCCAGCACGCTAAAAACCTGCGTATCTTCCGTATTTGCACAGGAGCATTGTTTTTAGGGCTACCCTTCCGCATTGACGACGAGTTGCTGGATATGTTGAAGGATTTCTCAGAGGCAACCGGGGTGCGAGTGACTATTCAAGCACATTTAGGCAACCATCATATGATTTCGCCTGAGGCGCTCATTGCAGTGCAGAAAATCCGTCAGCGTGGCTTTCCTATCTACTCTCAAATCCCAATTAAAAACGGTGTGAACTTCTTCTTAGATGACCTTGATAAAACTATGGAATACTTAGTTGAACTGGGGCAGCGTCAGGTGATCGTTGGGGTGGAACCTTACATGTTCATTGTGGATATGCATCCCAGCACCAATGCCTACTATGTGCCAATTGAACCGTTGATGCAAGTATGGGGGATGTTGGTGGAAAGTCACGACTATCCTGGCTTGGAGAGACCAAGGACATTGAGCGTATTGTTTGAGGGTGGTAACATTATCCTGTCAGGGCACACACTGTTCTCAGCAAGGAAGGAAGTGGACAGGGAAAATGACCGTGTCATTTATCGTATACCTCGCGTTTGCGCTCAGACCGGTTGGGAGTCCCAGATTGCTGAAATTTTTGAGTATGATGAACCGTTAATTGAAGGCGTCAACGATGACCCCGAGAGTCTGGAAAGGCTTAAAACCCGGTGGGAACAAATATTGCTTTCCAGTTTGAATAGGCATGATTCCTGAGAAAAAAAGAACCAGCAAGTTAAACGGGATTGGAGAGTTAGGTAATTCCTTTTAACGGTCTCATAGCCGGTAGCACCTATGCCCTTAGTGCCCTCTCCTATGCTATCATCTCTGTCTCTACCAGTTCTTTTTTGTATGATGCGGTGGAGGCAGGGGTGAGGGATAAAAGTGGAAGCGGTTGCGGGGAGGGCAGTTTGAGGATAAAATGAGAGAAGTGGTGACAGTTATGGTTGAAGTGGTATCATCGTGGCTCCACCGACAGTTCGGTAAATTGGTGCAGATGCGACCAATATATGCGACTGAGGCAGTTTGCCATAAAGTTCAACGAAGGTGTTGCCTTTGGATATTTCAGGAGAGAAATACTGTCTTAGCCGAGACGATTCAGCATGGCTATTGCGCCACAGTATCCGACTTGTTAACTTTTGGGGGTGTAAGACCGTGCAATTCTTTCTCAACGGTCTCATTGCTGGCAGCACCTATGCCCTCGTTGCACTTTCCTTTGCCCTCATTTACACTCCTGCTCGCTTCTTCCACTTCGCTCACGGAGCAGTG
>JBGOEV010000023.1:0-34565 GCA_041538025.1 Candidatus Thermosaccharophagus gerlachensis | reverse complement strand
TCAACCCTGACCAAAGCAGCAAACAAAGCGCAGAAAGCGAAAGCACGACCATCTTGTTTCACCCCCCATCATTTAGTCCCTTGCAACATCTCCAAAACCTGCCGCCTCACCTTTCCTTTCATTCAGTTCGCCCCAATTCACTCAGCGTAACTGCGATAGCGCCGTTTGAGAGCATCTCGTCAATCGCTCGTTCACTGTCGTTCGGGTTGACATTGACTCCACGAATTGCATCCTCAAGCAGGAATGTAGTGAAGCCAAGCCTAAGCGCATCAAGGACGGTCATCTTCACACAATAGTCGGTTGCGAGCCCACCAACGAACAAGCGCTTTATACCCTTATCCTTAAGCAGGGATTCAAGTTCCGTTCCCTCAAAGCCTGAATAAGCTTCCAAGTCTGGTTGAGTTGCCTTTGATATGATGAGCGTTTCCTCTGGAAGCTTCAACTCTGGATGAAACTCAGCCCCTTTAGTCCCTTGAACACAATGAGGTGGCCATAAGCCACCACGCTCACGAAATGAAATGTGGTTTGGAGGATGCCAATCCCTCGTTGCTATGACTGGCAAGTTAGCTGACTTGAACACTTCAATGTAGTTGTTGAGCGGTTGGACAACAGCATCACCGTCTGGAACTGCTAAAGCACCACCTGCACAAAAGTCACGCTGGACATCAACAATTACCAATGCATCATACTTCGTTAACTTTAAGCGCATCTTTACTCATACCCCCTTGCCATAATGTTTTTGGGATGCCGTTAGAACAGGAATTTACGCAGTTGATTTTGCACCCATTTGCGTTGCTATCATGATATCACACTAATAAAAGCCCGTCAAGAAGACAACAGCCACATGCGACACTCAAAGCTGTGTCCACCCGCTTCCGAAATTTTTCCGTGTCCCATTAGCTTGGCGGAAGCCTTGCCCTTATGACTTCGCCGACCGAAATCGGCGCTCAGATTTTTCGTCATTGACTACGGACTAAACTCCGCGCATGCAAAAACGAAAGGGCTTTTGAGGCACACTCGTTTTGCGACTGAGTTCACCCTTTGAGGCTTATCTTATTGCCTGTGCAAGCTACCTGTGCATGCTCATTTTAGTTTTCGCCATTTGCACTTGGTTGAACAAAAAACCTTTGAACGACGGAGCAACCAACGATGTCGCCCAAGACATTGACAGTCGTGCGGAACATGTCAAGGAAGCGGTCAATAGGCAGGATGATAGCCATGCCCTTTAGTGGCAAGCCGACTGATTGGAAAACGAAAGGCATCGTAACCAAACCACCTGCCGGAATTCCAGCAGCACCTATGGCAGCGATGTTCGCTGTAAGGAAAACAAGGAGTTGCTGTGGGATTGAAAGTTGAATGCCATATGCCTGAGCGACAAAACAGGCAGCCACGGCTTCGTAAAGTGCTGTCCCGTCCATGTTGATGGTCGCACCTAAAGGCAAAACGAAGTTTCTGACCTCGCTTCGTATGCCAGCCTGCTCAGCGCATTCAATGGTGACGGGTAAAGTCGCCGAACTTGAACTGGTTGAAAAAGCAGTCAAGAGCGCTGAGGTAAAGTGGCGAAGGTAGGGGAAAGGCGGAACTTGACCGAAGAGCAAAGCCAAAAGCGGAAGCACCACTAAGCCATGAATTGCCAAACCTACTATGACCGTCAAGGCATATTTCGCCAAAGGCAAGAAAATGGACAAGCCAAACTCCGCCGAGAGCCGAACTGCCAAACCGAAAACACCGAATGGCGCAACAGCGAGTAGCCAGTGAACGACGATCATCGTCAACCCCAAAACCGAACGCAAAAGTTGCTGAACAAGTTCTCCCGTCTCCTTCGCCGTCAGTAAAACTGCACCTGTTAAAAGGGCAAGGAAGATGAGCGCCAACATTTCGCCCTTCGCAAGGGCTTCAATTGGGTTGGCTGGAACAATGTTCAAAATGAGCGATTTAAGTTGCAACGGCGGCAACTTTGGAGGTTTACCTTCGGCGAGGCTGAAGCCGAGACCAGGTTGAAGGAGGTTGACAAGCGTCAAACCGATTGCAACGGCAATGGCGTTAGTGACGAGGTAGTAAATGACCGTCCACAACCCCAGTCGTGAGAGCCTCGCTATGTCCCCGAGTTGAGCAACGCTCAGCGCCAACGAACTGAAAATGAGCGGGATGACAACCATCCTGAGCGCCCGCAGGAACAAATCGCCCAAAACACTGCTCGCTTCAACGAAGCCTTGCCAGTTCAAAGCCTTGAAAATCAGCCCAGCTGTGACTCCGATTATGAAACCGAAGAATATTTTCACCGCCACATCGTGCCTCATCATTCGCTCACTCTCTGCCATCGGCGGTTAGTTGCAAGTGGCGACATACATTCCACCCTCACAACGAAAAGATGCATAGCGCGTTAAAATCTGCTCCCCGCCCATAGGTTGTGTATCACGAATTATGCCTCAAACAACTCAGCCAACTCAACCCATTGCTTTCGTTTTGCGCTTTCAATTGCTCCGAAAACCATTGCAAGTGTCTTCAAGTTGTCTTGGGCGCTACATTCTGGTTCTCGTTTCTCTTTGACGGCGGAAACGAACTCAACAAGAACCGCCTTTGTGTCAACGAACGGCAATGGGTCTAAAGGCAATTCTTGGATAGTCGCTTGTTCCGATGGCAATGAGCGCCCATAAACCAATTTCCCCTCCTCCCAAGACAAACTCCCCTTCTCACCGTCAATTCGCCACTCGCCCTGCCAATGGTCGGCTTTGCCGACACTGCAACCGAGAGCATGGTGAGTGACCATGATGCCATCTTGGAACTCAAAGACGACTGTGTGACCGACATCGCCTTTGTGCCAGCCCCAAGGTGCATTCCAAGTGTGCGCCCACACGCGAACGGCGTCTCGGTTAAGGACATAGCGAAGGGTGTCAAAGTGGTGAACTGCCATCTCAATGAGCAGGGCATATGGGATTTCAACATAGTGAGCACCCATACCCCAAGGTCGGTGGAAGCCAACAACAACTGTGTTAATGACACCTAAAAAACCTTCGTCAAGGAGTCGGCGTGTAGTCCTCGGCAAAACACCGAATCGGTAATTTTGAGCGACCATGTAAGTCAAGCCCGAAGACTTAGCCATTGAAGCAATTCGCTTCGCCATCTCCCAACTTTCGCCCATCGCTTTTTCGGCGAGGACTGGCAAACCATTGCTCAAAGCAATCTCTGCGATTTTCTCACGCGCCGATGGTGGCGTGACATCAAGGACGAAATCAACCTCAACCGCTTTCAAAGCTTCCTCCAAAGACGAAAACAACTGCTCATCCTTCAGACCGAACTTTGACTTGACTTCTTCCCGCCTCTGCTCCACTGTGTCAACACCAGCCACCAAAGTCACAATGTCCATCTCCTTGCAAACCTGAACCCAATGTTTCCCTCTTCCACCCAAGCCAACCACAACGCATCTCATCGCTCAAGACCTCCTTTCAAGGTTGTATGTTTCTCATAGGTTATACAACCAACTGCGCACCTAATTTGTGTGCTATTATGGTAGCACACTGATCAAAGCCCATCAAGCTTAACCGGCTCAGCAGAAGCCTCACTCCCAAATTTTCGCCGACCAAAATCGGCGCTCATGTTCTTTCGTCACCGTTTGTTTTCATTGCGTCACCAGCTGTGGTCTAAAGCCTGTGGCAAGGAAAGGTAGTCATGGACTTCTTGAACACTCAAGCCATAGCTGAAAAACCTTTTCAGCATGAAGTTGCGGTGATAGGTGAGTTTGAACAAACTTCGCTGCAGCTTCACCGAGCTTCAATCGTAGTGGCTCATTCTCAACGAGCCTTAAGACTGCTTTTGATAACGCCTCTGGTGTAGCCGATGGAACGAGCAAACCGTTTTCTTGATGCTTTATCAATTCCGCTGGTCCAAAGGCGTTGATGGCTACGACTGCCTTCCCGACTGCCATTGCTTCAGCGATAGCCCTCCCAAAAGGCTCAGTCGGCGATGGGTGCACAAGTATGTCCATGGCATTTACAGCGATTGCGATGTCTTTGCATTCGCCAACGAATTTCAAAGCACCTTCAAGCGAAAGCTCCTTTGTCATGCGAGATAAAAAACACAACCATCCACTTTGCTCCTCAAATATGTCACCGCCAACGATGACGAAACGCACATCCTTTCTTTCCTTCGCCACCGAGCTTGCCATGCGGATGAACAAGTCATGGCGTTTCCAAGGTGTCATATGTGCTATCATGCCAACGAGGATACCATCTTCACCAACACCACATGCTTCACGGAAGCGTTTAACTTGCTCGTCATTGACGTGCTTGAGTGCGCTCACATCAACGGCATTGTAGATGAGCCTGACTTTCCTCTCCGAGATGCCTAACTTGATAAGCTCTTTTGCAACCGCACTTGAGATGGATATGATGGCATCACAGAACGCACCAACAAACCTTGCCACAACCTTTGGCATGAGCAAATCACGGCAATGCCAAACAAGTGGTAAGCGCTTGAAAGCTGTCGGGAGCACAAAATACAAACTGCTCTGAAGGCTGTTGCAATGGACAATGTGAGGCGAGATTGAATGCAACAACTTGAGTGCTTTCAAACTGCCACGCCCGATTGATGCAATCATGTTAAGCAAGTGGCGCATATTACTTGGGCGCTTAAGGCGCTTCAACCAATTTGTTGGGAAGATGATGACTCCACAACGCTCAGCGCGCTCTAACAAATCACCATCATCGGGTGCAGCCAACATGAGTTGAATTGATTTTCCGTAAAGCCTGTTCAGCCAATCAAGCAATGTAAGGAGGCTGACTTCAGCGCCACCAACTTTGCCTGTATGGTTCACGAAGAGGACTTTAAGTTTGCGTTGATATCCAATGCTTTGTGACACCAATGACTTCATTCTCCCATGCAGTTGAGTAAAAGCTATGGTTTGCCCCTTTGACGAGGTGGAGTTGATACGGGGCTCTTCTTGCTTCAAGGATACGCCCATACCACGCTATCGCAGGTTTCGCCTCAGGGTCTCCAGTCCCATAGACCATAAGAGTCGGCTTGCGATAGCGCCTCTCAAACTCGTTCACTAATGCCTCGTAGCGAGCCCTTTCAAGTTGCAGTTCATCCCTTGGAGCTATATCGCCTGCTTGAGAACGCTCCTTACCGACAGTCCCTGCTTCTGCATCTGTTGCTTTGCTCTTCGCCTTATCACCACCACCAAATAGAACACGAAAGATGACCGCGAACTGCACTTGCCCGCTAAACAACTTACGCCATGTCGTTATGCGGAAGAGCTTCCTCAAATACTCAACGAAGTAGCTAAACCGCTTCCTGATGGCTCGTGAGCGCTGATGCAACCCGGCAAAGACTGGTGCTGACCAAAGAACCATACCGCAAACAGCATCGTGCAATGCGCTCCCAAAACACACCTCGCCACCAGAACATATCCCAACAGTTATACACCTTCTTGCTGGAGTAGAATCCACAAGCCAGCCGATGACTCTGTTTGCGTCTTCAATCATCGTGAGCAGTGTCCCTTCATAGAGCTCACCACTGCTCTCACCACGTCCATAAAAATCAAACCTGAGGCTGATGCAACCTTCTTCCTTCAAAGCTCTGGACAGCTTTGTAAACATGTTGTGTGGACCACAGCGAGTTCCAGACCAGCCATGTAAGAAAACAACACCAAGCTCTGACGGTGCGTTTGGGAGGGTTAGCACGCCTTTCAACCATCCCCTCTCGGTATCAATCACGACGATGTGTTCACCATCAACCTCTCTTGGCATGTCTGAGAAAAGGCTTTGAGCATCAACCTTGATGCCACCTCTTGAAAAAGCTTGTGCAACCCACTTTGCTGTTGCTTCAACAAGTTCTTTCGCTTCAACCAGACCAAGCAAGTTCCATATCGGTTGCTCGCGGATCATGAGCAGTTCGCACGCATCAGTTGACGAACGCAAGTGTTCAATGAGCGGATGAAATTCACTGCTGAGCTTTGTGCTCCCCGAAATTTGAACAAGCAAGCATTTAGCATGCCTTGGCAGGGTTGCCGAAAGTAGATCAATAGAGCAAAGTTCTTCGTGCAACCTGTTGGTGATGATATACCCGTTAAAATCTGTGAAGATGTCGCTTAGGGCATCGATGTGGGAAGCTACTTCAACCTGTGCATCCTTGCTTTGAGTTTCGCTATTGCTCTCAAACGCTATCAACTGGCGTTGCATTTTCATCCTCGTCATGTTGAGTTGAACAAACCGCCTACCGTTGACCACAGGCTGCCATAGCAACAACCCATCAACATCCAATTCATTCGCTGATAGCACAGCTAAGCTTGCACCGAGTCGCAAGCCACCGATGATGAGGGGCACCTTTCCCAAACTTTCCCTCACGAAGCTAACGAGCGTGAGAATGTCACGCACCCAATCGCTGACGCTGTATTGCTCAAAATCGCCACCGCTGTTACCGTAGCCGCGATGGTCAAAACGAAATACGACAAAACCTCTTTCAGCCAACTCCCTCGCAAGCGAGACGAGCACACGATATGATGCCTTTTGTTCCTCAGCGAAAGCGTGACAAAGCACAACAGAACCATGAATTGGTAGCTCCAACGGTATGTGAGCAGTCACATAGATATGCGAACCATCAACTCGCAACCAAAATGAACTTTCAACCTGTTGGCGATATATGGCTGTGCCATAGAACATTGCCCATCACCACTGCAAAAGGATGGAGCTACCTTGACTGCAATAGCTCATGACACTGTTCAAAATATGGCAGTTGCATAAGTCTCCTCATCCACGATGTATTGTGCCTCTACCAATGAGGCACAACACTTTGAACTGATAAAAGAGTGTGGCAATCGCTTCGCTGTTGCGCTATACTTTTCCTTGCAACTAAGGAAGGTGAGGGAGAAAGACAAGATGAAGCGAAGCCACGCACTCATAATGCTATGCCTTATCAATACAATTTTGATTGGGTGGGCACCTGCAGTTAGCAGTAGCTGGTATGAGGAAGTCCCACGCAGTGAACCTGTGTATGCGTGGATGCAGGAGATTGGGAGCATCAAGCTAACATGGGGCATTGTCTTCAGCGAGTATGCCAAGCCTCAACCGATAAGCAAATTGCAGTTTGTCAGGGATGTCATTTCAGTAGTTGACGCATTGCGCTTAGTTCTTGAGCGCCTGAGGGAGAAAGCCCCCTTGGCAGATGAGATTTCGCTTGAAGAAGCATGTAGCATCGTTGGGTTACCAGTGATGAAGCAAAGCGATGTTTCTCGCCTTTCAACACTTACGCGTGCACTTATAGGTTATTTCGCCGACGATATAAACCACTTATCAACCGATGAGAAGGCATCAGACCTTTTAGCAGTTGTGAAAGCATTTGAAGAAGAGGTCTGTTCATTCGTAGGCAAGTTTGAGCAAAGCACCACAAAGGCTAACACAGCTACTAAACTGCCAAGCTTGCTCTTCAAAAACCTTTCGAGAGAAACAACCAAGCATACACTACCTTCGTCAGTTGCTGAGGCACAAATTACATCGGTAAGAAAACTGCTTACGGCTAACGCATACCTAATGGATGAAGCCTCAGTTGATGGCTTTGACTCCGATATCATCGTAGCTTATTGGCTTGGCGAGGGGAGAGTTTCACTCAGCAACACAATGACAACCACTATACCTCTTCCCTTCATGCTGCTACAGGTGTGCAATAGACAAACTCAAATGCTAACGCAAGGTGATGCTATAAACTCGCTTACCACACGCGTCTCAATACCGTTTGGTGAGCGATGGCGAATAGTTGGCAGGTATTCTCACACCCTCCCAACATACGACAGGGAGATAACCATCTCGGATCTGCTTCGCTATAGTAGGATTGAGATAGGAGGTCAGTATGACTCAAGGGAAGTAAGCGTGCGCGCTCTATACACACGCTTTGGTGGAAGGCATTTTGAGTTTTTGAGCCCCTCATCGCTATGGCATGGTGAAAACAGCCTACATGGTATAGCGCTTGGTGTCACATGGCGGTCATCAACCAGACTCCATGCCAGATATAGCTTCCAAATGCTTTCCAGCATTGACGGAAGAGATGAAGGTTATAGAGTGCACACAGGTGAAGCTGTTTATAGCCTTAATGCGAAGTGGGGATTGGCGGTGGGAGTGCAGAGGACAATCGCATTGCTAAGCTCTCCAATCATTTCCACAGATGCTGTTGTTGGCGTTCGCTATTCAATATCACCACAGGCTGAGCTTAGGTTGTTATACCAAGTGAGCGATTATAACAGCAAGCAGATACGCTCCCAAGAGGAAACAACAAGGCTTCAATTCCAACTTCACTTCTGAAGGCTTCAAACCAATCGTGGAAGGGGCACTTCCATAGGATGTTACGCGCCCACCAAATCATTCGGTCGTTCACTGTTGCCTGTCTGTGCATAACATTATTTGCTACCACACTTACAGCTGAGGAGTTGAGAGCAGAGGAAGTCAAAAGTAATGTTACAGCTACATCAAGTGGCGGTAAAACTGTTACGCTGCGCGCACAACGCATACAATTGGAGGCAAAAGGAAAAACGCTGAATGCGGTTGGGAATGTTGAACTGCTCTGTGACGGTGTAACGCTTAGAGGTGACAAGTTACAATACAGCGCAGACAGCGGTTGGGCAGTAGCCCCAAATGGCGCAACACTTACAACTCAAGATGGGTTGACGATATCTGGTAAAGTCGTGCAATACAACTTGGATGAGCAGGTTGGTATTGTTGAGCATATCAAAGCCCGCCACGGTGAATTGAACTTCACGGGAAGGGTAGCTAACATCTCTAAAGAGAAAGCATTGTTTGAAGAAGGTAGCGCAACAACTTGCACAAAAGAGCACCCACATTATGAGGTCACTTTGAAAAGAGCACAGCTAATCTACGGCAAGCAAGTGATCATAGATGGTTTGGGTGTTCGTGTTTATGGACTTAAGCTACCAACCATACCGAGGCAGCGCTTTGTGTTGGGAAGAGAGCGAAAAGAGAAAATGCCTTTTTCATTGCTCTTAACATCAACGGATGGCGTTTATATCGGCTTCAACTTCTCAAGAGCGATCGGTGAAAAGCAGTTTGCAACATTGTTTTCCTGCTCGCTCGGTTTATCGGCAAAAGAGAAGTGGCGTGGTAAGCTCTCAATGATAAAACCATTCAAGCATGGTGAAGCACGCCTGAACATCGCTCATAAGGACAGGGTGGAAGATGAGCTCACCAGGCGGTTGCTTTTAAACACATCTCCAGAAGTTGGTCTCACCTTCACACAGCCAAATGTAATCAAAGGCTTCTCACTTTATGGCGATGTGTCCTTTGGCAGATATAGCGAACATACAACATCAAAGGTCTCGTCACAAAGGTTCAACATCCAATTAGGTGTGCACAATGAACGCCAAACAGAAAGAGCATGGCACTGGGAATTTGATACACTGCTACGCTACTCAACCTACAAGGACAGCGAGATAAAGATTGCGCGGGTGATGGCTTGTGTAAAGATACCGTTTGGGCAAGTTGGTGAGGGGAAGCTTTCAATCCTGCATCATGTATGGTCTGGGAAAACACCGTTTGAGTTTGATAATGTTGACATAGCGACGGAATGTCGCTTGAGTGGGAACATCTGGTTGAAGCGGGAGAGGTGGAAGATGGTGTATGATTTGCGTTATGATGCCTCGTTGTGGGAGTTGCGTGACTGGACATTGGGGTTGGTTTACCGAGCTCATTGTATTGAGTGGGGGCTTTGCTATAACCTTTCACGGCAGGAGCTTAAACTTATCTTTGACCTCGTGGGAATAACGACACCAAGGTGAACCAGTGATGGCATAATGATAAGCTCGGCAGGTTTAAAATAGCGAAGCATCCTTCCGCAAAAGCCTTCAACGGTTGAAACTCGCTTGCAAAGGAGTTGATTGAAGATGAAGAAGGGCATCCATCCAGAGTATGTTGAGTGCACCGTGATATGCGCGTGCGGTCATTCTTTCAAGACACGCTCAACAAAACCAGTGCTACATATTGAGGTTTGCTCACAATGCCATCCGTTTTACACGGGTCAAATGACGGGTCAAAGGTTTGTTGACACGATGGGGAGGGTTGAGCGCTTCCAGCAAAGGTTAAAGGCTGCACAGAAAAAGGGACAGAAAGCCGGGAAACGGAAAGAGTGAGCAAAGAAAAACTTCGCCCTCTATTGGAACAACTTGTTGCAGGGGGATAACCCATGAAGCCAGTGGTAGGCGGGCAAGCTGTGTATGATGGAGTTATGTTGCATACACAGGGCTTTACTGTCATTGCTGTCCGCAGGAGCGATGGCTCAATCGGGTTGAGTGTTAGAAGCGAGGCAGGGAGAGGGGTTTTGAAAAGATGGATGCATGTGCCATTCTTGCGTGGCATAGCTGCTATATACGATTCCATTTCGTCTGGTATTCACGGGCTCAAAGTGTCGCTTGAACTGCATGGCAAACAAAAACGCTCAACGCTCTCATTCTTGTTTGAGGTGATGCTCGGGTTTGCTACTGCCTTTTTGCTATTTGTTGTCCTACCGCATATCTTAGTTGATGCGTTATGGAAGGTCGCTATTGCCCGAGGTAGCACAAATGCTATGTTTTTGGGTGCAACGCACTTCGCCTTAAACTTAGCCGAAGGGATGATGAGGATTGCGGTGTTCATTTGCTTTATCGCTTCGCTTCGCATCCTGCCACAGATGCGCAAATACTTTGCCTATCACGGTGCTGAGCATAAAGTGATAAACGCCTACGAGAATGGCTTTGAACTATCTTCGGAAAATGCTATTCAGCAAAGGAGGCTACATGAGCGTTGTGGGACTTCTTTCACGCTCATAGTGTTTTTAGTTTCCATGCTACTTTTCTCCCTCATCCCATGGACAACCTTTCCAGTGAGGGTAATTGGCAGGGCTCTCCTTTTGCCAGTTGTCGCAAGCGTCTCTTACGAACTCATATTTGTGGTAGCGCGGAGCAACATCCCCCTTCTTAAGGGGTTCATAGGGCTTGGGATGCACTTGCAACGCTTAACAACTAACGAACCATCGTTGGAACAATTAGAAGTGGCGTTGACTGCACTAAGGGCGCTTCTTGAGAATGTGAATCAAAGAAGCGATTAAACAGGTGTAGGTGATGAGAGGAATGTTTGAGGCGTTGAACGAGCTTGAAGTCGAATTTGAGCAAATAGAGAAGAAGCTTTCGGACTCCCAAATGGCATCCAACAAAGCCATGCTTCAAAGCTTGCTCAAGCGATACGGTGAACTGAAACCAATAGTGGATAAGTATCGGCTTTACAAGGAGTTGCAGGACCAATTAAGCCAAGCTGAAGAGTTGCTTGAAACCGAAAGGGATGACGAACTGCGCCAGCTGGCTGAGGAGGAGGTAGAGCGCCTTAAGGAGCAAATTGAACAGCTTGAGGTGGAACTCATTGAAGCCATACTCCCGAAAGACCCTAACGACGGAAGGACTGTCATCATGGAGATAAGAGCTGGTGCTGGTGGGGAAGAAGCAGCCCTTTTTGCTGCAGACCTGTATCGCATGTATGCAAAGTATGCCGAAAAGAAAAATTGGAGAGTTGAAGTGTTTCACTCTCACCCAACTGAACTTGGTGGCTTCAAGGAAATCATATTGGCTATAAGCGGGAAGGATGCATGGAGGCACTTGAAGTATGAAAGCGGTGTCCACAGAGTCCAGCGGATCCCGATAACGGAGTCAAGTGGTAGAATCCACACTTCAACAGCAACTGTTGCTATATTGCCAGAGCCAGAGGAGGTTGACGTGCAGATAAACGAAGAGGATTTGGAAATTGAGACGATGCTCTCATCTGGACCTGGTGGACAGCATATGCAAAAGAATGAAACAGCGGTGCGCATAAGACATAAGCCAACTGGCATCGTTGTGGTATGCCAAGACCAACGCTCACAGTATCAGAACAAGATAAGAGCGCTAAGGATACTTAGGGCAAAGCTCCTTGAACTGCGCAGGCAGGAGCAGGAACAAAAAATGATGCAGACAAGAAAGGCTCAGATAGGCACGGGCGATAGAAGCGAAAAGACACGCACATACAACTTCACGCAAAACAGGATAACTGACCATAGGATCGGACTCACCGTCTACAATTTGACAGAGGTTCTTGATGGTAACCTTGATGAGATAATATCGGCTTTGCGCAAACACGAGATGCAGCAACTGCTCAAGGCTTACAAGCTTGAGAGGATGGTTGGTAGCGCTGAGAGCCAGAACTGAGGTGGAAGAGAATGCGAAATAAGTGTAAAGAAAATAGCACGGCAGGTATCGCTTGCCTATTAATGAGGGCATTAGCCACGCTGAAACGAAAGCTGATGAGAGAAAAACGCTCTTGCGAGGGAAAGCACAACGCACCTAAGTCATGGGCACGCCGAATAAGGATAAGAGAAGCAGTGTCGGTCTACAACTTTGATGACCACATCACAATCAGCTTCCCCATGCCACGTGGAGAGCTTAATTCAACCCACATAACTACCTCGCAACATACCATCACCGTTGAAGCATCAAGCACCCTGTTGGTTGCACCATCGTTCGTTGATGGCAGGCACAAAGTCGCATTCGTTGTTGAAATGAAGATGCGTCATCTGAAGCAGTTGCCAAAAGGTGTTGATTTCAGGCATGGCGAAGCATTCTTGGATGAGCAAAACAGACTGCTAATCGTCAACTTGCCGAAGCTTGCACACGGAAGATGATGCATTCCCTCGCTCAGCGACGTTTAGCGACACGATGACGCTCATTTTGAAAGCTACTAACAGAACCGCTACGCCTTGCGATGCTGATCCTGAAGAGGCGTTGCTTAAGGCTCAAAAGTATAGCCTTTAAGATATTGCCTTCGTCCTTTAAGTTGAGAGCTTTCACGAAGGCTTTGTGCTGTTGCCAGAAACTAAGGCTCAACAGCAACACAAACAAAGCCCTTAAAAGTTGTGAAAGACCGTGAACGCTTATCAAACCGACTGCCTCACCGAAAGCGACGACCTCAGCGAGAGCAAACACAATCACAGCTAATGCGAGCGTCCGCCACATGCTTCCGAGAACACCTTTGCTAAGCAGTAGGTAAAGCTCCACGCAAACGATAGCTGCAAAGATTGAAAGGAAGAAGATGACGATTGTAGCCACACCAATCGCTACACTCCAAGGTGTCACATACATTCACCTCACATCAACTAAGGTTGGATGAAGAGCATATTGAGAGCATGTTTCTTGCAAGCCCTCTGGGAGGTTGCTCGCTGCAGTTTGCACAAGGCGGTTTGTGAATGTATCACCAAAAATGGTTGAGAGCATGAGCGATACATGTTGCAATGCACTCCTATACAAACTCACACGCTCCTCTAACCCAACTACCCAAGGCGTCAAATCTTTGACCAGTGCCCCATCAATTGTGATTGGCAACCCGTCTTCATCAAAAGCCTTGTTGAGCTTGCCGATGAAAGTGGGCGTCAAGCGTTCTCCGAGCAACTCTTTCACTGCCCAGAGCAGTTGCTGTATCAAGCCTATGAACGCTTTTTTAATCATTGAGACTTCTGAGGCGATGATAACCTCAAGTGGCTTGTTTAAGCGTTGACTTAGCAAATGTGACGGGATGGAGCGTTGTATGACTCTGTGCAGTGCGGTGACAACATCTGGGTCAAGGTGTGCTCCAGAAGCCCACTTCAACCTATCAAGCGCCTCAGAGATGGTCATCGGTTGACGATACGGTGAAGGACGCGTCATTGATGAGAACGCTTCTGAAGCTGCCAATATGCGCCCCTCAATCGGTATCTCAGCGCCTCTCTTACCATGTGGATAACCACGTCCATCCCAGCGCTCATGATGATGCTCAACTGCACTCTCAGCTTCACTCACCGATGGCATAGCCATAAGTATGCGAGCACCAATAACTGGATGCTGTTTCACGAGTTCAAACTCATCTTTGCTCAACCTACCGGGCTTGTTGAGCAATTCCTTTGGCAGTTCTATCTTGCCAACATCGTGAAGCAATCCAGCAACCTCAACTACATGCACAAGTTGGCTTGGCAAACCTATTTCAATTGCTATCAACGTAGCCCACCTTGAAACAGCTTTGCTATGCCCTTCACCACCAACTTCAAGCGAATCAACGAGCTCCGCTAAGCCTTCGTGAGCTGTTGTGGTGTGATCTGTCATTGTTGAACACCTCTATGTGAAGCGCACAAGCAAGCTTCTTTTTGTTGTTGAAGTCACAGCCATCCACACCTTACTACCTAACGAAGACTCGTCCGGCAAGATGCTACTCCCCTTGTAACTCCGTTGCAACTCCTCGTGCATAATTTCCTTTGCCTTCTTTGCATCCTTTTCGCTCCTAAAGAGAGCGACGAGAGTTGGACCGCTCCCGCTCATTACGATGCCCAATGGGTTTGTGTTCTTGAGCAACGATTTGATGTAGCTTATTTCGGTGTGTGTCTCCGACACAACTGCCTCAAAGGCATTGTATAAGTGCTGACCTATCTCGTTCAAGTCACCATTTTGAAGGGCTTCAATCAACGGTGTTGGGTCACGGTGCTCATGCTTCCTCTTTGCATCCCAAGCCTTATATGCCCATGCAGTCGGAACGCTCCCCATAGGCTTTACAAGCAACATCCAAAGTTGCACTTTCACATCAAGCGGAGTAAGCAAATCACCTATACCTTTGGCGAGAGCGAAGCCACCGAGGAGGAAAAACGGAACATCAGCACCAACTGATTTGGCTACCTCAATCAATTCGTGTCTCTTCAAGCCCAACCCCAAAAGCTTGTTCAAAGCCACAATAGCACCAGCTGCATTTGAGCTACCGCCACCAAGCCCTGCTGCAACTGGTATCTGCTTGTATAGCCTGACAAACCCACACACCTGTGTGTTGGTAAAGGCTGAGAGAGCTTCGGCTGCTTTCCAGACAGTGTTCTCTTTACCAGTCGGTATTTCTGCGTTGCTCACTGTAATCTTGAATCCCTCTGACAACGGAAGTGGTGTCACGACAAGTGTGTCACGAACATCCACAGAACACATCACGCTAACTATATCGTGATAGCCGTCTTCTCGTTTGCCCAATATGTCAAGGAAGAGGTTCACCTTCGCTGCGCAGCGCACCGTTACTTTGGTCAAGTTTCTTCTTTTTGCCATCTCACTATCGTCACTCCCTCGCACAGGGAAACCTACACAGTCTAAGGTTTGGCTTAGTAGGAAGCTTCTTCAAAGCAAGTTCTTGTTTCCTCAATTCGCTTGTCAGGATCAATCGCCATTACTTTGAATGCCATATGAGCATTGCAAACCACAAAAATCGCTTCACATCTCATCACGGGTTACATTCCCTGCATGGTCTATAGCCAGCTTTCATAGCCTCTATAGGGCTGTTGAAGAACAGCCTATTTGGGGACGCTATCTTCCGAGCATATGGGCATGTAGGTCTGTGGAATATGAGTGTGCGCTTGTTTGCGATATATCTTCCCCTCCCGCTTACCTTATTACGCCAGAGCCCTCGCCCCTTTTCCATCGCCTCACGCTGTAGCTTGACGAAAAGGTTTGCATATTTCACATTCGGTGGCACAGTGTATGCTTTGGCATATCCGAGCCTCACAAGCTCAGCATTGACAAACACCTCTTCTTTGCCTCTACCAACGTAAACATACGCAAGCACTCTCCCATGCCTGTCAAACTTTTGGACGTCAAACTCAAGCCTAACATTCTTTCTAAACACGAGCTTGCTGTTTGCTACTTTTGCTTCTTTGTAAAACGGCTTACCAACCTCTGGTGCATCAATGCCTATGTATCGGACGATGCGCCCATCACGAAGACGCACAGTGTCACCGTCTATGACCTTAGCCACTTTAACATAGCTTTTACCCGCTGAACTACTTCGGATGCTTCTTTCACTCTTCTGAAGTATGAGCAGAGAAGCGATGGCGATGGCAAACGCTATTGTTCCGAGCTGCCAATGTAAGCGTTTCAAACTCCGCCCTATCAAGCCAAGCCACCTCATCAACTGACGAGGTCGCTGAAGTTGTAATGTGTCACCTTAAACTCCAAATGGCTGTCAATGCATGCTGGAAATTTTTTCAAAGAGCTCATTGATAGCCTTCCAAAAGGGCGAAGATGCAACCTCTTCATCCGTTGGTGCTCTCGCTATTGCCCTGCCAAAAACATCTTCATCAAATGGTATACAGCCAAGCACCTTAATCGGCTCCCTTAACTTTGCACCCTCAACAAAAGATGTTATTGCCCTTTCATCTTCCTCTCCCCTCACCTTGTTCCCAACAACTGCGACATCCTTTATGCTCATCTGCTGTGCGAGAGCGCAAGTGGTCAACGCTGTGCGCAGGCTTATCAGTGTTGGCTCCGTTAGGACGAGCATCATGTTGACGAACATAGCGGTGCCCCTCGTCAAGTGCTCAATGCCCGCTGTCATGTCCATTATCACAACCTCATCTCTATCAAGGAGCAACCCACGCACAACAGCCTGCAAGAATGCGTTCTCACGACAATAGCATTCAGATGCAGCCTTTTTAACTGTTCCCATGCGCATAAGCTTTATCCCTTCGCGTGAGGTAACAAACTTTTCAAGCACATCGTCAACCTTCGGGTTGAGAAGGAAATAGGGTCCTGCACCGCCTGTGCGCTCAATTATGAGGTCCTTGAGCTCGGAGAGAGGTGTAAGTGAATCAATTTCGTCCAAAGGGAAGCCGAGGGCTAATCCAAGGTTTGCATCTGGGTCTGCATCAACTGCATAAACTGTATAGCCACGCGAAGCGAATAGCCTTGATAGAGCAGCTGCAAGCGTTGTCTTTCCAACGCCGCCCTTGCCTGATATGGCAAGCTTCACTTTGTTCACCTCCAATCGCATTGAAGCGTCATCAATCAGCGTTGGTCACAGAAGGGAACTGGCTTAAATCTGTATGCGGTATGAAGTTCGCCGAAATGAATTCGCTCATGTAAGATGGTTCAACAGAAAGCTCAACATACGTCATGCGTGAGGCTAAACTGTGCGCCTCATCAAATGCAGCCTGAGAAAGTAATGCCAAGCGCGCTCCTTTAACTGAAGTGTTTCCAAGCACTACGAACACATCCTGTGGCAGATCAGGTAGCAAACCTATCTCAATTGCCCTCCGCACATTTAGATGGCTTCCGAAAGCACCAGCTACATATACGCGCTTTATCTGCGTCACATTCAACCCGAGCAAATTAAGCATGCAACGCAAAGCTGCATAGACGGCAGCCTTTGAGCGAATCAAATTTTTGATGTCGGCTTGTGTTATCGTTATGTCACGCTTTGAGCCGGCTTCGTCACCCCAAACGAGCACGAACTCCAATTCTTCATTGAAGCGCCTCAGCCTTTTGCACTCAAGCTGATCATTCATGTTTCCAGACATGTCAATGATGCCCACCCTGCGTAGCTGAGCAATAACATCCACAAGACCTGAGCCACAGATGCCGATCGGCTTTGCGCCACCAATCGTTTCAAAGTTCACATCCATTGTCTTCGGGTCAACCTGAAGTGATGATATAGCTCCACGCACGGAGCGCATACCACATGTGATACCGCTACCTTCAAAAGCTGGTCCAATTGAGCAAGCGCATGTGACCATAAAATCTTTGTTGCCAAGAACCATCTCACCGTTTGTGCCCATGTCAATGAGCAAACCAAGCTCATCCTTCAACCCCAAACCGCTAACAAGAACACCAGCCACAATATCACCACCAACATAGCTCGCAACGCAAGGGAAGATAAACACATAACCATCTTGGTGTATCTCAAGCCCTATCTCGTTAGCCTTAAGTGGTGGGAAAAATGTTGCTGCAGGTATATATGGCTCAATTCGTATGTGAGTTGGCTCTATGCCGAGCAAAAGGTGCGTCATGACGGTGTTGCCTGCAACGACTGCACATGCTATGTCATCGCTTGATATGCGAAGTGAAGACGTAGCATGCCTTAAAAGCGAGTTGATGGTTCTTATGACCGCTTCTTTTAGCTGACCCAAACCATCTTCATTGCGAGAAGCATATGCTATCCTGCTTATCACATCCTCACCGAAGATAAACTGCTCGTTATACTTTGCCAAACGCTGGACAGTCTCACCGCTCTCCAAGTCAACGATGTAAACTGTCACTGTAGTTGTTCCAACATCAATTGCTGCGCCATAAACATGCTTTTCGTCCACGCCAGCGCAAACCCTTACAACCTCCCACTGATCAAAGCGCCTAACAAGTGTTGCTGTAACTTCCCAGTTTCCTTCCCTAAGCGTGCTTGGTAGCTGTCTCAATGCGCTCATGCTTATAGTTATCGGGCGTTGCAAGCTTAACACAGCCATTTTGCTACCGAACTGCATGTTGTTGAGCGATTGCCTTATAGCATTGAGCAATCTTGTAAGGTCACTTGCGTTGTCGCTCAATGACGGTGGACGGAGCTTCAAGCGTAACTTCGTTGCCATCGGACTATATGCATAAACATCAAAACCAACTTCGTGCTCTGGCACTTCAAGCTCAATGTGCTTTATAGCTTCTTCGGCAAACGAGAGGCGCGATTCAACGGGCACTTCAACGACCATATCGCTTCGCGGGAATGTCTGACAGCTGAGTGTGTAACCTTCGGAGCGAAGCTCTTCACTCAAAGCATTTACTTTGCTCGTCATATGTGAATCGCCAGAGAGTATGCGCACAAGGCACTTCCCGCAAACACCTTCGCCACCACAAACGCTCGCAATCTCAATCCCAGCATCCTTCGCAGCCGATAAAAGCGACGTGTCCTCGTCAACGAAAACAGAAACGCCTTCTGGCAGGAAGCGTATACGCCACTTATGCACTAACATTTGAAGCTCACCCCCAAACACATCAATCAGCAAATGGCAGGCTGTTAACAAGGACGCATCTTATGGGCAGATGGAGTTGGTGTCAAAGACCTCCCACAGCCACTTTAAAGGAGCAGCCTTTCAGCTATCTTACAGACAGCCACATATGCAGGGCTATCGTCGGGAAGCTCAAGGAGTGGTTTTCCTTCAATGTCGTATTTAGCCACCAACTCGTCCTCTGGTATGATCCCGATGAGCTCCAAACCTGTTCTTTCAACTTCGCTGACAAGCGTGTGTGCTTGCTCTTCGCTTGCCCTGTTCAGAACAAGATAAATTTTTCCGACCCTTAGCTCAAGCGACTTAGCCAGCCTCGCAAGCCTTCCAGCTGAACGAATCCCTTTGACGGTTGCGTCACTTGTTACAAGCATTATGTCCACATCTTGAGCCACGCGCCTGCTGAGATGTTCCATACCAGCTTCGTTATCCATCACCAAGTAGGCATAGCTTGAGCGCAATCGGTCAATGAAGTTTCTTAGCATCTCGTTAGCAGCGCAGTAGCACCCAGGTCCTTCAGGTCCACCCATAGCTATAAGGTCAACATTGTCGCTTTCGCTCAAAACCTCGTGTAGCTGATACTCAATCATACGCTGTTTTGGGATAGCTGGCGATGGGCTTGCTGTGCGCACCCTTGAAAGTATGTCGGCGATGTAGCTGTTAACTTCTATACCGAGTGATTCGCCTAAGTTTGAGTTCGGGTCGGCATCAATAGCGAGTATTGGACCTTTGCCATGCTCAACGAGCCACCTTATGAGAAGAGCTGAAAGCGTCGTCTTACCAGTTCCACCTTTGCCAGCAATTGAAATATGGACGGGCATGCTCAATCACCACGGATGCCAAGATGAGTTTTGAAAAGCGTTTCCACAACTTCAACATCCCTTAGCGCATCTTGAGCGTTTGTTATTGGTTGCTTCCTTTCGCGAACGCATTCAAGGAAATGCATAGCCTGCCTCCTGAAAGACCAATCCCAATCAGCGTGCAAGTTGAGCGTTTGACGCTTCACACCATCTTGCACAACAACATTGGCTGGGGCTTGCGCAAGCAACGGTGGTGGCGTTTCTATGCGCATAGAACCACGCTCAAAATAAAGCACCATATGCTCATCAAAGCTGTAATGCTTCACTGGACCACCAACTTCAAGCAACGCCGGCACGCCCGAAAACTCAAACATAGCTACACGCACGCTGTGTTTCAAATTAACCCCAACAACACACCAATCGTCACCTAAGAAAGTGCGCATCAAATTGATGTCGTGGCAATAAACATGCAGGAAATGGTAGTATGGGTTTTGATGTCCGTAGAAGTTTTTGCGCAACTCCTCTGGAAGCCAGCTTGGTGGTGGCTCCTTCTCTGGCATTTGCCCATACGGTTCATCGGTGCGCATCACTGGTGCAATAAGTTCCCTCCCAGCAGTCCATTGCCCACCAATGAAACAATGCGCACGAGCATAAAGCAAGTTACCCATCTCACCTGTGGCTTTCCAATCCTCAAACAGTTTCAAAGCTACTTGAACACCAGGGTCATATCGCTTCATGTATGCAATCATGAGTATGCATCCGCTTTTGTCTGCAGCTTCAACCATCTTCCTTGCGCCATCAACTGATAGCGCTATCGGCTTCTCGCACATCACATGTTTGCCATAGGAGAGTAACTTGCAGACCACAGCCAAGTTCCATTCGGGCGGTAAGCTAACGATAACAGCATCAACCTCTTCATCCTCGCAAAGCTGTTCCAAGCTCCTGTATCGTTTTCTTATGCCGAACCTGTCTGAAACGATGTTTAGCAACCTCTCTCTGTTCCCGACAGCAGCGACGACTTCGCATTCATCCGTGAGCGAACTGAACGCATGGAGATGAGTTGTCTGACCCATGAAGCCACATGCACCAACGAAGCCGAGTTTGATCTTCCCCATGTAGCTTTTTCACCTCGTCATTTTCGTCCCAACTGCCTCAGCAAAATCTCCTTCGTTTTGTTCAGTGCTTCGGCGAGCTTGTTTATGTCCTTACCGCCAGCCTGCGCAAAGTCAGCCCTCCCCCCTCCACCACCGCCTGTTATGCGCGCAACCTCACCAATCAGCCTGCCAGCGTGCACGCCCATCGCCTGTGCTTCACTGCTGACCTTCGCAACAAACGAAATCTTGCCTTCAACGGTGCTTGCCAACACGACCACACATTGTGGCATCCTTGAAACGATTGCATCAGCGAGTTGCCCGAGCGCTGTCTCTGACATGTTTGGGACATGTGCTGTGATCAGCTTTATGCCATCCACAGTGACAGCCTTCTTCATCAACTCTTCAACCTGCGCCATTGCTGTTTTCGCTTCAAGTTGCTCAACGCGCTTTTGCAACTTGCGTCTCTCCTCAAGGAGAGCCTGTATGGCTTCTTTTAACCTCTCAGGTTGAGTCCCAAGCAACTCACACACTGAAAGCAACGTTGCCTTCTGCTCCAAAGTCAGTTTAAGCGCCTCAAGCCCAGTTAATGCCTCAATGCGCCTTATGTTAGCTGCAACCGATGTTTCACTTAACAACTTAAATATGCCAACTTGCGATGTGTGCTTTAGATGTGTCCCGCCACAAAGCTCAATGCTTACGTCGCCAATACGCACAACCCTAACCCTCTCACCATACTTCTCACCAAATAGCGCAATTGCTCCCATAGCTTTAGCATCGTCAAAAGATGTCTCAAATGTTTGGACAGGTATGTCTTGCAAGACAACCTCGTTCACCCATCTCTCAACCTTTTCAATTTCCTCTTCTGTCAACGGCTGTGGATGAGTGAAGTCAAACCGAAGCCTATCTGGCGCAACGAGCGAGCCAGATTGCCGTGCATGCTCACCCAAGATGTTGCGAAGCGCAGCGTGAAGGATGTGCGTCGCAGTATGTGCACGCATTATCGCTGTCCTGCGCGCCTCATCAACGATAGCGTTGACACTCATGCCCTCCGTTAGCTTCTCACACACAGCTTTAACTTTGTGCGCTATGACATCGCCAAACCACCTTGCATCTAAAACTTCAGCCAACACATTCCCATCGTCATCTTTGAGCCAGCCAGTATCAGCGACCTGCCCACCAGCTTCGGCATAAAATGGAGTCCTGTCAAGCACTACAAAAAGCTCACCATCAATTTCTCTCACACCAACTATAGTTGCCTTCACTGCCGTTTCCTCGTAGCCGACAAACTGCGTTTTTGCCAACCCTTCAAATCCTTCCACATCCTCAACTCTGAATGCACTCCTAACCCTTGCGAGCTCCTTTTGCCTTTCAAGCGCCTCTTTAAAGCCATCGGTGTCAACACAAAAGCCCCTTGAGCTTGCTATCTCGCAAGTCAGCTCAATTGGGAGCCCGTATGTGTCATAGAGCATGAATGCTTCCTCACCTGATATCGTCTTCTCACCTGCAATGCTGTGGCGCTCAATTATCTCCTCAAGCACTTTTAAGCTCCTTCCCATCGTCTCAATGAAGCGCTCTTCCTCACGCCTTATGACTTCTTCTGCGAGTTTGGCTTGCTTGCCCACCTCCTCATATACATCCTTCATAAGATCCGAAAAGACGGGGGCAAGCTTGTATAGGAAAGGACTCTCCAAATGGAGCTTCCTGCCGTATATGTGTGCTCTCCTGATTAAGCGCCTAAGGACATAGCCTCTGCCTTCGTTTGAAGGCATGACACCGTCAGCTATCGCGAAAACAGCAGCCCTCGTGTGGTCGGCTATAATCCTTATCGCAGCGTCCTTTTCTTTATCGCCACCGTAGCTGTAGCCTTTTAGCATCCCCAAGATGGCTTGGACTGCTGGCATGAAGAGGTCGGTCTCAAACACGGTTTCCTTACCCTGCATCACCGCAGCGAGCCTCTCAAGCCCCATGCCAGTGTCAATCCCGACCTTCGGCAACGGTGCAAGCGTGCCATCCTTTTGCATGTCATATTGCTGGAAGACCAAATTCCATAGCTCACCAAACCTGTCGCAATCGCACCCAACCTTACAATCTTCCCTCCCGCAACCATACTTTTCGCCCCTGTCATAGTGTATTTCTGTGCAAGGACCACATGGACCCTCATCACCGACTGGACCCCAGAAGTTGTCCTCTTTACCGAGCCTGACTATGCGCTCCCCCTTCAGACCGACATCCTTCTCCCAGATTGAGAAAGCTTCATCGTCTTCAAAGTAGACCGAGACCCAAAGCCTGTCGCTATCTATCTTGAGCACATCAACCAAGAATTCCCAAGCCCAAATGATTGCCTCACGCTTGAAGTAATCACCAAACGAGAAGTTGCCGAGCATCTCAAAGAAGGAGAGGTGGCGCCATGTGTATCCAATCCTTTCAATGTCGCCAGTGCGCAAGCACTTTTGACATGTTGCTATGCGCCCACTTGGCGGTGCACTTTCACCTTTGAAGTAAGGTATGAGTGGTTGCATGCCAGCACTCACAAAAAGCGTTGAAGGGTCATCAGGTATGAGCGAAAAGCTCCTCAGTATCTTGTGCCCTTTCCTCTTGAAGAAATCAAGGAAAGAGGACCTGAGCTCTTTGCTTGTCATGGCTTAACATCTCCCCCTGCCAAGGAAATGCAAGAGTTTGCGTGCTCTTGGAACATAGCATATCGCTATAAATGTTGATTTGCCTCGCTACAGCACAAAGCTGATAAGTGTGGTATGCTGTTGATAGCAACCTTAACTTAAGTTTGCGCGCTTTTCACATTCCGTAAAGTGGGGACGGCAAAAAGCAAGCGGAGTAGCACAGCGGAGTTGATGTCGTATGCGCTCCCCTCTTGAGAAGATAAAGCAGGTTGAGGAAATAGCGAAGATAGCTTCCCAGCTTAGGGCACAAGGTAAAAAGATTGTCTTTACAAACGGTTGCTTTGACATCCTCCACAGAGGGCATGCCGAATACTTGTTCCATGCGAAGCGCCTTGGTGATGTGCTCATAGTCGGTGTCAATGGCGATGAATCTGTCAGGCAACTGAAAGGTGAAGGGAGACCAGTCCTGAATGAGGAGACAAGAGCATTTTTGATTGCAAGCTTGTGTTGTGTTGACTTCGTCTTCATATTCAACGAGCTACGCCCACACAAAGCCATATCGCTCATAAAGCCAGATGTGCATGTAAAAGGTGGCGACTACAGTGAGGAAGAACTCCCAGAAGCGACATTGGTGAAAGCTTACGGTGGGAGAATCCATATACTGCCACTCATAGAGAGCGAATCAACAACTCAAATCATTGAGCGAGTGAAGCGTGGTGTATCGGCAATTGATGTGGAAGGGAAGAAGGAACTTACAGCTGTTGGCATCATACCAGCGCGGTATGGCTCAAAAAGGTTTGAGGGGAAAGTGATAGCGAAGATAGCTGGCAAGCCGATGATACAGCATGTTTATGAGCGAGCGCTATGTTCAAAAAAGCTTTCCAAGGTCATAATCGCAACCGATGATGAGAGAGTGGTAGAAGTGGCACGCTCATTTGGAGCCGATGTGAGGATGACTTCAAAGGCACACCAGTCTGGCACAGACAGGGTTGCTGAGGTCGCATCAGGGTTGGACTTTGATGTCGTCGTCAACATACAGGGCGATGAACCGTTGCTTGACCCAAAGGCTATTGATTCAGCCATTGAGCCTTTTGAGAGAGATGCGAAACTGCAAATGACAACCCTTGCAACCAAGATAAGGTCGCTTGAAGATTACATTGACCCGAATGTTGTTAAAGTAGTGGTTGACCTGCAAAGGAGAGCCCTTTACTTCTCGCGCTCTCCGATACCGTTCTTCAGACCGAACGGCTCACTGCCGCATAGCCCAAAATTTGAACTGCCAGAGGGCGCAAGCGTTCTTAGGCACATCGGCTTATACGCATTCAGGAGGGAATTCCTGCTTGAGTTTGCCTCTTGGCATAGGACTCCGCTTGAGCTTGCCGAAGGGCTTGAACAACTGCGCGCACTTGAGCACGGTGCTTCAATACTCGTCGTTGAAACAGATTATGAAGCCATAGGTGTTGATACGCCCGAAGACTTGGAGAGGGTTGAAAAGATACTCCTTGAGCAAACGAAACCACATTAGCTAAACGCCTGTATACATCATGTGGAGCGAGATTAAAACGAGAGGTGATGGGCATGTGGAAGATGAACCATGAGCGTTTTCTTTTAGCGTTATGGAGAGTGGTGTTGGCATGTTTCCTAACCGTCGTCGTAACATCAGAATTGGCATCGCAACAAGCACCATTGCTATACGAGGACTTTGAGAAGGGGCAAGGGCTTTGGTTCGCCATCGGAGTTGGCAAGGTAAGCATAGCCAAAGGCGATGCTCATTCAGGGCAGTCCGCCCTCTCGTTCACATACCAGAAGGGGCTTGCTGCTGTTCTCTCACCTATAGCACCAATGCCAGAGGCAAGGAGTGTTTCGGTATGGATAAAGCCATCGCACTCAACTGCGTTGTTGCTCGTATTTCAAGAAAACGACGGCTCAAGGTATGGATGTGGGTTTTACGTTTCCGCCAAAAGATGGCAAATGGTCCAACTGAGCATAGATGACATGTTCCTACTGCCGGACACAAAGGACGAAAACGATAGGCTTGATATGGCACAGGTGTTTGCGATCGGGCTTGCTGATGCGCTCATGCTCTTTCAAGTTGTTGGAGAGGAAGAAAGAACGATACTGATTGATGACTTGCTCATAAGCGCTTTGGATGTGAAGAAGCGCACAAGCATAGTTGAAGTTGAGGGAGAGAAGCTCCAAATCATTGATGACTTTGAAAACCCCACCATCTTCTGGGCACCACTTGTCGCATTGCTTGGGAGGATGGAACTTAACACGACAGCCGACATCTCGGTTGAGTTTGGGAGGACAAAGTATGGCAACGGTTCGCTTTCCATGGGCTACGAGCTACAGCCAAACACGATACCGCTGTTCATGACGCTCGTCACCAATAGGATTGACAAAGCAAATGCAAACAGCTTTGCTATCTCCGTTAACGCGACTGCACCAACTGGGCTCGTCATATCGCTCATTGAAAGGGATGGCTCACGCTATCAGACATTCGCATATATCCATCCTGATGGTTGGCACGATGTCAAAGTCAGCCTTGACGATTTTTCGCTCGCCGATGATTCAAAGGATGAGAATGAGAAGCTTGATATTGATCAAGTGCAAGCGATAGCGATAGCCGATGCAGGTGGCTTCTTCGCTGAACTCATACCAACGCTCAGAGGTAAAAAGGAAGTCCAAATTGATAGGGTTGCATTCTCAAGCGCGGTTCTCCCGCAGTCACAAGGTATCATAGATGAGCGTGAAGGCGTAGTGATATGGCTTGATAACTTTGAAGCGAATGTGCTGAGGTGGGTGCCAATTGAAGTGATAGTGCAACCAGGTTTGATGATTGACATAGCCAAGAACGCAAAACCAACACTTCATGGGCATCCACCAGCTGAGGCGCAAGGGCGCTTCCACATGAGCGTTGATTATGATGTGCCAGCAAACGGTGTCTTTGGTTTAGTTCACTTCGTAACGCTTGGCAGGAATCCCCTCCTGAAGCATGCGAGCTCCTTACGCTTCTTCGTCAAGGTCAAGGAGAATGCAACACTGCTTATTGCGCTACAAGAGCGCGGTGGTGGAAGATATGAAAAGCAGATCAACATTAAAGGTGGTGAGTGGCAAAGGGTTGATCTGCCAATTGGTGAGTTCATCCTAAACCCAGATACGAAGGACGAAAACCAACGCCTTGACCCAGATGAGCTACTTTTAATTGGCTTCGTTGACATTAGCACTTTTGAAGTAGGTGCACCAGAACAGAACTCGCTCAGCATAGATGGCGTGTGTTTTTTGACGCCTTTAAAATGAAACGAATGCGTGGTGAGCTCATCATGCCCTTTCCTACATTTGACCGCTCAAAGCTCAAGTTAAAGCCACTTAAAGAGAGAGCGCATGATTTGACCATATCTTCGTTCCTTGAGCTCACATCGCCAATAGAACCGTTTGAACATGAGCACATGAAGGCTGTGGCTGAGCGAATGCTTGAGGCAAGGAGAAAAGGAAAACCAATAATCTGGATGATAGGCGCACATGTCATAAGGGCTGGAGTAGCTAAGTTCATCATTGACCTCATGGAAAGGGGCTTTGTGTCGCACATAGCATGCAATGGTGCATGCGCAATACACGATTACGAGATAGCGCTCATAGGCGCAACAACTGAGTCCGTCGCAAGATATATCAGCGAGGGGCAGTTCGGACTGTGGCAGGAGACTGGGGCAGTAAATGAAGCTGCAGTGCAAGCATACAGGGAAGGAATAGGCTTCGGCGAAGCCCTTGGTAGGATGATATGGGAGGGCGAACTGCCATACAAAAGCTATAGCATATTCGGGAACGCATACAGGTTTGGCATACCAGCAACAGTGCATGTCGGCATAGGTTATGACATAGTGCACGAGCACCCAAATTGTGATGGGGCAGCCATTGGCGCTGCATCATATCGTGATTTCCTTGTGTTCGCTCACTCCGTGAGCAAGCTTGAAGGTGGTGTCCTGTTAAGCTTTGGTAGCGCTGTCATGGCTCCTGAAGTTTTCTTGAAAGCTTTGGCGATGGCTCGCAATGTCGCACACCAAGTCGGTCAGAAGATATGCCACTTCACTGTGGCTGTGTTTGACATCCAACCGCTAAAGGGTGACCTCAAAAGCGAACCTAAAAAGTCATCACCCGAATACTACTTCAGACCATGGAAAACATTGCTCGTAAGAACTGTTGCTGACGGTGGCGAAAGCTTTTACATATGCGGTGAGCACAGGCTGACCATACCGAACCTGTATCGCTTGGTTACAATGGTGAACCAAGAGTGACATAATTCGTGCATCGGAGGTGGTTGGGATGAGAGCTTCAAAGGTAATGTTGATAGTGGCAGGTGTTTTCTTCGCTGTTTACTGTTTGCTCATCTGCATAGCATTGCAGGGCGGGGCTCTTCTGCCCGGTTCCAAGTGGCAAGTCCATGATGGGAAACGCCCACAGCCACAGGTTGTCACTCCGGGGAAAGTTCTTGGTGAGCCACCATCTGATGCTGTTGTGCTCTTTGACGGAACAAGCTTGGCTAAATGGAGAAGCTCACGCGGTGGCGAGGCAAAGTGGAAAGTTGAGAACGGCTATATGGAAATCGTCCCCGGAACTGGTGACATAGAAACAGTTGACCAGTTTGGCGATTGCCAGTTGCACATTGAGTGGTGCATACCAGAAGATGTCAAAGGGAGCGGGCAAGGAAGAGGCAACAGTGGTGTGTTCCTGATGGGACGCTATGAGATACAAGTCCTTGATAGCTTCAAAAACACTACATACTCAGATGGCATGGCTGGTGCAATCTACGGGCAATATCCACCAATCGTTAACGCAGCGAGGGAGCCGGGGCAATGGCAAACCTACGACATCATATGGCTTGCACCAAGGTTTGATGAGAAAGGGAAACTCATCCGCCCAGCATACTTAACGCTTCTTTGGAACGGTGTTGTTGTCCACTACCATACGCCTCTACTTGGTCCAACCAGGCATGCTGGTGTGGCAAAATACTTCCCACATCCACCCGTTGGACCGTTGCGCCTTCAAGATCACGGTGTAAGAGTGCGCTTTAGAAACATTTGGTATCGCCCACTCAGAGGCTACGACGGAGAAGAAGAATGGAAGCCTACAATCTACATAACGGGTGAAGGTTAAATCAAATCCATCTCAACCAAGCATTCAGCTATCTGGACAGCATTCAATGCTGCGCCCTTCCTGAGGTTGTCGCAGACACACCAGAATGTGAGCGCATTGCTAACGAATGGGTCTTCCCTGACCCTACCAACATAAACTTCATCTTTTCCTGAGGCATCAATTGGCATCGGGTATGTGCGCGCTGGTTTTCCGTCCACTTCCGTTGGTTCATCAACGAGGACAACACCCGGTGCTTCCTTAAACAGTGCACGAGCCTCATCTGCTGTCACTTTTTCTTCGGTCTCCACATAGATCACTTCGCTATGAGCGTTAAAGACGGGCACTCTCACTGTAGTCGGCGTTATTGCTATTTTGTCATCGTGCATTATCTTGTGCGTCTCTCGGACGAGTTTCCACTCCTCAGTTGTGTAGTTCATCTCCTCAAACGAGCCAATCTGCGGTATCAGGTTAAAGGCAATCTGATATGGGAAGGCTTTCTTCAATCTCGGCTGCCTGCCATGCAGGACGAGAAGCGATTGCTCATCAAGCTCAAATATTGCATCTTGACCAGCGCCTGATACTGCTTGGAATGTTGTGACGATGATACGCTTAACCCTTGAGCGCTTGTAGATTGGGTTTATGGCGACAACCATTTGAATGGTTGAGCAGTTCGGGCTTGCTATGAGCTTTTGACCCTCACGCACGACCTCTAAATCGCTCTTGTTCACTTCGGGCACGACAAGTGGGACGCCTTCCTTCAACCTAAAATCGGCGCCGTTGTCTATAACGACTGCGCCACGCTTTATAGCCTCAGGCGCAAATGTAACTGCAGCACCCTTTTCGCCCTCGGTGCCCGCAAAGAGAGCGATGTGGACACCATCAAATGCCTCTGGCGTGCATCGCTTCACCTTGTATGTTACGCCATCAACTTCTATCTCCCTTTCACGCCTCGCAAGCACGAGTGGTTCTTCACTCATCGGAATCTTTGAATCACGCAAACAGCGTAGCATCTCACGCCCAACTGCACCAACTCCTACGACGGCAACTTTGTATGTGCGCATCATACACACCTCCTCAACCATAGGCGATATGAAAGCTTTGTGTCATACTCACTTAAAAACGGTCTCAAGGACGCGTGGCGCTTCAACCGCCATGTGCGGTTGTAACTTGACTGATGCATAAGTTTACCGCAAACTCACCTTTAGTAAAGCGACATCTGTGGAGGGTGAATTGGGCATGTTTGTTGGGACGCAAAGGATAAACTCACTTGGTCATCTTGAGATTGGAGGGTGTGATACGGTTGAGCTGGCAGAGATGTTTGGCACACCCCTCTTTGTCATTGACGAAAAGCTCGTCAGAGAAAACTGCAGGAAATACAGACGGGCGTTTGAAGAATATTATCGTGGAGAAGCTCGTGTAGCATATGCAGCGAAGGCTTTCATATCAACTGCCATGTGCAAGCTCACACAGCAAGAAGGACTTTGGATGGATGTGTCATCAGAAGGTGAGCTGTTCACAGCGATGGCTGCCAACTTCCCAAGCAATCGCATCTACATGCATGGCAACTACAAGACGGATGAGGAGTTGCGTTATTCGCTTAATGTTGATGTGCATTGCATCGTCGTTGACAGCATTGATGAGCTATACAGCCTCAACTCCATAGCCAAATCTCTCGGGAAGAAGGCAAGGATACTGCTTCGCATCACTCCGGGAGTTGAAGCGCATACACACGAATACATTCGCACAGGTCAAGTTGATACAAAGTTTGGCATACAACTTGCAGGCGCACAGGCTTTTGAGGCAACAAAATTAGCGCTAAGCATGGACTGCTTGGAGCTGTTGGGTTTCCACTGCCATATAGGTTCGCAAGTCTTTGAGATTGAGCCTTACAGGATAACGATTGAGTTGATGGTTGAGTTTATGGCGCAGGTGAAAGAGGAACTCGGCTTCGTAACGAGAGAATTGAACTTGGGTGGAGGGCTCGGAATACGCTACACGGACACTGATGACCCACCTTCAATTGAGGAGTTCATCAAAGCAATATCTGAAGCGACAATGGAAGAGTGCGCCAAACACTCGCTCCAACTGCCGATACTCATCGTTGAGCCGGGGAGGTCAATAATAGGCGAAGCTGGAACAACGCTTTACAGGATTGGTGTCATAAAGGAGATACAAGGGGTGCGCACTTATGTTTCCGTTGATGGAGGCATGTCGGACAACCCTCGCCCTGCACTCTACGGGGCTCGCTACAGGGCAATTGTAGCAAACAAGGCTGATAGAGAGCCAGACTTCCTTTGCACAATCGTTGGAAGACATTGCGAAGCTGATGTGCTCATCAAGGACATAAAAATAGCGAAGCCAGAGAAGGGCGACATATTGGCTGTCCTTTGCACAGGCGCATACCACTACGCGATGGCGAGCAACTACAATCGCTTCACCAGACCTGCAGTCGTCCTCGTTAACGATGGAAAAGCTGACCTGATCATAGCAAGGGAAAAGCGCGAAGACCTCATACGAAACGACATCATACCCGAAAGACTCCTTAACGAGGACAAACAATAACACAAACAACAGAGAACCCCAAAAGTAGGCGTGCGCAAGATAAAAGGTGAAGGCTTGTGAAAGAGCGCTTCTTCAAATACCGCGCTGTTGAGGAGCTGGCTGTTGATATAGATAAGCTTGGGTTGAGCGAGGAGATAAAGCTTTCGGAAAACTTTGATGTCTTGCTTCGCCCAGTGAAAGTCGCTGGAAGGGAAGTTAAAAACGCGCTTGTGATTCACCCGATGGAGGGCTGTGACGGGACTCACGATGGTAAACCAGACCTGCTCACATACCGCCGTTATGAGCGGTTTGGCAGTGGTGGGGCGGGCATCATATGGTTTGAAGCAACTGCAATTGTCCCAGAGGGGAGGGCTAACAAAAGACAGCTACTGCTGTGTGAGGCAAACGCAAAACATTTTGAAGCTTTGCTCAACTCAGCAAGGAGAGCACACAAAGCCGTTTACGGAAGCGATGACGGGTTGCTCTGCGGAATACAACTGACGCACTCTGGACGATATAGCTTCGCAAAGCCGATAATTGCCTTCCATCACCCGATACTTGATGCGAGGTTGGGCATAAGCGATGACTACCCAATATGCACGGATGACTACCTTGAGAGGCTTGAAGATGAATTTGTAAACGCTGCGAGGTTGGCGATGAAAGTCGGCTTTGACTTCATTGACATAAAGCAATGTCATGGCTACTTGCTTTGTGAGCTACTTGCTGCAAAGAGCCGTCCGGGGAAGTATGGCGGTAGCTTTGAGAACCGCACGAGGTTCATACGCAACGCGATTGGCAAGATAAAGAGCGAGCTTGGTGATGACATATTGATTGCGACGAGGATGAGCATTTACGATGGTGTCCCGTTTGAGCCTGATAAGTTAACTGGCGTTGGAAAGCCATCTCAATACCCATTGCCATACATCTACGGCTTCGGCTGTGCTGAGGATGACCCAATGAGCATTGACATGACCGAACCAATCAAGCTCGCCGAGCTCCTAAGTTCACTTGGTGTTTGCATCATCAATGTGACAATGGGCAACCCTTACGCAAACCCGCACATTGGAAGACCGTTTGAGCGCCCACCAATTGATGGGTATGAGAGTCCCGAACACCCGCTTGTTGGTGTCGCTCGTCTTTTGAAGGGTGCAAAGGAGATACAAGCAGTTGTCAATGATGTGCCAGTTGTGGCAACAGGATTGAGCTGGCTAAGAGAGTTTTGGGCTTATGTAGCTACAGGGGTGGTTGCAAACGGACATTGTAAGCTTATTGGGCTCGGAAGGATGGCTTTAGCATACCCTGACTTTGCATACGACATAATTAAATATGGCAGGGTGGATAAAAACAAAACTTGCATTGCAGATAGCTGTTGCACAGCCTTGATGAGGTTCAAGCACAATGAACTATGCCAATTCCCAGTTGGATGCCCAACAAGAGACCCAGTCTATAAACCCATCTATCGGCACGCATTAAAAACACTGCCATAAAGCAAAATCGGAAACCCACAACAGCACCTCAACAGAAAGTAACTTTTTTTTTTCACTTCTAAGGCACTTTAAGGTATAATGTCTCTCTGGAAGGAGGTGTTAGCAAATGCAGGCATCAGATGAGTTGCACCAGCTTAGGATAGATGACATTTATAAGCTTCTACCCGTCGCAGCAATCACATTCGACTCCAATGGTGTTATAAGGCATTGGAACAAAGGCGCAGAATCGCTTTTCGGCTGGGATGAAAGTGAAATCGTAGGGAAGCACTGGACAATACTTGTGCCAACACATGCACACAAGCATGTTGAAGGTGTTTGGTCAGCGCTGATGAGAGGTGAGATACGACACAGCATAAACGCGAACCTAACAAAGAACGGAGAGGAGATAGTATGCATTTGGCACAACATGCCAATCAAAGTTGGTGAGAGAGCTATAGCGGTGGCTTCGGTTGTCTATCCACTGAAAGAGGCTTATCATCCAGTTACAGAAATGTTACCGGGTGGCATCGCTATAGTTAGCCTTGACGGAAAAATTTTCTACACCAATGAATCATTGCGCAAGATGCTTCACCATAGCGAAAGGCAAATTTACAGGATGCATGTAACCGACCTTCTGTCTCCAGAGGATATGGAAGTGTTCAAAGAGGAATGGGAGAAGGTAGTGCACGGTGAGGAATTGTATGTTGAGCGGTTGCATCTGAAGCGAAGCGACGGTAGCCTCATACCATGTCTAACACATGGCGCACCAATAAGGGATATTGCTGGCAATCAATTAGCTGTTGTCCTGTCTTTCCACGATGCCACACAGCTGATTGAGAAGGAAAGAAAAGCTCAGAAGTACTTTATGGAGCTCATTCAAAGTCTACAGTTGCTAAGGGACATTGACACAGTGATACTTACGCACCTAAGTCTGGAGGAGGCAATGGATAAGATTGTGGACCTGTGTTTAGAGTCCATGAAAGCCGAGGCAGTAGCTATAGCGCTATACGACGAAGCCAAAAGAAGATGTGAGCTTTTCATAATGAAGTTTGCTGACGGTAAGAAGGTCAAGGAGGAAATAATTGAGCTTGATGAGAGCCTCAAAGAAAAGATATTCAACAGCGGTGAAGTGGTTGTCGTTGATCACTTTGCAAGCGATGGGCGTGTAAGCATCAAATACACGCATGGGCGCGAGTTGAACTTGTATGTTGGAGTTCCGATTGAAGCACGCGGAGGCGTCGTTGGCGTATTCCACATCTTCTACTCTGAACCAGCAAAGCTACAACGGGAAATTGATTTCGCCAAGACGGTTGGAAAGCAAATAGGAATGGGATTTGATAACATCGTCGCTTTTGATGAGATGAGTAAGCACACTAATGCCATGCAACGCCTCTTGGAAGCACAAGCCGATGTGGCGATGACAGCACCTGCTTTGCTTGCTGATGAAGTGTTGAAGTGGTTGAAGGAATCACTCGGTGTTGAGCGTGCGGACTTTTACACTTATGATGAAAAGGAATCGGTGCTACGCCTTGAAGCGTCAATAGGGTTTGCAAGTGGCAGGCTTAAAGCTGCGAAAGAAGAGGGCGTGATTAAGTATGGTGAGGGCATCATCGGAATTTGTGCGTCCGAAAGAAGAGCAATATATGTTCCTGATTGCTTTTGCGAGCCACTATGGAAACCATTTACTGCAGACGCTGAACAGCCGATAAGGAGCGCATACGCAGTGCCTATGGCTTTCGGTGAGAAGCTGTTTGGCGTAATAGTGCTTGCAGCTGACGAACCAGATGCTATCTCAAGCTTCAAGAGGAAGCTCGTCAACTTGTTTGCACATTACATTTCCGCTGCAATGCAAATAGCAAGGTTGCTCGCGGAGTTGAAGCAAGCATACGAAGAGTTGCACATGCTCCAGAGGGAATTGATACAGCAAGAAAAGTTAAGAACGCTTGGGCAGTTAGCGAGTGGCATTGCACATGACATTAACAACGCTCTTGTCCCAATTTTGGGCTATGCAGAACTGCTCTGTGAATTGCTCACTGGCGAGGAAAAGCAGTTTGCAACCCTCATATACAATGCAGCGCAGGACCTCTCAAAGATAGTTGA
>JBGOEV010000022.1:0-34755 GCA_041538025.1 Candidatus Thermosaccharophagus gerlachensis | reverse complement strand
GGAAGCCACATGGTGAAGCGGACATTGATTCCGAAGATGACGGGCACCCTTATCGGCTTACCTGCCCGGTAAGCCTGCCATACTTGCCTGACCTCTTCGTTGTGTCGCTCAAAATCCGATTCCTTCACTTTACCGACACCTTCTTACAACCGCCCATCTCGTTTTCCCAATCATTTTAAGGTTACCCTTGAAACCGCTTAGGAACACCTGCGTCCATTATCTCCCAATCTTCGTTTCAACCCAGCAATAGCTACACAACTCAACTGGCTTGGCAGAAGCTTGTTCTCCATGATTTTCGCCGACTAAAGTCGGCGCTCAGTTTCTTCGTCATCAACTACGGACTAAAGTCCGCATGATTTGTCTTTTGGTTGCGTCATCAACTACAGGCTGAAGACTACAATGTGAACACACTTCCAACAATTGCCCTTGAGCCACGAGTGCCCAAACAACGCAGGATAGCTTTCAAAGCCTAAGAACAACCACAGCTCACTGAGCCATCTTCCATCTGTATCATCACTCGCCCACACCTTGTGCACCTGACTATCCCTTTACGCCCGTTAATATCTACGGTGACAGCGCGACCACTCAAAACTGCTTCAACTTCTTTCCTCAGCTGACTCCAAGGTGCATTTTGCCACCTGCACGTCTCAACTATCAATGGGAAATCAGCTTGCTTAAATATCGGCGCCAGCGCTTCCCATGGCACACACCCATATCCCGGAGGCAAATGCAAGTCATGTGCTTTGTCGTTGTCAGCAATGTGATAAGTGCCAACCATGTTAACAACATGCTCAAGCGCTGACTTGACATCGCCAGCTATATGCGCATGCCCTGTGTCAAAACATAGACGCAAATGATCTGACGAAAAGGTAGCAATGAAATCACTAAGCTCAACCACATCATAGCCAATCGCAGCATCTGGAAGCATGTTCTCAACTGCCAATATCACACCAGCATCCTCAGCTACAGGCAAAAGTTCCTCTAAGCTTTCCTTAAGCCAATCCCATGCTTTCTTTCGTTCCTCTTCACTGCGCATTGACTCTGAAGGGTGAATGATTAAGTATTTTGCGTTCATTGCCTTTGCTCTCTCAATCACAAATTTGTGATACTCAACAGCTCTATGACGCAAACGCTTATCCGAGTTAGCCAAATTATGATGTCCATCAAACGGCGCATGGACTGACCAAAACGTTACACCGCTACGTTTAAACAACTGCGCCCACAGCTCAATAGTGCGTGTCGTGTTCTCCATCAACGGAGGGTAATGACATTCAATGGCAGTTATGCCCGCGCTTAACCATGTCTTCAGGTCGTCCTCCAATGTTGTGTTTTCAATTCTTCCTACAGCGATTCCAACCTTCATCTCGCACCACCACTGAGAAGTAGATTACCCTCACTCACACGATAGCGCAATTGCTCTATAATTTCAAGCACCTTGCTACAAACTCCCAACTCACTTTGCATGCGCTACACTGTTAGTGAAGTATTTTCGCAAACCGTGTTACAGCAAAGTTTTGTCTTTCAACTTCTAACAAGGGGGAGGAACGAAGTGAAAGGTGAAGAGTTAGGCAGGAGCCAAAAGAGGTTGCGTATTTTCTACCTCGCTTCTGAGATGATGCCACTCGCAAAGACTGGTGGGCTTGCAGATGTTGCAGGTGCTCTCCCGAAAGCATTGAAAGGCTTAGGGCATGATGTCGTTGCATTGCTACCGAAGTATGAAGTTGTAGCCAAAGGGAAGTGGCGAACTAAACCAATTTTTAAATCCATGCCGATAAAGCTTGGAGACAACATCTATAGGGTTGGTGTTGAGCGTTGCTATGCTATCCCTGGCGTAGAGCTATACCTGCTTGACTGCCCAGACTTTTACGACCGCCCACACCTTTACGGCTACAACGATGATGCGCTTCGCTTTGGTCTTTACTGTCGTGCTGCGCTTGAGATTACGAAGGCAATAGGCTTCCAACCAAATGTGATTCATTGCAACGATTGGCAGACAGGGCTTGTCCCTGCATACCTCAACACAACCGATTTCTACGATGGCTTTTTCATCTGCACTGCTACCGTGTTCACCATACACAACTTGGGATATCAGGGCAACTTCCCGCCGGCTTTCATTAAAGATGTTGGCTTGCCCTGGGAGGTGTTCAGCATAGAAGGCGTTGAGTTCTACGGTCATTTCTCATTCATGAAAGCGGGGCTTTTTTATTCCGACTTGCTCACGACGGTCAGCCCAACATATGCATCCGAAATACAAACCGAACCTTTAGGCGAGGGCTTCCATGGGTTACTATCAACACGCTCATGCGATCTCTTCGGCATACTCAACGGAGTTGATTATGAGTTTTGGAACCCAAAGACTGACAAGCTTATTCCGGTCAACTACGATGCATCAACGATTGACAGGAAGCGCCAGAACAAACTCCACCTCCAAGAGAGACTTGAGCTCCCCGTTGACGAGCAAAAACCAGTCATAGGCATTGTTTCAAGGTTGGCATGGCAAAAGGGGTTTGAAGTGGTGTTAGATGCTTCTGACGAGCTTTTAACAAAACACGATGTCCAGCTTGTCGTCCTCGGCGCTGGTGAGGAGAGATATGAAAAAGCTTTCTTGAAACTGCGCGAGGCTTACCCAACGAAGGTAGGTGTGAGGATCGGCGTTTATGACGAACCGTTAGCTCACCTTATCTATGCTGGTGCTGACATGTTCCTTATGCCATCGCGATATGAACCTTGTGGGCTTGGACAAATGATAAGCATGCGCTATGGAACAATACCGATTGTGCACCACACTGGTGGGCTGGTTGACACAGTCAAAGAGTTTAACGAAGAGACCGGCGAGGGGGAAGGTTTCTGTTTCTACAAGTTCAGTGCGGAACATTTTCTCAAAGCAGTTGAGAGGGCTCTTTTCATCTACAATGAGAAGCCAGAACTATGGCGGAAGGCGATGCTGAACGCAATGAAAGCTGATTACTCTTGGAAACGCTCAGCGAAGGAGTATGAAAAGGTCTATAGGTTAGCGATCCAAAAGAGGGTTGAGAAAGTCGGTTTGTAAGTTTATAGCGGTGATGTTCGTATGGCGCACAAGAATTTGAGGTCGGCAGGTATAGTTGGCATTGGAGCAAGCGTTCCAGAAGGTGTGCTGACTAACTTTGACCTTGAAAAGCTCGTTGAGACGAGCAATGAATGGATAATTGAACGCACTGGTATAAGGGAGAGGCGAATCGCTTCAAAAGGTGAGACTGCAGCAACACTGGGTGTTAAAGCAGCCTTACACGCATTGGAAGACGCAAAGATGAAGTCAAGCGAGGTTCAATGCATAATCGTGGCAACGATAACACCAGACTACATCTTCCCGGCAACCGCATGTTTAATACAGCATTTGCTTGGTGCAGCCAACGCAGCAGCATTTGATTTGTTAGTTGGGTGCACTGGCTTCGTTTACGGTCTCGTCATTGCATCATCACTTGTTTCCTCTGGTATTTTTGAAAACGTGCTCGTCGTCGGCACGGAAGTCTTTTCAAGGTTTATCAACTGGCGAGACAGGCACACATGCGTGCTGTTTGGCGACGGTGCTGGCGCAGTCGTTGTAGCACCAGTTGACGAGGGAAGAGGGTTACTTGGGTTTGATCTTGGTTCCGATGGCTCTTCAAGTAAGTTGCTTCAGATAAGCGCTGGTGGTTCTTATCGCCCAGCATCTCTGTTGAGCGTGCTTGAAGAAGCACATTCGCTAACCATGAACGGAAGTGAAGTGTTCCGCTTCGCCGTTAGGGCTATGAGCGAGTCAACAAAAAGGGCATTGGACTCTTGTGGAATTGATGTTGCTGATGTTAGCTTGCTCATACCGCACCAAGCTAACCTGAGGATAATAAAGGCAGCAGCTGAGAGACTTCAAATACCAATTGAGCGTGTCTTCGTAAATGTTGACCGATATGGCAACACTTCAGCAGCATCAATACCAATTGCGTTGTATGAGGCAGTTTCCAACGGCTTGCTGAAGGAGAACGATATAATAGTTTGCACGAGCTTCGGTGGTGGGTTAAGTTGGGCTTCATGCGTCCTTAGATGGTGAGGAGCGATGAATGCGAAATTGGCTTTTGTCTTCCCGGGACAAGGCTCACAGTATGTTGGTATGGGTAGGGCACTTTACGAAGCTTTTAGTGAGGTGCGCGAGCTGTTTGCTATCGCCGAGGAGATAGCTAACAGGAAGCTTTCACAAATCTGCTTTGAAGGAACGATGGACGAACTAACGCTCACAATAAACGCTCAACCTTGCATCTACATTGTGAGCTACGCCGTTTCCAAACTGCTCACTGATGCTGGCATAAGACCAGATTACGTTGCAGGACATAGCCTCGGTGAGTGGACTGCCTCAGCATGCGCTGGCTTCTACAGCTTTGAGAATGGATTGAAGCTCATACTCAAGCGTGCCGAACTTATGCAATCAGCTAAGAAGGGAGCTATGGCTGCAATCATAGGCTGTTCTTATGAGCAGGTTGAAAGGATATGTGAGATGGCTTCCGAGAAAGGCGTAATCGTTATAGCCAATTACAACAGCCCATCGCAAATCGTCGTCTCGGGTGATGTGAGCGCAGTTGAAGAGGCTGCGATGTTGGCTACAGAATTTGGTGCTCAAAGAGCAGTCATTTTGAAAGTGAGTGGTGGCTTCCACTCACCGTTGATGCAACCGATAGCGACACAGCTTGAAGAAGCCATCAAGAACGCCGAGATGAAAGACGGTGAAATACCGTTGGTTGCAAATGTTACTGCAAGACCGGTAAAACAGGCTTCGCAATTGCGCCAATTGCTCGCTTTGCAACTTACATCGCAAGTCAGGTGGGTTGAGAGTATGCAATGGCTTTGGGAAAACGGTATAAGGTTTTTTGTTGAAGTCGGTCCGAGAAAAGTTTTATCACAACTCATTTTGCAAACCCTCCCCAAAGCAAGCGTAATGCAAGCTGAAGACCCAAACGGCATCGAGAAGGTTATAAACACACTCCAAAACGAGTGGGCATAAACTGTATCATAGCAACTGCGCTAAGGCTCTCTCTATCTAATCTTCTTTGAAGGGGATGCAAGAAAGGCATTATAGTCAGCAGGTGAGAATGCCATGGGGTGAGGAAGCAAACGCTTGTAATGAGTATCGTCTCGCTTTGCGTTCTATCTTGCGCTATCGCAGGTTCTCTCTTCCCACCACTGAAGGAAATAAAGGTTGATACAACCGCATACCGTTTCTTGAGCGACCAACCTGTGAGCGAGTTTGACTTGAAGATGCAAATTGCCTTCTCCTCAAGCAAAGGCGAAGTGACCGCGATCGTCTTCTGTTATCTTGATGAACGAAACTTTGCATTTGTTGGGTTTGATTCAGCTTCGGCTCGCATCGGAAAAGTTGAAGAAGGTCTTGAGTTGGAGCTTGCGAGAAGCAACCTTCCAAGCTTATCAAAGGGTAAAAGCATCAATGTGTTTCTAAGGCAAAGGAGTTGGGTGGTTGAACTGTTCATTGATGGGAAGAGGTGCATAACTCTTTCTCCGTTTGCGCTTGGCATGCAAAGCGGGCATGTAGGGCACATCACATCAAGCAATTACGTCAAGATAAGCAATGTCTCATTTCAGCCAATTGAGGACATCTACTTCGCGGATGATTTTATGCGCTCAGCTGGTGAACAAAGCGACTGGCAAACTATCTCCGGTAAGTGGGAAGTGAAAGCTTCTGATAACCCACTGCGCAGTGCTAATGCATTCACATACTTTGGTAAGGTGACAAAGAAGGATGGCGAAGCAATCTCGGTAGTTGGTTATCCGTTCTGGGACAACTATTCATTCCAAGCTTCTGTAAGGTGCGCTGATGCAAGCTCAGTGGGACTTATATTCTGCTGGTTGGATAAAGGTAACTACTACCTCTTTCGTTGGACTGGCAGGGATAGCAAGTCCACTGGAAAGATGCAGTTGCTCAAACGCAGTTCGAACAATGTTAAAGTCCTGTTTGAAACTGCTGGTGGGTTTACCCCGGGTGAATGGTATGAAGTGCGTGTTGAGACCGCACTTAACTCTGCGAGAGTTTTCATTGACGGATATAAGGTTTGCGAGTTAACGGATGACGGGCTATGTCGTGGCATGGTTGGGTTGTATACAACAAGCACTGTTGGCGCTTACTTTGACGATGTCGTTGTATCGCAAGCAAAGGAAATACTCGTTGATTTTGAAGAAGAGCGCATTGACTGCATTTTGCAACCGCTCATCGGGAGTTGGAAGATGGTCAAGCTCAAAGGTTTAGACAGGGTTTGCGAAGCTGAAACCGCATCTGAAGCGAAGGCTCTTTTTGGCGACAGCCGTTGGTCAAATTATGCTGTAACAACTCTCGTTTCCTATGAGGACAAAAGGAATGGCGAAGTATCTTTTGGCATCTGCTTCAACTACCAAGACGAAGGTAATCACTACTTGGCGAGTGTTACCATCGGTGATAAACCAACTGCTGAGCTTGTCCGCTACCTATCCGGTGAGCGTAAATTGCTTGCGTCCACGCCACTCAAGGTAGATACGAAAGGTGTGCTCATTCTCTCCGTATCTTCAGATAATGGTCTTATTGAGGTCTCGCTCAACGGTGAGAAACTTATACAAGCTTTTGATGCTTCAATAACCTCTGGCATGCTCGCCCTTTATGCCAAGTCATCCAAGGTGCGTTTCCATGAGCTCCGCGTGCGATTTGGTGTAAGGGAGTTTAACAAGTTTAGCATAGCTCACGAAGTTTTCGCCCATGAATACAGCATGGGGAACTGGGCAGCTGCGCAGAGCGATTGGATTGAGCAGGAGATAAAACTTGATGACAGAGATGCTAAAGCGGTATGGCATCGCGCAGACTTCTGGGGTGACATGGAAGCCCATGTGAAGGCTAACTTAGCCGATGGCAAGGTGGCTCTAATACTCGCAGCAAAAGGGTATGATATCAACTCCGGTTACAGGGTTGAAGTTACAGGGAAAAAGGTGAAGCTCTTCCGTGAAGGTCAAGTTGTTGCGGAAGCGGACAATGACTCTCAGTCGGCATCAATACGAGTTATGCGCGTAGGATCATTTGTTTTGGTGAACATAAACGGAAAGCCATTGCTCGCGTATAGTGACGAAGCACCTCTAACAGGGAGCAAGTTCGGTTTCATCTCCATCGGTAACGCAACTAAGCGAGAAGATGTTGAACTCTTTTCGGCTAATGGTATTGTGGACATGTTCAAGAAAGCAGCGGTTGATTGGATTCCATCAAATGGGCTTTGGGATGTGAGTCAAAGGTGGCAATGTGACCCACGCTGGTCGTTTTTCTCTGGCGTCTCTTGGAACATGGTTCATGCGGTGTCGGAAGATGAGCAGGCAAAAGGCAAAGCAAAGACAATGCATAAGCAGCAGGGGGCAACTCTTGCGGTTGCGTGGAGCAAGTATTTGTGTGATGGAGACATAACGGTTGAGTTCGCTGTTGCTGTTAAGATGGCTCGCGAAAGGGGCAGCTATGTCTCATACGCACAAGACCTAAATGTAACGATATGTGCTGATGGTGAGGATTTGAACAGCGGTTACACATTTGTGCTTGGTGGGTGGCGTGGGAAGAAATCAGCAATAGTGCGTGGCACAGAAGTAGTAGCACAAATTGACCACCAACCGTTTGGAGAAGACATACATAGAAAGTGGTTTCTTATCAGGATTGAGAAGAGGGGTGGGAGATTGCGCTACTTTGTTGATGAGAAACTCTTGCTTGAATACGAGGACAAAGAACCACTCACCGGTAAGCACATCGCCATCTGGACGAGGGACAACGGCATAATGGTAGCTCGCTTCACATTATGTGCCGAACGCTTCATGGGGAAGAGAAAACCAACAAGTGTTAGCAAGCCTGTGGTGAAAACGTTTTATGACACACTCTGATGCTCTGTCTTGGGGGTGGAGCAATGAAGCGTAAACCAATATTGTGTATGACGGTGTCGCTACTCCTCATGACATGCACCCTTCATGCTCAGCCGAAACATCCAAAGGTTTCGTTAGATGTTCGTGATACAACGATTCAAGAAGTTGCGAGCATACTTAGCAAGCAAGCCAATGTGAAGATCAAGGTTGCTCAAAATGTAACTGGCAAAGTGACGATAGCGGTCAAAGACATTTACCTTGACGACCTGCTTGACATCATCTTGCCACCGCTCAAGCTCAAGTGGCGCATGGAGAAGGATGCCTACATCATTGAACCTGCTGGTGAACCAGTTTCTGGATTAGAGCGTCCTCCAACAATTCAGCCACCAGTTGAACCAATAGAACGCCCAAAGAAAGCGCCGGGGTTGCCTACACCGAGTCAGCCGAAGGTTGAAGTTGCTGACAGGGGACTTTATCCGGGCGGGATTGTCGGTTTATACTACGATGATCCAGACCATGCCGAATACGAAATTGGAGCTCCACCTAAGGGTCCTTTCTTCACAAGGTTTGTTATGAAGCGCCTTGACCAGCAGATAAACTTCAATTGGAATCAGCCATCAACACCACACCCACTGCTCGGCTACCAATATTGGAGTGCAAGGTGGAGTGGTAAATTTTTTGTCCCTCAAGATGGCTCTTACATATTCATGCTCGAGAACTTGGACGATGGTGGCAGACTCTATGTGGATGATAAGCTCGTTATTGATGCGTGGCGCATTCAACCGATGACGACGCATCAGAGTGAGCCAATACGATTGAGCAAGGGATGGCACTCAATCAAAGTTGAGTATCATCAAGGTCCAGGTCCGGGGGCATCAATACGCCTTTCATGGCGTCTTCCAAACGGTGAGAAGGAAGTGATGACATTCCCTCACGGGTTGATAGCCGAATACTTTGATGACCCAGACCATGAATCATTCCAGCTATGGCAACCACCACCAGGACCGTGCTTCACAAAGAAGGTGCTGACACGCTCTGAAAACAAGATTGACTACAATTGGGGACCGACTCCGCACCCCGAGATCAATGACCAATATTTCAGCATCCGCTGGGAAGGACAATTGCTCGTCCCAAAGGATGGATGGTATATCTTTTACCTTGACAACCTTGATGACGCAGCACGCCTTTGGATTGATGACCAACTCGTCATTGATGCATGGCGCATACAGCCACCAACATCACACGTAAGCCCAAAGCTTACTCTCAAAGCTGGACTGCACAAAATAAAGCTTGAGTATCATGCTGGGGCACCACCAGTTAATTCAATCACACTCGCGTGGGAGTCAGAGCACTTCCCGAAAGAAGTGATACCACCAGCTGGCGAGCAGAAATAGGCTACGCTTCACTACAACATGATAAGCACAAGAGAGTGTGGTGATGATACGATGTCATTTGCTTACCTTCGTAAGCTCGTTAAAGAGCATATTGAGCGAAGCACTGTAAAGCCAAAGAGGACTATAAGCAAAATTGAGCGAGCGATTAGCTTATCCATATTGCTCTTCTTGTTAGCCATTGCAGTTGTTGTTGCACATATGGGGAGACAGAGAAGCATAGCGCATTATGTGTTGTCAGAAACAGCATTTGCTGGAGTGACAAAAGGCACAGCGCTAAAGCTACAGCTCCCACCAACGATGCCCAACGGTTGGAAGCGAGGAAAGATTGAAACCTACAACGCCAACAATCTATACGAGAAGATAGACGGGAGAGCCGAACTCTACATAAGTTATGATGTTGTTGAGCTCGTTTGCACATCCTATAAGCGGGAAAAGGACGAAGGGATGTTTGTTGATGTGTTCATATACGATATGGGAAGCCCTCAAAATGCATTCGGGATTTACTCATACGAGCGTGCAGGTGTGGGTAAACGAATAAAGCTTGGTGAGGACGGATACGAGGCAGGTGGCAGCATCTACTTCTGGAAGGGGCGCTATTATGTGCAGGTTGTGGCAGCGTTTGAGGATGAAGCGATGAAACAGCTGTGCCTTTCGCTCGCAAAAACTATTGAAAGCCAACTTAAGGGTGGGCGAAGCAAGATATGGGGTTTAGAGTCACTCCCGAAGGAAGGGTTGGTGTCTGGTAGTATCGTTTACATAAAGCGAAAGGCGTTCGGACACGATTTCCTTGAGGATGTCTATACTGCTCAATATCGCTACGGAGGGAAAAACATCAAAGCATTTGTAAGCAAGTGCAAATCAGCCAATGATGCAAGGGCGAAGTTGGCAAAATGGAAAGAAGTGGTAGGGAAGTATGGGCAAGTGATGAAGAGCGAGCAGTATAAGGGGCAACCTTTGTTTGCTGGCAAGTCTGGCGGTGGCTTTGTTGTGGTGTTCTGCAAGAATGAGTTGCTTGGTGGTGTCATTGAGGCTGAGGACATAAAGTTGGCTGAGGGCTTCGCAAAGATGTTCTTTGAAAAGCTTAGGTGACCAAACCATGCGCGGCGAAATGAACGTTAGCAGGCGCGATTTCTTGCGCAGGTTATTATCAACTGGCATTGCCACAACAGGAACTGTAATTGGCGCTTTGCTCTTGCATGACAAACGCACTGGCAAAGAATACTTCCGCCAAATGTTTGAGAAGCACGCTCACCGCATACCGAGCTTCAGCGTTGATGTTGGTGCTTCAGGTGTGCAAATGGTTGTTGTGCGTGGCAGTGATGTGAGGAGGATGATAAAAGCAGCATTTGACACACTCGGCGGAGCACGCAAGTTCATACAGAAAAACGACGTAGTGCTTATAAAGCCAAATGTCGCGTTTGACCGTCCGCCAGCACTCTGCGCTACAACGAACCCAGAAACACTGAAGGCAGTAATTGAAATTTGCTATGAGGCTGGCGCAAAGGAAGTCATCGTAGCTGATAACCCTATAAACGAACCTGAAGGGTGCTTCATAAAGACTGGTATAAAGCGTGCAGCCCTTGAATCTGGCGCAAGGATCATTTACCCAAAGTCACATTCGTTTGAGATGGTTGAAATAGGTGGCGTTGCATTAAAGAGTTGGCTTGCATTCTATGAGCCATTAAAGCTTGCAACAAAAGTTATAGGTGTTGCACCAGTTAAGGACCATAACCTGAGCAGTGCCTCAATGTGCATGAAAAACTGGTATGGGTTGCTTGGTGGGAGCCGTAACCGCTTCCATCAACGCATACACGATGTTATTGCAGACTTAGCAAATTGGATAAAACCGACACTTGTCATCTTAGATGGTGTAAGGGTGCTGATGAGCAACGGTCCAACTGGCGGGAGACTGAGCGATGTAGCCACAAGGAACACAATCATAGCAGGTGTTGATCAAGTTGCAGTTGATGCATTCGGATACACACTCCTTGGACGCAACCCAAATGAACTTGGCTATCTGCAGAGGGCAAAGGAAAGGGGCATAGGGAATCCAAACTGGAAGGGGTTGAATTGGAAAGAGGTAAGCGTATGAACCTGTGCGTCATCTTTAATGTTTTCAGATGCTGTTTGTAAGCCCCAAGGTAAAGCGCTGTCGCAAACCGAAAAGTTGAATTTGCTGAGTGGTGAGGTAGTGGTGCGCATAACAAAGACACGCATCATCTCGCAATGTTTTTTCTTTAGCCTTTTTCTCTTCCTCTGTTTTGTCAGCTCGCTTGAACGCGTCGGTGGTTACCCTGTTTCGCTATTCCTCGACCTTGATCCTTTAGTTGCATTGAGCACTGTTTTATCAACCCGCAAGCTGTATGGCGAACTTCTCCTCTCGCTAATCACTATTGTTTTAACGCTTCTACTTGGGAGGGTCTTTTGTGGCTGGGTATGCCCAATGGGTGCTATCAATCAATTCATCGGATGGATTTTCAATGTGCGCTCCGTAAGGGAACGCATTGAGCTGAACAGATATAAGCCGATCTACACTGCGAAGTATTACGTGCTCATCTTCATGCTCGCATTGGCACTCTTCGGGTCTGTGCAGATTGGCTGGCTTGACCCAATTTGCTTACTACATCGCTCAATGGCTACTTACATCTTGCCAGCTGTAAACTCGGTGTTCCATGTAGTCTACGTTCGTCAGCATGAGCACCATTTTGCATGGCTAATCGGGATCATCTTCATCGTTGTGCTTGGCTTGAATTTATACATCCCTCGTTTCTTCTGCCGTGTCATCTGTCCACTTGGTGCATTACTCGGTATATTATCACGCTTCTCAATTTGGCGCATTGAGCGCAACGAAGGAAAATGCACGCAATGTGGAATGTGCCTTAAATCCTGTGAGGGAGCAAGCGATCCAGATAAGTTGCTAAGGAAAGCCGAATGCATGGTATGTTTCAACTGCCTCGAGGATTGCCCACACAACGCACTTGGTTTTTCTTTCCTACCACCTTTAGATAGTGAAGTGACCAACCCAGATCTAAGTGGCAGGAGGTTTTTCCTCGCCTTCATAAGCGGTATCCTTGTCTACCCAATGATGAGGTTTTCTGGTAAGGTTTATAAGTCGTTTGATAAACGCCTTATACGCCCGCCAGGCTCACTTCCAGAGCCTGAGTTTCTCGCAAGGTGCATTAAGTGTGGGCAGTGCATACGCATCTGCCCAACAAATGCTCTTCAGCCAGCTCTCTATGAAGCTGGCATTGAGGGCATCTTCACACCGGTGCTTGATATGAAGGTTGGCTATTGCGAACTCAACTGCACACTGTGTGGGCAAGTATGCCCAACTGGCGCTATACAGAAAATAAGCGTTGAGCAAAAGTTGGGACTTGGTGAGTTCGCTGATTATGGTCCAATAAAAATTGGCACTGCTTTTATTGACCGAGGTAGATGCTTACCCTTCGCTATGGATACGCCATGCCTTGTTTGTCAGGAGGTTTGTCCTGTCTCACCGAAGGCGATATTTACGCGCACGGTAACTGTTAAAAAGCGCGATGGGACTGTTGTTAATCTAAAACGCCCACATGTTGATCCGGAAAAATGCATAGGCTGTGGCATATGTGAGCATTCATGCCCAGTAAAAGATGAACCAGCAATACGCGTCACCCCAATAGGTGAGACAAGGTCTCCAGAAAGGCGTCTGCTGCTTACATGAAAGTTATGCTTTCGTTGCAGGTTCAAGCATTACCTCCTTGATGACTCTAATTGGTGCATTTGTCTTCACGCCCGTCCCTGTTATATGCGTTCTCGTTGCAACATACCCAAGTGAGCGCAATCTCTCAATCAAACGATTAGTGCGTGGTGGTGATGTTCGGTGGAGCTTTGCAAGGACATGCAAATCGTAAAACGGCATCGTGATTTGGGCTTCTATGGCAGCAAGCTTGACGAGCTTGGCTGCATCGTTGAGCCGACGACTGAAAAGCTCGTTTGAGACATCACTGGCAAACTGTGCATCGGCTAATTCACCAAGCCATATTGGTCCAACGCTTTCCAAGCATCCACCACACTCGGGGCATAAACCTGCCTCTTGATGTTGTGAAAGATGCCTATACTCACACGCAAAGCAGTGTGCTATGTATCCAAACTGCGAGAGCAATCCATCGGCTTCATATGCCCTCGGTATAACAATGCCAAACAGCGCAACAGAATGCCTTCGGAAGATGGACAACACTGGCTTATAAGCTATATCAAGTTGTGCTGCGCGTTTAATAAGCGTGCTTACATAGATACGAAGAGCAACCTCTTGTCTGTAGCTCATTGCAAGTGGGTTAATGCCATAATGTCGGATACAGGTCTTGGGATAGCGTCCGCACGGGACTGCTGTATCGGTTGCGCTGACACAAAGCAAACCACCCCATTTAAGCCCGTCAAAAGCAGCATCAAGGAATGGGATGAAAGAGCCAAACGGGTCAATGTCTACAACATCAAATTGCTTGCGCATCCTATGAAGGAGAACATTTGCATCCTCACAGCAAATGACAAAACGCTCATTCAAACAACTGTTGAGTGAGAGATGCTCTCGTATCTTTTCGCATGCATGTGGGTTAACATCGTTGAGGACGACACGCTCAACAGCGCTAACTTCCATCCCATATCTCAGTCCACGCACACCACTTCCGCTTAAAGCATCACATACGACTATGCTATGACCAACTCTTTTTGCGTATGTGGCTACAACACCGATTGCTATATCCCTGTTGATTTTCGCCTTCGGGTTATAGAACGCAAGTGAGCACCTCGTTGGAGGTTGGTGCAAATCCAAATCAAGCAATACAGCGCCCTCGGTGAATAGCATTACCCCTGCCGTTTTGCTCCGTCAGTTTAAGTTCAATGAAGCTAACTTATTTGAATAGAGTGTAAGCTGGCCGGCTAAATTTTTTCACATGCCCATCAAGGAAGAGAACATTGGCTGACATGAAAGCGCTTTCATGTGGCGCTACTCCACCGGCATCCCTATGGGGTTTACAATACCAGTCGCTCATAAGCCAGTATGTTGGTTCCCAGCGCAGCGACATAATTCTTGGTTTGTTACCCCAGAACCTCAATAGGAAGCCCCAGTCAATCCACCGCGCCCCCCCTGATGCCATTGATGGCGGGTTGTAGAACGAGTAGTAGTAGTAGCTAATGTTACCTTTTGCAACATTGGTGGGATGATACTCTATGTCAATGATGCCATCATTGTCTGCATCGCTCCATGCTGTTCTTCCGACTCCGGGAGCACTTGGGCAGTAGAACAATTCAACATTCTTCAAATAAGGTTGAAGCTTTGCGACAAGTTCTGGATGAGGGTTACCAGCATGTGGCTCTGCTGGCAGTTCCTCGTCGTAGTCTTGAGCATACATGAGCAATGCCCTGCCAAGCTGTAGTAGGTTGCTACGGCAAGTTGTTGCCCTCGCTTGCTCACGAGCTCTGGCAAATACAGGAAATAACATGGCTGCCAAGATGGCGATTATAGCAATCACCACAAGCAGCTCTATTAGAGTAAAGCCACACCGCCATCTGGTCACTCGTTGCCTTGCTATATGAAGCATTCATCTCACCTCCAAATTTGAGTTTGAACATAAACCATCTTAGGAGTTACACAGTTGACTGCGAACTCCTAATTCATCAAACTATGATAGCACAAAAAAGTTTTGCCGTCAAGAGGGGGCGACTCCCATGAACACCAAAAGTGCGATACCTTGACTACATCCACTTCCTAATCGCCACTCAGAAAGTCTTCACATGCGCCAAAGAAGTAAAGTGTCAGCCAGAAGGGAAGAAAGCACCTGCCTAAGATGCCTTCAACAGACTTCTTTCAAGAAAGCCTTTAGACAAGAAGGCTTTGTGGCAGGAGTTATCTGGCTCATCCCCTTTATGTCCTCCACCCAACTGCGCAAATTCCTATATCTATGGGTATAGCGTTAGAAAAACCCTTCGTCAATCCTGATACGCTCAACCGATAAGCGAACTGAATGTGCCAAGTTCAATTGATATGCAACTTAGCGTGTGCACCAAGCGTCTATAAAGCATGAAAGGCACAGAAGCTTGGAACATGTGAAAACCGAAGGAGGGATGAAGTAATGAAGGGAAAAAACATTGTTCGGAATTTTCTACCTTGTCTTGTTTCAATTTTGCTTGCCTTAGCTTCATCAATATTATGTGCTGATGTCTCTGAGCAAAACCTGAAGCCAAAGCTTTGGGATAGTTATCTTCGTGGTGTGGTGATCAACAAGCTCGCCATACAGGGCGAATTCATTTGGCTCGGCACAAACGAAGGCTTGATGAGGCTTTCAATCAATGACCCAACGGGCACACCAATCAAGTTTACAAAGTCAGATGGTTTACTTGATGACGATATACAAGCGCTATGTGCGGATGGCGACTTACTTTGGATCGGGTTAAACAACGGCGTGAGTTGCTATGATGGGCGCACATTCACAAACTACTCTAAATCAAATGGCTTGATGGAAGGGGCTGTCTTAGCCATCGGGGCAAGCAAAAGATATGTTTGGTTGGGCATGGATACTGGCATTGCACGGATAGATAAAGCTACAAGGCAGATAGCCAACTTTAGAAGGTATGGTGGTTGGACACCAGAAGCTGGGAGTGGTGCGGTCAACCCAGCTGCTGGGTCAGGCAAAGCGATATACTGCGATTCACTACTTGTGGCTCCAGACGGAACTGTTTGGCATGCTGCATTCAACTTAACACACACCTCTGAAGATGGAAAAGTTCTTGGAGTATATCATTGCGGGCATGGCTTAATTCACTCGCGCATTCTCTCAATGGCATGGGTTGGGAATGAGCTTTGGGTGGCAAGCATCGGTGGTCTTAATAGGTTCAATGTAGAAAAGCGTGACGAGTTGAAACACCCATTTGACTTGCGCATCGGGAGTGATTTTCATCAAACTGTTCCAAACCCGCCGATGCGCATTGTAGCTGATGGCGAGATACTTTGGGTGGCAACGAAGCGAGACCTGACAAGGTTTGACACAAAAAGACTCAGGTGGCTTGAATGCCGTGAAGCTTCAACACAGCTTGGGCAACGCATAATCACAGATATGCTACCAGATAAACGCTATCTGTGGGTCGCTACGAACGACGGGCTATGGAGGCTTGATAAGAAAGCACTTGAGAATTCACCTTCAGAATTAATCGCCGATTATGAGGACAGGAGATTGAGCGAGATATTCTACCCGCCGATCTTAGGCGAGTTTAAAGTTGGTGCACGCAAATTTAAGGTCAGCATTGATGATGCTGATGGAGCTTGTGGGACATCAAACTCACTGCGAGTTGAGTGGACAGTCCCAGAAGAGGATGTAGCTCACGGTAGAACACATACGATAGCACAATGGGTTGAATTTGTTGATGCAACTCGCTTTGATGGAATTATCTTCTTTGTGAAAGCAAAGAGACCGGCAGTGATTACAGTGCGCATCCGCGAGCGTAACGGTGAGGTGTGGAACTATGGGGTCGGCGAAGTTAAGGCAGTTAATGAGTGGGTGAAGGTGGTTGTTCCGTTTGAGGAGATGAGACTTGATGAGAACCACGTTGTGAACCGCGTCCTTGAGTTGGCTCAAATCACCACGATAGAAGTTGTGTTTACATTCCCGAACGCAAAGGCGAATGAAAGTTTAGTGGTGTGGCTTGATGAAATGCGTTATTGCAAACTGCCCACAAATTGAACGTCGTTTGACTTTGAAGATTTAGCGAGGTAGCTTTAGCTTATGCCACGCAAAGTCACGAGAAGAAACTTCATTAGTTCACTCGTTGGTTGTGGCGTCATCGGTCTTTGCACCCTTAATGCCAATGCTGGCGCCCCAGTCTACCGTGGCAAGGAATTGAGAGTTAAGGATATAACTAACCTTCCGAAGGCTAAGGGAATAAACCACAAGGTAGCAAGATACTGGCGCCCTGTTGGTAACCAAGTGCAGTGCATATTATGCCCCAAGTTCTGCATGATTGAAGAAGGTCAGGTTGGTTCGTGCAGGGTGCGCGTTTGCTATAACAGAAAACTTTTCACCAAGGTTTACGGGCTCGCATGCGCCGTCTCATACCACCCAGTTGAGCAAACACCAATATTCCATGTTGTGCCCGGGATGACATGCCTCGGTATAGCCACAGCAGGATGCAACTTGCGCTGTCTGTATTGTCAGAACTGGCAGATAAGCCAAGTTGGACCTGAGCACACAACCAACTATGACCTATCACCAGAGGGTGTAGTTAAACTTGCACTTGAACTTGGTTGTGGCGCCATAGCGTATACATTTACTGAACCGGTCATCTTCTTTGAATACACGCTTGACACTGCTAAGCTCGCTAAAGAGCACAAACTTAAAAACCTGATGGTTACCGCAGCATACATTGATGATGCACCGCTGAAGGAACTTTGCCCACTGTTTGACTGCATCAGAATCGACCTTAAAGCGTTCAGCGAGGAATTCTACCAGACAGTTGTTGGTGGAAGTTTGAAACCGGTGTTACGTGCCATTGAACTTGTAAGAAGCATGGGGACTTTCATGGAGCTCGTTGTGCTTGTTGTCCCGACGATGAACGATAGCAAAAGCGAAATAAAGCGGATGTGCGATTGGATAGTTAAAAACATTGGCGACGATGTCCCGATACACTTCCTGCGCTTCTATCCAGCCTATAGGTTGCGCAACCTGCCACCTACTCCGATTAAAACGCTTGAGCTTTGTCGCGAGATCGCTCTCTCAAGTGGCTTGCGCTTTGCGTATATCGGGAATGTGCCCGGACACGACGGCGAGAACACATACTGCCCGGCATGCAAGCGCCTCCTCATCAAGCGTGTTGGCTACATAGGCATCGCTCAGAATGATGTCGTGAACGGGAAATGCAAATTCTGTGGCTACAAGCTGCCGGGCGTCTGGGCATGAGCAATTTTTGTAAATCTTTCATTTGATCACATCTGTGGCAATCAGGACGCCGAACGTCAAAGCAATTGAAATGAGTAAGTCCTTTGCTGCTTTCTTTATCTCGCGCTCAAGTTGCTCTCTGCGAGGTGGCAATTCATGAGCTGGTGGATTGCTGACAACAAGCACCCTCATGTTTGGCTCTAAGCGTGCACCGGGAACTAAGCGCTGCAACATAGCTTCACAATCGTCATAATCAACATCAACAACTTTAGCCCATGCCAACGGGCGTTCACACCAAACAATGAGTAACTCAGCACCCACCTTTAACCCTTGATGACTACCTATGTTGGCACGAATGTGGTTGTTCATCGGTGGTAGAAGCAGAAGAGCCCTTTGGTTCGCTGAGTATTCAAGTTGAGAAGCTATTTTGCGGCATGCATCGTTGATAGCTCCAACAATGCCACTATATACAACGATTGAGTTGGTTATGTCACCCTTCACTTTGTAAATGCCACATGCATTAGCTTTGCTTACTACGACGCCTAAGCTACTGCTCAATGCCTCGGCAATCAACGGAACAGAAACCGTGGCTTTAGACTTATCAATGCGCACGCATTCAATCGTAGCGCATACCACCCAGTCAGCGTTCAACTCCGTTGACAATTTGATCATTTCCTTCTCGGTGAGTGGTGGCAAAAGCTTAAGCTTGGCAAGCGATGCTTTTACGATGTCCACTGGGATAACTTCAAAGGCTTTGCTCTCTTGGAGTGCCTGTGTGAGAATGAATTGCGCTACATCCGAAAGAGCACCATCAGATGGATAGCCACTCTTATCTTCTACAAACACAACTGCGACTTTGAGTGGGGCTTGCTTTGAATTGGTGGTGCCAAAACTTTCAGACACTTGAAGAAGCCCACCACAAACAAGCCCCATAAGCAGAGCAATGATTTTCCCCCTCTCCATCACTTACACCCCCAAAACATAAAAACGCTTCGCTACGGAAATAGCTTCGGGCATAGGCATATAAAATTTTTGCATTTCAAACTGCGCATCAAGTTATTGGTGATATGCGTGCAACTGGTAATTCTGCCGAGATACGCACCAGTGAACTTTCAGCTTGCGAATCCTTTTGGTGCTAAAGCACCTCTTACAGAGCCTTCCGAACTCGCCTCATATCTCATTCTATCCGGGTGGCCATCCAAAAGCTCTTCCACCGAGCAAGTGCAAATGGATATGAAAAACAGATTGCCCTGCTTGCCTGTTTGTGTTCAGAACGATACGATAACCGCTTTCACTTATACCCTCGTTTACAGCAATGCTACGCGCCGTTAGGAGGAGTTTCCCAAGTAGCTGTGTATCTTCGTCTTTTGCTTCGTTCAGGCTGCTTATATGCTTTTTAGGTATGATGAGTATGTGAATTGGAGCTTGCGGATTGATGTCACGGAAGGCTATAACTTCCTCATCTTCGTAAACGATTTGGCTCTCAACCCTCTTACTTGCGATATCGCAAAAGATACACTTCTCCACCTTCCCCACCTCTGTCAATACACTCTTACTCTGATTCGCTCGTCGCTGGGAACATCTTACTCTCCTCTGGGGTAATCAACCTTGTTTTGGCTCGCGAGAAGAAACCAGTTCCAGCTGGTATTAACCTGCCTATGATCACATTCTCCTTCAGCCCGATAAGATGATCAACTTTACCTTTTATCGCTGCGTCTGTGAGCGCTTGAGTTGTCCTTTGGAAGGAAGCTGCAGAGAGCCAGCTTTCTGTTGATTCAGCAGCATGCATTATACCCATAAGAACCCAATCCGCTGTAGCCTCTCTCTTCCCGAGCGCCCTAACTCTTGCATTTTCGTATTCAAGCGTGGCTCTATCAACGAGCTGCCCTGGAAGGAGGTCTGTATCTCCTGGGTCTTTTACTCTTCTCTTCCTCAACATTTGCCTTATAATTATCTCAATGTGCTTATCGTTTATGTCAATTCCCTGCAAGCGATAGATGGTTTGGATTTCGCGCAGTAGATAATCTTGGACGGCTTTAACTCCCCTGAGAGCAAGAAAAGCGTGAGGATTTATTGTGCCTCCCGTTAGCTGTTGACCTGCTTCTACTCTGTCTCCCTCTTTAACCTTAAACTCGGCATGGAACGGCACAACATACGCCCTCTTCACCTTAACCTTGTTTACCCCAGATTTTCTTATTTTTTCGATCAAATCCTCCGCAACTTTCTCCCCCTTTCGGACGATGATGCTTTTAGAACGAGGTGAGACAACATCCTCTACAATCTCCATCCCTATGTGTTTCTCCAGATCCTCCACTGGGACTTCTATATCAAGCACAATTCGCCATATCCCTTTCTTTATTATCTCTCGAACGACACCGTCATATTCGGCTATGATTGATTGCCCAAGTGGACGACGCGCATCAAATAGCTCTTCAACCCTTAAGAGCCCTCTACGCCTTGGCACGTGCAACCTAACCCACCATTTCATCCTTTGCTCCTTTTGTTCTTCTTCACGCAGCCCTCTTGGCGTTTGCCTGATTATCCTGAGCATCTCGGAAATACCCATTTCTTCTCTCGCTCTCTCCGTTATTTCCCTAAGAGCAGCTTCTCTTCTTGTTTTGTATTGCCTTATTTCAACGATACTCGGACCAACAACGGTGTGGAATGTGCGCATTGTAAATTGCGTTCCTGGTTCACCGATTGACTGTGCTGCAACAATTCCAACTGCTTCGCCTATGTCAACGAGCCTCCTCGTGCTTAAGTCCATACCGTAGCACATCGCACAAATACCATGTGGCAACGCACATGTCATGGGCGAGCGAACCTTCACTTTGGTTATCCCTGCTTCCTCTATTTCCTTAGCTTTTGTCATCGTTATCATCTCGTTCTTGTCAACTATAACCTTGCGAGTGCGTGGGTCAACGACTCTTTCAGCTGCAATCCTACCCCATATGCGTTCCCAAAGTTGCATTACAACCTGCCCGCTCTCGTCGTAAATTGGCGTCATGTCAAACCCATCATCAGTTCCGCAATCAAACGCCCTTATTACAACATCTTGAGCCACATCAACCAATCGCCTCGTTAGGTAACCAGCGTCTGCAGTCCTTAGAGCTGTATCAGCAAGTGAGCGCCTTGAGCTGAATGTCCCAACAAAATATTGCAAAAGTGGTAGCCCCTCTCTAAAGTTTGAAGTTACTGGCAAGTCATGGATAAGCATACCAAGAGCGTTAGCCATAAGCCCTCTCATACCGCAAAGCTGCACAATCTGTTCTTTCCTTCCCCTCGCACCACTGTCAGCCATCATGTAAAGTGGGTTAAATCTGTCAATTGATTCCATTATTTCGTCAGAGACTGCACGGGTAGCTTTTAACCATTCCTGCGTTATTTTGTCATCTCGCTCAAATTGAGACATCTCACCCTGCCTTGTAGCTTCTTGCCATTTTTCAACGAGTTCCATTGTCTGCGCTACGATTTCATCTCGCCGTGTTTTCACATCTAAATCTTTGATGCTAAGTGACAAGCCACTTATTGTGGCGATATGGAATCCCAATTCTTTCACATCGTCAAGGAACTGCACCAAAGGTTCGTTAGTTTGACCATAGTATTCAATTAAGCCTCTCTCAACCGCTGCATCTAAGCTTAGCTTCTCATCTTTGTATTTGACTCTAATTGCGGTTTTGTCCTTAACTTTCTCAAAAACTTCATTTATCACGCAATTCCATCCTTTCTTCAAGCTGAAGTTGCCCACACCTGGAAGTATAAGAGTCAATTTATCGTCTTCAACCAAGCTTTTGACCCAGAATGCCTCAAATAACTGCGTTACTATAGTGCGCAGTTTGCTCTTTGAGACAATTTCATTCACAAATGGGAATCCATTCGGCAAGAGTCTATTAAACAGAACACGACCTGGTGTAGTCAATATCCATTCTCCGTTCCAATTCACCATAATGTCTTCGTGTAAGTCGGCTTTCCCGAGCTCCCATAGTTGAACTGCCTTCTCTGGATCTTTGAACACTTTGCCCATACTGCTCAAATACCGCAAAAGCGCCGAACGAACATCCATTTTTTCTTGACTCCCATTTATCACGACAACAACCTTTTCATCGAAATCCACCCAGCCATTTCTTGCGAACAGCAGCAACAACTCTGGGTCTTCATATTTATGGGGCAATTTTTCTGGCTTAGTCTTGATCATATCCTTGTATTTTTCTTCGCTCTTTCTCCTCGTCAACTGGGTCAAGTAGTAACAGCCCATTGCGATATCGTAGGCAGGGCTCATCAACGGTGCGCCACTTGCTGGCGAAAAGATGTTGTTTGTTGCCATCATGAGTAATCTTGCCTCAGCTTGTGCCATTGTTGAGAGTGGGACATGCACAGCCATTTGGTCACCATCAAAGTCAGCATTAAATGGCGGGCAAACAAGTGGGTGGATGTGAATTGACCTGTCATCAACAAGGACTGGCTCAAATGCCTCTATACTAAGCCTGTGAAGTGTTGGTGCTCGGTTGAGCAAGACTGGATGCTGTTTCGTTACCTCCTCAACTGCTCTCCAAACCGCCTCATTATCTTCTTGCTCAAGCATCCGCTTTATTGCCTTCAAAGTTGTTGGACCTTCATGTAAATCAAGCCAACGCATTATAAACGGTTTAAACAACTCCTTTGCCATTACTCTTGGCAATCCACATTGATGCAACTTCAACTTAGGATCAATCACGATCACCGAGCGCCCACTGTAGTCTACCCTTTTTCCGAGCAAATTCCTCCTAAATCTCCCCTCTTTTCCTTTGAGAAGATCGGATAGAGACTTCAAAGGTCTCCCACTTGAACCAAGGACAGGGCGAGTTTTCTTACTATTGTCAATAAGAGCATCAACTGCCTCCTGTAGCAAACGCTTTTCATGGTTTATAATTGACTCTGGAGCTTTTATCTCGTATAGCTTCTTCAGGCGGTTATTTCGGTTTATTATGCGTCTATACAAATCGTTGACATCCGAGGTAGCAAACCTTCCGCCTTCAAGTTGAACCAAAGGACGAAGATCTGGAGGAAGCACGGGGAGCACTTCAAGGATCATCCACTCTGGTCTATTGCGTGATTTCCTGAAAGCCTCAACTATCTCAAGGCGCTTTATAGCCCTTGTCCTCTTAGGTCCCTTACTTTGAGCAATTATTCTCCGAAGTTCCCTCGATTCCTTCTCAAGCTCAATATCAGCAAGCAAATCTCTTATAGCTTCCGCACCAATACCTGCTTTGAAGATAGTGCTGAAGTCCCTGTTAAGCCTTCTTGATATAATTGACACAAGATTTTGCAACTGCCTATACTTCTCATCCTCAAGTATCTGCTTAACCTCCAACCCTTTAAGCAGCTTAAGCGCTTCTCGTATGTCCTCAATTTGCTTCTGGTATTCTTGCTCCTCTCGCTTTATCTCCTGTTCAATCTCAACCTTGCGTTCGTTATATTCTTCCTCGGTTAGCTCACCGCTCTTGAGCTTCTTCTCATACTCCATAAGCTCCCTTCGCAACTTTGATATACTTCCATGCATCATTTCCTCAATTTCGGCTATCTCTTCCTCAACAGCCTGTTCAATTCTCTTCATTTCGGCTTTTATAGTTTGATGGTCAACGGATATGACTATGTATGCGCTGAAGTAGATAACTTTCTCAACTACCCTCGGTGATAGGTCAAGGAGGAGCGCAATTGGTGACGGTGTGTTCTTAACATACCAAATGTGCGCAACTGGTGCTGCAAGTTGTATATGACCCATTCTTCGTCTTCTTACCCTTGAAGTTGTGACTTCAACACCACACTTATCGCATGTGACACCTTCGTATCTCGCCTTCTTATACTTCCCGCAAGCGCACTCATAATCCTTCGTTGGACCAAAGATTCTTTCGCAGAAAAGACCATCTCTTTCTGGGCGAAATGTGCGATAATTTATAGTTTCTGGCTTCTTAACCTCGCCATATGACCATGAACGAATATCCTGTGGCGAAGCCAATGAAATCCTTACAGCGTCAAATTGCAAAGACCTCTTTTCATCTCTATCCATCAAAGCCTTTCACCTCTCTTAAGTCTTATTTTCGCCCCCTGCTTTGCCTTTGCAAGGTGATTTGTTCAAGTTCTTCTTCATCCCTAATTTCTATTGGTGTTCCATCTTTTGTTTCTGGAGTAACTTGCAACCCGAGGCTCTGCAACTCCTTGACAAGAATCTTAAATGATTCTGGTATTCCTGGTTCAACCACATCCTGACCTTTTATGAGCGCATTGAATGTATCCTGCCTTCCTTTAACATCGTCTGACTTTACAGTCAACATTTCTTCAAGCGTATGTGCAGCCCCATACGCTTCAAGTGCCCAAACTTCCATTTCTCCAAAGCGCTGTCCACCAAATTGAGCCTTACCACCAAGAGGTTGTTGTGTAACGAGAGAGTATGGTCCTGTTGCCCTTGCGTGTATTTTGTCCTCAACAAGATGTATGAGCTTCATAACATACATGCTTCCGACTGTAACAGGCTGATGGAAAGGTTCACCGGTTCGTCCATCATATAGAATGCATTTTCCAGTTTTTTCGTCAAATCCTACCCTATTTTGGACAATTTTCGCTATCCTCTCAGCCACCGTTCTTGGACGATTCCTTGACCTTCTCCACTCTTCAATGCTTATACCTATCTTTGCCGATATAGCCTCAAGCTCCTCATTATCCAAATCTTCAAGGACCTTGACCAATCTTTGCAAATATTGATCAAAATTCTCATCGTCTTTCGGCTTGTCTAAATCCAACCCGAGCTCAATTGTAACATAGTCATACAATTTGTCCTTTCGCAGATTATCAACAAGCTCAGCGATACCGGCAAGTATTTCCTTCTCCTTAAGACCTTGGAATACAGGAACTTCAAAAGATACTCCTGTTAGGGCTGCTATCAGACCAAGATGTGTTTCAAGTATCTGCCCTACATTCATGCGTGAAGGAACACCAAGAGGATTAAATATGATATCCACGGGTGTGCCATCAGGGAGATAAGGCATATCAGCTTCTGGTAATATCTTGGCTACAACGCCTTTATTTCCGTGTCTACCAGCAAGCTTATCTCCTACAGTTATCTTTCTCGTTTGAGCTACATAAACACGCACCATCATGTTGACTTGAGGCTTTAACTCATCTGCTGGTAGCTGTTCAAGCCCTCCACCACACTTTGGGCACTCAGATTCATCCAGTTTTTGCCACCTCTTTATTACTTGGTGGCATTTCTTACATTCGTAGTTATATCTTGCGAAAACCTTCACACCAATTACAGTTCCCCATTCACCATGCGGCACACGTAGCGAATCATCCCTCATGTCTTCAACTTTTTTCCCAAATATAGCAATTATAAGCTTCTCTTCGGGTGCATGTTCACCTCCAGCTTTTGGAACGGCTTTCCCGACGAGAATATCCCCTGCCTTCACCTGCGCACCTATCCTGATTATACCGTTTTCATCAAGATTTTTCAGTCTTTCCTCGCTGACATTAGGCACATCTCTCGTTATCTCCTCAGGACCAAGCTTTGTATCCCTTGCTTGCGTTTCGTATTTTTCAATGTGAATTGACGTGAGAATATCTTCCTTGACAAGCCTCTCACTTATCACAATTGCATCCTCATAGTTGTATCCTTCCCACGGCATGAAAGCCACGATAAGATTCCTACCAAGAGCAAGTTCACCTTTATCCGTTGACGGACCATCAGCGAGGATGTCACCTGGCTTGACCCTCTTCCCAACTTTTACGAGTGGTTTTTGGTGTATGCAAGTTCCTTGGTTACTTCTTGCGAAAGTGCGCAAATTGAAAACATGCTTCTTGCCCTTCCTGTCAATTACTTCAATCTTCCTGCTATCAACATATGTGACTTTTCCATCAAGTGGCTTCCCATCTTCGTCAACCTCGTTCCAAATCACTAAAGCACCGCTATCTCTTGCGACTTTCGCTTCCATGCCAGTTTTGACAAATGGTGCCTCGGGGCGAATAAGAGGAACTGCTTGCCTTTGCATATTTGAACCCATTAGCGCCCTGTTTGCATCGTCATGCTCCAAGAACGGTATTAGGCTTGTAGCTACACTGAAGCATTGTATTGGTGTTGCGTCAATCAATGTCACCTCCTCGCGCCTTACCATGACATAGCCAACTTCCCCTGTATCTGGGTGCCTGCCACGAACGACGAGTCTTTCAGGTATGATATAGCCATTTTCGTCTATCGGTGTATCTGCTGGGGCAATATAGTGATTTGCGTCTTCATCGGGTGCCAAGTAGACTATCTGGTTTTGTATTACCCTACCATTTTCAACAACTCTATACGGGGTGCGTATAAAACCGTATTGATCAACATGTGCGCAGACAGTAAGCGAAGATATCAAGCCAATATTTGGACCCTCTGGCGTTTGTATAGGGCAAAGCCTACCATAATGAGACGGATGAACATCCCTAAGCTGTAGCATTCCTTTTGCGCTTTCTCTTGAAATACCTCCGGGTCCTAACGCTGTCATCCTTCGTTTATGCTCAAGTTCATCAAGCGGGTTGGTTTGTTGCATGAACTGCGACAATTGTCCACTCCCAAAGAAGCTCTTTATTGCTGCCATTATTGGTTTTATGCTCAATATAGCCTGTGGGTTTAGAGCAGACCTGTCAACCGTCGTCATCCGTTCCCTCGCAGCACGTTCCATCCTGAGAAATGCCAGACGAAGTTGGCTTTGAACAAGCTCACCAACACACCTCAACCGTTTGTTACACAAGTGGTCGATGTCATCGACCTGGTGAATTTTTGACAATCGGATCAATTCCTCTTTTTCTTCTGGTTTCATTTCAGATTCTCTGCGAAGGTGAATCAGGTAGCGCACGATGCAAATCAAGTCTTCCAAAGTGAAAGTCGTCACATCACTTGGCACTTCATAGCCAAGTTCCTCTATCATTCTCAATTTGCGGTTCATGTGGTATCTTCCGACCTTACCCAAATCATAGCGCCTTTTGTCAAAAAATATGTGGAAAAGTAGTGTTTTTGCTGCATCAATGGTAGATGGCTCTTGAGGACGAATCAACTTATGGATTTGCAAAAGGGCTTGTGTTTCATTTTCTGCAGGGTCTTGTTGAAGTGTTGCATCAATGTAAGGAGGAAGGCTCCACACTGTTAGCTCTTTCAAACCTGCTTTCAGTATCTTTTCGATCACCTCATCCTCAACAAGCTTTTTCGGTCCTTTTGCCACTAAACGACCAGTTATGGGAGATGTGATGTTTTCAATTATCCATTTGCCTTTTATTTTTTCTGGGGTTATTTCCGTCAATATTTCGCTTGTCCCAAAAAGACGAATAATGTCAGCAGTTGTGCCACACCGTGGAAACTCAAACCAAACAGACACTTTTTTCAAGCCCTTGCATTGCATTAGTTGCTTTTGCAATTCGGGTGTTATAACATCCCCTTCTTTTCCGAGTATTTTTCCCGTTTCTGGGTCAGCAACGACTTGAGCAAGCTTACAGCCAATTATTTCGGGTGATTCAACAGACTCCTCTCTAATTTGTGGCTTAACACCCCTTGATTCTGGTAGAGCGCTAAACGCTTTCATAAGAAGAGTTACGGGCATAAAACGGCTCTGCCCAACGCGAACTTTTAACACATCTTCTGCGTCCGTTTCAAATTCAATCCATCCACCGTCTTTAGCAATAACCTGCGCATAGAAAAGTTCCCTCCCTGTAAGCTCGTGTAAGCGATAGTGGAAATAAACACCGGGTGAACGCCCAAGCTGTGAAACAATTACCCTCTCAGCGCCGTTGATTATGAATGTCCCGTTTGGTGTCATGCAAGGTATGTCACCGAGGTAGACATCGCTCCAATCTTTTGCTTCACCAGTTATCTTATCAACCAAGCGCACCCTCACTTTGAAGGGCATCTCATAGGTCAATTCTTGCTCACGGCACTCCTCTGGCGTTTGCATCGGTTCCCCGAAGCTATAGTCAATGAACTCAAGCGCAAGTGTATGGGTATAATCCTCAATAGGCGAGAAAGTCTCAAAAAGCTCCTTTATGCCTTCATTTAAAAACCATTCGTATGAACGCAACTGGAATTCAATGAGGCTTGGAATATCAGGGGGTGGCACTATTTTGTTCCTTTTTTCCATTATACTCTTCACATCTTTGATGAATTTCAACCTATTTGGGTCTACCTTGCGAAAGCCATTAGCAGCCATCAACATCACCTCATCAAACGTTGTGGGTAAAAACTCCTATGTGGGAACTAACTTGGCACAAAATTGAGGACATATGAGGCATTATGACCCCCATTAGATGCATTTCAAAGTATGTGACTTGCTCGGTGCACTAAACTCGAGCAAGTATGACTCACCCATACAGCTAACCGTCACCTTTGTTTACCTAATTTCAACTTTAGCGCCAACTGCTTCAAGCTTTTCCTTAATTTGCTCTGCCTCTTCTTTTGAAACACCCTCTTTTATTGGCTTAGGTGCTGCCTCAACGAGGTCCTTTGCTTCTTTCAATCCAAGACCCGGAATCACTTCACGCAGGACTTTGATAACCTGAATTTTTTGTTCACCAACTGATTGCAGAATGACATCAAACTCTGTCTTCTCGGCAACAGCTGTTTGAGTCTCCTGAGCAACGGCAGCAGCTGTGGAAACAGCTGGCGCAACAGCTGTAGGAATAGAAACACCTGAGATGCCGAACTCTTCCTTGAGCAGCTCATATAGCTGTTTTGCCTCAAGGAGTGTCAATCCCTTAATTTCCTCGAACAAACTCCGAACTTTTTCCGATACTTCCATTTGGCTTGCACCTCCATCGGTTGCTAAGTGTTGTTGTGCGCTCTCCTCACTTATTTGACGAAGAGTGTCTACTAACGCATAAAGGAACAACCCCAATAGCATCGCGATGCCATTTATGGGACCAAGGAATGCCCCAGCTACCATTCCGATCATTTCTGGCTTTGATGGTAGCTTTGAGATCTCAACGAGCATTTCTGGTGCACATACGATTCCTTCAACCCACCCCCCTTTAACTGTCAAAGGCTCATATTGTTGCTGTGCGCTTACAATAGCTTTTGGAACCTCAATCGCATCACCATAGCCGATTATGAGCGCTATAGGTCCACTCACAAAATCTGAAATTTTTCCGTCAAGTTTTGCCAATTTAATAGCCCTAAGGAAGAGTGTGTTCTTCACAACCTTTACTTCCAACCCTCTTTCCTTCATTTCTCTCCTAAAAGTGCTCATTTCCTTGGCAGACATCCCAGTATACCCAACGAGAACCCATGATGTTGCTCTTCTTAGTTTCTCGGCGATATCATTGACAATCTGTATCTTCTCAGGCTTCGCCATCAAGGTCTCACTCCCAGATCATCTTTGCTTTTGTCACTTTAGCAAGGCAAGTGCCTTTTGTATGTCTACTTTCACACTTGGTCCCATCGTTGGCGACATAGCAATGCTTCTTATGAACTGCCCACGAACACCAGCTGGACGCGCACGGACAAGTGCATCAAGCAAGGCTTTGAAATTCTCAAGTAGCTTATCCGTGTCAAATGAAACCTTGCCAATGACTGAATGAACTACACCGCCTTGATCGCTTCTAAAGTCAACACGCCCTCGTTTCAGCTCCTCAACAACACTTTTCACATCCTGAGTGACGGTCCCAGTGCGAGTGCTGGGCATCTTTGGTCCGAGTTTCCTACCCAGGCGCGAAACAATGCGCATCATTTCTGGCGTCGCAACGAGATAGTCAAAATCCTTCCATCCCTCTTCAATCCGTTTGACCAAGTCTTCAGCCCCAACATAATCAGCACCTGCTTGCTCAGCTTCTCTTGCCTGTTCGCCTTTTGCCACTACAGCCACGACCGGTGAACGCCCAGAACCATACGGAAGCACAACTGAACCTCTAACCCTTTGTTCACTCTTCCTTGGGTCAATGTTAAGCGTAAACGCTACATCAATCGTTTCATCAAACTTTGCTGTCGCCATCTTCTTAACCAGCTCAATTGCTTGCACTGGATCGTAAAGTTGGTTTCTGTCATATTGCTCAACCAGTGCCTTATAGCGCTTACCACGCTTAGCCATCCTTCATATCTCCCTCCACGAAGTGTAAAACCTTACAATGCAGACATAAGTCTCCCTCTGATGCCTGAGAAAAACACTGTGGTTTTCTTACTCCACTATTTCAATGCCCATGCTACGAGCAGTCCCTTCAACAATGCGCATCGCAGCCTCGATGTCAGTTGTGTTCAAATCCGGCAACTTGTATTCAGCTATCTGTCGCAATTGCTCCCTTGTTATTTTGCCAACCGATGTGCGTCCCGGAGTCCCAGAACCCTTTTCAACTCCCGCAGCCTGCTTCAGCAAGAAGGAGACTGGTGGGCGTTTGCAGATAAATGTGAAAGACCTGTCCGAGTATATTGTCACCTCAACTGGTATGATAGCACCAGCCTGTGAAGCAGTTTGTTCATTGAACGCCTTGATAAAGCTCATTATGTCTACCCCGTGAGGCGCAAGCGTTGGACCAACTGGTGGTCCTGGCATCGCCTTACCAGCTGGAAGTTGAAGTTGCACAACTGCAACAACTTTCTTAGCCATCCTTAGCTTCACCTTTTGTTGGACATGCTAAGATTTAAATTTTGACGCGCTTACAATGAATGTAAAACGCGCCAGCAAAAGCCATCCCCGTAAGCTTATTCAATCTTCTCAACCTTTGAAAACTCAAGCTCAACTGGTATTTCGCGTCCAGACATTATTGGGAGCATTACTGTGAGCGTTCGCTTCTGCGGGCTAACTTTCTCAATAACACCTTCATGCCCTTCAAATGGACCTGAACGAACTCTTACCCTTTCACCTTTGTGCCAGACACTCGGACGCTTCGGTATTTCTTCGCCAACCATCTTCAGTATCGTTTCAACCTCACTGTCGCGAAGTGGGACTGGCTTGTCCTGTGAACCAACAAAACCAGTTACCCCCGGAATCCGCCTGATGAAATGCCATGTCTCTTCATCCAAGACCATCTCAACAAGGATATACCCAGGGAAAAGCTTCCGCTCACTATGAGAACCATGAGCATGCTTCTCTCGCTCAGTAGGTATCACTATTCGTCCAACCTTATCGCCAAGCTCTTTAGCTTTAACAAGCTTCTCAATAGTTTGCTTCACTTTTTCTTCACGGCTTGTGAGCACATGAATTGCATACCATCTTTTCTGCATGATCGCTTTTTCTCACCTCACAGCTGCTTCCTCAGAATCTGTAGATGCCGAGGGCATGCATGAGCCATCCAAAGAAAGCATCAAGTATGCCCATGTAGATGCCTATGAGGATGATTATGAAAAGCACAACCTTAGTAAATGTCCATGTGTCACTCCACGAAGGCCATGACACCTTCTTTAACTCCGCCCACGATTCTTTGATGAAATTAATAGGGCGTTCAAAAAACCTCAAAACACCTTTCACCAAAGCTTTCACCTCAACGCAACATTGTGGATTGCATAAAACGCTTCGGTGAAAACAATGGGGAACCACAATGGCATACAACAGAAGGTCACCTCATTCAGTTCACACCTTTTTTGATGAAGTTCACACCCACCAAAATGCGCCTTGACATAAACATGCAGGCCCGGGAGGATTTGAACCCCCGACCACGGGATTTGGAGTCCCGCGCTCTCCCTGGCTGAGCTACGGGCCTGCCTCTAAATCCAATGTCATTAGTTTAACACGAATGTTTATTTTGTCTCACGGTGCAAGGTGTGCCGACGGCACTGCCGACAGAACTTCTTTAGCTCAAGCCTCTCACGCTTGCCACCTTGTTGCGGCTTTTTCGTTGTCACATAGTTATGCGAATTACATTCCGTGCATGCAAGCACTATAACTTTTCTTTCACCCATCTTATGCTCACCGCCAGCAACACCTTAGCTTGCGTTGTCAGCGTTTTTATTATTTTGACTCACGATGATTATTTTGTAAAGTCAATCCAGTTGAAGACGACCATGCTCACTCCAAGTAAGGATGCGCTATGATTGCTATGTTGGTTACCGTAAATTGAGGGTTAAGAGGGGTGAAGAGTGATGGCAGTCATAAACAGGAGTGAGCTATGGCAGCGCATCTACGCATGCGCTATGGGAAAGAATGCAGGTGGCACGCTTGGCGCACCTGTTGAGGGAAAGCCCGGTCCACATAACTTTGATTGGTATCCAAAGTTACAAGAAGGAGGTATCCCAAACGACGACCTTGAGATGCAACTTGTGTGGTTTGATGCGGTGAGGAGAGCTGGGTGGAAAGTTAGTTCACTCGTTTTGTCTCAAGCTTGGATAACGCACATCGGATATAACTGGTGCGAATATGGGATAGCCAAAAGGAACTTGCGTTGGGGCTTGCTCCCGCCGATCTCTGGCGCATATGATAACGATTTCTACAGAGACTGCATGGGTTCACCGATACGCTCTGAAATATGGGCTTGCCTTGCACCTGCTTCACCGAGGATCGCCGTTAGATTTGCTTTTGAGGACGCAATCGTTGACCATGCTGGTGGAGAAGGAGTTTGGGGAGAGATGTTTTTTGCAGCACTTGAAAGCGCAGCGTTTGCGATGCGAAGTTATGATAAGTTGGATGAGCTGCTTGATATAGCACTTGCTTACATCCCTCAAGATTGCCAAATACACAAAGCAATAAGTGACACACGCTCATGGTGGACTGAACTTAAAGACTGGAGAAAAGTGAGGGAGAAGATAGCGGAGAAGTATTGGCATCGTGAACCAACACACGCACCACAGAACCTGGCTTTCACTGTGCTCGGTCTGCTCGCAAGCGAGGGTGATTTCGGGAGGGCAATCTGCACAGCTGTAAATTGCGGTCAAGATACCGATTGCACTGGTGCAACAGCTGGCGCAATCATGGGCATACTGCTTGGCGAACTACCAAAACGCTGGGTTGAGCCACTCGGTGAAACGATAGCCACAAACGTAAGTTGGGGAGGCTTGAGAAACTTCACACCACCTCCAGATGTGAGGACACTCACAGACCAAATTGTAGATGCAGCAAATATCCTGCTCACATTGTATGGAGCACCAATAAGGATATCCGATGAGCCAACCGAACTTTCATCGCTCCCTAAGGATTGGCTGATGCCAGACGACGGCATATACGAGCTTTGGGAACGAAACAGATACCCTTGGAGAGTTACCTCTGAACTTATGGCTGTCAATGTCACCGTTGATTACCTTGGTTCGCCAACAATAAACCCAGATGCCAAAAAGCAAATAACCATTTGGTTGAGGAACAAAGAACCAGCACCAATCAGGGTGCAACTCATGTGGTATGCCGATGGTGGCTACTGTGTTGAACCCGACAGGCATGAAGTTGTTATTGAGCCAAAGGGTGTCTCGGGAGTTGACGCATTTATCTCCGCACCAGAAAAACTACAGCAGTCAAAAACACTATGGCTTACGGTGAATGTGAAAGAGCGCCCAGCCGAGTTCGCCATCCCGATAACTCTCATCGGTGAAAGGAAATGGCATGTTAAGGTGAATGAAGCTTGGAGGGTCGAATGGGTGAAGGATAGCCAGATACCGATTGAGCAATGGCTCGGTGGTAAAGCAGGCTCCGTTGAAGCGTTCATATGGCTTCACTCACCATCAAGAAAAGAAGTGGTTGTTGGTTTCCCATGTAACGCGGAGTTTGAACTTTCACTCAATGGCATAAAACTGCTCAGCGCACATCAACCAGATTACCTTGTCCGACCAGGACAACAAGGTCCACAGTCGCACTATGCACGCACATCGCTCAGGGTGGGTTGGAACAAGGTCTCTGTGAAGATAAAGCGAAACGACAAGCCAGCCAGTGCCTATCTCATCATAACTGACCCAAACGACTTACACCGCCATATCACCGATGTAACGATGACTCAATCGCCAGAGTAAGCTTATGTGGGTGTTACGTAGTATTTAAAAAGTCACACTCAGATAATCGCTTAATTGGTGTCTTTTGCAACCACCCTTCACTTTCGTGCCTTGCATCTATCTTTGGATTCGCAGGCGATGGGGTTATAGAGGCAATACAACTGCGTGTGGATTTTGGTTGCAAAACCAGACCTTGCTAATGCTCCTGACAGATTCCCTTCCCAACTACTCATACCTACTCATGCAAAGCCTGTGGAAATCCTGAGCGAGAGTGTGAAGCCGATAGCAGGTTTTTCCCTTAAAATCGATATACGGCGAAAAGATAGAGTGTGTTGCGTAGCGAAGAGGCTGCAATGACTTTCAGCCTATCAGAAAAATCGCTTTATCAAGCTGATGGTTGTAACGCAAGATGCCGACCTATACTCCCTTCAGTCCCGTTAGACCTTAACACTCATTGCTTTTCTCCAACATAATTGGTTATGTGACGATTATGCAAAGCAAAAACATTTCCAAGGGTGGTGAGGTAAGATGGCGATTGGCATCGGGATTAACCTTGAATTTGTCAGGCATGCGGACAAGCCGTTTGAGTATGGCGTTAAGAGGGCGGCTGAACTCGGTTATAAGTATGTTGAGCCATGCGTGGCAACAGGAAGGGACTTGCTCGCTGAATCTGGTTACTACCACATGC
>JBGOEV010000021.1:0-35592 GCA_041538025.1 Candidatus Thermosaccharophagus gerlachensis | reverse complement strand
CCGACCATTCGGTCATCTCGTTTGTTCGTTGGGCGAAGGACTGGCGCGACTGTGTTGTCGTCGTTTGCAACTTCACGCCTGTCGTCCGACACGACTACCGCATCGGCGTGCCCTTCAATGGTGTTTGGCGCGAAGTGCTCAATACCGATTGGCAGCAATACGGAGGCAGTGGGATAAGGGTCACGGGACAAGGGACAGGGGAAAGTGGATGGGAAGCAGGTGAGGTTGTCGCCGAGGCGTTACCGTGGCAAAACCGACCTTATTCAGTTCGGTTGACCTTGCCTCCACTTTCCGTTGTGTTTCTGAAACGATGCCTTAACGCGACAGCAGAAAATGCGCTATCATAGGAAGAGAAAGCAATGCACATCAGCTATTTAGCAGGAGGCACAAAAAGGGGTGAGCGATATGGTTTTGAGAAGGGTTAGGCAAATTGTAACAGTGCCCTTGCTCATCTTGGTTGCCTCTTTTCTTTTTGGGCAAGAGGTAGACTATGGAGCAAAGCATATTTCCCCCACTCCCGAAGTTATCACGCCACACATAAGCTGGCTGAAGCCGTATGTAAATGGTTCCATCAAAGTCCTCTTTGTGACTCACAGGGCAGGGATGAGGGAAATCATTGAACTGGCTCAGAGAATGGACATTAGTTACACCGTTATGTCCATATCTCATCCCGATGCATTCTACCAAAGGGACCCATCCAACCCTTCCACACTCACCCCAGAATCCATGACTGCTGACGGTGAGAAGAAACTGGGCGAAAATTACGATGCAATAGTTCTGGGGAACATAAATTGGAGTTGCCTCCCCATTTCTTGGCGCTACTTGATTCTAAAGAAGGTTAAGGAAGGGACAGCGATGTTGGGTATTGTGAGGGGAACCGATGAATACCTCACAAAAGCTTTGAAGGAGAGGGTAAAAATTGAGTTTCCTTCCACATACCCTTTCAAAGGTCTCTCGCAGTTTGAAAAATACAAAGACATGGAATCCTTCCTCAATGCTACCCTTGATGTCTACCAGTTTGGCAATGGCAAAATCTTTCTCCTAAAAGGATACACTGTTCCCCCTCGCATGCAAATGCTGACCCCTGCACCGATAGGGAATCCACTGCAGGTTAGCTACATTGAATATGACTACCATCTTGCCTACATTTGTCATCTTCTCAATCTCTGCGCCCGAAGAGAGCCTGCTGTTAAGATAAAGGGCAAGGACTACATTGAGGCGAATAGAGACAGATTTAGCAATATTGAGTTCACCCTTGAGAGCAAAGAGAGGATAGAAAGTGTTTGCAAGCTGGTGCTAAGGGGCAAATACAATGCTTTCATTCACTCCCAAACAAAGAAAGTGCTTCTTTCCCCAGGGTCAAACACTCTAAGCATCCGAGTGGAAAGCCCTCCTGCGGGAGAGTATTTCGCCGATCTATGGGTTTTAAGTGGCGGAAAAGTCATAAATTTTGGTTCCGCCTTTATAAGGCTAAACTCGGATAGCTTCATAAGGGGCATAGAACTGAAGAAGTCTTACAAAAAAGACGAAATTATTTCGGGAAAAATAACTTTGGAAAGCAGGGACGCAAGGTGGGAAGGGTTTCACCTCCTGATTTACCAGAAGGACAACTTTGGAAGGATTACGAACACGAGAGATATAGATCTTTCCTCGTCCCCTCCTAAATCCCCGATAGAGGTTCCATTCTCTCTACCTCACAGCAAGCCATTGACTGTCCTCCAAACCCTCTTGGTAATGTTGCGCAAAGGGAAAGAAACCGTTGATTGCAAAAGGGAGTTCTTTTTCATCTCCGACCTTTATCCGAAAGACGATGTGAGGTATATCCTCTGGGTGGGAGGCTTCGGCTCGTATCTTACTCCTCATTTTTACAGGGTGCTTTATAAGGCAGGATTTGATACGCAATACACTGGCTTTAACGAAGCCATTCTCCTTGGCAACCTTTACCACCTCCCTTACGCAACGAGATTCATTGATAGGAAATCCGATTGGTATCCTCATCCTGATGTGCCCAGCAGAACAAAGGATGACCATGTGAGATTACCATGCCTTAACGATCCCTCTTACCTTGAAAAAGTGCGTAGCAGTTTGACGGATACGGCTAAGCGTTTAATGGATTTCTCAACGAGAGAGTTCTCTATGGGTGATGAATGCCATTTTGTGGCTGGAAGATACGAACTTTGTTTTTGCTCCCATTGTGTTTCTGGGTTCGCCAAATTCTTGGAGAGAGAATATGGCAGCGTTGAAAATCTTAACAAAGAGTATGAAGCAAACTACAAATCCTTTTCCGATGTCAAGCCCATAACCCTTGAGGAAGCCAAAAAGAACCCAAAATTTGTCCCTCTTTGGGTTGATTATAGGCGATATATGGAGGATGTATGGGCGGGAATTTATCGTTTCAGCCGTGATGTGATAGAGAAAGTTGTCTCTAAAGCCAGGGTGGGCTATGAAGGAAGCGACATGTCAATCAACAGCTACAATGCTGCCGATTTTTACAAGCTTATGCAAGTCATGAACCTCAATAACACCTATGATGCTCCTTTCATCCCCCGCGCCGTTTCTGATTTCAGCCAGCCAGGCACCCTTTTGGGTTTGGGATGGTATGGTGGATACAACCCTTGCAGAAGTGAGATTTACAACAGATACATCGTTTGGCGTCACCTTTTCAGGGGAGCAAATTCTTTTTGGGTTTGGCATGGAGAGCCGGGAAAGGAAGGTGGGGTTGTAGCCCCTGACCTCTCCTTTTACGATTTCTTCAAGGCTAATGTTGAGGAAATTAAAGAGCTGAAGAGGGGAATTGGGAAACTAATAATGAGTGCAAAGAGAATTAGCGATGTCGCCGTCCTCTACTCAGCAAGTAGCGTTCACCTCTCAACCTTGACCGAGGGCTTCCCTCAAATGGAACAAGTCCTAAACAGCATGGTCTTGTTGCTTGAAGATGTAAGATGCCCGTTCAAAATCATCTCCTACAAGCAATTGGAAGAAGGGATACTGAGAAAAGAGAACTTTCGTTTGCTCATACTCCCTTATTCTCAATCGCTCTCTTTGGAAGAGGCAAAAGAGGTTGCCAATTTTGTCAAAGGAGGAGGTGTTGTGATTTCAGATCTAAGACCGGGCATCTTTGACCAACATGGAAAACCATTCCAAAAACCAATTTTAGATGAAGTTTTTGGGGTTAGACAGGAGCCATCCCCTAAACCTAAAAGAGAGAAAGTTTCTTTAAACCTCGGTGGAAACTTCCCCAACTCCCTTCCTGAGACGTTCTCTGACGCCTCTCTCAGGCTCACAACGGGCAGGCAGCACGGTGAAATGGAGGGCACACCTTGCTTCATTGTCAACAAATTTGGGAAAGGAATGGCTATCCTTTTGAACTTTTCCCTCGCCCCTTATTCCCCTCGCAGTGAATCTGCACCTTTCTGGAGGTCATTCTTTAGAGCCCTGCTCAACTATGTGGGAGTTAAAGAAAGAGCCAAAATTTTTCCAGATATTGCTGGAGTTAGGACATATTGGTTCCAACGGGATTCCCTCCAATACCTTGGAATCCTTCAGGAACTGCCAGAACCTCCCATAAATTATGCCCTCGGGAAGGCGAAGCCTATCGCCAGTTCACCAATTAAGCTCACCCTTTTGAGGAAATACCACATCTATGATGTGAGGGAAGGGAAATACCTCGGTTACGGTGATGTGATAAACACGAAGGTTGAGCCCGGTAAAGCGAAGCTTTACGCTCTTTTCCCATACAAGCTGAACAAAGTTTCCATTTACACGCCAAGTAAAGTGACCCAAGGGAAGGAATTAACCTACGAAATTAAGCTTGTTAAGCTTAATGGAACATCGCCCTCGTTAGGTCTTCACATAGTTCACCTCTCACTCCTTGATCCGAAAGGCGAAACTATCGCATATTATGAGGAAAACCTTGCGGTGAGCGGTGGAAGAATAAAAGGTGTGATTCCGCTCGCCCTTAACGAGGCACTCGGCAAATGGAGGATAAAGGCAAGGGATGTAGCTACGGGAATCTCGGGTGAGAAAACCTTTATTGTGGAGGGGAGAAAATGATGAGAAAAAGCTTCACTTTTCTCCTCATTCTCCTTCTCTCTTCCCTTCTCCTTGGGGAGGATAGGAGTGAATATCCATGCTACCTCATGAATGAGAAGCCAATCTTGGATGGGAAAGAGGAAAAAGCTTGGGAGAACATCCCTGAGGCAACTGGCTTCTTCATCCTCGGCGGGCAAAAATATGCCTTAGAAAAGCAAACTTACTTCAAATGTGGGTGGAGGGATGAAGGAATTTACATTTTCGTCAAGTGTGAAGAACCTTTCCCAGACAAAATCATAGCGAAGCTAAAGGATGGTGATGAACTTTTCAGGGAAGATAGCGTGGAATTTTTCTTCTTTCCTAAGGATGCACCAAACTACCTTCATTTTGTCGTAAATGCGATCGGGAGCAGATGGAATGAAGTTGGAGCTACTCTTCAACCATCTTTCCCTTGGGATTGGCAAGCGAAGGCTTTCATCGGGAAGGATTTCTGGTCAGTAGAGGTAGCAATACCTTTTGATGTTCTCGGAAGGAGACCAAAAGGCGGTGAAAAATGGCTCATGAATGTGGCAAGAAACATAAACACTGGTCCAGCAATAGAGCACTTCACTTGCTGGCCACCATTAAAAGGGAGCTTCCACGAGGTTCAAAACTTTGCACACATTGCCTTTAAGGAGAGGGAAATTTCGGTTGAGGAAAGAAAAATGGTGGAGGAAAAACTAAATGCGCGCTTCTATGCATTCCTCAAAGGGAAGGTGGACAGTTTGTGGGAGGAGCTGAAAAAGAATGCCCCTAATTACGAGGATGCAATACTGTATGGGTTGAGGAATGAACGGTTGAAAGGGGAAGCAACTTATCTAAAAGAGGCTTGGGATAGATTGCAAGATCTTGTTGAAAAGAAAAAGCCCACCCTTTATGAGCTTCGTTCATTCATCAGCAAATATCCCGACATGCTACAACGCCTCAAGGAGTTCAACTACAGGATTCTCATTGAAAGGTTGTTTGAAGATTAGGGCTTATCAGGCTTATGGTAGGTTTGTGCCTACTTTGCGATAATGCGCATAGGGTTTGTCCATGCGATGTTGCCATCTTTGTCCATGCACTCAATTCTGATGAAACGTTCATCGCCACGGAGTTTGTAATATGCCTGCGTAATAGTGCTGTCCTTTGGGGCTGTCCACTTTCTCCCTTTTCCGTTGTCGGAGACGAACGTTATCGTCTTCACTGGTGATGTTACAACGCTTATGCACTCATCTTCAATCTGCACATCCTTTATTTGCGGTCCTGTGCTTGAGTAGAACATACCGTTTCTAAGAGCTTCCATAACTTCGTTTTTTGTGAGTTGCTTACATTTCACAGCCACCCATGCACCGCAAATGTCCACTGGGCGATATTCACTAAAATGGAAATGCGCATCATCAACAGCTACTCCCCAAACGATGCGCCCTCGCAAAAGCAAGTCATCCCAATGTGTCGTTGACAAGCCTTTCCCAACAGCATGATGGCATGAAGTGTTGAATATCTCTATGGCGATGTAGTTATCAAACGAGAGCATGTCATGCACTGTAAGCTGTGACCAGTATGGATGACAAAGTATTGCTTCACCGCCTTGTGAACGAACTTCATCAATGAGAACCTGTGGATGAATACTCCTATGCAAGACACCTTCTGGCGCTTTCCATTCCTTCTCAATGCCTATAATGACGAAGTGAAAACCAAAACCAGTTTCTGACACACCCACATCTACTTCCTCACCAGCTATAAGCAACATCCCATAGCTTTCGCTGCTTTCGAGTAGCGTTAGCTTGTTGTGGTCTGTTATAGCGAGGAAGTGATAGCCTGCATCAGCATATCTTTTAACCAGCTCAGTTGGCTCTAAATCACCGTCACTGCGTTTTGTATGGGCGTGCAGGTTACCCTTGAACCAACTGCCATCAGCTTTAAAAGGATTCGCAAACTCTATAACCATTGCCACTCACCTTCACGAAATGCTAATGTGCCTTTGCAAAACCACTATTATAGCGTTGATCCCTTCGGTTGATTAACCTGTATAGCTACGCACGCTTGTTCGTGTCATAGTGAATGTGGTTTAGCATTGCACTGCTTTGAATGGTGTATTGAGGTGATGCCGATGAAGCGCTCGCGTGCGTTTCTTTCACTGGCAGTTGGGCTTATTTTGGTTTGCACTTGCATTGGTGAGATGTATTCTCAGACAAAGGGCATCGTGTTGCGCTACAAAGGCAATGTTGGCGATGTCATGCGCTACAAATCTTGGTTTCGCATGCGCACACTCGGATTAAGCAATGACAGCCCAAAGCTGCGTATGACTTTCAACTACGAGGCGATTCACTCCCACAGGATAGTATCTTTTTCTCCCGATGGTATCTTGGAGATAGAAGCTACGAGGGAATCTGGGAAGGTGCAACGCGATGGTCGTGAAGAGGACTTAAGTTCAAAGCCTCATAAACGCATCGTAAGGATGAACGACAGAGGCAAGGTCATTGAGGAGAAAATAATAGAGGGAGAGGAACGCGAGGATGAAAGCAAGTTCGCAGACCCAGTTGTTCTTATGGATGAAATACATACAAGGGCTGTTCAGAACATAACCTTCCCAGAGAACGAAATAACGAAGGGGACTGAATGGACAACAACACTGACCGAACGCATAGCCAATGCAAATGTGAGTGTGACGATAAGATCAAGGGTGATTGACATCACCGAGGTTGATGGACACAAGTGCGCTGTTGTTGATTCCGAGATAAGCGCGCCAATTGACTTATCATTAAAAGTTGGGGAGATGGAAATAGAGCTTAGCGGTGAATTCAAGTCGTGGACCACACTTTACTTTGACTATGAAAACGGCATTGAGGTGCTTTCAGAAGACCAATTGCGCCTTGCGGTTGATCAAACTGCATCTGCAGGTGGCAGAAGCTTTCGTTTAAAATTTAAAGTGGCAGCGAATGCAAAGACAGTCCTTTTGAATTATATAAAAGCTGTGAAGTGAGATGGTAAACTTTGGTTTGAGCGCCTCTACTGCTCTTGATGAGGGTAAGTTAACTTTTGCACGAAACCATGTTAAGCGGAGTTGATTGAAACATGGGTGAAATACGAGTCGGCACATCTGGCTATAAGTATGATGACTGGGTTGGGTATTTCTACCCAGAAGGCTTGCCTGAGCGAGAATGGCTTGAGTTTTATGCACGCAACTTCAACACAGTTGAGATAAACAGCTCATTTTACACGATACTGCCACCATCAACTTCTGCTCACCTTGTCAAGAAGGTTTCAGAGGACTTTGACTTTGCCATCAAGGCTCACAGGTCTTTCACTCATGACAGGACTGTTGATGAAAGCATTCTCCATAGCTTCCATGAAAGCCTGAAGCCGTTCGCTCAATCAAATAAGCTTGGATGCGTCTTACTTCAGTTCCCATGGGTGTTTAAGTATGAGCATTCCAACCTTGACTACCTCTTGAGGGTCTGCGAATTGCTCGCTGATTATCCCCTCGTTGTTGAATTCAGAAACATAGGTTGGATAAGGGATGAAGTGTTTGAGCTCCTTCGTGATTACAACATAGGCTTCTGCTGTGTTGATGAACCGCGGCTCAAAGGCTTAATACCGCCTGTAGCTGTAGCAACTTCAGAGATAGGTTATGTGCGTTTTCATGGGCGCAACAAAGAGAAGTGGTGGCAGCATGAACACCCATGGGAAAGATACGACTACCTATATTCCGAAGAAGAGATAGCAGAGTGGATGCCAAAGATACAGAGGATCGCAGAGAGCACGGAGCGCTGTTATGTCTTCTTCAACAACCACTACCAAGGCAAGGCTGCAATCAACGCGAAGATGCTTATGAAGTTACTTAGCGGTGATGTTGGATGAGCATATGCGTGGGGAAGGATGATCTCTTAAAGCACATGGAAGCAGTGCTCAAGCGCATACAAACTCAATTCAACGAGCTTGACGAAATCCGAGAACGCTGTTTTGAGATGTCCCGCAAGCTCATCAGGCAAAGTAGCATCGCAATAAAACATATACACCGAACGGAGCTTGATAAAGCGAAAGCGATGCTGAACGACGCAATGAAGATAGCGAAAGAGCTTTCGGAGATAATTTCGAAGCACTCGGATGTTGCATCTTGGGGTTTCGTGCAGGACGCACAACGCGAGCTGTCTGAAGCTGCCATACTCTTCTCCATCGTTTCTGGCGAGAAATTACCAGACCCGTGTGAGTTGAATGTTTGCGGTGTTGCATACGTTCACGGGCTCGCTGAAGCGATGGGCGAAGTTAGAAGGCTCATTTTGGATGGATTGAACAGAGGCGCTAAAGAGGATGTGAAAACGCTCCTGAGGATCATGGAAGAGACTTATTACCTTCTACTCGCTTTTGACCACCCAGATACTATTACACTCGGCTTGAGAAGAAAGGTTGATCAACTTCGCTCTTTACTTGAGCGGACCCACAGCGATGTTACAATTGCGCTTCAATGCGCGGCTGTTATAAGTTCGCTCCAGAAGCACTCCGAAAACTTAAAAGGGGCTCAATGAAGCATCGCCAGCGCAAGGATGATGAACAAAACCCCGATGAGTATCATCTCCACTCTCTCGCTTAATTCCAAACCGATATACTCAATACCGAATGACGAAAGCGTAACCATGCCAACCATACCAATGATGGTAGTCACAGCTGTTATCAACACTAACATAACCAACGTGTGATAACTGCCCGATGCTGCAGCTGCAAAGAAAAGTGGCATCACTGCTTCACATGGTGAGAGCGTAAGTGAAAGTAACAATGCACCTACTGTAAGCAATTCACCTTTAGCACTCTTCTCCGCACTGCAAAGGAGTTGCGCATCAAACTTTGCAATCTTCCCCTTATGAGTTCCTTCACTTTGAGTTATGCGCCATGCAGCAAAGATATACGCTATCCCTACAAGTAAAATCAAAACCGCCGAAACAATCTTCGCAGCCGAGGAAAAGAGCGATGCCACGCTTCTTCCAATCAACCAAACAACCAACCCAAGTATGAGTGTGCTCAACATATGGCAAGCACCAGCAAATGCTGTTATGAAGAGCAGTTTTGTCCTACGCCAATGGTGCACTTTCGCAGCAAGCAGAAATGTAAGCCAGTGAGTTGGCATCACTGCATGTGTAAGCGAGATGAGGAAAGCGCTGATGAGCAGACCCATGATGGCATCCTACACCTCAAAACACTTGGGCTAAACATTAAGCAGCATTCAGTTTAACGCACACGAACCACAACCCATCTGAGTTGCATAGTTCCTACATCGTTAACACCCCGATGTCTAAGCTTATGTCTCCTTCCGCCAACCCATTTACGCATCGTTACCCAAAACCAAAATTTGACTTACCATCGTTTTGCGCTATAATAATGCTACCTGAGGCAGCGGGTTGACGATGAATCAAACGATGTAAAACAGATGCTACACTACAGAAGTTAAGATGCATCTGTAGGCAAAAGTGAATTGAGAGAATGCCTACAGGCAAGCCCGCTGGTGAAAGAGTGGTATGCGATAGGCGAAGAGGAAAGCGGTGGGGTGGCAGGAGTTGGATGGGCAGTATAATTCAAGGGGTTTGATGGCACACAAAGAAGTGTGCGCATCAAAACCCTTTTAATTTTGGGTGCTTAAGATACTGCCCATTGATGTGAGCTAACAGGACGCCGTCTGACAAGCACTCAACAGTGCTTTGAGAAGACGGCGTTTAATTTTTAGGTATCCACAAGCGTGGAAAACAAGAGGTGGTAAAACATGCCGTTCGTGCGAAGGTTGGGTGAGTTCGTTCGCCCTTATATTTGGCAAATGATCCTTGGATTCATTCTTACGGTAACGCTTACATGGCTATCGCTCATCCCACCGATACTTATGCGTCGCTTGATTGACGAGGCAATCATGGAGCGAGACAGGAAACTGCTCCTCATGCTGACCCTCGTGCTCTTAGGAGTTTACATTGTCTCAACATTGGTAGGGATGGTAAAGAACTACCTTATGGCATGGCTCGGTCAGAAGGTGCTTTACGACCTGAGAACACGCTTATACGAGCATGTTGCTATGCTTGACATCGGCTTCTTTGAATCAAGGCGCAGTGGTCAAATAATGTCGCGCATAACTGGAGATGTGGCAGCACTTGAGCATTTTATCGTCCACAGCATCCCGCATATGCTGATTGACCTTATAACACTCATAGGGATCGCTATCGTCCTATTCAAGACCAATCTTCAACTTGCCCTCATTGCACTTTTCCCTGCACCTTTGCTCATCATCATGACGGTGCGTTATAGACAGCTTGCTATAGTCGTTTACAGAAGGATCTGGAATGTCATCGCCGAGATGCATTCATTCCTCTTTGAGACGCTTTCAGGGATTAAGGTCATCCAATGCTTCAACCAAGAGGCAAGGGAAATTGAGCGCTTTAAAGGGCGCTGCCATAAGATAGTGTGTTCAAACCTTGATGCAGCTAAGCTTTCAACGCTCTTCTTCCCAACAATGGGATTCATATCAACGCTTGGCTTGATGTTGGTTTGGTGGTTTGGTGGCAACCGTGTCCTTGAGGGACAGCTTACCATAGGAACGCTCACAATGTTCACGATGTATCTACGCCAGTTCTATGTGCCTGTGCAAAACCTCACCTACTTGAACGATGTGTGGCAAAGGACAGCTGCAGCAGCTGAGAGAGTTTTTGAGATCTTAGACACAAAGCCAGAAATCAGTGTCCCTAAGGAAGCCATCAAACTTAACGATGTAGAGGGAGAGGTCGTCTTTGAGAATGTCAGCTTCACATACAATGGAAACAAATCACAGGATAACAATGGGCTTGTCCTTAAGCACATAAACCTAAAGGTTAATCCCGGTGAGACAATTGGTATCGTTGGCAGAAGTGGTTCTGGTAAGACAACGCTAACAGCGCTTATCGCTCGCTTTTATGATCCGAAGGAAGGGCGGATCTTAATTGATGGACATGACTTAAGGGAGCTTGACTTAAAGAAGCTTCGCGAAAAGATAGGTGTCGTGTTGCAGGAACCTTTCCTATTCCATGGGACCATCTGGGAGAACATCGCTTACAGCCGTCCAAACGCAACTATGGAGGAAATCATAAAAGCAGCGAAGATTGCCAATGCACACAAGTTCATCCTTGACCTGCCAGATGCATACGACACGTATGTTGGTGAGCGTGGCACGAAACTCTCTGGCGGTGAGAGACAAAGGATTTCAATAGCGAGAGCAATTTTGAGAGACCCCAAAATCCTCATACTTGATGAAGCCACATCCTCTGTTGATAGCGAATCTGAATACGCAATCCAGAAAGCGCTTGATAGGTTGCTCAAAGGTAGAACAACATTTGCTATAGCGCACAGGCTCTCAACATTGCGAAACGCAGACAAACTCGTCGTGCTTGACAATGGTGAGATAGTTGAAATGGGGACACACGAAGAACTCATGCAGAAGGATGGCATTTACAAGCGCCTTGTGCAAATACAAGCGTTGCTAAGCAATAGCTTGATTGAAGAAGGGGACAACGGAAAAGGGGACAACGGAAACGGGAAAAACCAATCTTGAATGTGATGGCAAAAACAAGAGGTGATTGAGAGGTGGTCGAGGACTTAGAACCGGATTTAGAAATAAGATGGCTTGATGAATGCGATGTGCGCATAGAGCGAGATGCTGATGGACAGCTTTGGCTCTCTTGCGATGGACAGGTGGTGAAGATAGGGAGGGTCGTTAGGCTTTTCCCGTTGACGGATAAATCACATTACATCTCCATCATTGACTCGGAGGGAAACGAAATCGGCATCATAAGGGATATACAAAGCATTGAACCAACTTCGCGGGCTATACTATGGGAGGAACTTGAACGCATTTACTTCATGCCGAAGATAACACGCGTCTACAGCATAAGACATGATCAATCCTCTGGATGCATAGTCTGGGATGTTGAGACAGATGTTGGCAGGAAGGAGTTAAGGATAGCGAGCGTTGACCATATTTACAAAGCTCGCTACCCACGCATTTTCGTTGTAGATGAAGAGGGGCGCCGATACGAAATACCAAACTGCGATGCACTTGATCACCGCAGCAGGCGCCTCCTCGCACGATACTTCTAAGGCTTCTTTGCGCCCTCTTTGCACGGTTGGAGGGGTAAGTCTACATGCTTAAGCGTGCCCATGCATTGTTGTAAGCATTGATTATGGCAAGCATGAGGCAAAGGAGCGCAGAGACATCGGAATTTGATATAGCGCCTTCGCTCTCGCCAGCATCAAGAATTTCAACAACTGCTGTGAGCAAATGAGGCTGTGCTGTGAGTTTGTCTGGCGAGATACTTACGCCTTCATCTTGCGCTTCCTCAGCGAGTTGGAAGAGCTGTTCACCAACACTTTCATAAGAATCCAAGAACTCCTCAAATGAGACTGCTGAGAGCTTGTTATCGCTTGCCCTCATGAAGACTTCGGTAACAAAATACGAAAGATGGACTGCCCACTCCTGAGTCGCTTCTGGAAACTCATCCAAGACAGCTAACGCAAACGGTAAAACATGTGGCTGTGAGTTGGAGACACGCTCGTCAAGCTCCTTTGCCTTCTGCTCATCGTATCCAATCATTTCCTTCCAGACCTGCTCAATCTCTTTCCTCGTTATCAAGTGCACTCTGTATCCCCTCGCTTTGTTTTAATGTTTTAACGCAAAGGTGCAACATGCACATTTAGTTTGTCATACGAGACCATGTAATGCTAACGCGCTCCAACATGTTAATCTTATGAGACGAGGAAGGGAAAAGCTTCAAGCTCGCTATGCTCTCATGCGCCAAAATAAAGTTGGCTAAGTAATTGCTTGCCTGAAGCTCTCAAATCAACCATGCCTTACACCTTAGGTGAGTGATAGCGTGATGCGAAAAGTTAGAGTGCTCATTAGGCTTAAGCCAACTTTGATGGATGCTCAAGGGGTTGTTTTGAAGCGAGCTTTGAAACAGCTTGGCTATAACTCAGTTACAGATGTGCGTGTTGGAAAGCTGATTGAAATCACTATTGATTGCGATGACGATAAAAGGGTTATGGCAGAAGTGAAAGAGATGTGCCAAAGGTTGCTTGCCAACCCAGTGATTGAGGAGTTTGAAGTGCTTGATGAAACTACCCCAACGAGCGCGAGGTAGCTTTGATATGCGCTTTGGTGTCGTTGTCTTTCCGGGTTCAAACTGCGATCAGGATTGCTATCATGTCATCCGCAACGTCCTCAAAAAGCCAGTGGAATACATATGGCATGAAAGGACAGACTTAAACAGGTTTGATTGCATAGTGCTTCCCGGTGGCTTCTCGTATGGCGATTACTTGCGTCCCGGTGCAATAGCGAGGTTCGCGAAAACCATGGATGCGCTTTCTGAATTCGTTGAGCGCGGTGGATTGGTCATCGGTATTTGCAACGGTTTCCAGATATTGCTTGAGGCTGGATTGCTACCGGGAGCAATGTTGCGAAATAGGAGTCTGCGCTTCATATGCAAGTATGTGCACTTAAGGGTTGAGAACGAAAAAACACCTTTCACAAATCTTTATCGCAGTGGGCAAGTAGTGCGTATGCCTATAGCGCATGGGGATGGAAACTATTATTGCGACGAGGATACGTTGGCTGAGCTTGAGTCAAAAGGTCAAATAGTTTTCCGATACTGTGATGAGCTTGGAAATATTACCGACGATGCTAATCCAAATGGCTCAATCGCAAACATAGCTGGCATATGCAACGAGCAAAAAAATGTGCTCGGTATGATGCCACATCCAGAAAGGTGCTCCGAAACAATTTTGGGTAGCAGCGATGGTTTACTGCTCTGGAAATCAATCACCAATTGGGTTGAGGGAAACGGCAGAATTTAGTTAACGCTGTTACGGTGAATCACCTTATGTTCTACACTTTGCTTGCGTTCACAGCAGCTTGCATATCAGTGTATTCCTACATGCGAGAGGTGGGCAGATGGAGAAGGCATACTTTCGTCATCGCGCTCTTAGCGCGCCTGATGGCAATATTTCTCCTTTGGCTTCTCCTGTCGCAATTTGAGCTCAATCTTAAAAGCTCTTTTGTGCGCCCTCATGACTTACACTTGCTCATTGATACATCTGAAAGCATGCACCTCTGTGGCATGGACAGGGATGTAATAGCGTTAGCACAAAATGTTGCGCACACGCTCAGCGCTCACCAAACAACCGTTCGTTTACACATATGGGCATTTGACGAGGCACTCAAAGAGATACCAATAGCTCACATCAGAAAGCTTAAGTTCAAAGGTGAGCGCACGGAGTTGGTTTCAGCTATATCCTCGCTTAAAAGGTTGCTTGGCACAAATGCAACCGTTGTCGTCTTAACAGATGGTCAGGATACAAAGGTGAAGTCACCATACGATGTTCGGAACATCTTGGCTCGTGAGAAGTCAAGCGGAGCGAATTGGGTCTTTGTAAGGCTTGAAAGAGAGGCGCCAGCAAATGTTTGCGTTGAAGTTTTGCCACCCTACACAATTGCATTCCCTAACAGTGTTGTGACACTGAGATGCGTGGTGAGATTGACGAGTGGCAATAGCTATAGCGGCATGTTGAGGGTGACAATGGACAGAAAGGAAATTCTACATAGGCGCATCTCGCTTAGCGCCGAGCACCCCAATGAAACGGTAATGTTCTCCGTATCACCGCATAGCGAGCACAGGATAAAGGTGAAGTGCGATACCGCACCAAACGAACTATTCACACTGGATAACGAAGCCGAAGCAATCATCAACATCATTAACCGAAAGGTGCGATTGCTCTTCATCACCGGCTTGCCAAGCCCAGAATTCAAGTTTATCAAACGTTCGCTTGAAGACGATGGTGCGATTGATATGCTTTGCTTAAGCGAAAGAGACAATGTGGGCTTCCTTGCGCAGGGCAACTTAGTAACTGGTGAACAGGTTTTGAGGCTCAGCGTTGACCGAAACATGCTCAGCAAATTTGATATCATCTTCATCAGCAACATTGAGCCAATAAAGCTGCCATCAAGAACCTTTGAAGAAATTGAATGGTATGTTAGCCAATATGGTGGGACTTTGTTCATACTCGGCGGTGAAAAGACACCGACACTGTTTAACAATGTTCTGTTCAAACGCCTTTCGCCAGCGGAAGGCTTTGGTGGCTTCATCAATAACGATTTTTCACTAAAGCCAACGGAGCTTGGTTTGCATTGCCCAGCAGTGAACATGGGGAGAGACAAAGCTGAGGCGAGGAGCATTTGGGAGAAGATGCCGAAACTGAGGTGCGGTATGGTGCTGACGAAGCTAAAGGGAGGAGCAAGCGTGTTACTTGAATATGACGGCATCGGTTCTGCAGGAGGCGCTGCATTTGTATGGCATCGTTATGGTGAGGGGAAGGTTTTTATCTTCGCACCGTTTGATACATGGCGTTGGTGTATGGAGGCAGCCAAACGCTCATCAGAGCCTCGCGAGTTCAATTACTTCTGGCGCACGCTCGCACGCAGCCTCCCTACACCACTGGTTGATGGTTTTGTTACACTTTCTGCAAGTAACAGCGTCGCAGAAGTTGGTGAAGTGGTATGCATCTATGGAGCTGTTCGTGGGAACGCACGCAGTAAAGAGATCAATGTTTTAGCTCAACATGAAGATGGCACGAAAAAGCAATTTACATTGGTGAGGCAAGGAGATACATTCGTGGGACAACTGCGCTTAGACCGGCAGGGCAGATGGATGCTGAAACCATCTTCAACTCACGGAAGCACTGTGTTCATAACAGCCGTAGAGAAACTACACGAGCATAAGCGTGTTGGACACAACGAAGAAATGCTGAAGGCAATGGCAGATGCATTGGGAGGGCAAATCATCTCACCCGGCGACGTTAAGAAGGTTGCTTTGAAGTGTGCCAACATGGCTGTGAAGGAATATAGCTTCTACACGCTCAGGTTACGTTCTATGCCATTCCTTTACTTCGCCATTTTAACATTGCTGTCGCTTGAATGGTTCCTGCGTCGTAGGAATGGGCTTGTTTGAGAGCCCTTAACTCTCAGGAGGGCATCAAATCCATGCACCAAACTAACGAAGGTGGAAGGAAGCTCGCGGAAGTTTGGGCAGCCGTTGACGAATTCATTGACCACTTGCGCTCACTCAAGGTTTCTTCACCTCACACAATCAGATGCTATGCAAGTGACATAGTTAGCTTTGCTTCCTTCCTTGAGGGTCAATTCAGCGGTATTGGGCATTTCTCATGGTCTGATGTTGATGTTACGCATGTTAGGCAGTTTGTGATGGAGCTAAGCATGCAAGGGTATTCCAAGCGCTCAATAGCGCGCAAGATATCTTCACTGCGTTCTTTTTTCAAATACTTGGTCAACAAGCGCCTAATCAAATTTAACCCAGCTATCTTCATCCGTGCGCCAAAGATACCGATGCGCCTCCCAAAGACGCTCACTGTATCAGAGGTTGAGAAACTGCTTGAAACACCAGATGTGAACACGCCCGAAGGCTTGAGAGATAAGGCAATACTTGAAGTGCTTTATGCGACTGGGATGAGGGTTGGGGAACTGGTAAGGTTGAATTGCAGTGATGTTAACTTAAGCACGGGCGAAGTAATCGTAACTGGCAAAGGTGGAAAGCAACGCATAGTCTTGCTCGGTGAGGCAGCTATACAGGCGCTTAACGAATACATCTCAAAAGCTCGTGAAACCTTTTTGAGTGGCAAGACAACAGATGCGCTTTTCCTTGGTAGACATGGCTCAAGGTTGACAGAGAGGCAAGTTCATAGGCTTGTGGTCAAGTATTCGCTCATGGCTGGCTTGAAAGTGCATGTGACGCCTCACGTGCTTCGTCATTCGTTCGCAACACACATGCTTGAAGGGGGAGCTGACATAAGGATTGTCCAAGAGCTACTTGGGCATGCTTCACTTTCAACAACGCAAATTTACACACGCACATCAAGGGCACACTTGAAACGAATCTATGATTTGGCTCACCCAAGGGCTAAGTGATAACGAAAAGGCTACAATCGCACTATAGTGGGATTGAAAGACCGCAAGACTAAAAGATGCTTGCCGATGACATCTCATATTTCCCTTGCACGCCCTTTATATGCTTAACAGGGGCACGCCTGAATATGTTACCGAACTGCGCATAGAGGCGCTTTGCCTCCTCAGGATATTCATCGATCAAGTTGCGTTGCTCCTTTGGGTCATCAATGAGGTTATAAAGCTCGTCTGGCTGTCCCTCAGGACGCTGAACGAAACTCCAAGTCTCGTCTCTTATGCATCTTTCAACACCTTCGTGATAGCCACATATGACTGCATCACGATGCTTATCTACCTCTCCCCTCAACAAACTTGCGAAGCTTTTTCCATGCATCGCTATGTTGTTATTCCCGAAGCCAAGCAACTCAAGTATGGTCGGCATCACATCTGGGAATTGTATGAGTGCCTTTTCCCTCCTACCACCACCTTCACCACCCGGCATGCGAACCAAGAATGGCACTTTTAACAGCTCACTATACATCCTATCAGTTCCCTTGAGGAACTTCCCATGATCTGCAAGTGGATGCCCATGGTCTGCTGTAAGGATGATGAGCGAATCGTCAAAGTAGCCAAGGTCTTTTAGAGCCTCAAAGAGTGCCTTAAGGCAATGGTCAACGAATGAGACCTCGCCAGCATACAACCCTCGTATGAATCTGATTTGCTCATCTGTTGCCCACTCCTTAGCCCATCCACCCATAGGCAATATCAACCTTGGACCTTTATAGTTTGGGTCTGTGTAAGTATCAAAGCGTTTTGGTGGGTCCCAAGGCTCATGTGGCTCAAACGAATCAATCCAGAGGAAAACGCGCTTATGAACCCTGTTGCGCTTCAGCCAATCAATGGCTCTGTCAACCACCTTAGCTATGAACCAATCGCTCTCTTCCTTGAAGTCATCTGTGTTTGCCAAGAACTGCGCGACTCTTGCACGCCATTCTGGCGTATAGTTCTCGTTGACGTAATCATCAACGCTTCTTTTTGGTGGTGATGAAAACCATGGGTCATACTCCTGTCCTCTTATCCACTCATACGAGTTGAAACCACGATGGTAGTTCATGTTTGGTGCACGAAGGTGATATGTATCGCTGATGAGCCCACAAACGTAACCCTCACGCCGCAAAATCTCGGCAAGCGTCACATCATACGGTGTTAGTGGCATCCAACCCCTGCTATGAAGCGAAAAGTGCCCAGTCATGAGTTCGTATCTGACTGGCATCGTGGGCAAACCACTTGGATAAACATTGTCAAAGATGATACACTCCGAGGCGAAGGCATCAATGTTCGGTGTCCTACAAGGTGGCACATCGTCAAAGACTGGCTGACCACGATTGTAAATGCTAACGTGATCTTGCCTGAGGCTGTCAAGCATTATGAAGATGAGGTTCATCTCGTTTCACCTCCATTGCTTTATCCTTCAGCCTTCTAACGGCTTCCTGCACTCGCGCTGTAACCCTTTTGTAAGCCTCGTGCCTTTGCATAAGCCCACACTCAACCATATACTTGTATTGCCGCGTATCTATTTGCGAGCCTATGTGAACAGATATTTTTTGTGGCTTTGGTATGCGTCTATCTCTTGGGAGCGCTTCAAAAGTGCCATCAATGTAAACGGGAACAATCGGCACACCTGTCTCAACACCGAGCAAGCCAACTCCAGGTTTAAACGGTTGCAACTCACCATTCGGCGAGCGAGTCCCTTCAGGGAAGACAAGGAGGGGATAGCCTCCCTTTATCACCTCAATAGCTAACTGCAACCCTTCAGCTATGCGAACATGCCTGTCAAATGGTATGACGCCCAGAAATGTGTTGAAGAACCAACCCCTGAGCTTTGAGTTGAAGAAATAATCCTTAGCACCAAGTATCCTTAACTTGCTCGCATGCTTGCCGAGCGATAGCATCACTGCACATGTGTCAAGGTGACTGCAGTGGTTTGCTGCGATTATGAAAGGAGCATTAGAGGGCAACTTCTCTTTCCCCTTCACTTCAAAGCCAAAGTAGAACCGAAAGATTACGCCAAGCGCTTTCCTCAAAACCCACCTGACAAACTTTTTTAGCACGCCAGCCTTAACCCACTTATCAACATCAACCTTGGATGGTCTCCTTCTGCTCATAGCACTTACAAAGCTGTCTTGTTGCACTCTCACTTGGGGAATTTCTACGCTTTCAGCATCGGTCATCCTTTCCCCGATGGCTTCAACGATGTCTTTTACTGTTTGGAGTGTCGCCATAAGTGTCTCAGGTAGCTTCACCTTGAGCTGAGATTCAAGAGCTAAAAGAAGCTCCAAGCGAGCAAGCGAATCAATTTGCAAATCAAACTCAAGGTGATCCTCAAGCGATATTAACTCTTTTGGTTTCCTTGACACCTGTGAAACAGCGCTGATGACAGCTTTTGCAAGCTCGTCATCGGTCCGCATAGATACGGTGGGCTGTTTTCCTTCCTCCGCCTTACGCTCGCTTATCAACATCGCTTTCACCGCAGCTCTATCAATGCCCAACGCTGGTGTCTTTGGGAGCTCACGAGTAATTATATGGACACGTTGGATGCGTTGATATGATGGTATGCGCTTTGAAATATTGCGTATCGCCACATGCAGATGCTTTGAGAATTCTTCAAGCTTCTTTTCATCGCCCCAGAACTTCTCGTCAGGGACAACGACGGCGTGCATTGTCTCTCCGAGTGTTTCCTCATCCCAGATCCCTACAACACACATCTCCTTTACATCGGGCAAGCCACCATAAAGAGCCTCAACTTCCTGCGGGTAAACATTTTTTCCTGCAGCGGTGATTATGACGTCCTTCAAACGCCCACAGATGTGCAAGTAGCCGTTAGCATCAATGTAGCCAAGGTCACCGGTGTGCAACCACCCATCTTTCAAAGCCTGTGCTGTTGCCACTTCATCCTTGAAGTATCCGAGCATGACATTTTCGCCCTTGACGAGTATTTCACCCACACCCCTCTCATCTGGCTGTGCAATCCTAACTTGAACTCCCGGCAAAGGCAACCCAACGGAACCCCTCTTTTGACGCTCAAGCGTGTTGACGGAAACGACTGGCGAAGCCTCCGTCAAACCATAGCCCTCACATATTGTGAAGCCCATCGCTGTCAGATCATCAAATATGCAAGTTGGCAATGGAGCACCACCACTGATGATCGCTTTCAGCTTCCCACCAAATGCTTCCTGTAACCCATAGAAGATGAATTTACCGACCTTCAAACCCGTCGTAGAGTAAATGAATTTGCTTACCGAGAGAAGGAAACGAAACAACGCCCAAATGAGCTTCCCACGGCTCTTGATGTTGGAGAAGATGGCACTGCGGAGCACCTGCAAAGCCCTCGGGACCGCAATTAGGCATGTGGCTTTAACCTCACGCATCGTTTCAATTATTGCTTTTGAGCGCAATGTTTGAAGGTATGTTATTGTCGCACATGCATAAAGCGGAACAAGGAAACCACCAGTAAACTCAAGCGTGTGGTTCAGTGGCAGTATGGATAGAAAGTGCTCATCTGCTGTTGGCTTAAGTAGCTCTGCTATCGCAAGCACGTTTGAGATGAAGTTGCGGTGAGAAAGCATAACCCCTTTTGGCTCTTGCGTTGCACCAGAGAGTAAAACGATTGATGCCACTTCGTCTGGGTTGATCCTCGCCTCATACTCATCTGTGTCAATTGGCGTTGGCACCCTTGAACTCTCATCACCAAACGGCTTGCAAAAGTTATTTATGTCAAGCAGCTTCGGCGTTGCTTGCGATGCAAAGCACGAAGAGACGAGCATCTTAGCGCATGTGTTTGAAGCCATTATCGCTGTTGCCTCAACCCATTCAGCCACCTTGAGAAGGTATTCAGGTGGCATTTGCCTATCAACTGGCACAACAGTGCAACCGATGCTTGAAGCAGCCAGATAAGCTATACCCCACTCAGGCTGGTTCTCTGAGTAAAGCAAAACCTTTGAACCATAACCCAAGCCAGCTTCAATCAACATTGAAGCCATCATCCGCCTTAAGCGGTCAACATCTCTGTATGTGTATCTGACCCATCTTCCGTCACGCTTTATTTGCATCGCCACTTTCTCTGGACTTATCGCAACAGCTCTTTTTATCAAGTCAGGGATGATGCGCACCTTGTGCTCATGTGCAACCCCTTCTGGCTCAAGTGACTTGCTCTCAGCGCATTCAGCCTTCATCACTTGCGCTTCAAAGCTTCCAACACCGAAGGCGTATCTGAGCAAGCCCGGCATATGTATGCGCTGGATGTATTCAACCCAATCTATGGAACGCACATCAAAGGGGAAATCGTTTTTATCTTCCTCATGCAAGCTATTGAACAGCTTGAGCAAGTTTGTCGCCTCATAACGTGCTTTAACCTGCGTGTAAGAGCCATATAGTTCAACGAAGTAGCGCAACCTCTCAAGGGCAGTTTGCATCGTTTGCAGTTTTGAAACCAACTTCCTTATCCATTTAACGAAGCTAAACCTTTTAGCCACCTGACATAGCATGCTGATAACGAAACGACGCATACGAAGCTTCCTTACAAACTCCTCCTTCCTTTGGAATGTCCACTCGGGATACTTTGGGACACCAGAGATATCCTGTAGCCTCAAAGGGTTGCGGAGGAAGTATTCCCTACCGATGCGATACAGCTCACCAAACTTGAGAGGGTTAACCGAGCCTGTAGCTACATGGACGATATGCAATTTCTTAGGCTCGATTGCTGCAAGCATCGCAGAGCATATTAAGGCGTTGATAACGAAATCAACGGGGACGAAGTCAATGATGGCATCTGGGTCTCCGGGGAAGTCTGGCAACCTACCACGCCCATAGCCAACGATTATCGGGTCTGCCATCCTTAGCCCTTCTATCCAACCAGGGAAAGGTTCTTTTATCCCGCTCTCAATTATCGCTGGGCGCAATATCACCGTCGGCACATCATCACGGTAGCGAACTATAAACTGCTCACCCATCGCCTTCGTGAATGTGTAGGTATCGTTCCAGCCCCTCCTCCTTGCCCACTTCATCCCCTCATTTACCAAAGCTCTTCTAAGCCAATCTTTGCACAGCGATTCAATAAGTTCATCGTCACACTTATCTTTGCCATAGCTTGATGACCTCAAAAGGCGTCTCTTCAACTTCTCAGACTGTGCCTCTTCATTCAGCTTCTCAATGCACCTAAGTATTGCTTTGACCTCCTCATCCACATCATACGGCTCAAGTGAAGTTTCATCTGGTGGCTTTCCAAGGCGCAGATGCCACATTGACATGTTTGGCATGAGTGGCTCTTCATCAACAAAGCCATTTCGCATCGCATTTACGTAGCATGTGGAGACATGGATGAATATGGGTTTCCTTTTGCAGGACTTGGCGAACTCAATGACTTTAAGTGGCGCTATCGTGTTTAACCTAATAGCCACATCGATCGGGGCATCAAAAGATACATCAGCTGCACAGTTAATGATGATGTCAACTTCGTTTCGCACCTCTTCATATGTCTCATAGCACATCCCTAAAAGCTCACACATCAAGTCACCCTCAACTGGTATCAGCTTCTCCTCCACAAGCCTATAAAACTCCTCACCAAGCTCTCTTTTTAGTGGCTCAAAGGCAGCTGAGCGTAACACCTCCTCATGCAACCTTCTTGACGCCCCAACAACATCGCCATTTGGCAACCTCTTTTTCCGTATGAGCACATAAGCTTTGCGAATGCATCTCAAGTCCTTCAAAATCTTGGCTATGAGAGCCTTCCCAACAAAGCCACTCCCACCAGTTATGAGCAACGTTTTTTCTCTGTAGAAATCCCTTACCCTCGGCAACTCCACGCCCATCCAAACTCACCTCATATCCGCTGTTACCACTATGGTCAACGAACTCAAAATTGCAGTTCCTTCCCATACCTGTCCAGATAGAAGATGTCTTTCATTTCTTTTCTTGGTCGCTGTTTTGGGCTTTCATCTGGCACACCAACTGGTGTGAGCGCAACAACATTGATGCCCTCTGGTATCCCAAGAACCTGTTTAACCTTCTCCTCGTTGAAAGCGCCTATCCAACATGTGCCATATCCAAGCGAGGTTGCAGCTATTATCATGTTTTGCATTGCTATCATGACATCCTTATCGTGCCACCGCTCACTTTCACTTGGAACACTTAAACCGGCGATAATAACATCGGCATCTGCTATCCAAGTCTGGTTGTTGCATGCCTCGCCAAGCTTTTGCTTCACTTCTTTGTCTTTGACCACGATAAACCTCCAAGGCTGCCTGTTACCAGCCGATGGAGCTTGCCTGCCAGCTTCAAGTATCATCATGAGGTGTTCCTTAGGGATTGGCTGTTGCTTGTATTTACGCACACTGCGTCTTTCCATTATCGCTGTGATAGCATCCTTTTGCATCCCTGACCACCTCCACCAAAAACTCATTATCATTTTGAAGCACAATTCAAACAAAGCTACTCAACTCGCATCGCGCATCTCACATGTTAGCATTATTTTCCCTCGGTTGCATCATAGGGTTTAGAGAGGCGGGTGTATGTGCCTTAAGCTGTTTAACCAAGCCGAGGGGGTGACGAACGTGGACGAGTTAGGAAAGGGAAGATGGTATGAGGGGTTAACAGGTTATCACATACTCGTTCTTGTTGTTGCGTCACTTGGGTGGGCTTTTGATACGATGGACCAATGGCTATATGTTCTGGCTCGTCAGCCGGCGCTTGCGGAGCTACTCAATGCTCGTCCTGAAGACCCACAAGTGGCAATGTATGCTGGGGTAGTGCAAGCCATCTTCATATTCGGATGGGCTACAGGCGGTTTCCTTTTCGGAATTGTTGGCGACAAGCTCGGGCGCACACGGGCAATGATAATCACGATACTGCTCTATGCCTGTTTCACTGGCGCTTGCGGGTTGGCAAGGACATGGTGGGAGTTTGCGATTTATCGTTTCTTATGTGGACTTGGCGTCGGTGGTGAGTTTGGTGCAGGCGCTGCGTTGATCGCTGAGGTGTTCCCTGAACATTCCCGCCCAACCGCGCTTGGAATAATGCAAGCTTCTTCGGCTCTCGGCAACATAACTGCTGGCTTGATCAACCTCACGATTGGTGCATCACCAAAACTTGGTTGGCGTTATGTCTTCATGGTTGGTGTCCTGCCGGCTTTGCTTGTCCTCATCATACGCGCTTTTATACGAGAGCCAGAGCGTTGGGAGAAAGCAAGGTCAGCTGCAACGGTTGGTGCTGTCCAACTGGGCAACATCTTTGAGCTGTTTACAGATAGGAAATGGCGCCACAACACAATCGTTGGTGTAAGCTTGGCTGCGGTTGGTGTTATTGGCTTCTGGGGAATTGGGACTTGGTCTCCAGATTTGCTGCGTAGCGTCCTTAACCCGGACAACCTGCCAGAGCTTAAAACATCAACTGAAAGGGCTGTAAGCATCGCCATAATGATGCAAAACGCAGGTGCGTTCTTCGGCATACTGGCATGGGCATGGCTTGCTGAGCAGATTGGAAGGAGAGGCGCCTTTGCATGCTCATTTTTGTTTTGCCTTATCACCGTGCCCCTCACTTTCTATGGCACGAGAAGCCCATTACACGCTTTCCTCTTTTTCCCGATGATGGGTTTCTTTACAACGAGTCTGTTTGGTGGCTATGCAGTTTACTTCCCAGAGCTATACCCAACTCGCCTTAGGGCTACTGGTGTTGGCTTCTGCTACAATGTTGCACGCTACCTTGCCATAGCTGGTCCCTACGTATTCGGTCACCTTAGGGCTAACTACGGTATAAGAGCTGCTGGCTCAATCCTTTCGCTCATATTCCTCCTTGGGTTGTTTGTCCTGCCCACAGCACCAGAGACGAAGGGGAAGCCGTTGGTTGAGTGAGAAGCGAAGTGCAGTTCAAAAATTATGTTCGGTGAATGCGCTTCATTCAACTGCTGGCGATGCAAGGTCAGTTTGCGCTAAAATTAAAGTTGGCTTCAACCCCATCTTACGCCTTCAAACCAGCAACGGAGGTAAAATCATGGGAAGAGGGAAACAAAAAGCTAAAACGAACCAACAACTTTCTCTCATTGAGGAAACCATATCGCAGGGAGAAAAGGAAGAAAGCGCCGATGTTGAAGTAACAGAAGTAACAAAAGAGACAGAGAGTGAAGCCACTGAGCAGGTGGAAGACCTTTCAAACTACCAAGCGCATCATATACAAGTGCTTCGTGGTTTGGAAGGTGTCAGGAAGCGCCCTGCAATGTATATTGGCGACACGAGCGTAAGGGGGCTTCACCACCTTGTTGACGAGGTCGTAGACAACAGCATTGATGAAGCCCTTGCAGGCTTTTGCAAGCGGATTGATGTCATCATACACAAAGACAATTCCGTCAGCGTTGCCGATGATGGGCGCGGAATACCCGTTGACATACACCCAGAGGAGAAACGCCCCGGAGTTGAGGTTGCCCTCACTATGCTACATGCTGGTAGTAAGTTTGGCGGTGGTGGGTATAAGGTGAGTGGTGGCTTGCATGGTGTTGGTGTTTCAGTTGTCAATGCACTCTCAGAGTGGCTTGAAGTGAAAGTGGCAAGGGAAGGAAAGATTTGGTATCAGCGCTATGAGCGTGGTCAACCTGTAACGGAGCTCAAGCCAATAGGACGCTCAAAACGCTCTGGCACCACTATCCGTTTCAAGCCAGACCCTCTCATCTTTGAGACAACCGAATTCCAGAAAGAAATCATAGCACGACGACTGCACGAACTTGCCTTCCTCAACCCACAGGTCAAGATAACGCTCACCGATGAACGCACAGGCGAAACTTTTGAGTTCCATGAGAAGGGAGGGCTTTCTGCATATGTGCAGCACCTGAACTTGGGCAAGCAAACGCTACATCGCCCGATTTATATCAAAGGTAGCAGAGAGGATGTGGAAGTTGAAATTGCGATCCAATACAACGAAGGGTATCAGGAGAACATCGTCTCTTTCGCAAACAATGTGAGGACGGTTGACGGTGGGACTCACGAGACTGGCTTCAAGAACGCCCTCACACGAGTCGTTAACCTGTATGCGAGAAGGTTCAACATGCTGAAGGAGAAGGATCAAAACTTGGTTGGAGACGATGTGCGGGAAGGTTTGACGGCGGTCATAAGCGTCAAATTGCTTCACCCGCAGTTTGAAGGTCAAACTAAGCATAAGCTCGGGAACAGCGAAGTTGAAGGCATAGTTTATTCCATAACTCACGAAGGCTTGAGCAGATACTTTGACGAGAACCCAACTCCATCAAGGCGCATTATAGCAAAAGCCATAAATGCAGCTAAAGCACGCGAAGCTGCAAAGAGGGCTGCTGAACTGGTTAGGAGGAAGAGCGCCCTTGATGAATCAGGTTTGCCAGGCAAGCTCGCAGACTGCACAGAAAGAGACCCACAACGCTGTGAGCTGTTTATCGTTGAGGGCGAATCAGCTGGTGGAACCGCTAAGCAAGGTCGTGATAGACGCACGCAAGCCATATTGCCACTTAGAGGGAAGGTCATAAATGTTGAGAAGCATCGTCTTGAGAAGGTGCTAAACAACGAAGAGATAAGGGCGATCATAGCAGCGATTGGGACAGGCATAGTCTCTCACGGGGAAGGAAAGAAACGCAAATCGGAAGGGGAAGAGGACGGTGGCTTTGACATAAGCAAGTTGCGCTACGGACGCATCATCCTCTTAGCCGACGCTGACATTGACGGTAGCCACATACGAACTTTGCTTTTGACATTCCTTTTCCGTTACATGCGTCCACTCGTTGAACGAGGTCATGTGTATATTGCTAAGCCACCTCTATATGGCATAAGGCATGGTCGTGAAATTCATTACGCATATGACGATAAGCAAAGGGACGAGATTCTCAAGAAGTTCAAGAATGCCTCTGTGCAACGCTACAAAGGTCTTGGCGAGATGAACCCAGACCAGCTCGCTGAAACTACGATGAATCCGAACACGAGGGTAATGATTCAAGTCAAAGTTGAAGACGCAAAGAAAGCCGATGAGCTCTTCACAATACTCATGGGAGAAAGCGTTGAGGCTCGCCGAAAGCTCATTGAAGCGCACGCAAAGGAAGTTGAAAATGAGTTGGACATTTGAAGCAACACAGCAAAACAGGCTCAATTGCTTCTCCTGCTTGCCCCCTTCGCTTTAAGTGTTTCCTTTGCTTCTTTCTCAGCTTTAAGGAGAAGGTCAGTTGCTTCAAGGCTCCCTCCATGAGTTTCTGCACACCCATATTGGAAGTCAATTTCAGGTGTCTGAGGCGTGCTGCCATCAAATGTTTCTTCCACTTTCTTCTTCAACCTCTCCATGGCTTTCGATGCTCCCTTCGAGTCCGTGTGAGGTAAGGCTACAGCAAATGCATTCACTCCCATCCGCCCAACATAGTCAACCTCACGCAGGTTTGAACGAATGATTTGAGCAAGCATTGAGAGGACTGCATTGAAGCGCTTGCTACGCCACCTACGATGGTAAGAGCGCAATTTTGCGGATATGATGTATGCAACGGATATCGGGAACTTATAGCGTTGTGCTCTACGCAAATCTTCCTCAAGGCGCAATATAAACTGCCTTTCATGCATGAACTGTGTAACCTCGTCAACCCCTTCCATTGCCCTCTTAACACCTACCTTGCCCTTGCTGGTGAGTATTTGATGCAAGTTCTGTAGCCCTTTCTTCAACAAGTATGTGATATCGTTCACTGATTTTCCAAGCATGCGTGCTATCTCTGTCTTCGTGAGCTCTTTGTAAAAGAACAGCTCAATCACTCTGCGCTGTAACCTGCTTAGGTAGGATAGAGCTTGCTCAATTGATATCCTCTCCTCAAGCTGTTGCATATCACTCCAAACGCCTTCAAGCTGCATCCTTTCAAGTTGCGAGTCAACCACTTCCTCACCCTCTTCCACCATGATAATTTCATCAAGCGATTGAACTTTGAAGAGTTCGCTTGTGCTCAGTATATACTCCACGAGTTTCTGTTTTATGCCTGTGTGTTTCGCTATTTCTTCGGGTGTTGGGTGGCGATGCAACTTATGTTGCAATTCTTCAATGGCTTTGTTAACCTTATATCTCATTTCCTGCAACCATGCTGGTTCCTTTATGAGCTTCCCAAAGTCGCGGAGGTAGTGCCTTAGGTGACCATTGATGACATGCGTTGCATATGTGTTGAATTGGATATCCCTGTCTGGGTCATACCGCTCAATAGCCTTTATTAGCCCTATGCAAGCCTCTTGGAATAGATCCTCAAAAGGCTCACCTGTTGCTGTGTAGCGCTGTGCCAGTTTCCTTGCGAGGTCAATGTTGGCTGTGATAAGTTCATCCCTAAGCTTCGGGTCTCTCGTGCGCTTATAAAGCCTGAACTTTTCTATCTCTGCCTTCCTTTCGTCTCGGCTCCCATGCATCAGAGTTATCACTTCTCCTACTCGCCCCGTTTTGAAGCTTAATGCATCCCCCAATTTGCAATTATGAATTGCACGCAAAGCTTATGGCATCACCATAGACAAAGTTATTATGACATAAGTGGCACACTTAGTTATGATCTAACCTTGGCTCCATGATGGACGAGGTGCGATTTTGCTTATGGTGATCTATGGTCGCCATCCTGTCAGGGAAGCCTTGAGAGCTGGCATTAAGCCGTATGAAATTTTGGTAGCTGAGGGCGCTCACTTGCCTAAGGGGCTAATGGATGCAATTTATGAAAGAGGTGTCAAAGTGCGTTTCATCAAGCGCTCAACATTGACGCAGATAACGGGGAGTGATGAACATCAAGGTATAGCTGCTGACATCGGTGAGTTCAAAACGCTCAAGTTGAAAGAGATGTTGAACTTTGCCATCAAATCACAAGGCATCTTGCTTGGACTTGACCACATTCAAGACCCAAGGAACGCTGGTAGCCTTATAAGGACAGCCGAAGCCTTTGGTGTTGCTGGAGTTATAATGACCGTCCACAGGACTGTAGGCATAACACCGGCACTTATAAAAGCTTCCTCTGGTGCCTGTTTTCACTTGCCAATAGCTATCGGGAACTTGCGCCAATTCGCTATCCGCTTCAAAGGTTTAGGTGGGATGGTAGTGGCGCTTGACATGTCTGGGAACGATATAAGGCATGCAAAGCCAAGGCTTCCTTTGCTCCTCATCGTTGGCGCTGAAGGTCCGGGAATCTCAGCAAGCATCCTTGAAGTAGCTGATGAAGTGTGGCGAATACCTCAAGTGGGCAAGGTTGAAGCATTAAATGCAGCAGTCGCAGGGGCAATTGCCATGTGGGAGATTCGGAGTAAAATAGACTTTAAGGTTGGCTTGGGCGACTCTGCAAAATCATCACCGCAAGAGGAGGGATAAAAATGTTTCGCAACTTGAACCCGGGAGCAATAGGCATCCACGCCGACATTGAGACTGTGCTCAAAATAGCTCACGAGGTAGGTTTTGAGGGTGTTGACCTACCCTTAGGGGAAGCAAGAAAGCTGTCACTGGAGCATTCAACTGGCTTTGTCAAAGCTCTTTACGAACGCTTTGGGATGAAGGTTGGTGGGTGTGGTCTACCGTTCAACTGGGTTAGAGATGATGAGTATCAAAACGGCATCAAAGAACTGCATGGTTGGGCTAAGCTGGCAAGCGAAATTGGTTGCACAAGATTTGTTACACATATCCCTTCATTCTCGGATGAGCGTCCATATGAGGAAAACTTCAAATGGCATGTTGAGCGTTTCAAGCCGATAGCAGAAGTTTTGGGAGAATACGGTTGTAGGCTCGGGCTTGAATTCTTAGGCACAAAGAAATTGCGCATAGGTCACAAATATGAGTTCATACACACACTTGAGGGAATGCTTGAACTTTGCGATGCTATAGGGACTGGCAATGTGGGGCTTCTCCTTGACTCATGGCATTGGTGGACAAGCGGAGGCACCATTGAGCAGATAAGCAAGCTGAGTAACGAGCAGGTTGTGTATGTTCACGTCAATGATGCGCCTGCGGGGATACCGGTTGATGAGCAGGAAGATAACGTCCGATGCCTACCCGGCGAGACAGGTGTTATTGACCTTGTTGGCTTCTTGAGGGCATTGAAAGCAATTGGCTATGACGGACCTGTAACACCTGAGCCATTCAGCAAGGCTGTAAGCGAAATGCCAGACTACGATGCTGCACTCGTTACAGCAAAAGCGCTTAACTCAGTTTGGGAGATGATTTAACTTGAGGTGAGAGATGAGTGCAAGTTATTGTAGCACTGCTTCTCCTGCTGTGTGCTGTTTCATACATCTCTGAACCATCACACTACGAAAGAAAACTTGAACGTAGCTTGCGCTTACTTTTCCCAAACGCAAAGGATATCAAGGTGAGCATTAAGGGACACGGTAGCTTAGCAACACTGAGAGGCAACTTAGAGACAGTTGAATTAACCATTCACGGGGCAAAGGTGGATAGCAAGTCGCTGTTCAAGTTTATGGGCATTAGCCAAGCTAAAACAGCACATGTGGGACTCATAGGAAGGATAGCAATAAACCTTAACTCATGTGAGGTTGATGAGATACCCATCTCAAAGCTCTATGTGGAATTGAACAACGCAAGATATGACTTGGGAACCCTCGTCAGCGGACACCAATTCCTCGTTGTAAGCGTTGGCGATGGGAAGTTCTCAATGAGCATCCCTAAAAGCTTCATTTGCTCACGACTGGAATCGGAACTTTGCTCCAATGGATTCTCACAACCGAAAGTGAAGTTCGCTGACGAGCTTATATCAATTGAGGCAACGTATCATTTCGTTTGGCTGCGTATCCCGTTAAAGATTGATGGCGAACTGCAACTACTACCGCAATTTAAGATCTCCTTCAAACCGCGTCATGTTGTCCTTCTTCACATCGTGCCACTACCAAGGTCGTTCATTGAACGCCTTATTGGCACTATAGAGATCAACCTCACCGCAGTTGAGACGCCTTTTGAAGTGAAACTCACATCGCTTAGAACAACTTCGGACGCCGTTGAACTTTGTGGCATAATAAGATTACCACAGCAAAAGACAACTCAAGCCACGCAATGATTCACAGAGTCGCAAGATACATGGGTTAGAGGGGGGTGAAGTATGTGGAACTGCGCTTTCCTGAGGATTTGCTTTATTCGCCTACGCATGAGTGGGTGAAGGTGGAACAGAACATGGCTACGATAGGCATCACAGATTTCGCACAGCGCGAGATGGGTGAGTTGACTTATATTGAGCTTCCCGATGTGGGAGAGCATATTGATGCTGGGCAACCATTCTGTGTGATTGAATCAACCAAAGCAAGCGAGGAGATTTACTCGCCACTCAGTGGAACCGTAGTCAAGGTTAACGAGGGCTTGGTTGACAACCCAGAGATTGTGAACAAAGACCCTTACGGTGAAGGGTGGCTGATCGTGCTTGAAATATCATCGCCAGACGAACTTAAAGGGTTGCTTAGCGCTCATGCGTATGTTGATATGTTAAGGAGGGAAGGCAGGATTTAGTGCATGGTAAGAGGATGCGTTCGTATGCTCATTGATGAGCCATGCGACGGCTTATGGAACATGGCTGTTGATGAAGCATTGTTAAGAGTCGCATCAAGCAAGCGTTGTGGGATAACAGTTCGTCTTTATAGATGGAAGCGAAAAACTGTTTCACTTGGTTACTTCAGCACGCTTGATGCAGTGTTTGTTAATCGCTGCTTTAGAATGGGTGTTGATATTGTCCGAAGGATATCTGGGGGCGGGGTTGTGTTGCATGATGACGAAGTCACGTATGCAATCGTCATGCCAAGGGAAGCAATTAGAACTTCATCTGTGCTTGATGCGTATAAGCAGTTAGCTGATGGTGTCATACGCGCTTTGCGCTACTTTGGCATTGACGCTCATTTTCGTTTTGAACACGCATGTGAAGATGAGCTAAGGCGACCTGTAGCAAATCAGTTTTGTTACAGCGTTTGCTCACCTGTGGATATCGTTGTAATGGGTTCGTTGAAGCTTGTTGGAAATGCACAAGCGAAATTTAAAGGCTCAATACTACAGCATGGTTCTTTGCCGTTAAGTTGGGATTGGAAAACGATTGAAAGCTTGTTTGGTGACGTAGCTTCAAAACGGTGTTTCGTTTCACTTGAAGATGTGCTTACAGCAAGACCATCATATGAGGAAGTGATTGAGAGCTTACGAGCTGGCTTTGAAGAAGCGTTGATGCAGTCTGTTTACATTGATAAACTGTCTGATGAAGAATATGAGCTGGCTTCCAAAATTGCCATGCGTAAGTCAACTGCTCGGATGCTGGCGAAAGTAACTGCTATTGACGAGGGCAGTTGTGGTTGGCATTATAAAGATAGCATCAACTAATGCTGTTGGAGAGCAAGTGAGGTGACTCAAGTTATGTCAGCTCCAAACGCCAAGAAGATACTTGTAGTTGATGATGAAAAGCACATAGTCAGGCTTGTTCAAGTCAACTTGGAGAGGCGTGGCTATCAAGTGATAACAGCATACGATGGTATTGAGTGCCTTGAGAAAGTGAAGAAGGAAAAGCCGGACCTCATTATACTTGATGTGATGATGCCACGCCTTGACGGCTTTGAGACACTAAAGAGGTTGAAGTCAGACCCAGAGACAAGGGATATACCAGTTGTTATGCTCACAGCAAGGGCTCAGGATAAAGATGTTTTGACTGGCTATGTGCTTGGAACAGACCTCTACCTGACAAAGCCATTTAGCCCAATTGAACTACTAACAATGGTTGAGCGCATATTCCAAAGCCAAGAGGAAGCAGAGGAAGGAATTTACGACCTTGACCGAATGTGATTCTTAACACAACAATGTGCGTTTTCGCTTTTACGAGGACGACGTTTTTCAGCCCCAAGGTGAGAGTATTTCCTCTTTGTTTATACTTCCATGCTAACACTGCGAGAGGTAACTCCTTAAGCCAGAAGCGATTGCTTGCAAAAGTGGCAATCTGCATCGCTGACGGTCATCTTGTGCGTCAAATCAATTTGAAGCTGCTTTAGTGTTGAGGGCAAATGTGGTGGGTGAGGTGATGGGCGATGCATATTCAATCGCTTGATGGCTCGTGGGAGTTCAGGGCTGTTGGCGAGAAGGAATGGATGCCAGCGAAAGTCCCTGGATGCGTTCACACGGATTTGCTCTCGCTCGGTCGCATACCAGATCCGTTTGTCGGCGACAACGAAAAGAAACTGCGATGGGTTTCGGAGACTGACTTTGAATACAGAAAACTCTTTGATGCCGATAAGGAACTTCTATTGCATGACCGTGTGCGCTTGGAATGCGATGGCTTAGATACGATAGCTGAGATTTATCTCAACGGACACAAAGTGGGAAGCGCAAACAACATGTTCATCAGGTGGCGCTTTGATGTTACTGGTATTCTAAAGGAACGAGACAACGAATTGCTTGTTCGGTTCACATCACCGTTGAAGTATGTCAGCCCTATGATGAAGCAGAAGCCACTCATCTCTCCGAGCATGTCTATCCCGGGCGCACCATACATCCGCAAAGCACCATACCAGTTTGGCTGGGATTGGGGACCTAAGCTGCCAACGATGGGCATATGGAGAAGTGTAAGACTTGCTGGATACTCGGTTGCGCGCATTGATGATGTGCAAATAAGGCAAGTGCACGCACGCTCAAAGGTGACTTTAAGCGCTCGCGTCTTACTTGAGCGATTTGAGAACGCATCAGTTAATGTCGTTATGAAAGTCACATCACCAGACGGAACTGTTATGGAAGCTACCAGCGAACTGAAGGCAGGCGATGTGGTCACAACGTTGCTTGTGGAAATAGATGAGCCAAAACTTTGGTATCCACGAGGCTATGGAGAACAACCACTTTACAGTGTCACTGTGGAGGCACTCTCAAACAATCAGCTCCTTGATGAGAAGAAATTCCGCATAGGTTTAAGGACGCTTAAGCTTGTTCAGAAGCCAGATAGGTATGGCAGTTCATTCACATTCTTCGTTAACGGCATACCGATATTCTGCAAGGGCGCAAACTGGATACCAGCTGATGTCTTCCCATCAAGGGTTAGCCGTGAACGCTATGAACAACTCCTAAGGAGCGCTGCAGAAGCTAACTTCAATATGCTGCGAGTTTGGGGTGGTGGAATATACGAGGATGACGTTTTCTATGACCTCTGTGATGAGCTTGGGATACTTGTGTGGCATGATTTTATTTTCTCATGCAGTGTATATCCGAACGATGAAGAGTTCTTCAAGAATGTCATAATGGAAGTTACAGACAACATAAGGCGTATAAGGCACCACCCATGCTTAGCCTTATGGTGCGGGAACAACGAGATGGAGTGGGGATGGGTTGAATGGGGATGGAAAGAAAAGATGGGAGACGAACTCAAGGAAGGATACGATAGGTTATTCCACCATGTGCTTCCTCAGGTTTGTGCCCACGAAGACCCAGATACGCCTTATTGGCCAAGCTCACCATCCTCTGGAACACCATTCGTTGACCCAAATGGCGAAAGCGCTGGCGACGGGCACTATTGGGAAGTCTGGCATGGTATGGCTCCATTCACGGAATACAGAAAACACTTCCATCGCTTTGTGAGCGAGTTCGGGTTTCAGGCACTACCCCACATTGAGACGATAAAGACATTCTCAAGCCAAGAGGACCTCAACCTCACTTCGTATGTTATGGAACATCATCAAAGACACCCAAGGGGAAATGAAGTCTTGATAAGCTACCTTGCACGGACATTCCGCATCCCGAAAGATTTTGAAAGCCTCGTTTATCTCACACAGGTGCTTCAGGCAGAAGCAATAAGATACGGTGTTGAGCATTGGCGTAGAAACAGGCACAGAGTGAGTGGCACGCTGTATTGGCAGTTGAACGACTGCTGGCAAGTAATCTCATGGGCAAGCATTGATTACTTCGGTAGATGGAAAGCTTTGCACTACGCAGCTAAACGATTTTATGCGCCAGTCCTCATATCAGCTGAGGAAGAAGAAAAACGCGTTAAACTGCATGTCACCAACGATTTGCTTGAGAGGTTTGAAGGAATTGTGCGTTGGTCGCTTGAAACAATGGATGGCGATATCATTGAGTCAGGCGAAAAGGACATCAGCATACCACCACAGCTAAGCAAGCAAATCGTGTCACTAAATTTCTCACGCACTGTAAACGATGAGCTGGAACGAAAGGTTGTGCTTGTCTATGAGCTTTTAAGCAACGGTGAAAGAATGCAGATTGGAACGGTATGCTTCGTGCCACCGAAGCACCTTGAACTTAAACCACCAGAGATAAGCATCCAAGTCAAGGAAAGGAAGGATAAGTTTGAAATTCAGCTAAAATCCAAAAGGCTCGCAAAGTTTGTCTGGCTTTACTTGCCAGGCGTTGATGTGCCCTTCTCTGATAACTTCTTTGACATGCCAGCAAAACGAACATTCACCGTCACGCTCCCAAAGGAAAAAGGGATCAACATCACTTCACTAACACGCAAACTTCGCATAAGAAGCCTGATTGACTCATACTGATGCACCCATATCGCAACATTCAAATCGCTACCTTCTCCTGCACCCTTCTTTCATCTCTCAAATCATCCTCCCAAT
>JBGOEV010000020.1:0-37688 GCA_041538025.1 Candidatus Thermosaccharophagus gerlachensis | reverse complement strand
CGCCATACTTCCTCAAGTCAATTGGTGGCGAAAAATTTTTCGTGATTCGTGCCCACGAACCTTTTGGCTGTGCACCTTCGTTTTGGGCGAAGAAGAGCCCGCTTGCGTTGCCAACCTTCACTTGCTCTTTCGTTACTATGAACCCACACTTAACCCCTTGCGCTGAACCAGTCACTATAGAATTGGAACCCCTTGACGACAAAAAAAAAGTGCGCTAAAATTGAAATGCATTAGAATCATTCCCAAATTCTGAAGGGGGGTCAAAGATAATGCGACGAATGAAGTGCCGTTGGCATGACCGAAGAGATGTTGGGCGACGGTCAACTTTTGATCGTGAAGTTGCAACTGCGGCGACTCATCGTGTCGGCTTCACGCTAATTGAATTGCTTGTCGTGATAGCGATAATCGCTATCCTGGCGGCGATACTGTTCCCTGTGTTTTCAAGGGCGAGGGAGAAGGCAAGGATGGCAAGCTGTCAAAGTAACCTGAAGCAACTTGGATTAGCAATGAGAGCATATACGATTGACTACGATAGTATGCTTGTCCCATGGGGCTGTGGGCTATACAGCGGTTTGCCTGCATATGAGAATGCCCCCTTCCGAGCTGATGAAGGACCTCTAAGCAGGCTTTACCCTTATGTCAAAAATGTTCAAGTTTATGTTTGCCCAAGTGCCCCGGGGCTTAGATATGGAAGATGCAATATTACAAGATCAGGTGTCCCTTGCGGTGCTGGTGCAAGCTATGGCTTTACTATGGGACCAAGCGCTTTCAGAAGTGGGCGTAGCGAGTCAGAGTTGCTTAGTCCAGCTGAAACAATGGCATTTGCTGACTCTGATGGACAAACTTTCCTCAACGACCCATTCTGCAACTACTGTCAGGGAAATGCCAATTTGGTCTCGAGGCACAATCAGATGCTCAATGTGCTCTATCAAGATGGGCATGTGAAGGCACACAGGCTTGAGCACTTATTACCACCACCTTGGACTCCTAACATTAGTAGGAGGTTGCCAACACCGTCAGAGCAACCCAATGACCCAGTGATAACGAGGCTTTGGATACTTTGGAGAGGCGTTTGGACATCAGGTCTTCTTGGATACTAAAAACATCACCGCATATGAGGTGAAAAGGATGAGAGGAAAGAAATGGATTGCGGTAGTGGCATTGGTTGTGATTGTGCTTGCTGTTGGTAGTATCGTATATTTGAATGTTGCGGGAAAGAAGGCAGCACAAAAATATACACCAGAGGGAACTCCAGAGACTTACGAGCAAATGCAGAAGATGCCTGCTGCTGGCGAAGCACCGTGATTGATGCAGTTGTAGCACTCATTTTATAGGCTCGATTTGAAGCGCTTTTTCGTAAGCTTGTAGTGTCAATGTGGTAGCATGTTCAACATTGTATGAGAGTGCATAAGTGAGGGCGTTGTTGGCGAGGCGTATACGCAATTCCTCATCCTCAAGCAGTTCAAGTATTGTGTTGCGCAAGCTCACAATATCGCCAGCGGAAAACAAGCGTGTGCAATTTGCCCTCCCATGTAGCTCACGCAGTGGCTCCAAGTCTGAGCACACAATCGGCAGACCATAAGAGATACACCGCAGGAGTGATGCAGATTCCGTTAGGTGTGTAAAAGGAGCTACAACGAAGTCAAGAGCACATAGCCATAGCGGTAAAATCTCATCGCTCACGAAACCTGTGATGATAACCCTATCCCTGAAACGCCACTTGTTTATCCACTCCATGAGTGCCTCATAGTAGTCGGTCGTATCAAGCGGGTGTTTGCCGCCGATGATGATGAGCAATGTCTCATCGGGGAATGGCTCAAGTGCTTTGAGCAATAAGTGGTGACCACGCCTTTTGACGATGAACCCAAATATGCCAATTGCGTGTTTGCAGTTCAAGCCAAGCATCTTGCGTGCCTGTAGTTTTGCTTCAGCGATTGCTTCAACTGTAACAGCGCCTCGTTGAGAAAGTTCTTTAGGCAAGCTCGGCTTCTGCGCCCACATCGGTATGATGCTTATTTTCCTCGGCTCAACACCAAGCCTTGTGAGCCAACGAGCAGTGAAACGGTTATGAGCAATGATGTGCTTTACTGTTTTGTGCCTCAGCAACCATGCGTTGATGAGCAACTTGAGTGTAGCAGTTGCCAAGTTGCCATAGATGTCAAGTTCATGCACGGTCAATATCGCTGGTTTGCTCAAGCGCTTAAGTAAAATCGGCAATGTGCATTTCATTGGATGCAAGCCACCAAAGAGTTGCGGTTGGAACTGTATATGCACCAAATCGGCGAACGATGCAACTGTTGCAGCTTCAATTGCATGCTTGCGTTGTGTCCGTATGTCACTTGGGAGGCACAAACGCTGCCACACCTGAGGACCGAACGGAACAACAATGATGTCAATGAACTTGCGCAGCTCTGATATGAGCTCGGCGCTGTAACGAGCTATGCCACAGTTAACATCATAGCTTGTGATGAATGAGACACAGATCCGATTCATTGAGCGCCTACCATCTTTAGAAGATTCGCTGACCAAAGCCAGCACTTATGTTTCCGTCATCCACTGATGGGTTAATCCATCGCATGGATTGTTTGTTGTGTCATCAACTACTTTGGTTGCGTCATAAATTACAGACTAAGGTCTGTAGCACAGTTTGCTTTTGCTGTGCCGTTCATGTTATTGTCCTTTGCCAGTGGTTGATAGCAAATTCTTAGCGCCGAATTCATTCAGCATCAAAAGTTCTTTTGGATGGCTCATCTTTAAAGTGAATATGTCGTCTTCCCTGCGAGTGCCCCTAATATCGCTACAAGGTAAGCGAACGAGGAAAAGACACAACAGCAAACAAGAATGATTGGGAGGAAGACAGCTAATGCGGAACGCCAGTATTCAATTTCATGTGCGCGTGCAAGCCCGATTATCTCCAAGACAATCACATAGATAGGAGCTACAATCCAACCGATGAGGGGCACAATTGAAAAAATTTGTCCAGCATACACATAGCCCATTGTCCTTATTGTCATCACTAAGCCCTTCTTAGCACCGCCGACGATGAAGAGAAAGAGGTGAAGTATTAGCGAACTGACAAGTATACCGATGAGCGCAAATAGCCATCCAAGAAATAGCATGATGAAAATCCACACAGCTTCTGAGATGACAGTGAAAATCATTTGTGCTGTTCCCTCGCTACCCGTAGCCTGTAGAAGTGCAAGTAGCGGCAAGCGGATAGCGAATGAAATGAGAGCAGTTGCAAAGCCATTCAGCCAGCCAATTATCATACCGAATATCAATGGTTCGTTTAGCCTATAGCCCCTGCCAACCGATTCAAAGAAATCAACCGGGTGGAAGCATGCTTCAATCCATGTGCGAATTAAGGAGTTAAACCACCCACCATGTAGCGTTGGCTCCTCAAGAGGTGGTAACCTGTAATACATTCCCTTCCCTCCTGACCACTTTACCACCGCCTCTGAAGCAGGTGGGCAAAGTTTTTACATCGTAAGTTTTATCACACCTGGTGGCGACTGTAAAGCACGGTAGAGGGGCTAACTTTGCTTTACTGCTCTAATGACCCTATAACCGCCATGTCTATCAACCGTCTCTGCATTTCCGAACATCTCCTGAAGTATACGCTGAAGCCTCTTTGCGCCTTGGCTTGTCTTCGCTACTATCCAAAGCGAGCCATTCGTCTTTAAGCGCTCAAACGATTGCCGTAGCATTTCTACGATGACCTTCATCCCAATCCTCATAGGTGGGTTTGATAGGATGACATCAAACTTAAGCTCTGGAGGTAGAGGTTGAAAGCCGTCTCCATGTAGTATGTGCACATTCTTCAACCCGTAAGCTTTTGCATTCTTACGGGCGAGTGCAACCGCCCTCTCATTGACATCCACCATCCACACATTTGCCCTCGGACGAATTGATGCAGCCACTATACCAATGACACCGTAGCCACATCCTAAGTCAAGTATCTCACCCTCTTCTGGCAATTCCATCTTCTCAATGAGTCGTCTCGTGCCCAAGTCAACATAGTCTTTTGCGAACACACCTTTGTCTGTGTGGAAGGAAAAGACTTTCCCCCTTAGGCGTGCGTATATCACCTTTGGGCGATGCTCAACTTGGGGACGCTCAACAAAGTAATGCGAGAACTCCTTGGAGCTGTTGGAGCTGTTGTCTCTATTGTCTTTTTCATTCCTCATCCTTCGTCCTTGCCCCCTTGTCAGTTTGGCTGTTCTCTAACTTTGTCACTTTGAGACCTACGAACTTACCACCAGCTCTTTCAACCATCCTGCAAAAGGCGCACACCTCTTCAGCCGATGGCATTGAGCAGATTGAACAAGGTCTTAAATTCACCTTCTGCGCCTGCTCACGCTCAAAGAGAATCCTTGCACGAGATAAGAAGTTGGTGTAGAATTGGAGCTTTGATCCGGGCATCCGTTCCTCAATCTGGTTAAGTATGCCCTTTAGGAATATCGTTGTCGCATCTGTTGAGTATGGGCATTCATCCTCAATGTATCTGATGCCGTTTATGATAGCGTAAACTGCGGTCTCCTTCTCGGTGAAGCGGTATAGTGGCTTTATCCGCCTGACAAAGCCATCCCTCTCGGGCAGTGTTGGAGACTGCCTTGCCAAGTAGCCAATTTGCCAGTGAAGCGCATTTGAGAGCAGCGTTGCAACTTCGTCATCCAAGTTGTGACCTGTTGCAAGCACATCAAAGCCATGCTCAATAGCGAATCTGTTCATAATGTATCGCTTCACAAGACCGCAAACTGAGCAAGGCGAGCGCTCACTCCCACGCACAAGAGCAGGAATTGGCTTCCCAATGCTTTCCTTGACCGAGACAATATGGAGTGGGCGAGAAATCTTTTTCGCAAACTCAACAGTGCATTCCTTGCTTTTCTCAGAGTAGCTGTCAAACCCTATACCGAGGTCAATGTAAAGTCCCTCAGCTTCGTAGCCGAGCCTGCTCAATGCATGCCATAGGCTGAGGCTGTCTTTGCCACCTGAGACAGCTACGATCACCCTCTCACCTTTGAATAGCATTTTCATCTCCGAGATTGAGCGTCGCACTTGCTTTAAAAACCAAACGACGTAGCAGTCACCACACAAAGCGAGCCTGTGGTGATGCATGTATATGACAGCCCTTCCCTTGCAGAGCTTACATATGTAGCCCATACTCTCTTCCTCCAGAGATGGCGCTTATGATGCGCACTTCATCATCACGCTTCAAAACATCCTCCTCCGTCAAGATCTCATTCCCACGCACCACTATCGTGCTCAGTGGTGATAGGTTCATGCGTTTAAGCAACTCCTTCACCTTCATCTTCTCTTCGTCAAACTCGTAAGTCTTCCCCCTGAAGATGACGCGCATGCTGTGAATCACCCCAGTATGGTTTCAGTATCAAGCGAGTGCGTGAGCATGCACTTCCTTTTTCGTTCTTTTGTCACCTTGTTGTAATCTACCTTCCCTCTCAAGTATGCGCCTCAGGAATTGACCTGTGTATGATTTCTCAACCAGCGCAACTGCTTCTGGCGGACCTTCAGCTACAATGTAGCCACCGTTATCGCCACCCTCGGGTCCAAGGTCTATTATCCAGTCAGCCGTCTTTATGACTTCAAGGTTATGCTCAATCACCACAACTGTATTCCCAGCATCAACCAACCGATGTAGCACATCAAGCAACTTGTGGACATCAGCGAAGTGGAGCCCCACAGTTGGCTCATCAAGTATATAAAGCGTCCTTCCGGTGCTCTTCCTTGACAGCTCCTCGGCGAGTTTCACTCTCTGTGCCTCGCCACCCGAGAGCGTTGTTGCTGGTTGCCCAAGCTTTATGTAGCCGAGCCCTACATCGCTGAGCGTTTGCAATATGTGTCTGATTGGCGGTATGTTCTCAAAGAATGAGAGGGCTTCTTCAACCGTCATGTCAAGCACATCGGCTATGTTTTTGCCTTTGTATGTCACCTCAAGTGTTTCTCGGTTGTATCTTTTGCCTTTACATACATCGCATGTGATATAAACATCTGGCAGGAAATGCATTTCAATCTTTATGACACCACTACCTTGGCATGCTTCGCATCTACCACCCTTGACATTAAAGCTAAACCTGCCAGCCTTATAGCCCCTTGCCCTTGCTTCCCTTGTCTGCGCAAACAGCTCTCTTATGTGCGTGAAGACGCCAGTGTATGTTGCAGGGTTTGAGCGAGGTGTCCTACCTATCGGTGATTGGTCAATGTTGATCACCTTGTCAATGTGCTCAACGCCAAGTATCTCGTCATGGTCACCCCAGCGTGTTATTGCGCGGTGGAGGATGTATGCGAGCCTGTTGTAAACGATATCAATCATGAGCGTGCTCTTACCAGAACCTGAAACCCCAGTAACGCACACAAACAAACCAAGTGGTATCCTCACATCAATGTTTTTGAGGTTGTGTTCCCTTGCGCCTTTCACAATCAACCACTTATCCGACGGCTTTCGGCGTTCCTTTGGTATTGGTATTTTAAGTTCGCCACTCAGGTATTTCCCAGTTAGCGACTCCTTGCAGTTTATGATGTCCTCAACCTTGCCAGTTGCCACAACATATCCGCCATGCTCACCTGCCCCTGGTCCGAGGTCAACGATAAAGTCAGCACTCCTAATCATTTCTTCGTCGTGCTCAACGACGATTATCGTGTTCCCCATGTCCCTCAGTTTCTTGAGGGTGTTTATCAGCCTTTTGTTGTCCCTTGGGTGCAAGCCTATTGTCGGCTCATCAAGCACATACAAAACGCCTGTGAGCCCAGAGCCTATCTGTGTTGCTAACCTTATCCTCTGTGCTTCCCCGCCAGCAAGTGTTGAAGCTTCCCTGTCAAGCGTTAAGTAATCCAAGCCAACATCTACGAGGAAGCGAAGCCTGTTACATATCTCCTTGAGTATTTCGTTAGCGATCAACCTTTGGCGCTCTGGCAACTTCTCCTTTAGCCCTTCAAAGAAATCAAGAGCTTGTCTCACAGTGAGCTTACAAACTTCCGCTATGTTCCATCCGTCTATTTTTACCGCAAGGCTCTCTGGCTTCAATCTTGCGCCGTTGCACTTTGGGCATGGGTGTGTGCTCATGAACCTGCGCAGGTGCTCTCTAAGCTCGTCATCACCTTCATCGTAGTCGCGTTGGAGGCTGTTTATAACACCCTCAAAGTATGTGGTTATTGTGCGTAGCCTACCATATCGGTTGACATAAGTGACTTGGACAGCCCTATCAGTTCCATAGAGGATTGCATTGAGTTGCTCTTTCGTCAAATCCTTTATTGGCGTGTGGATTGAAAAGCCGTATGCTTTCGCAACTGCTTTGAGTATCTCACGCTTGTAATTGCTCGTGTAGCTTCTCCATGGGACGATTGCGCCTTCCGCTATTGATAGCCTTTGGTCTGGTATGACAAGCTCCGGGTCAAACTCAGCTATTGAGCCTAACCCACCACAGTGTGGGCATGCACCGTATGGGCTGTTGAATGAGAAATTGCGCGGCTGGAGTTCACCAATGCTTATTCCGCAGTCCGGGCACGCGAAGTGCTCCGTGAACATCATGTCAGTCCCTTTTCCGTCATCGCTCAGCCGGTGAATAATGACATAGCCTTGACCAGCCTTAAGGGCTGTCTCAATTGAATCTGCAAGCCTGCCTCTAACACCTTCATCTATGATTAGCCTATCAACTACGACCTCAATCCAGTGCATCTTGTATCTATCAAGCTCAATCTCCTCGTTCACATCTCTCACGACACCGTCCACCCTGACCCTTAAGAAGCCCTGCCTCCTTATCTCCTCAAACAAGTGTCTGTATTCCCCTTTCCTACCTCGCACGAGTGGTGCGAGCACATAAATCCTTGTCCCCTTTGGCAGTGACATAGCATGATCAACTATTTGGTCAACCGATTGGCGTGAAATTTGTTGACCACACTTGGGGCAGTGAGGCACACCAATCCTCGCATAGAGCAGGCGAAGATAGTCATAGATCTCTGTCACCGTTGCAACTGTTGAGCGCGGGTTATGAGAAGCTGCTCTTTGGTCAATTGATATTGCTGGCGATAAGCCATCAATTAAATCAACATCCGGCTTGTCCATACGCTCGAGGAACTGGCGTGCATATGCAGATAATGACTCAACATACCTCCTCTCACCTTCGGCATAAATGGTATCAAAGGCGAGCGATGACTTACCCGAACCACTTATGCCAGTTATGCAAATCAGCTTCTCCTTCGGCAGCTTTAGCGATATATTCTTTAAGTTGTGCTGTCTTGCTCCCTTTATCGTTATGTAACGAGTTCCCACAGCATTGATCCACCCCGCTCGCTTGCGAGAGCATAAGTTGTTCGCACCCTGAGCAACGCCCACCCATTTCTTTCATTTTACTGAAGGCATCTCTGACCCACAAGAAGCAAAAGATAACTCACCATGCTCTAACAGCGTCAACAAATGCCCTCACGCAAATTGCTGTAGCTGCCTGAGAAAGCGAAAGCAATGTGAATGATGTGCGTAAGTGCTTTAAGCGATGAAAGCACTTGTTTGCTGCTATCCCGATCACCAACGGCGGCATAAATGGAAGCCAAATCCGTGAGACCTCACCGCGCACTATGCCAAGGATGTCCATCAAAATTATGATAGCGACGCACAAGATGAGCATCCTTTCGCCGACTGATTTTGCCCTTGAAGAAACTGCACACCAGATGCAGGCTTTCAACGACGCCGTTAGCACAGGACCAATTGAGAACCCAAACTCAATCAAGTTAACTATCACCCACTTCCAATATGTCCGCACAGATGAGACAGCTTGAATGTTGTGAGCGTGCATTGCTGTATTGAATGTGCCGAGCCAATCGAAGCCGAAAGCGATGAGCAAAAACAAAGAAAGCAAAAACATCGGCATGGCAAACCAACCGAGCACTATAGCGATGTCGTGTAGAGCTTTTAAGCTTCTGTCTCGGTTAGCAAGTTTTATCGTTTCAGCAATGAGCAAGAGCGCCCACATCAAAACGACTGGTGCAAATTTGAAGCTGCAGAACAACCCAATGAAGCTGAGCGAACCAACGAGAATGAGCATCAACTTCGCTTGCTTAGTGTATGCCCAAATGCAAATACATGCAAAGCCAACTGCTGAGACGAATGTGAGCATTTGGTCTGGCGAAGCTACATATGCAAGTTGCCCGGGTGATGTTGAGTAAATGAAGGAGATCAGTGAAGCAGCCCACCACAATTCACTCTTATCGGTGCTTTCATCAGGACCATCGGAACGGGTGTAGGTAAGGGCTATCAAACCGAGGATGATGAATGGCAACGCGAGAGCTCCAAGCAACAGCATGAGCTGTGAGCTGATGAAGGCAGCAGCTAATTCCCATGGCTCGACATGTATACCGAAAAGATTGCGCACAGCCATGATATGAAAGGTGAGCGTTTCTTTCCCACCAATAGCAGCATATGCAATGTCTTGAAGCAAGTGAGAGCTTCTTGTTGCTGCCCTGATCATACTGTAAAGCAACAAGGTGCCCGGCGGATGCGTTGCTGCATGAACTGGTTGGTGACGCATAAAGTCATCGTAGTTGCGGATAACATTGAGCCATCCCTCTCTTTCTGCGTTGCGAGCAGCGATGAAGTATGATGTGGCTATAGGGCTTACAGCAGTGTATGCTGCATATGCCATCGGATACCTTTCTGTTGGCTCAATGAACTGCACGAAGAAGCGCACGAAAAGAGAGGCGATGGAAAGCGCTATAAAGGCACTTACGAATTCGCATCTTGTAGTTGGTGCTTTTATGGCACATCTCCATGTGACAATGATAAACAGCACGATGCCAATAATTGCGGGGATGCATCTTTTAATTGGAACATGCTTTCGTTCAAGCACCCATTCACCAACAACACCAAGTGGAATTGTGGGGCATAAGATGAGGGTGATGAAGAGCACGCTGAGCAAAAGCGCCATTATAATCACAAACATAGGACGACTTGAGTTGCTTGGCAATTCGCACATTTGCCCTTTGCACACCTCGTGCTGAGTATGGCTTTTACTGATGAGCAGTCAAAGTATTGGGACGCCAAAATCATCATAGCACTGTGCGCCTGTGATAATTCTTAAGAGGCATCAAGAGCTGATGTGGCATGTGGGAGATACAAGTGGAAAGCGCAAACGAGATGATGGATTTTGGAAGATGCATAGCTGTTCACCTTCGCTGTGGCGACATCATAGCGCTTTATGGACCGCTTGGTGCTGGTAAGACAACGCTCATTCAAGGTATAGCTGAGGGGCTTGGTGTGGTCAAGCGTGTCATCAGCCCGACATTCATTTTTGTGCGAGAGTATGTTGGCAGGCTACCACTCTTCCATGTGGATGCATACAGGCTTGAAGGTGTTAAGCCAGATGATGTTGAACAGCAATTAGCCTTCAGTGAGTATCTAACGCTCGGTGGCGTTATCGTTATTGAGTGGGCTGAGCATATAAGCCAGCTTCTACCAAACGAACGCTTGGACATATTTATCTCGCACGAGAGCATCGGCAGGAGAGTTCGTTTAGTGCCACTCGGCAAAAGATATGAAGAGCTACTTTCGGCTATAAGGGTTGAGTGGGAACGGTCGAAGAGAGAGTGAGCGCTTATGTTTGTTCTTGCGTTTGAGACGACGGGAGAACTTTGTAGCATAGCTGTGAGCGATGGCTTGTCGCTAAAGAGCATGCTGTTAGTGCGGACTTATCGTGACCTGCTTAGGAGGCTGCCAGAGCTGACAAGGTCAGTGCTTGATGTTGCTCGTTGTAGTTTCAACGATATATCGTTTATTGCTGTCTCAATCGGACCTGGCTCATTCACAAGCACACGCATAGGTGTTGCGTATGCTAAGGCGCTTGCATACTCGCTCAAGAAACCGATAATCGGCATACGGACACTTGAATGTATGGCTCATATGGCAACGATTTCAGAAGGGCATAAGGTCTTCGTTCTTTACCCGTCTCGTCCCACAAGGTTAATGGAAGCATACTTTGCCATGTTCGTTATGCGTGAGGGTGAATTAACCACCATTCAATCGGAATGTGTCGTTGATGTTGGCGAGCTTGCAAAGGAGATAGTGAGCGATGATTCGCCAGCAGTTTTGTGTGGTGCGTTTAGCGAAGCATGGAATGAAATCCTCTCTCACCTCAGTTTAGCCAAAAGGGGCTTCCTAAACATCGTGTATGTCGTTCCGACAGCATATGGAGTTGCTCAACTGGCATATCAGCGTTGGAGAAAGTTAGGAAGAGGTGATGACATTTTTCAGCTCAAGCCATTGTATGTCCTGCCATCGCAGGCTGAGGAACGCTTTCGCATTCGAATAACGTAAAGGTTGCTGGATTGCAATCCCCATCATGGGCGAGTAAGAACTTTTGAGAAGCAGTATATGAATAACCCGATGACGAAGCCCCAACCAAAGATGAGAAAAAGCCAACCTTGCCAGCTCATCTTTTAACGCTCTCCCTTATGCGCCATGCTACGCCGACAGCAACGCACATGGCAACAAAAACTGTCAACAGGAAAATCCTTGTTATCCAAATTGTTATTCCGGGCTGTTGCCCTTCAACCGTCCTTGCGATTATGCTACGGTATGAGACTTCATCAGCAATAAAGGTGAGTATGTTTCCCTTCCTCAAGCCGATAAAGACTTCTTCACCAACTTTGAACTCGCTTAGGTCGGCTTCTTTTCCGTTACGCAAGAACTTTGTTCCATCCTTTTGGCTTACCTTGCAGATGAGTTGCTTATCGCCGACTGTTACTTTTACATGCGCTGTTTCTCCTACATACTCAATTTGCTCAATGACACCATTGAAAACTCTTTTCGGGGCGAGGTTTTGGTAGATCCAGCCAATGAATATGAGTGTTAGGAACAGCGGTGTCACATACTTGCTGGTGTAGTAGAAGAAGCGAGGTGCACGCAACTCAGCCCCGCGATGCATCTCTTCCCACATCTTGTCGGCGCCAAATATCCACATCATGATGATGACCTCAATGAGTGCAAGGAGTGGTGGTCCAAAAGTTCCGACCCAAAAGTCCATTACATCAACACCACCCCTAAGGAAGATGCATATGTGAGTTGCGAGGAAGTAAAAGGCACAAAGGGATAGGGCTGCATGCACACGGCTCATGCCGAAGTGTTCTTGAAGGAAAGCCATCATCGGTTGTGACATGGCGACTGAAGATGTGTAGCCAGCGAAAAAAAGAAGAAGGAACCAAATGGCACCAAAGAGGTTACCTGCAGGCAGGTAACTGAATATAGTTGGCATTGAAACGAATGCAAGATAAAAGACGCCCTTAGCAGCGACCTCAAGAGCTCCAGTGAGACCAAGAAATGTTACGGCAGCCGGTATCGCTATTGAGCCGCCAAGCACAACTTCTGCAAACTCGTTAGCCGATGTTGTTGTTAAGCCAGTTAACATTACATCATCGTTCTCATCCAAGTAACTGGCATAAGTTTGTATAGCACCCATGCCTAAACTAAGCGTGAAGAACATTTGCCCAGCTGCAGCAAGCCATATCGTTGGGTTAAAAAGTGTAAAAACATAATGCCCATGATACTCCGTAAACCACTTTGGCTCCCAAAGGAACGCCAAGCCTTTTAAAGGAGTCCAGTCCGGATGAACTTTTGCACCGAGTGTGAAAACCCTTATGACCAAAACTATCGCAAGTATGAAGAGCAACGGCATCGCTATCTTTGCGAGCACTTCAATACCTCTTGCAACGCCCCTTGCGAGTATCCAAGTGTTGAGTGCCAGTGTTATGAGGAAAAAGATATAGGCAGTTGGGCTAACCGAAACGAACCACTCGCCACTCCTCCCGATGTATGAGGAGAAGTAATCCTCAAACCTTGAGAGCACCTCAGATGGTGACATGCCTGCTTCGACTTTTGGCATTTTGCCCAATAGCGCAAGCACACTGTAGCCCAATGTCCAACTCTCAATATAGGTGTAGTAAATCATGATGATGGTGGGGATGAATATGCCAAGCACACCGAGGTATTTGCTAATTCGTGCCCTCCACATCTCGTGGAACATGCCTGGTGTTGTTCCATAACCTCTTGTTCCACCGAAGCGCCCTTGCGCCCATTCCATCCACATGAGAGGTATCCCCATAAGTATGAGTGAGATGAAGTAGGGGATCATGAATGCTCCTCCGCCATTCCTTGCAGCTTGCCCGGGGAAGCGTAGGAAGTTACCAAGCCCAATTGCGTTGCCAGCCATCGCAAGTATCAATCCTATCCTCGTTGCCCACCTCTCTCTCTGCATTGAACATCTCACCACGCTGTTACACATCTTTTCAATAGTCCAGTATCCCGCTGATCTGTGTTAGGTTAATGAACGCATCGCAAGCTCTTATCAGCTCTGGTGATGTCAGTCTATCTGGACCGATAACTTTAGTGAGCTTCCCCATCTTTGCAAGTTGGTCAATGAGAGGTGTGAAATCACCGTCACCTGTTACAAGGATTACCTCGTCAAGGAAAGGAGCTTGTGACATTATCTCAATCGCCATTTCCATATCCATGTTCGCTTTGATACTCCCGTCAGGGAGTCGCTTCACAGGCTTTGCGACGACCCGATAGCCCATTAATGAAAGGGCATGTATAAACTCAAGCTGAGAATGGTTTTCAGGGTCGTAGCATGTGAAGGCGGTCATCCTTACAACTGCACCGTTCTGCGAGAGGAACTCCTTTAAGGCTCTGTAATTTATCTTTGCCTGACTGCCAAAGACACTCCTAACGCACAAGTAAAGGTTTTGGACATCAATGAATACGCCTACCTTCCAAGGTTGCCTATGTGGATATGGCACAAACTCCTTATCAGTTAAGTTCCATGCATGCTCTTGTTTTTGCTCGGGGAATAAATCACCTTGCTCAGCAAAATCATCGTTGTCATCGCGCATGTAGTGTGTTTTCACTTTGCCCACCCCCAGCGAATGCTTTGAAGACTTGTCCTTTACACTTTTTCTCTTCGCCCTAAGCGCAAGTTTAATGCGTTGCCAGAAACCCAAAAGGATGTTTCTACAGCGTTCCTCTTCACTCATAATCTTTCACCTCAAAAACTACACTCGGACTCAAACGAAGGCTATACTCATTTTAGCGCAGTGCTGTAGGAGGATAAGTTATCCCATGCGTCTAAAAACGAGGAAACGAGGTAAATGCGCGTTACTGCTTGTTAGCTATAGAACATCGTTTTATGGTTCCGTGCTTTCCTCTGGTGCTTCAGCTAAAGCTTTCTTAAACATGCTTTGAAGCTTCCTACGGTGATAAAGCCATGCGCAAAGCAATGCAACAGATAAAACAGCAACAATGGCAAGGCTCAAGATATCAACCTTTTTGATGAATGCCAAGCCAGCAATACGAACAGCATATGCAACGAGGAAGAACCTTGCCCCACGCCCTATGAGGGACATAAGCAACATCGTGCCAATGCTGAGCCTAAAGACACCACTTGCGATTGTGAATAGCTTATACGGTATCGGTGTAAATGCAGCTATGAGGACTGCATAACCACCGTATTCGTTATATAGCGCCTCAACCGCTTCAACCTTTTCTCGCTTAAACAATTTGAGCAGTATCGGGCGTCCACCGATTAATCCGATAGCATAGCCTAATAGCGCACCAAACACACTCCCAACAGTGCATGTGAAACTGCTCTTGAGCGCCAAGTTTGGAGAAACACCTACTATAGCAATGAGCAACACATCTGGTGGCACAGGGAAGAAAGAAGATTCAATGAATGCAACAGTGAACAACCCGATCAAACCATATTGGTCAAGGAGGTGTAACGCCCATTGTTTAAGTATCTCCACTTGACCTCATCTTCCTCCATCAGCTCCCATTTGGGAGACGAGATTTTCTGCCACCCTCTGAGCCACTGGGAGGCATCGCTTCACTTATCCTTAGCAGTGTTGTTTATTTCCAAGATCACATCCTGAAGCTTAAGGAAATGAGCTAACACATCGTCCAAGTATGCAGCGATATTGGATATGTTAGGTATGCCATCGCATGCCCGAATCAGTGTTGGACCCAACCTATAGCTTGCCAATGCCATCTCAAAAGTATCTTCACGACCATGCCAAAGCTCTATAAGCATTTTAAGGTAGCGTGCAGCTCCCTCTAAGTTTTGTGCGATGTCAGTAGGATCAGTTATTCCAAGTGCTGCTGCAGTCTCTGGCATTAGCTGTGCAAGCCCGATAGCACCGCTTGGTGAGCGTGTTTCGTGGCGGAATGAAGATTCCCTCGCAACAAGGGCAGCAAGCAAACATGCATCTATGTTGTTGTGATTTGCTGAATCAACCAAAGCCTTAGCTATCTTGCTGGCTTTCACCTCATCAACCTTGTTATTGAGCTTCCTTATGTATTTGGCAATAGCTGTCGCTACAATTTCGCTGCCTGCATGCCCACGCATATGATCTTTCATAGCATCAGTTATGGATGTGCGCTTTTGCAACATCGGGATGCGCATTACGGAGATGAGCACTTTACACTTGTTTTGAGAAGGTGTGCATCGGTGCAGTGGCTCAAACAGCTGTGCTATCGCTTGTGCAATTAAAACGAATATGAGGAATGTTCCACCGCTCACACTTCACCACCAGCTAACTGCAACGTTTGCTTTGACTCAGCGCAAGCAACCTCCTCCAAGTATAAGCTCAACAAAGCGCTGCAAGTCTTCATCAGTTAGGTAGCGTATTTCAATGGTGCCTCCTTTCCTTCCCGGCTTTATGCGAACGCGCATTTGCAGTTGTCTTTGCATCTCCTCTTGAAGCGATAACAAGTTCGGGTCTAACTCGTGTCTTTTCTTTTGCGCTCTTTGCTCTTTTGTCTTCAACCTTTGCACCAGCTCCTCTGTTTGTCTCACGGAGAGGTTATGGCGTTGCACAAGCGAAAACGCATGCAACATTTTCTGTTCCTCTTCAAGCGCAAGAAGAGCCCTCCCGTGACCTTCACTCAGTTCACCGTTCCTTATTGCCTCCTTAATTGGTTCTGGGAGTTGCAGCAAGCGCATGGTGTTTGCGACCGCAGCCCTGCTTTTTCCAACACGGGCTGCAATCTCTTCCTGAGTCATACCAAAACGCCTCGCAAGCTGGAAGTATGCTTCTGCTTCCTCAATTGGGTTTATGTCCTCACGCTGTAAATTCTCAATGAGCGCAAACTCAATCATCTCTTGGTCATCACACTGCCTTATGACAGCTGGCAGCTTCTTCATCCCAGCAAGCATCGCAGCTCTCCAACGCCTCTCACCTGTTACAAGCTGATAACCATCCTCAACTTGCCTTACGACAACTGGCTGAAGGATACCATGCACCCGTATTGAGTCAGCAAGTTCTTGCAGCGCCTTTTGATCCATCTTGTGGCGCGGTTGAAATGGGTTTGGCTTTATTCGGTCAACCTCAATCTCAACGATGTTACTGCTCGCTCCCATACCAGCTTCCCATACTTCCCCACTGGCTGGTGGTATGAGCGCATCTAAGCCTCTACCTAAGCCGCGTTTGCGCATAGCTGTAGCACCACCTGTATTGGGGTGATTGTAGTATGACACTCCCAAAAAGACCCCGATTGACAAAGATAGCAAAGATAGTCGGCATAGTCAAATCATTCAAAACATAAGAGGGTGCTCTGCGACCCTTTATGCCGTTTGCTTCCAGCAATGGTTGATGGCGAATTTTTATAACGCTTTGGTAGCGCTCCAAAAGCACCTTGCATAATAGCATCACATGCAAGTGTGTTATAATGTTGCAGTGATAAGTAACGCTACATCCGAACCTTTAATGCACTTTGAAACGAAGCGGTGCGGACGCGGATGGATGTGCGGGAAAACGGTGAGAATCCGTTGCTGCCCCGCAGCTGTGACCGGGGACGAAACCCGCAGGCGATGCCGAATGAAAGTTAAGGCATCGTCAAGCCACTGATGGGGCTAATCCCCATTGGGAAGGCGCGGGGAGTAGGATGATCCGGGAGCCAGAAGACCGGTCCATCCGCGCTTTCATGCTCGTGCCGCCTCGAGGGAGGGTGGTGAGCATGCTAAGCAAATGGTTTAGCAGACCCCCACTGAACACCTTCTAAGGAAGCCCCCCAAGAGGTAGGTGTGGCGGGGGATATTTTTGTCTGTCCCCTTTATCACAATGTAGCCACTCCTACATCGTTAGGGCTTCCACTTGCTGTATCGTATCTATCGTATCTTCGCACATGCGCAAGCAACCTAAAAACAATCCACGACGGAGGTGCATGTGAGATGGCGCGAAAGGAACAGAGAGGGATTTTAGGGCTATCAAGAACATCTCGCAATGGAGGTGCACATGGGATGATGTTAAGGGGACAAAAACAGGCTCTCAGCATGTGGCGCACCATGACATCGGCATTCACACTTATAGAGCTGCTGGTGGTGATTGCTATAATCGCCATCCTGGCAGCGATTCTGTTCCCGGTGTTTGCGAAGGCAAGAGAAAAGGCAAGGACAGCATCCTGCACATCAAATCTAAAGCAGTTGGCTCTCGGTGTGCTTATGTATGCACAGGATTACGATGGTATGCTTATGCCGTTTGTTGGTGCGCAAGCCTCTGATTGGAGTTGGGGTCAATACTGGTATGGCTGGGTGCAGGGTAACACAGTTGATTTTACGCGTGGCTTGCTTTACCCATACCTGAGGACAAAGGAAATAAAGCGCTGTCCATCGTTCGCAAAAGAAGTGAGGGCTGTTGCTGTTGGTATGGGCTATGGATATAACTGGTATTACATCGGTGGAACACCAGATCCATCTTACTCAAGCAACGAGCTTTGTGGCTGGGGATGGTGTAAGAACGCAGCACATGAATCGCAAATAGCAAATCCATCTGAGACCCTCTTGTTCGCTGACTCAGCGAGGAAACAGTTTGCAAATCCATCGGAGCTTGAGGAGTCTGTAGCAATAACGCCACCGTCACAGGCGTGGGGCTACTATGACATCCATTTCAGGCATAACGGGGTTGCGTGCGCTGCCTTCGTTGATGGGCATGCTAAAGTCATCAAGCCCTCACATAGAGACAGCGCTATTGAAACGCTTGGAACTGTTGATGAGGAATTGTTTGATAGGCAATAGCGCCTTTCATTCAGAGTGCGTTAATGGTGGTGTGGGTGATGCCTTTGAGCGCTGTCAGAAGGTGGTTCTTATCGTCTTTGTTGCTTTTACCAATTGCTTGTAATTGCCTTGCAGTCACTGTTACGGATGACCTTGGCAGGCTCGTGAGCCTCAAAAAACCACCAACGCGTATCATCTCGCTTGCACCGAGTGCTACTGAAATACTCTTTGCAATAGGTGCTGGCAATGCCGTCGTTGCTGTTGACGAATCTTCGGACTACCCACCGCAGGTTCGCCGTCTCCCAAAAGTGGGAGCGTTTATGCGCCCGAGCATTGAAGCAATTGTGAAGCATCACCCACACCTCATTGTGCTCGCTTCAAATGTCTTGCCCAAAGGCGAGGTTGAAGCGCTTGAATCTAAGCTGTTCGTCCCTATATTCGCTATAGTTCCAAAGAGAGTTGCGGACATAGCCAGCGCTATTGAAAGGCTTGGCAAGCTTGTCGGTAAAGAGAAGGAGGCAAAGGCAGTCGCAGGAAAGATGCGCTTGGAATTGAAACGCTTAAGCAAGCTCAGAACGACGCGTAAGGTAAGTGTCTTCATTGAGGTGTCACCACCACCAAGCCTCATGGGAGTAGGGGTTAACAACTTCATTGATGATGCAATTGAGCTTGCGGGTGGCGAGAATATCCTTAGGCGAGCTGGCTTGCCATGTGAATTCCCATCGGTTAGCCTTGAAAAGCTTATGGTGCTTAACCCAGAGGTTTACATTGTGGCTGTCCATGGACGCCTCAACCAAAAGGTCCTTTCGGAAGTGAGGCAGAGGGTTGGCTTCCAGCAATTGCGTGCTGTGCGCACTGGCAGGGTTTATGCGATTGATCCTGACATACTCTTCCGTCCAGGTCCGAGAATAATCCAAGGTATAAAAACGCTCCATCGTCTGTTGCATGGCGATGTGCGCAAGTGAACTGTGAATTAAGCATCTGCTTTGGAGTGTGAGCAAGTTGGGAGTTATCACACTGCTCATTGGCGGTGCAAGGAGTGGCAAAAGCAAATTTGCAGTTGAGCTTGCAGTTAGCTCTGGTGGGAAGGTGGCATTCGTAGCAACAGCTACGGCAACTGACGAGGAAATGAAAGCTCGCATAGCTGAGCATAAGCGTATGCGCCCAAGCTCTTGGGCAACGATTGAAGAGCCAATCAATGTGCCTCAGTGGATATACTCGCACAGCAACGAGTTTAATACGCTAATCATTGATTGCATAACGCTATGGCTATCAAACTGCATAGCAGCTGGGATGAGCGACGAAGCTATACTTGGAGAGGTTGAGCAACTCCTTAACGCGTGCAAGCAGAGTAGCTGTAATGTCATCATCGTGAGCAACGAAGTTGGTATGGGCGTAGTCCCGACTACCCCACTTGGTAGGCGTTTCCGAGACATGGCAGGCAAAGTCAATCAGTTGATAGCTTCACAGGCTGACATTGTTTATTGGCTATGTGCTGGCATACCTGTGTGCATCAAACGCGCAAGTTAAACGTGAGGTGTTGGCAAGTGGATGAGCACCAGCTCAGCAAGATTTTGAGCTCTATTAGACCACTCAATGCTGAGGCGATGAATGCTGCAAGAGAGAGGGTCAATAGGCTTACCAAACCACTTGGAAGCCTTGGGATGCTTGAGGAAATAGCCATACAGGTTGCAGGTATAACTGGCAATCCGACACCAAGCACACAAAAGAAAGCAGTTGTTGTATTTGCTGCTGACCACGGTGTCACACGACAGGGTGTCAGCCTTTACCCAAAGGAAGTAACGGCTCAAATGGTTCTCAATTTCGTTAAAGGTGGTGCTGCAATAAGCGTCCTTAGTAAGCACTGTGGTGCAAGGCTTCTTGTTGTTGATGTTGGTGTAGCTGCTGACTTGCCCGAGCATGACGGGTTGCTCATAAGGAAAGTGGCGTGGGGAACAGGCGACATATCCTGTGAACCAGCGATGTCAATGAGGCAGGCTTTAGATGCCATATCTGTAGGTGTTGAAGCAGTGAAGATGCTCGTTGAAGATGGTGCACAGATAATCGCCATCGGTGACATGGGTATAGGAAACACAACACCGAGCTCAGCTATTACAGCAGTGCTAACTGGGAAACAAGCAAGGGAAGTGACGGGTAGGGGAACTGGTCTTGATGACGAGCGCTATATGCATAAGGTGGCTGTCGTTGAAGCAGCGCTGAACTTTCATCGTCCCGATCCGAATGATCCTCTTGATGTGTTGAGCAAGGTAGGTGGGCTTGAGATAGCAGCGCTTGTTGGGGCTGTAATTGCGTGTGGGTTGATGCGCATACCTGTGATTGTTGATGGCTTTATCACGACTGCAGCAGCAGCGATAGCGTTCTCTATGCAACCGTTGCTTAAAGATTACATGTTTGCTGGGCATATCTCACCAGAGCCTGGTCATCGTGTTCTCCTTGACTTTATAGGGCTAAGACCAATTTTGAGTTTGAACATGAGGCTTGGCGAGGGAACTGGAGCAGTGCTTGCAATGCATATCATCGATGCAGCATGCCAGTTGCTATCGCGCATGGCTACATTTGATGAGGCTGGTGTTTCAGGTCCAATCTTGTAGGGTGTGAAGATGAAAGGGCTTTACAGTTTCTTGAGACACTGTTTTGGTGCTTTCTTTTGCGCTGTCTCATTCCTCACCATTTTGCCAGTGAATGGGCTATGCCATAAAGAGGCTATCAGCATCTGTGCCTTGTTCTTCCCGTTCGTCGGATTTTGCATTGGTGCGCTTTGTGCATCATTTGATTTGTTGCTATTCAAGGTGACATCAGCCAGCGCAGCAAGCGCCATGGTTGTAGCGTTGCTTGTCTTTTTGACTGGCGGGATGCATATTGATGGGCTTGCCGATTTGACTGATGCCATAGGTGCAAGTGGAGATGCTAAAAGGCAACTTGAAGTGATGCGAGATGCGCATGTCGGTGCTTTCGGTGTTGCAAGCGTTTGCATTGTGCTCCTGCTCAAGTCAACACTTATTGCATCGCTCAAACAAGCGTTGAGGTGGAAAGCCATTTGCTTAATGCCGATGCTCAGCAGATGGTGCGCGCTTCTCTCCATGTTTTCCTTCCCGTATGCCCGAGGGGGTGATGGGATAGCTTTCAACCTCCGTAGGCATGGCAATGTGCAAGTTTTGATCTCGCTCTCATATGTGTTTCTCACCGTGGTTTTAATGTTTGGGTGGGTTGGGTTTGTGAGCTTCATCATATGTAGCGTTATAGCCCTCCTCATTTCAGCATCGCTTACGAGAAGGTTTGGAGGTCTCACAGGTGATTGCTACGGGGCGATAGTTGAGTTGTGCGAGATAGTTTGCCTCATCTGCTTCAATGTGTTCACTGCGATATAGGCATCCCACATTGCGTGCTATACTGATGGGTTGGATTTTGCGAAGCATTGGTAAACCCTACTCGTTACACCGAGGCAAAAAAGTTGCAACTTACGCTACTAATGGTTTCTCCGAAAGGAGTGATCAGCCATGGAGATGCCAACGGAAAGAAGAAAAAACTACGATGGGATTGAGGTTGAAATACTTGGCGAGACCTATGAGCCAGGGAAGCCAGAACCAGAAGGCGAGGGCAATTGGCAAAGGAAACTGCAAACTCGAGAGGAGATAGAGAAGTATCTGCGTTATGCTGAGCGCTATTGGTATAGCACTGAATGGTATGGTTCCGAGAAGCGCAAGACGCCAGCTTAGTTTAACTGCCGAATGGCTTGCTCCTCCGAGCGTAATGCTGGTCTTACAAGGGGTGGGGGACAAATGGAATTAAAGATACCGAAGGAAACATACACAGGCAGGATAAAGGAGGTAGTGATAGGCGTTGGCGAGAAGGCGGTGAAGGTCGGTGGTGAGAGTTGTTTGCCCTTTTACACATTTGAAGGCGAAATGCCGAACCCGATACGCATAGCAATGGATGTGTATGATTATCCGCCTACAGATTGGCCACCGGCGCTTCTTGAAGTTTACAGCGATGTAATGAACGACCCAATTGCATGGGCAAGAAAATGTATTGACCAGTATGGTGCTGAGATGATTTGCCTTCAACTTGCCAGCACAGACCCATATGGCATGGATAGACCGTCTGAAGAGGCAGCAAAGATAGCAAAAGAGCTTTCAGACGCGATTGAAGTTCCGTTGATTGTTTGGGGATGTGGTAATGAGGCGAAAGATGTGGAGACATTGAGGTTGGTGTGCGAGCTTTGTGAGGGTAAACGCATAGTTGTTGGACCTGTTGTGGAGAAGATTTATACAAGGGTTGGTGCGCAGTCAATCGCTTGCAATCAAGTTGTTGCTGCCTCGACGCCGATAGATATAAACCTTGCAAAACAGCTTAACATACTGCTTTCAAACTTGGGTGTTCCAGACGAGCAAATCATCATTGATCCAACTGTAGGTGGGCTTGGATACGGAATTGAATACACATACTCGGTGATGGAACGGATAAGGGTTGCAGCTTTGCTACATGAGGATGAGAGGCTTGCCTTCCCCATAATCTGCAATGTTGCCAAGGAAGTGTGGGGCACGAAGGAAGCGAAAATGAGTGAAGAGGAAGCCCCGTTGCTTGGGAACGCAAAGCATAGAGGGGTGTTGATGGAAGCAATAACAGCAATGCTTCTTTCACTCGCTGGTGCTGATATACTCGTGATGCGTCATCCTGATGCTGTTAAGCTTGTGAGGCAGGCATTGAACGAACTTATGAACGCGTAAACGCTTAGCGTGTGCTTTCAATTTTTGAGCCTCAAGGGGGTATCTGAAGCATGAACGAGGAAAACCGCACTATAGACCCTGCTGTGCTTGAGATGCTCAAGAAGGCAAAAGACGACGGCGTTATGACAGCATTTGACAGGGTTGAATTGATGCGTCCATGCCCAATCGGCAGGGACGGAATATGCTGTAAGCTATGCAACATGGGACCTTGTAGGCTCGTTGCTAAGAAGGGAGAGGAACCACCTAAAGGAGTGTGTGGTGCAACTCAAGAAACTGTTGTTGCGAGGAATTTCTTGCGTATTGTTGCTGGTGGTGCTGCTGCGCATGCTGACCATGGAAGAGCTGCAGCTGAGCTGTTACTTGCGGTTGCTAACGGTGAGACAAAGGACTACGAAATTAAAGATGAGATGAAGCTCATAAAGCTTGCTATGGACTTTGGCGTTGAGACTTCTGGGCGGAAGATTGAGGAGATAGCAAGAGATGTCGCGACAATAGCTCTCGCGGAGTTCGGCAAGCAAGAGGGCGAACTCCTTTTCATCAAGCGTGCACCTCTCAGGCGTCAACAGATTTGGCGTGAGCTTGGAGTAACTCCGAGAGGCATTGATAGGGAAATAACGGAAGCACTCCATAGGACGCATATGGGCACTGACCAAGATTATGAGCACATATTAATGCATGCTGCGAGGGTGGCACTCGCCGATGGCTGGGGTGGCTCAATGCTCGCAACGGAGATTCAAGATGTGCTCTTTGGGACACCATACCCAACAGTCAGCCAAGTTAACTTAGGTGTTCTAAAGCCAGACCATGTCAACATCATCGTCCACGGTCATGAGCCTTTGCTTTCGGAGATGGTTGTTATAGCCTCAAGGGAGCCTTCACTCGTTGAGCTTGCAAGGAAGAAGGGTGCAAAGGGCATCAACATCGCTGGTATATGTTGCACAGCAAATGAAGTGCTTATGCGACACGGTATACCGCTTGCTGGCAACTTCTTACAGCAAGAGGTTGCGCTTGTAACTGGAGTAGTTGATGCGATGGTTGTAGATGTGCAATGTGTAATGCAGTCACTTCCTGAGATAGCCGAGTGCTATCATGGGCGAATTATAACAACATCGCCCAAGGCTAAGATACAGGGCGCAATGCACATTGAGTTTAATGAGCACAACGCGCTTGAGTCCGCAAGGAAGCTCGTTGAGATAGCGATTGAAGAGTTTAGCAAGCGAGGGGCAAATGGTTATGTTCCTAACTATGCTGTTGATTTGGTTGCAGGTTTCAGCCACGAGACCATAACATATCTCCTTGGTGGGCTTTTCAGGGCATCTTATCGCCCTCTGAATGACAACATAATTGGCGGGCGCATAAGGGGTGTTGCAGGGGTAGTCGGGTGTAACAACCCGAGAGTCGCTCAAGACAGCGCAATAGTGACACTCGTGAAAGAGCTCATAAAAAACGATGTGCTTGTCCTTGAGACAGGATGCGCTGCAATGGCGTGTGCGAAGGCTGGCTTGATGAATCCAGATGAGGCTCTCAAGTATACAGGTGATGGGCTTGGGGAGGTCTGCGAGGCTGTTGGCATACCGCCAGTTTTGCATATGGGTTCTTGTGTTGATAATAGCCGTATACTTATTGCAGCGACTGCGATGGTCAAAGAGGGTGGCTTAGGAGATGACATAAGCGACCTGCCTGCTGCAGGCGCAGCACCTGAGTGGATGTCAGAGAAAGCTATAGCAATAGGGATGTATTTTGTTGCCTCTGGCGTCTTCACAGTGTTTGGAGTGCATTATCCCACGCTCGGAAATGAGGCTGTCTCAAACTGGCTCTTCAGAGATATGGAGAAGCTTTTCAAGGCGAGATGGGCTTTTGAACCAGACCCAGAGGAGATGGCTAAGTTAATGATAAAGCACATTGACGAGAAGCGCAAGGCGCTTGGAATTGATAAAGCTCGTGAGCGCATACTGTTTGACATGGCGATGAGACGCCAGCTTGAAGCTGTCTAAAGGGGTGAGCTAATGTATGTCAAAGCTAATATGCTCTGCTGCCATAAGAGGCGCTCATAAGATAGTCGCGAGGGCTGAGGAGAAGTGGCGTGAGGCAATGGACAAGTGGGGTCCAAAACAAGAGGTTGGCTTCCCAAACACCGCATATTACTTGCCCATCATCTATGGCATAACCGGGATACCTGTGCGAACACTCGGTGATATGGAACAAGTCCTAAAGCTGTGCAGGAGGCTCCTACCACCACCTGTTAGGGAGAAAGTGCATTTGCCATACCTTGCACCAGCGCTTGATGCAGGTATGGCTACATTCTTCGCTGAGGAAATCATTGAGGCAATCAAGTATCTTGAGAATCCGAATGTGTATGTGCATGGGGAAGAGCCAACGGACGAGAACATATGGCTTGGTGCAGCTGATGACATAATCATGCGAAAGAGAGGCGTTGAATTCGTTGATGGGACTGCACCTGGTTTCGCTGCCATACTTGGAGCGCCTCCAGATACTGAAACAGCCGTGAAGATAGCAAGGGAGCTACAGGAGAAAAATCTTTATGTCTTCATGTGCTCCGAAAACAATGGTGTAAGGATGGCTGAACAGCTTGTTGAGGCAGGAGTGCAAGTTGGTTGGACAACACGGCTTGTGCCGTTTGGTCCAGATACTTCGGCAACGGTTTTCTCAATAGGGTTTGCAACAAGAGTTGCAATGGCTTTTGGCGGGATAAAGCCGGGTGAGTATAGGCGCATCCTCATCTACAATAAAGACAGAGTATTTGCGTTTGTTTTGGCTTTGGGCTTCGTTACAGATGAGTGGTATGCAAACGCAGCTGGAGCAATAAATTGGGGCTTCCCAACAATTGCTGATAGCCCGATACCTCAGGTTCTACCGACTGGTATCTGCACATACGAGCACGTTGTTTCAAATGTGCCTCATACGGAGATTGTCTCAAAAGCTATTGAGGTGCGCGGTCTCAAAGTAACTATCACAAAGGTGCCAGTCCCTGTAGCCTACGGTCCAGCATTTGAGGGCGAGAGAGTGAGGAAAGGGGACTTGCATGTTGAGTTTGGTGGCAATAGAACACTTGCGCTTGAGCTATGTAGGATGCGCAGGATGGATGAAGTCCAAGACGGGAGAATTGAGTTGGTAGGTCCAGACATTGAAACTGTTGAAGAGGGTGGGGCAATGCCACTTGCAATCTTGGTTGAAGTTGCTGGTAGAAAGATGCAGGAGGACTTTGAGCCGATACTTGAGCGCCAGATACACCACTTCATCAACTATGCTCAAGGCGTGTTCCACATGGGTCAAAGAGACATAGTTTGGCTAAGGATTAGCAAAGGGGCATTTGGGCAAGGCTTCAGGCTGAGGCACATAGGTGAAATACTGCATGCGAGGTTCCATCAAGACTTCGGAAACATACTGGACAAGGTTCAAGTGACTATCTTCACAAACGAGGAAGATGTCCGCAGGTTGCATGATGAAGCACGCCATATTTATCAAGCAAGGGACGCAAGGATGGAAGGGCTCAAGGATGAGGATGTGGATGTTTTCTACTCATGTGTTCTTTGTCAGTCTTTCGCTCCAACTCATGTGTGCGTGATAAGCCCAGAGCGCCCGGGGCTTTGCGGCGCTTATACATGGTTGGATGCTAAGGCGATGTATGAAGTGAATCCCGAAGGACCAAACCAACCAGTGCAATACGGCGAGTGCATAGACAGGTTGAAGGGTAGGTGGAAAGGGGTTGATGAGTTTGTTAAGAAAACGTCAAGAGGAGCAATTGAGGGCTATAACTTCTACAGCGTTGTTGATAGCCCGATGACAACATGTGGGTGCTGTGAGTGCATAACAGTTGTCTTGCCACTTTGTAACGGAGTCATGACTGTCAATAGAGAGTATACTGGCATGACACCATGCGGGATGAAGTTCACTACACTCGCAGGGACAATAGGTGGAGGCGTGAGCACACCCGGTTTCGTTGGACACGCAAAGATTTGGATTGTGCAGCGTAAATGGTTACAAGGAGATGGTGGTATAAAGAGGCTTGTATGGATGCCGAGGATGTTGAAGGAAGAGCTTGGCGAGAAGTTGGTCAAACGCCTTGAGGAAGTCGGGATGACGGTTGACATGATAGCCGATGAGACGGTTGGTGTTACTGAGGAGGAGATTTTGCCTTACCTCCAAGAGAAGGGGCATCCTGCGCTTGAGATGCCTCCAATCATCGGTTAAATGCAATTGCAGGATCGGAGGGAACAGCCATGCCATTAAGTGGCATTGAGATATTTAAACTACTGCCAAAGAAAAATTGTGGTGAGTGTGGCGTTCCTACATGCCTTGCGTTTGCTATGAACTTGGCTCAAGGGAAGGCAGAACTTGAGGCATGCCCATACATCTCAGAAGAAGCGAGGGAAAAGTTGGCTGAAGTATCGGCGCCACCGCAGAGGGAAGTAGTGATAGGTAAGGATGGTCAAGTTGTAAAAGTGGGCGGTGAAACTGTGCTCTTTAGACACGATAAAACTTTCGTTAACCCTCCCGGGATTGCCATCCTAATCAGCGATGCTGTTGATGATACGGAAATTGATGAGCGAATAGACAAGTTGAGCAAATTCGTCTTTGAGAGGGCAGGGTTCATACTAAAGCCGGAGATGGCTGCCTTGCGTTGTGATTCAGGGAGTTCGCAAAGGTATACCGATGTTGTTAAGCGCTTCGTTGAGAAGTCCGATGGATGCATCATATTGATGAGTTACGATCCAAAAATCCAATCAGCAGCGCTTGAGGTTTGCGCGCATAGACGCCCACTCATCTATGCTGCTACCAAGGACAACATTGACGAGATGATAGAGCTTTCAAAGGAGTATTCATGTCCCCTTGCTGTCAAGGGTGACGGTTTGAACAGCGTAGCAGATTTGACATCAAAGGCAATGCAACATGGCTTGAAAGAAATCGTAATTGACACTGGTGCACGCTCTCTCAAGGAAGCATTCATCCACCACGTTGTCTTAAGGAGAGCAGCATTGGTCAGCAAAGTGAGGGAAGTTGGTTTCCCGACGATTGTATTGGCTTGTGAGATGAGTGATGATTTGCTTATGCAGACACTCATTGGGGCAATATTTGTAGCCAAGTATGGTGGGATAATCGTGCTCTCAGATTTTCAAGGTCATTCTCTTTACCCGCTTTTACTTGCCAGGATGAACATCTACACAGATCCAAGGAGACCACTCGCAGTTGAGGAAGGGATTTACGAGATAGGGAAGCCAGATGAAAATTCGCCGGTGCTTTTGACTTGCAACTTCTCACTCACATACTTCCTTGTTTCAACAGAGATTGAGAACAGCCGTGTTCCATCTTGGCTACTTGTTAAAGACACGGAAGGGTTGTCTGTGATGACTGCGTGGGCTGGTGGAAAGTTTACAGCCGATGTTATAGCGCCATTCGTCAAGAAGTGTGGCATTGAAAACAAAGTTAAGCATCGCAAGCTCATCATACCCGGATACCTTGCACCAGAGAGTGGTGCCCTTGAGGAAGAGCTTGGTGGCGAGTGGGAGATACTCGTTGGACCGAGAGAAGCTGCATACATACCAGCGTATCTGCGCAATGTCTGGTCAGGTAGCTGAAGCGATGTAAATAGACACATTGAGGTGGTTGGCGATGATACTCATCGGCGAAAACATAAACATAATGTCAAAGACGATTGGGGCTGCAATAAGAAACCGAGATGCAGCAACCATTCAAGAGCTCGCCAAACAGCAGGCTGCAGCTGGGATGGATTACCTTGACTTGAACATCGGTCCTGCGAGGCGTGATGGTCCACAGCTAATGGAGTGGATAGTCAAGACTGTCCAAGAAGTGGTTGACTTGCCCATGTCGCTTGATACAACAAACCCAGATGCAATGGAAGCCGGTTTAAAGGTCCATCGTGGCAAAGCGTTGATTAACTCAATATCGCTTCAGCCAGAAAGACTTGAAAGGATGTTGCCACTCGCGGTGAAGTATAACGCCTCGGTAGTCGGTTTGCTTTGGGGCACTGAAGGGATGCCGAGAGATGCTGATGAGAGAGCAACACTATGCTTTGAACTTGTGCAAAGGGCTGTAGATGCAGGATTGCAACCTGAGGACATATGGATTGACCCAATAGTGACTCCAGTATCGGCTGACATAGGGCAGGTGCTTTCAGTCATTGAGTTCATGAGTGCTTTTAAGGAATTGGCTCCCGGATGCAAGTCAATTGTTGGCTTGTCCAATGTTTCAAATGGGACTCCAACGGAACTCCGCCCACACTTGAACCGAACTTATCTTGCCATGCTTATGAAGTATGGTCTGGATGCAGCCATTGTGAACGCTTTTGATGAAGAGTTGATCAAGCTTGCAAGAGGACAGATGCCAGAGATAGTCAACCTCGTCCACCGCATAATGGATGGCGAAAAACCAAACATGAATGAGCTCTCTGAAAAGGAACGCATATACGCGAAGACAACGCTTGTGCTTATGGGGAAGGTCGTCTACTCACACTCATGGCTTGAGGTGTGAACCATTGCCCTAAAACGGAGTTGGAGTGAAAACGAGATGGGAAGCGATTTATCAACCCCAATTGGTGAGGCAGAGGGGCACAGAACCGCTTACGAACTTGCAAAGCAAAAGTTGAGGGAGCTTGACTTAAAGCGCCAGTGTGAACTTGCGGGTGCTTCCTTCATTGAAGCGGAGGGCAAAGCAAGGTTAAAGTTGCTTGGGGATATCTACGAAGTGGCGGAACCCGAATGTGAAGTTGAGTGCATAACCAACGAAGTAGCACCCATAACACTTAAGATCCTCGTCCTGCACTACCTTGCGCAAGCCACTGGAAAAGAGCTGACTGGTAGGTTGATTGACTTTAGAGAACTTCTTGGCGGGCTTGCTTATTATGTCAGCTTTGACAGCAGAGTTAAAAAGCCACTCCTGCAAGCCTTTGGTGATGACGACGGGAGCAGATTGAGAAGGGCTGCTAAGAGGTTTGATGCTGAAGAGGTTCAATATGGTGATGTTGGGTTGCGCATATGGGCGTTGCCGAGAGTGCCAATCACTATAGCCTTTTGGGTAGCCGATGAGGAGATGCCAGCAAATATAAGCATCCTCTTTGACTCTTCAATTAGCGACTACTTAACGACAGAGGATGTGGCCGTCCTCTGTGAGCACATGGCTGATATGCTCATTGAGCAAAGGTAATGTAGCCTTTATGTTGCATTTCACTTAAGCACACCGAGTGCCCACAGTATTCCGTTTAGCAAATGCTTTTGGAAGCGTTCGTCACGCCACACGTTGTTTCCGTGTCCAAGCGCTGTGTAAAAGACACGTCCTTTCCCGAACTGCTGGACCCACGCAAGTGCGTAGTCATTATCTTTTCGTCTGCCTTTCTTCACATCAACTGAATTAATGTCCAAGCTCAAAAGGATATGGAGACGCTCCCTTGAGTATGGTTCGCGGAACTGATAAATCTCATCAACAATCTCAAACGCATCACCAAGATGAGCTGTCGCTGGGTGTTGTTTGTCCTCAACGATTACACGGACTTTTTGATGCCAAGGATGACCATCAAAGTATGCGCCAATCATCTCACCGTAAGGTGGGTAGTTATACCAAGTATCGGTTGCTGCGTGTGCAGCTATGAATCCTTTCCCCTCCTTGACGAGCTTAATTAATGCCTCCCGCCCATCTTCAGGTATCGGCAGATTGCCAGTGGTGTAAAAGAAGAAACCGTCAAACTGCCTCAGGTAATCCGGTGTAAGCTTTTGGCAGTCCTCTTTTGTGTAGATGAATTCACAATCGTATACGCCGGTTATCAGTCCGAGCCCCATGATGACTTCCTCACAAACCGAGAGTCTGTCTTGTGCTGGGCGCTTAACAGGTTCGTGCATGAACCCTGCTGAGTGAGTGACGACAAGCAAGCGCAGCCTTTTGGTTGGTTGCTGTGCAGATGAAAGATCAACACAGTTGGCTAAGAGGATCACTGCCAACGCAAAAGCTACTTCTGCCCACCACCATTGCATCTCTCATCACCCCTTTAATCCACGCTGGAGTTGTTTGCATAGACATACATTAACACGCCTGCTTCTCTTTGTTAAACCAAGAACGAGGGTGCTTTTAACTCTACATGTTACTGGCTTCAGCAAGTGAAGGGTTTGACGGTGGATTTTTTGTGGCGCCAAATCCATTCAGCATCAAGTTGCTGGTTGGGAGAGGAAACCTCTTGGTGAACCTCAAACCTTTTCTGCGTCCCATGTCTTTTCCTCGTGTCCCGTTGATGTGCTGGAGCTCATAGCGTGGGAGGGGCGTTTTGGTTTTAGAACACGTGCAGCCAAAGCATTGTTGCACTGTGGTAATCAAAAGAAAATAGTGGGCGCGGAGGGATTCGAACCCCCAACCGACCGGTTATGAGCCGGCTGCTCTGCCGTTGAGCTACGCGCCCACCAAGTCACTAATAATTATAGCGCGCTGTAGCGCAAGTAAACTCCCCTGCGGGTCGTGCTTCATCTAATGTGCGATTCATCGTATCGTTCTAACATCACTGTAAGCTCCCTTTGCGCCCGCTTAGGCGTTCCTCTTCAAGCGAGCGTTTTATCGCTTCCCTTGCTTCTTCAAGTATCGGTAGCACCTCTTCAGTTCTATATGTGCGTTGCTCAAATGTGCGTTTCTGCAGTGTTTCAAGGAAGCGTTGGAACTCATCAAAGTAAGCTCCATAGATGTGGAATGAGTCAGCTATGTGCGTGTATTGCCCAACGCGTATTTCACGCCCAAGGTGTTCAGACAAGCGTTCCGAAACCAACTTTTGCAGTTCTGTAAACGCATACATGTTCATGAAGGCTGCTTTAAACGCATCGTTACTGCGCATATGTGCGTTCATGACGAGCTCATCACCGATAACTCGCATCCAGATGCGTTGGAGGCACGGTGGATGCTCAACGCATGTGTCAGCCCATGGCTTCCATGTTATTGCTTGTGCGCGGCGTGTATATGGAGCTTTGCAGAGTGCATCAACGATGTATGAGAGTTGGTCAATTGGTTTATCAAGCCCGGGGACGGTATACGCTGTTAGGCGTTCATGATAGGTGTAGTTCCACTTGCCAGACTCTGGATCTATCCAATGGTCATGTATCCCGTAAATGACCTCTTGGCGGTAAACTTCAAGCTCTGCCAAACCACATGGTAGTGCCCTGTGTATCCTCGGTTCTTTGAACGGCTCTTTAACAACGATAATTGCAATAGCGTCTTTGCTTGGTGGGTCACCTGGCTTATCATATTGTGTCCTCACACTTGCACCGATATGCCATGTTTCAACTACTGCTTTCTCCCATGCTTCTGGAAGTGTGTCGGCGACAACATAAACAATTGGCAATGTCAATCCCATCCACCATCACCCACTATGCAGAATTTATACTGGCAGGTATCCGCTAACCATTATACATTAACGCTCTCTTCTGGTATGCGCTGTGAAGGTGGAACGTTGTTGAAGTAGCATATTATGGCTTGCGCAAGCGTGCTCATCACATGCAATGGCTTTCTGGGGAGGTAGGTGCAGTTATGAAGGGTGAAAAAGTTATTGCAGTTGGTGCTGATGATGTTTATCATGTCGCGACTGCGGTATGCGAATACCTTGAAAGCAAGGGCTTTACAGTTGTGCGCTTTGGCTCTCTATTAACTAATCAGCCTTCCTCATGGGTTGATGTTGCTGAAGCTGTTGCAATGATGGTGCAAAGTGGGGAAGCCTCCTTTGGCATCCTCATATGCTACACTGGCACAGGTGTTTGTATTGTCGCAAACAAGTTTCTTGGCATAAGAGCAGCACTATGCAACGATGCTAAGAGCGCAAGATGTGCTCGTCTTTGGAATGATGCAAATGTGCTTGTGCTCAGTGGCAGGCTCGTAACTGACGAGGTCGGAAGGGAGATATTGGACGCTTGGTTATCTGTGAGCGCACCTGATCCATCTGAGGCTGACAATATAGCTAAATTAAAACAGCTTGACGAGATGTTGAGGCGTTAGAACCTACAATTGCGATTTTAGACTTTCAATCGCAGGTGCACATCACAAGTTGCCATAATTGTTGGTGGAGGTGAAAGTGCATGCCACCACTGACTGACGAGCAACTGCTTCAAGCTCTTATCAAAGGTGGGTATGTCACACATCAGCAGATAAGGGAGCTTGCAAAGAGAAAGCCACCAGAGAAGTCTTGGAGTGCGATGCTCGTTGAGGCTAACATAATCTCGCAAGAACAGCTTCAGGAAGTTATTAGACGAATAGGGACGACAGTATATCCGACTGTTGACCTTGAGCGCATTCATATTGAAAGGACAGCAGTGGCATATGTCCCACGAAGGATTGCGGAAAGATTATGTGTCATGCCGATAAGGGTTGAAGGGAACAAAATTGTCGTGGCGATGCCAGACCCAAAGCGCCTTGAGGTTATTGACCAATTGCAACAGGTCACTGGGCTCAGGGTTGACCCTGTTCAAGCACCAGCACATCAGATAAGAGCAGCGATTGAGCGTGTCTACGGTATACTCCCATCAGAACAAGCCACCATGCCACAGACAACGAGCGTGACTGCACCAGCAAGCGTAGAGCAACTTGACGCTGAGGAGGGTGGTCCAGCGCTGCGCTTTGCGAGGGGCATTATAACGATGGGCGTGAGAAGAGGTGCAAGCGATATACACATTGAGCCAAGGGAAAGAGGTATAGTTGTCCGCTACAGGGTTGATGGTGTCTTACAGCCACCATCAGAACCGCTTCCGCCAGACATGGCTAAGGCTATAGTGTCGGCTATAAAAGTCATGGCTAACATGGACATAGCCGAGACTCGTCTCCCTCAAGATGGGCGTATAAGAGGTGTCTTTGATGGACACCAGATTGACATACGCGTTTCAAGCTTACCAACATACTTTGGCGAAAAGCTTGTTTTAAGGTTGCTTGATAAAAGCACATTGCTGACAAGCCTTGACCAATTGGGCTTTCACCCAGATGTGCAAAGGCAATTTGAACAGCTTATAAGGCGACCACAAGGGATGATTCTCGTGACAGGTCCAACAGGTAGCGGTAAGAGCACTACGCTTTATGCAGCGCTATGTCGCATCCGTTCTGAAAGCATAAACATTGTCACAGTTGAAGACCCAATTGAGTATCAGATTGACGGTGTCAACCAGACACAAGTCAACTACGACATAGGGCTAACTTTCGCAACCCAACTTAGAGCGATCTTGCGCCAAGACCCAGATGTGATACTCGTTGGCGAGATAAGGGACAAGGACACAGCAGATATGGCATTCAGAGCAGCTCTTACTGGGCATCTCGTCCTAAGCACTTTGCACACAAACGATGCACCAAGCACTGTAACACGCCTCGTTGATATGGGCGTTGAACCTTACATAATTGGTGCCTGTCTTATAGGAGTGTTGGCGCAGCGATTGGTAAGGCGCATATGCAAGCAATGCAAGGTTGAGTATGAACCAACTGAAGAAGAGCTTTTAAGCGTTGGCATAAACCCAAGTCAGGCTAAGGGATTAAAGCTTTACCGAGGCACAGGATGTAGCAATTGCCACAACACAGGTTATAGAGGACGCATCGGCGTTTATGAACTTATGGTCATTGACTCTGAGCTGAGAGAAGCTATAAGCAAGGGCGCAAATGCAAGTGAGCTTAGGCAATTAGCGATTCAGAAGGGCATGCGCACCCTAATTCAGGATGCGAGGGAGAAAATGCTTAAGGGCATAACAACACCAGAAGAGGTGGCAAGGGTTGTTTACGAGTTCATTGAATGAATTAGAAGGCGTGTGTAGGAGGGTTGAACGATGTGTAGCATGGACGCCAATTTGCAGAAGGGGTGGGTGGTAGGGGTTGTGGTTTTGGGGTGTGTGCTGATGCTTCTATTCTTCCAAAAGCTTTCACCGCATAAGAGCCAGCCTACAGAGGAAGACTATGAAAAGGCGAGGGAAAGGCTTGTTGAGCACTTGAGGAAGCAGGGCATAAAGGATGAAGCCGTTTTGAAAGCGATGTTAAAAGTCCCAAGGCATATCTTCGTTCCAGAAGAATATCGTCATCTCTCTTACGAAGACATGGCGTTGCCAATTGGTGAAGGGCAAACAATATCACAGCCTTATGTCGTTGCGTTCATGACACAGGCGCTTGAGCTTAAGCCGACAGATAAAGTGCTTGAGATAGGGACTGGTTCTGGCTATCAGGCAGCGATACTCGCGGAGCTGGCAAAGGAAGTTTACACTATTGAGATCATACCGACGCTCGCAAAAAGAGCCAAAGAGACGCTTGAGAAACTCGGCTACAAGAATGTGAAGATAAAGGTTGGCGACGGATATTTCGGTTGGAAAGAACATTCGCCATTTGATGCAATAATAGTCACATGCGCACCCGAAGAAATACCTCAACCTTTGATTGAGCAGTTGAAGGAAGGTGGCAGGATGGTTATACCTGTTGGGAAGCGCTACGTCCAGCAGCTTTATGTCCTGCGGAAGGAGGAAGGTAAGCTCATAAAGAGGGCAGTTCTTGATGTGCTATTTGTGCCTATGCTGGGTGAGGCACAAAAGAGAAAAGGCGAAAACTCTCAACAGCGTGAATGAGGAAATTACAAGCAGTATGTTTGACCGCACTTTGCTCACAACAAGCTCAGCATGCTCAAACCAGGTGTCAAAGCAACATGAGTGAGGGAAGGGCAAATGCAATATCGCAGAAATGGCTTTCGCTGGTGAAGGCATACATAGCTCACTTGCTCGCCGAAAGAGGGTTATCTCAACATACGGTTGATAGCTACAGGAGGGACATCTACGATTACCTCTCATTCGCGAGTGAGCGAGGTGTAGATGAACCATCAAAGTGCAGCTACGAACTCATCCTCATTTATGCCTTAAGGTTGCGTAGGCGCAACTTATCTTCGGCAACGATTCAGCGTCGTCTCAGCGCCATAACTTCTTTCCATCGTTTCCTGTTGCGTGAAGGCTTCTCCGATGAAGACCCTACAGCTAACTTGGAGCGACCAAAGAAAAGAGCCCTTCTGCCGACCTACTTGAGTAGGGACGCCATTGAAAGACTCCTTGGGCAACCGTTAGAGAGCACACCTATTGGCATGCGTGACAGAGCGATGCTTGAGCTCCTGTATGCATCTGGTGTGAGGGTAAGCGAACTTGTAAACTTAAATGTTGAGGATGTGAACTTAGAGACAGGCTTCATAAGGTGTGTCGGTAAGGGGAACAAAGAACGAGTCATCCCAATAGGTAGGAAAGCCATTGAAGCGCTCAAGGCTTATTTGACTCTTTCGCGTCCGTCAATTGATAAAGGCATAAGTGGTGGAGCGCTCTTTTTAAGCAACCGTGGCAGGAGGTTGTGCAGGAGTGCCGTCTTTAAAATAATCAAGCGCTATGGTATTGCTGCTGGGTTAAGCAAACCACCAAGCCCGCATGTCATAAGGCATACATTTGCAACACATCTCCTTGAAGGTGGTGCAGACTTGCGTTCAATTCAAGAGCTACTTGGGCATGCGAGCATAACGACGACCCAGATTTACACACATGTGAGCACAGAAAAGCTTCGCCAATCTTTCCTCAGAGCTCATCCAAGGGCTTCCTTAAAGAGGGAGCAAGAAACTACGACGGTGCAAAGGGAGGAGGTGGATGATCAGGGTGGATGAGTTCTTCAAAGGGTTGATCTTGGGCTTGCTCATTGGCGAGGGTCATTTTGGTGGTGATGGGAAACAGCCTCAAATTACCTTAAGGATGCATACACGCCACGAAAAGCTCTTTCGCTTGCTTGAACGAATTGTTGCTGGCTCAAAAGTTTATGGACCGTATTCTCATGGTGGTAGAAGCTACTATCAGTGGATGGTGCGTGGCAAGCCGTTGCGTGAGCTTTTAAAGTGGCTTAACGATGTATCGCTGAGGGAGATTGATGAATACACATGGCAACGCTATGAGGAAATGAAAAGGCGCTATAGACTTGAGTAGAGAAAACTTGAAAGCTCACTCAATGAGTGGTTGCAACGCAATCGCAACATGCAGTGTTAAAGACTCGTCTAAAGAAACAGATAAACCACAAGGGGAGGTGGGAATATGCGAGCGCTTCCGTGGAAGCGAGGGGTTGTTACCTTGCTGTGTGTGGCTTTCATGTTTTCGGTTTCAATCTGTGGTGAGCCTCCTAAAGAAGAGGGTTTTGTGCCTCTGTTCAACGGGAAGGATTTAACTGGGTGGCATGTTATGGGAACTAAGGCATGGGTTGTGGAAGATGGTGTGCTCGTTTGCACCGGTGAAGGCGGTGGGTGGCTTAGAAGCGACCAGCAGTATGAAGATTTCATACTTAGGCTGGAATACAAGATTAGCAAGGGTGGCAACAGCGGGATATTCATTAGAGCAAGTGAAAGGGGTAACCCAGCTTACACTGGCATGGAAGTGCAAATACTTGATTCGTATGGGCGTAAACCAACCACATCAACAGCTGGAGCAATATACGGTGCTGTAGCACCAAGCAAGGAAGCATCAAAGCCAGCTGGGGAGTGGAATGAGGTTGAGATAACCTGTAAAGGACCGATCGTCATCGTTGTGTTGAATGGCGAAAAGATTGTTGAGACTAATATGGATGAGCATCCTCGGCTTAAAGGGAGGCTTAGGAAGGGGTATATTGGTCTGCAAAATCATGGCTCAAGGGTTGAGTTCCGTAACATACGCATCAAAGTGTTGAAGGAAGGGAAGGAGTAAGCGAGCATTGATTAGAGGGATTTAAGACCTCTATGGGAGGTGAGTGAGTGATGTTCCAAAGAAAAATGTCAAGGCGTGAGTTCATTGCAGATGCAATGGCGTTTGGTGCTTTAGCTGCAGGTAGCACTTTGTTTGCTGGTGAGCAGAAACTCGCAAAGAGAATGCTTGGCAGGACGAAGTTGGAGGTGACC
>JBGOEV010000019.1:0-41389 GCA_041538025.1 Candidatus Thermosaccharophagus gerlachensis | reverse complement strand
CCGAGTTCAATCAGTATTGCTGGCACGCTTGCCCATGTTAAAACTGTAAGCGGTTGTTTAACAACACCTCTATCCTTCATCCTAAGCGCTTTGCATAACCTCGTTTGCATAAGTTCGGCAAGTGGACGGCTCTCCTCGTTCCAATAGTGCACTGATAAACCATGTGGCTTGTTATTGCGGTAGCTGTTCAGGTGAATGGACACAAACACATCGGCATTAACGAGTGACGGTAGCCTTGCTCTCTCAACCAACCCAAGAGGTGTGAAATCGCCATCTCGTGTTGTAACGGCGATCCAATCTCTCCTTTCAAGCTCCTCTTGCAGTTTCTTCGCTATCGCGATAACAACATCGGCTTCTTTGACCCCATAATGTGTAGCACCCTCATCAAGCAACCCATACTGAGTGAAAGTGCCGTGACCTGCGTCAATAATAGCAATGAAGCGCCTTCTCAAGTTGTTCTCAAACCTTGCAGGGTGATAGAGCTTAAATAAGTTCCAAACGATGAGAGTGCATGATGAAAAAAGTATTGCCATGCTCAGTATGAATAGCATCTTGCTTCTCCCAATGCTTCTCATTCTTGTGCTCCTCCATTTTAGTTGTGCTCCTCGCCCTTCACCCATTATATCAAGGGCGACTCAGGTGAAGGAGCTTGCTGTCAAGCTTGAAGGTATGTATGAAAACGCTACGCTTGCACAGGTGGTTCAAATCATCTCTTCGAGCTTGCCACAGGAGCTAAGCACAGAGCTACTTAAACTTGCATACCGCAAAACACACAAACCAGTTGACCATAAGGGATGGCTCATAGGGCGATTGTATCTGCTTGCATCTTCGTTCTACCTTATCGGCGCTTTAGATGAAATGCATTACGACAACATGGACAAGGCATTTAGCCTTTGTTACTCTTCGCTAACCTGTTTGAAGAGCTCTTCCCGTTGGCTCCCGAAGTGGGAGCGAACAAGTGCTCTCGGATATGCTACCCAGCTCAACTCCGTTTTGAAGCGATTGAAAGATGACCGATACTATGCACTCGTTCACTTGAAAGCTTTGCAATTTAAGGTTGGGACTCATGCTCTCTATATCCCGCCTGAGCCACGTCGGTAATTTTGTGCTCGCTAATTTTTGCTCGCTACTTTTTGTGCCTCCACGTTTAATTTCAAGAAACGCGGTTCAGTGGCATCTGTTGCTATACGCTGTGCCTGCCTTTGGGTAATCTTCACAACCCATATCTCACAGCTCTGCTCCAAGTGTGGCTTAAAGGTATATGCCAACATTTCCTCATCACTTGAAAACTGTGGTGACGCACAGATACCTTCTCGCATTTCCATCGGCATTGCATCCTCAATCGCCTTTCGCAACAGACTTATTGGCTCCGCTTTTGGTTGTGGCTTCGGCATGTCTCCGAGCCATATTTCAAGCCTTGTATTGTTGCCCTGTCGGATGATTGCGAAGCTCTTCCCAGCGTTACTTACAAAGAAGCCATAGATGCCACCCAAAAGCTCATTGACTGCCCCTGTGTTTAAATTCAAGCCGACAAGCTTCTGCTTACCATTGCTATCTGTGCCCTGAACAAGCAAAACAGCTCCATCGTTCCAAATCGCCTGCAGACGGATGCTGGCTAAGCTTTCAAACAGCTTCCGTCCGCCAAGTGCAGTGCTAAAGCCTTTCTTCTTGAGTTCAAAAGTTACCAGATCACCCTCAACTGGTATGAAGAGCTTCTCATGTGGTGGCTGCCAGAGCATATTCCCTATGGGCTTTCGTTCCGAGCCGAGTGGGAATGCTTCGCTTTTCATTTGTTCAATGTCAAGCAAGATGAGTTGGGTCTGGTTTCCCTCAAGCGAGATCGCTGAGAGCATCTTGCCATCTGGCGATAGCGCTACTGGTTCGTTAAGCCACTGTGGTGGCGATATAGTCATAAGGTGCTTTTCGTTAACGCTCAAGTCTGGCTGGACTTCAAGCTTAAAGACGTGAGCATAAGCGCTTCCTTTTGCTGATGTGAGCACAAGCATTTGGTTTGGCTGTGGCAACGTGCTATACCAGACGATGCGACTCTGGTTTTTCTCTCCATTAGCAGTCCATAGCTCCTTCTTGCCGTCCCTGTGCGCTATGAAAATTGACGACCCACAAATGAATGTCACTGGCTCTGATAGGAACGGAGAATCAAACGAAGCCATCAGACTCTGCAAACGCTCCTTGAGCTGTGTCCTCGTTAGGCTGATGCCAAGCCTCTTTGCCAGCCTCTCAATCCTTTCATCAGCTCCGGGGTGAGTTGAGAAATAGCGTTCCAAGCCCTTGAGCTTCTTGTCCATGAATCTGCTTAGCATGGCTATAGCACCTATTGGGTTGTAGCCAGCAGCCATCATATAGTTCAAAGCATAATTATCTGCTTCCCTTTCCTGATTGCGGCTATAACCCAAGCGTTGCAGTGTATAAAGCACATCTGCTGCAGTCCTGATAGCTTGTGGTGCGCCACCAAGCAGTATTGAACCAAGGATGGAGATCACCGTCTCTTGGCTTATAGCTTTGCGGGCGTGCTTACAAACGATATGCCCAACTTCGTGTGCTATAACAAATGCCAGTTCATCATCCGATGTCACTGTCTCAAGAAGCCCACGAGTTACATAAACAACCCCTCCTGGCAACGCAATCGCGTTTGGCTCATCAATGTTGAGTATCTTGAACTCATATGGCACATCCTTTCGGTCGCAAACTGCAAGTATGCTCATCCCTATCCGTCTCACCCTGCTTAGCTGTGCTTGGTTTTCCCAAAGTGGGATTTGTGATTCAATCTCTTTTGCAACCCTTCTTCCAAGGGCTATTTCCGAGTCGCGTGAGAAGATGTCTATAGCGATAGTTCTTGCAGTGAGCAGTAGCACGATAACCAAAGTAAGAAAACATCCAACTGACCATCTTGGGCATGGTGAACAAGTGTTCATCAAATCGCCACCTCTTTTCATATGCATTTGTTTTTAGCCTTACTGCGCTTGAGTGTGAACTCAAGCTGATGCAGTCGCTCGCGCTTGTGCCAAACGGATATAATCAACCCAGCAGAGGCAGCGAGCACAGCTGAGAAAAGAAACATCGTAAGCGCTTTCATCGGATGTTCAACGACGCAGTAGATGGCATATGACACAAGCAGTAGTGCAGAAGCAGCCATAGAGGCACTAAGCACTGGTGCTATAGCCTTTCGCTTGGTGCACTTATAGTTGCCTCTCAGGGTTTTGTTGTGTGACAGTTTTACCTGAGGTTGCTGTGTGAGTTTACTTAGCGCTTCTGATGCAGCCTTAGCGATGTTTTTGTTCTTATGTTTTTCTGAGAGCTCTTGCAGTATGTGTTTTGCTCTTTCGCCACCGATATGCCCTATAGCTTTGACTATGAGCAGACACTCATTTTCGTCTCTCTCTGCTTGTAGCATTTTTGCGAGCGGTTCAATTGCTCTCTCATCACCAATTCGCATAAGCGCTTGTATAACAGCAGTTCGCACACCCCTATTTTGGTCACTGAGGGCTGCAATGAGCGCTGGCACAGCCCTCTTATCGCCAAGCTCGCCGAGTGATTGAGCTGCTGCAGCACGCACCGTAAGTGGCTCATTTGTTAACGGATCCTTCCCAGGGAAGGTTGTCGCATCAAACAATGCATGTATCAATGGCTCAAGTGCTTTCGCATCTTTGAGCTTCCCAAGCGCTGCAGCTGCATGCAAGCGCACAAGGTAATCCTTATCCTTCAAAGCTTTTATCAGTGCCGGTGTGGCTCGTTTGTCACCGATGTATCCGAGTGTGGCTGCTATCATATGCCTTGCTGGGTGCTCAAAGTCTTCAAGTGCTTCTATCAGTGGCTTGACGGCTTCTTGCCCAATGCTTATGAGCCTCTCACCAGCATACATGCGCACATTCTCGTCTTCCGAACCAAGTTCACGAATGAGCTCTTCAATGATGTCCATTAACAGATCACCTCGCCGTCAAAGCCACATTGTCACAGCACCGTTTATTTGGTATGCCATTTTACATGGTAGCACCTAAACGATGGCACGACAATATAAAAACTTTGTTGCTCGCATTCATTCTCTCGGCAGTCTGCTTGACTTCATTTCCTCCCAAGCTTTTATGCCTGCCATGACAGCCTCTGCGGAGCGCTTGAGGCTACTCAATTCCTCTTCAGTTAGCTCAAGTTCCACTATCTCGGAGACCCCTTTACGGCAGAGCCTAACAGGGACACTCATAAACACACCACTTATGCCATATTCACCATTGAGCAAGACCGATGCTGGAATTATCTCATTGCTATCGTTTGCTATTGCTTTAACCATGAGCGCAACAGCAACCCCCGGCGCAAGCGCGGCGCTCGTCGTCTTTAATAGCCTCACAAGTTCACCACCGGCTTCCCTTGTCTTCTTAGCGATCTCCTGAATTGTTGTTTCATCAAGCAACAGTGTTAATGGCTTGCCAGAAACAGTGGCGAGCCGAGCCAGAGGAAGCATCTCATCGCCATGTTCGCCGATAACCATTGCCTCTATGTGTGAAATGGGCGTTGATGTGGCTTTCGATATGAGCCATTTGAACCTCGTCGAATCAAGCAATCCACCTTGTCCTATTACCCTTTCCTTCGGGAAGCCACTTGAACGCCACGCAACATAGCACATCACATCAAGCGGATTTGTAACGATGATGAGTATTGAGTTTGGAGAATATACCGCAACTGCCTTGCACACATCTTCAACTATGCACCCGTTTACATAGAGCAAATCCATTCGTGACATCCCCGGCTCCCTTCGTCTCCCACTTGCAACAACCACTACATCACTTCCCTCAACAGCGCTTATATCGCTTGCCCCTTCAACATCACAATCAATGCCAAGTGCAGCAAGTGCATGGCATATGTCAAGTGCCTTTCCCTTGGCAAGCCCCTCAACGATATCAATCAGGATGACTTTTCCAATCCCCATCTCTGCTATCTTGTGAGCTGCTGCAGTCCCAACCATCCCAGCACCGACTATTGCCACTTTCATCTTCGCCCTCACCCCTCCCTGCTATATCCGGTGCTATATCCGGTCGCCATGACTCGTTATCGGCTCATAACTTCGCTCCCAAAATTTCTTGTATGGCGCTACAGCTTAATCTGGCGAGCCATTCAGCTATCCCATTTAAGCGCCATCGCATTACATCTTTAATCCCTTCGTTTGAGCGCATGGCAGACACAAACTCACGCTCGTCAGATTTCAAGCAGAGTTGTTCTGGAGTCTTTACGACGATTGCTTTCAACGAATGCTTCAGAAGCAGCCAGCCATCCATCCCTTTCATTTCTTCCTCGCTATGGCTCGCAAGCCAAACAGAGACAAGGCAGTTTAAAGTCCGTCTCTTCTGCCAAGCCCTCGCAAGTTTAACACCGCTAAAAAATTTCTGAAGGTATCCATTTAGGCGCTTTTTAAATTCCGCTTCAAGCGTATTGGCGTATGCGCTATCACACCATGGTAGCCTTACATCCAAATCAAAAGATAGTTCAACGATGTCTTTTGGTGGTGTTGGTTTGAACAACGTTTTTGGCTTCGGTAACTGCATACTACTTAACCGCTGTAAACGCTGCTCAACACTTGGGTGAGTTATAGCCCACACAGTTTGGTGGGCTGAGCCAGATTGCGATAGCCTTTCAAGAACATCCAATGCAGCACGCGTGTCAAACCCTGCGTCAGCCATCAGCTTAACCGCAATTTCATCAGCACTGCATTCAAGTTCCTGTGAATAGATTGAGCGAGCAAGCGTTGCAAGTATGTTTAGTCCTTCGGTTATTAACGTCTTGTCCAAAGCTGGCTCGATAGGTAGTTGGTTCAGACCTTGACCGTAGAGCCTCTGGAGGCATTGTGCGTCCCCTCTCAGTATATGTGCCAACTCGTGTGCAAGGACGAAGGCTATTTCATCCGTTGTATGAAGCAATGAGAGCATGCCCTCGGTTATAAGCACATCTCCAGTTGGTAGTGCAATGGCATTGGCAAATGGCGCATCCGTTACCAGCACTCTACATCTTATCTCGCCAGCGTTAGAAGCCTCAATTAGAGCGTCCATTATAGCCTTTAGTTCCCAATCGTCAATTGAAGCTGCTTGAATGGCTTTTAAGAGCGTTTCATATCGGTCCGTATGTGGGTTGTGCGATGCTCTGACTGGATTTTTGACGCACATCATTGCACAAGCAAAGCAAGCGATTATACATGGCACAATTTTGCGCGTTACATTGAGCACCTGCCTGTGCATTTCCTTGCCTCCTTTGCAGGAAGTAGCTTAGTTTTAGCCATGATGAATTGTAGCATCTGGGTGAATTCCGCTGAAGTATCCTTTAAGGGGTGATGATGAGATGGGCATATCACTAATGGAGATGACATTGCATGAAGTTAAAGAGCACAAGTTTGAGGTCGCTGTCCTGCCGATAGGCTCTTGTGAGCAACATGGTATGCACCTTCCATATGGCACTGACTCTTTTGAAGCTGAGATGATCGCAAAATTAGTGTGCGAAAGAGCCACTCAACTGGGCGCAAATGTTGTATTGCTCCCAACGATACCGTATGGTGTAAACAGCAATATGCTTTCTTTCCCCATGACAATTCATATACAACCGTCAACGCTAAACGCGTTTGTTGCCGACATAGTTGCATCGCTTGAGCATCATGGCATTAGGAAGATTGTGTTATTCAATGGTCATGGTGGGAACGACCTCAAGCCATTACTGCGCGAACTTTATGGGAAGGTTGATGCTTTCATTTGCATTGTGGAATGGTGGAAGGTAGCAAGCGATGTGTGCTCGGAGCTCTTTGAGCAACCGGGAGAGCATGCTGGAGCTGTTGAAACGAGTGTTTGTCTTGCTCTCTTCCCGCAGTTCGTCCACATGGAATGGGCTGGAGAAGGGAAGACCAGAACTGCTAAGTTTGAAGCGTTGGAGAATAGATGGGTAGATTTTGTCCGCCCTTGGGAACGCCTCACTTTTAGCGGCAGTCAAGGGAGTGTCGCTGAGGCATCAGCAGAAAAAGGCAAAAGAATCATAAACGCCGTTGTTGAAAGGATAGGCAAGTTTATAGCTGAGCTTTCACAGTCGCCGATTGATGAGCTTTTCCCCTATTCACCATGAGGGCTTCTTATCCACCCTTCGCAACAAGGATGACACCAAAACATATGAGCGTTATCCCTAAGAGACGCAACAGTGGTTGTGGTTGCCCAAACAAAAAATACGAAATGAGCACTATGATAACTTGGTTTAGAGCAACGAATGGGTATGCATATCCGATCCCTCGTTTCGACACAACGACAATGTAAAGCACAGATGAGAAAGCGTATGCGAGCAGACCGCTGATGACCTCAGGTGAGAGGATTAATCTTGCAAGTTGTGGCATGAAGCGCACAGATAGAGTGGGCACTTCCCCAATCCTGTTTGCACCCATTTGAATCAACAGTTGTCCAACACCACCAAGTGAAACAGCAACTAATATGAGCACAAGTGGGCTGCTGAGGAGTGTGTTTGCAATAGAACTTAGCTTCATGTTACCCTTACCCCTTTCGTTTAGAGATCGCTATCGGAAACATAGCCCCTCACGAATTTAGCATCAACTTGCATCGGTGGTTCATCATTATAACACTGCATCTCAAACACTGCATGGCGCGACATCCGTGATGCTACTCCCAGTGTGAAGATGTGTAGAAACATGCATACTGGCATTGTGCTTCATCGTTGGCTTTGTGTTATCATGATGTATGGCTGTGAGATTTCGTGATGGTAAGCCGATTACGCAAAAACCTTGTAGCACGCGCTCAATAAATGAGAGGTGGTGTGAAAGGTGAAGAAGGTTGCACGGGAAACGAAGAAGGCAAAACGAAAGGGAGGAAGGGTTGCACGCTTCAGCATCTCAATGGAGGAAGAGTTGCTCGAGGCTTTTGATAGCCTGATAGCACGTAAGGGCTATTCTAACCGTTCAGAGGCAGTGCGAGACCTTATCCGCAACAGGCTGGTTGTAGATGAGTGGGAGCGCGCTAAAGGTGATGTGGTGGCAGCTGTGGCTGTTGTTTACGACCATAACAAGCATATCGTCGTTGATAGGCTTATGGGGTTACAGCACGAGTTCCAAAAACACATTGTGTGCACAACACATGTCCACCTCGACGAAAATAACTGCCTTGAGGTAGTCATACTTCGTGGCAAACCACGCTCAGTAAGAGAAGTCGCTGATAAGCTTGTGAGCTTGCGAGGCGTAAAGCATGGTGCAGTTATGGCTACTACAACAGGCAAGGAGTTGATTTGATTGACCGGGGCTTATGGTGGGACAAACAAAAACAACTTTGATTGTGCGTTTACGCTTGTAGAATTGCTGGTTGTGATAACGGTTATAGGGATACTCTCAGCTTTGCTCTTCCCCGTCTTTGCCCGCGCAAGGGAAAAGGCAAGGCAAACCACATGCACAAGCAACTTGCACCAACTTTATATAGCATGCATGATGTATGCCGACGACTATGATGGGTATTTCCCGCAGGGACATAAGTTTGACCCAAACCGAACTCCACAGTTTTATTGGTTCTGGTTTATGGACATTCAACCTTACTTGCGTATGAAGGATGTTCTACCATGTCCGAGCGACCCAGACCCACTTGAGTTTCAAGGTTACAAATTCAACTACGCCCTCAACTACCAAGTTCCAGAGAAATTTGATCCCGCTAACATAATCGAAGCGCTTAACCCGCCAGGTCCACCATTGCATGAGATTGAGAACCCATCAAACACGATAGCCATGTGCGATGCGAACAATGTGTGCATTCACAACATCATCTGCCATACAGATCAACGCGAGCTTGGCTATAACGATGCCATATGCTCACAATACTACTGGCTTGGACCAATGCGCCTTGAGAAAAGGCACAACGGCGGAGCTAACTTCCTCTTCTTTGATGGGCATATAAAATGGCTTACGAGGACACGCTACGGACAATGGACTTACACCACAGAAGATGATTGAAAGCCACTTACATTCATTTTCGCTCAAATGTTTTTGAATGCATCCCTGCCAGCGAACTTGGCTTCCTTACCAAGCTCCTCTTCAATCCTCAGCAACTGGTTATACTTTGCGACTCTATCGGAGCGACATGGTGCACCCGTCTTTATCTGCCCGACTGCTGTTCCAACTGCAAAGTCAGCTATGAATGCGTCTTCTGTCTCACCAGAACGGTGTGATATGATGCAACTATAGCCAGAGTTCATCGCGAGCTTTATCGTAGTGAGTGTTTCTGTGACAGTGCCTATTTGGTTTAGCTTGATCAGGATTGCGTTTGCCACGCCAAGTTTTATACCGCGCTTCAAGCGCTTCGGATTCGTAACGAACAAGTCATCCCCGACGATTTGGATTTTATCCCCAAGCCTCTCCGTCAGCAGCTTCCAGCCATCCCAATCATCTTCCGCTAAACCATCCTCAATTGAGATTATCGGATACTCGGATATGAGCTCCTCGTAGTAATCAACCATTTGCTCGGCTTTTAGCGTCTTCTCCTCTCCCTTCCAAACATATGCCTTCAGCTTCTCGTCATACAACTCCGATGCAGCTACATCTAAAGCCAGTGCCACTTGCTCCCTTTGACGATATCCAGCTTTGTCAATCGCTTCAAGCAAGCACTCAATCGCTCTTCGTGTCTCTTTGAAGTTCGGGGCAAAGCCACCCTCATCACCGACACCTGTTGCAAATCCCATGCGTTTCAGCACGCTGTTCAGCGCATGGTATATCTCAACACCTGCTCTGAGTGCCTCTCCGAAGCTATCAAAACCAAATGGCACAATCATGAACTCTTGGATATCAAGTTCATTTGGTGCATGCACTCCGCCATTGATTATGTTCATCAACGGAACAGGCAAAACAGGGTTTGAGACACCCATCATCGCAGCTATGTAACGATACAGTGGTGTTTTCGTATGGCATGCAGCAGCCCTTGCTGTAGCCATTGAGACCGCAAGTATAGCGTTAGCACCGAGATTGCTCTTATTCTCTGAGCCGTCAAGATTGCAAAGTGTCCTATCAATTTCCTCTTGTGATGTAGCATCCATGTTAAGTAAAGCTTTCCTGATCTTCGTCTTCACATTTCTAACTGCTTTGAGCACCCCTTTACCACCGTAACGCTTTTTCACTCCGTCTCTCAGCTCAAGCGCTTCATGCTCACCTGTTGATGCACCCGATGGGACTGCTGCACGCCCGAAAGCACCCGATCGTAATAGCACCTCTGCTTCAACGGTCGGGTTTCCGCGAGAGTCAAGGATCTCGCGAGCCCTCACATCAATGATTTGTGCTCCAACATCCTCAACCTTTTTCGGCATCACTCTCACCACCCTACGCATTTGGTTTAGATACTGCCCCTCATGTTGCTTCATTACACTCCTTCTTTGCCTTTGATATCCTCTTCCAGAGACCGTATTCAATACCTTCAACGAGTGCGTTAAGACTCGCCTCAATTATGTTCGTTGAGAAACCAAGCGTGCACCATGAGCTGTTTTCATCAGCAGTTTCAATTGTCACTCGCACCTTCGCAGCAGTTGCAGCTGTGCTGTTAACAACTCGCACTTTGTAATCTGTCAAGCGCATGTTCTTCATCTCCGGATAAAACTGCTCAAGAGCTTTACGGAGAGCTATGTCAAGTGCGTTGACAGGTCCATTCCCTTCGGCAGCGGTGTGGATGATCTCGTTTCCGACACGCACCTTTACAGTTGCTTCCGCCCATATCTCTCCGTTGCGTCCTTCAACTGTCGTCCTGAAGCTCTCAATTGTGAACAGCTTTTGCCATTGTCCAAGGCAACGCCTCATGAGCATCTCAAGCGATGCATCAGCACCCTCAAATTCGCATCCTTCTCTGCCAAGCCATTTAAGTTCGCGCAGTATCTGCTTTGCAGCGCGTGAGTTCTTATCAATGTTGATACCGAACTCAGCTGCTTTTGCAACAACTGTAGCTGAACCAGAAAGCTCCGACGCAAGTATGCGTCTTTCATTCCCGACGAGCTGTGGGTCAATGTGCTCATATGCGATAGGGCATTTCATCATCGCATCAACATGCATTCCGCCTTTGTGTGCGAATGCACTCCTGCCAACAAACGGTTGACGGTCGTTTGGGACTTGATTTGCTACCTCAGCCACGAAGTAAGAAAGATGGCGCAGCTTCTTCAAGTTCTCCGCACCAATGCAACTTATGCCGAGCTTCAGCTCAAGTATGGGGATGATTGAGCATAAGTTAGCGTTGCCACATCTCTCACCGTAACCGTTTACAGTGCCTTGGACCTGTGTTGCGCCATGCTGGACAGCTATGATTGAGTTTGCAACAGCAAGTTCACAGTCATTATGTGCGTGTATGCCAAATGGCACTTTCAACTTCTCTTTGATCGAATCAATTATTTCGGCGACTTCGGTTGGCATTGTCCCACCATTTGTGTCACAGAGTATAATCCAGTCTGCCCCAGCATCTTGAGCTACAAGTAGTGTGGTTAGTGCATATTCGGGATCGTCCTTATATCCGTCAAAGAAATGCTCAGCGTCGTATACAACCTCCCTATCGTTTCTCTTTAACTCGCTAATTGTGTCAGCGATCATGCGCAGGTTTTCTTCTGGGGTGGTGCGGAGCACCTCTGTCACATGTATTTTCCAGCTCTTGCCAACGATTGCTACTGCAGGCGTTTCAACTGAAAGGAGCTGAAGTATGTTGGGGTCTTTGGACGGTTTGAGGTTTGGGCGACAAGTGCTCCCGAAGGCTACCAACTTTGCCCCCTTCAAATTCAACGACTTGGCTAACCCAAAAAATTCCTTGTCCTTTGGGTTTGATGCTGGATAGCCACCCTCAATGTAATGCACACCTATGTCAGCAAGTTCTTGTGCTATCCTCAGCTTGTCATCAATGGTGAAGATGATACTCTCAGCTTGAGAACCATCTCGTAGCGTTGTATCATAGATGAAGACTTTGGAAGGTTTTTCATCACGCATCTCCCATCACCCTTTGGTAGCTACTACCGCCTTAGCAATGAGCGGATGGCTTAAAACATCTAAGGACGCAGTGTCGTTTCTTATTATACTGCAACAAGGTCTATACTAAAACTGTGCCTTGCCCAAATTGCAATTTGGGCTTCAGATATGGCATCATAGAGGATGGAGTTATAAAACGCATTAACGCTGATCTTTCGTCCATGCCAAAGGTTGGCTTTTGCTGAGATGCTAATCCATCCTTGTCTGGAAGGGGTGGTGAAAGAATAATGCGCATACTTCGCAGCAAAGAGAGGGAGCTTAAGCGTCCTGATGATGTGTTGGCTCCAAGCACACAGGCTCAAACTCAACAGGCAAAACAACAAAGTGTAAGCGTGGAGGCGCCCTTGAAGAAGGAGGGTAAGTCTTTGCTCTTCCCAGACGAAGAGAAGGAGATACCAGATGACCCACAGCCTATTGCAGGAAGGACAAAGCTTTCAAAAGAGGAGAGAGAACTTGTGATGCAGCTGCGCCGAGAAATACATGAGCGTGTAATAGTTGAGATGGACAGGCGCGGCATCGGTGTTGATTCATCGTTGGGGGAAGAAGTAGTAAAGGAGTTTGTTCAAGTAGCCATGCAGGAGTTGCTTCTTGAAAAAGCTATACCGCTATCAAGCAGGGTTCAAAGCGAGCTCATTAAGGATGTCATTGATGAGGTAATAGGCTATGGACCGATACAACCACTGCTTGACGATCCGACTATAACCGAGGTTATGGTTAACCACCCTAAAGCCATTTTCTACGAGCGTGGTGGTAGGATCTATCGTTCTGACAGGTGCTTTGATGATGAGGCGCATGTCATGCGCATCATAGATAGGATAGTCTCACCCCTTGGCAGGCAAGTAAACGAAAGGATGCCGATGGTTGATGCGCGCTTGCCAGATGGCTCTCGTGTTAACATTATCATACCACCGCTTGCTGTCAAAGGTCCTTGCATCACGATAAGGAAGTTCTCAAAGAAGCCTTTAACGATAACTGACCTTATCAACTTCGGAACGCTCACAGAAGAGATGGCTATGTTCCTTGAGGCATGTGTTAGAGCTCGGCTTAACATAATCGTTTCTGGTGGGACTGGAAGTGGTAAAACAACAACGCTTAATGTCTTATCTCATTTCATACCACCTCATGAGCGAGTTATAACGATTGAAGATGCTGCCGAGTTGCAGCTTGACCACGAAGACCTTGTGACGCTTGAGGCACGCCCACCAAACATTGAGGGTGTCGGTGAGGTGACGATAAGGGACTTAGTAAGGAACGCACTAAGGATGCGCCCAGACAGGATAGTTGTTGGAGAGGTTAGAGGACCAGAAGCATTAGATATGCTTCAAGCTATGAACACAGGTCACGATGGTTCTTTGAGCACGCTCCACAGCAATTCGCCAAGGGACACGATATCAAGGCTTGAAACAATGGTTTTGATGGCGGGGATGGATTTGCCGATGAGAGCCATCGCAAAGCAAATAGCATCAGCCATTGACATAATTGTCCATCAAGCAAGGCTGTCAGATGGAAGTAGAAAGATCACTCACATAACGGAAGTGCAAGGCATAGAGGGTGAGACGATAATATTGCAGGACATATTTGTTTTCCGGCAGATCGGCATTGATGAGAATGGTAAAGTGATAGGCTACCATGAACCACAGGGCATAAGACCACTATGTATGGAGAGGATCAAAATCGCAGGGATAAACTTGCCAGATGACATTTTCCAACCGCGTCCTCGTCAAGAGGCACCCATTGGTAGGAGATGGTGAAGAACATGCCGGTGTTGCTACTTGTTGTAGGTGGTCTCGTCTTTCTGCTCGCCCTCATTTATGCAATCAGGCTAAGCCGAAAGCCAAGCGAGCTTGAGGAGAGGTTTGAAGAGCTTGTTGGCAGGATTGATACAGCTACACAAGCTGAAGTTGAAAAAGTGCTTCGACAGCCAGTCCGCTTCCCACTGCAAAGGCTTTCTCGCTTCCTCTCAAGGTTTCGCTTTGCTCAACGATACGAGCTGAAACTGATTGCAGCAGGCATACCGTTGCGTGGGAGCGAGTTTGCATCAATAGTCGTCGTTACACCGATCATGCTTGCTTCTCTTTTATGGGTGTTTTCTCAGAACGTTCTCATCTCGCTTTTTGCGTTCTTTGCTGGCTACTGGCTTCCAAATGCATACCTCAACTGGCGTTGCAACGTGCGTCGGACTTTGCTTGAAAACCAATTAGCCGATGCTTTAACAGTTATGTCGGCAGCAATAGGTGCTGGCTTTGGTTTTCTTCAGGCAATGCGTTTGGCAGCTGAACAGTTACCACAACCAATATCTGAAGAGCTTGAAAGGGTTGTGCGCCTGTCAAGCATGGGTATGCCTCTTGAACAAGCGCTACAGCAACTTGCCTTGCGTGTTCAAAGCTACGACTATGACATGACCGTAACAGCTATGATAATCCAACTTCGCAGAGGAGGCAACTTGACCCGACTTCTCAATACGATCGCTGAGACAATAAGACAGCGTATTGACCTTCGTGGCGAGATATCTGCATCAACGGCTCAAGCAAGGCTGAGTGGTTGGGTTTTAATGGCTCTCCCGATCGTCGTTGGTGGAATCGCATCCATCCTGAATTGGGATTACATGCAAAAGCTTTTTACGACACCACAAGGTCAAACCTTACTAAAGCTTGTTATAGGTTGGCAGCTCTTTGGTATCCTTTGGATAAGGCAGTTGCTAAAGCTTGAGCTTTAGTGAATGAGGTGATAAAGCTTGCTCTACATCCTTGTTATTGGTTGGATGGTTGCAGTAGTGACATTGATGCTCGGTATTGCAAGCACGCTCGCAGCAAGGAGGCTCCAAGAACGCTTTGAAGAGCTTACGCGTCCTTCACAAGATCAGTATTTTGATGTTATGCCAATAGCAGAAGAGCTTGAGAGACCTTTCGTTGAGCGTGTTGTGCGTCCTCTGATTGAGCGATTTGGCTACGCCATGCGTTTGCCGAAGGAAACCGCCGAGCAGATAGAATCATTGCTTGAGATGGCTGGAAGACCTTGGGGTATGAATGTTATTCAGTTTGTTGGATTGAGGTTGCTATGCGGGGTAGTAGGTATGGGGTTAGCTATACCAGCTTTTACTATCACGGTGGCATATCTTGGGAAGCCAATGGTAGCGCTTCTCATATCAAGCTCTCTTCCTATACTGGGTTTTCTTGCGCCGACATTTGTCTTGCGCAGGTTCGCCAAAAAGAGGGTTGCAAGGATAAGGAGAGAATTACCAGATGTGATTGACCTCATCGTCTTATCACTTGAGGCAGGTATAGGTTTTGATGGTGCTATGAGTGAGGTGACAAAACGCTTTAGAGGTCCGCTATCACAAGAGCTTTCAAGAGTTCTTGCTGAGATAGCCCGAGGAAAGATGCGCTCCGAAGCTTTACGCGGTATGGCTAAGAGGCTGCGGTTAGAGGATATCTCGTTGCTTGTTGCTGCTGTCTATCAAGCTGAGACACTTGGGACGAGCCTGAGCGAAGCGCTTCGTTCACTGGCTACGCAATTGAGGCAGCGCAGGTTAAGGATGCTACGCGAGCAAGCAGCTAAGTTACCAATAAAACTGCTTTTCCCACTTGTGCTATGCATTTTCCCAGCTCTCCTTGCTGTGCTCCTTGGACCTGCTGCCATACTTTTCCTTGAGGTAATGGGTGGAGGGAGGTAAACAAGAGCAGCCAACTACAGAATAGCTTCCTCAAAAATGCACGAGCTTCCTATGCGTGGGCAAAGGAATACCTTAACTATCTTTGATGAAGCCATTGAGCCAGTTTTGTAACCTATGTCTTCGTTGAAAAACACGAAGTCAATTCCAATCTCGTTTACGCCATGTGCGAAGGTTTGACTCCCTTAGATGACCAAGGCAATATGGTATCCTATTGGGTGTCCAAAAAAGCATCGTTTGAAGGAAACGTTCTCTGTCGGTCAACCTGCATTTATCCCCGTGCGTATAGTGCTTCAGCTTAGCATATGCACATGCTTTGCTGCTTCCTCAGGCGAATCAAACCAAAGGCGTTGCTCATACATGCGCTTGTAGTATTCTTTGAACGATTGCTCTTGCCTTATCTTACGCCACCACCATTCGTTTGATAGATACCAGTTAACAGTAATGCGTAAGCCCTCCTCAAACATGTATTTGGGTTTCCAACCAAGAGAACGCAGCTTCCTTCCATCCATAGCATAACGCCTGTCATGCCCAGGTCTATCGGCAACATATTTGATCAGGGATATCGGTTTGCCAAGCAGCTTAAGTATGAGCTTTGCTACCTCTATGTTGTGCATCTCCTGATTTGCAGTGATGTTATATACCTCGCCGACCTTGCCATGGTCTATCAGAAATTCAATCGCCGAGCAATGGTCCTCAACGAATAGCCAATCTCTAACTTGCATTCCATCACCATATATCGGTAGTGGCATGTCATCTATCGCGTTGGTTATGAGCAGCGGAATGAATTTTTCAGGGTGTTGGTATGGTCCATAGGTGTTGCAACCACGCGTTACGATGATCGGCAGTTTGTAAGTATGGAAGTATGCCAATGCCATCATATCCCCGCTTGCCTTGCTCGCTGAATACGGGTTTCGCGGACGCAATGGATATGACTCATCTGCAGCACCTTCATCTAAACTGCCATAAACTTCATCGGATGAAACTTGAATGAACTTCTCAACACCAAACCGCAAACAAGCTTCAAGCAACACATACACGCCGTAGACATCGGTCATGACAAATGATCCGGGTGAAAGTAGCGACCTATCAACGTGCGTTTCGGCAGCGAAGTTAACTACGATGCTCGGTTTGAAGCGCTCAAACGCTTCTTTGACTGCATCCTTATCGCATATGTCGGCGTGGATGAAGTGAAATCCATCTCGCCCAATCATGTCGTGCAGGTTATCAATGTTCCCCGCATAAGTGAGCTTATCAATGACGGCAACTTCAAAGTCATCGTGCTTGTGCATCCACATGCGCACGAAGTTGCTACCTATGAAGCCCGCACCTCCAGTTACGAGTATGCAAGGCATAAGCATCCACTCCTGAGCAAGTTATTTTAGTCGCTTTAAATTCACCAGATGCCCAAAGAGGCATTATGTCATCATAGTGATGTGGCACAACTGCAAGATGTGGGAGTGGTTGTTGTTATGCACGAATGCTACAGTGAGGTGACCCAACGAAGGCTTAGATTGTTCTTCATTGGCATAGTGCTTGTGCATGTCTCCCTTTCAATTGTGTATAACTTCGTTATACCTTTGGGCTATGGTCCTGACGAGCCACACCACTACGGCTACATACAGCACATTGTGCTCTACCGTTCCTTACCAAGGCTTGGTCCAGCAAGCCACCCATACCTATGCCATAGGGACCCTCGTCCACCGAATGCAATCGGTATTCATCCACCTCTATACTATGCCTTGCTTGCTCCAATTTATTCCTTGCTTGCCGACAGGAAAATTGATTGTGCTCTTGCGGATGCTTCAAAAGTCCAGTTCAAACTGCTCCCATATGAGCGTAGCAAGCTCATTCAGAGGTTATTTCGTTTGTTCTCTTTGCTGATGAGCATAGCTACCCTTTGGTTTGTTTGGCAGACCTCCGTATATGTGTTTAATGAAAGCGAACTCGTAATCTCTTCGGTTGCGTTTGTCGCCCTCCTACCACACTACCTGATGATCAGTGCTGTCATAAACAATGATGGTTTGGCGATACTTACAACGCATGCTTTTCTTTACCTCCTTGTTCGTTCTTTTTACAACCCGCTGCATCCAGCCGTCGGGTCAGTGCTTCTTGGCATCGCTTCCGGTTCCATGTTTTTGAGCAAGGCATCAACCCTCTCCCTCCTCCCGTTGATACTGATTGGTGCTTTCGTCTACTGGCGCAAAGCTACAACGATGTTTGTCCGCGCCATTTGCTTCCTTCTTTCTCTCCTCTTACCAGCTCTCATCTCAGGGTGGTGGTATTTGCGTTTTTATGCGCTCTATGGTAGGTTGATGCCGATAGTCAAATGGACATATGAACCATATATGCTTTTGAACTCACCGTTAGACTTCTTAACCGATGCTCGTTCTTGGGCATTGCTTTGGAGGTTCATCAAGGGCGCTCATAGAAGCATTTGGGCGCAGGTAGATTGGTTCATTTTCAAGCAAGAGCATGGCATGCGTTGGAGCCAACTCTATGGCTCAATAAACAGTGCCTTCTATCCGTATTCAGAAGTTGTTTACTTCCTGCTTGTCTTGCTCACTGTTGCTGTGCTCTTTGGCTTGCTCGTCAGGTTTGCACAGTGGGTCAGAAACATTAACTGGTCGGAGACTCACAGCGCAAAACTTATTCTGTCTTTAGCGTTTTTATTGTTTTACTTTGCGCTGATGCACTACACGCTCTTCACGCACCCAGGCGGCTATGAAGGCGGAAGGTATCTCCTTCCGACACTTTACCCGTTCAGCATCATCTGGTGGAGTGGCATTCACAGTTTAGTCGGTAAGAAGTATCTTTCAGCTTCTGCGGTATGCATCATTGTGCTCTTGCTCTTTCTCAACCTCCTTTGCATTGGCAACCTTGTTTGCTTCCTCAACCCAATTTATGCGCCATCGTTTTGAATTGGGTGTGGCACGATGCTACAGAGGTGATATATCTACATGCGCATCCATACGCTTTATGCGATTGATCAAAAGTTGTTTGGGTTGCTTGTGCGTTTCATCCCAACCAAGCAGCGCAAAGCCAGCTCTGCTCCAAGCAGGTGGAGAAGGGTTGCCATATCAAAGTATGTTGGCATGGGCAGTATAATCCTCACAACACCTTTAGCAAGCGCCATAAGAAGGAGTTGCAATGGCGTTGAAGTTTCGCTCGTCACATTGAAACAGCATTGCGAACTCGCTCTCATGCTTGGCTACGATAGATGCTTCAAGCTTGACACCTCAAGTGTTGGAAGGGCATTAGTGTCATTCCTGAACCTGATAAAGGAGGTGCGCAGTTGGTCTCCAGATGCTTTCTTTGAGCTTGAGTTTTTCTCAAACACAGCTGCACTCATTGCTTTCCTTTCAGGGGCACCTGTGCGAGTTGGCTTCCACCACGCTCAATCACCACGAGCTCGCTTGCTGACCCATTTTGTTCCAATAACACCGAGACACACAAGTGAGCTTTTTCTCGCTCAGGCGTGGTCAGTTGGTATTGAAGTGCCCAGCATATGGCATCTTGAGCGCCCATCCTACGATTTAAAGAAGGTGCGAGAACATGTCCTTCATTTGCAACGCCCATTTATCGTAGTCAACCCAAATGCTGGTGAGCTCTCGCTCCAACGCCGTTGGCATGGAGAGCGATTCTTAGAAGTCATCGTGCGTTTACTTAACACGTATGAGCAAATTCACATCTACATAATTGGCTCTAAAGAAGAGATTTCGTATGTGAGAGGCATTCTTGGTCCTCTTGAAGGGCATGAAAGGGTGCACAACCTCGTTGGGAAGCTTAACTTGCACGAACTTTGCATGCTCATTGATGAGGCACTACTTATGCTAACAAACGACAGCGGACCAATGCATCTTGCTGCAGCGTTGGGCACCCCTTGTGTTGCAATATTTGGTCCTGAATCACCAACGCACTATGCTCCTTTGGGCAACTCCCACCGTATCATTTACAAGACTTTGCCATGTTCTCCTTGCTTGAACCCTTACGATGGCAAGATGTTTCAGTGCCCGTTCGGAAAGATGTGCATGGAGCTTATAAGCGTTGATGAAGTTTTTGAAGAGGTTGCTTCCCTCATTGATGCTCAAATGCACAGCAAAATGAGGTGGCAAACTTGATTGAGGTGATAAAATCGTGTTTGTGGTTTTTCCCATCGGGACAAGCGCAAAGCTCACAAGGAGACCAACAGTAACTTTACTGCTTATAGGCTTGAACACCATCGTTTACTTCCTTGAGCTCGTTGTCTTTTTCAGCGGTGGGACCAAGGCTTTGCAGAGGTTGTTTGAAGAGCTCGGCTTCATACCGATTTCGCCAAAACCATATACACTCTTCACATCAATGTTTGTGCACGACGCCCCTTTACCTTTTCACCTCTTTGGAAACATGCTCTACCTTTGGATCTTCGGTAGATACATTGAGAATGTGTTGGGGAGCATCATTTACGCCGTCTTTTACATGACGAGCCAACTTGGCGCTATAGCGATGCAAACAGTGGCACTCAAGGTCTTCAATACAGATTTGCTTTTTGTCCCTCAAGTTGGTGCTTCAGGTGCTATAGCAGCACTGCTTGGTCTTTTTGTGGTTCGCTTTTACCATGAGCGAGTCAAGTTGTTTTACATCTACCGCGTCATCTGGTATTACGACTACGGCGTAACATACCTCCCTTCAACCATTGTGCTTGGTGGTTGGTTCGTTTTGGAGATAGTGAATGGCGTTCTCTCGTTGACTTCTCGTAATGCATCAGTGGGGCACTGGGCTCATATTGGTGGCTTCATTGTTGGTGTTTTAGCTGCTCTCCTGTTCGGTTCGCTTAAAGAGGCGCAAGTGGAGTCATTAATCTCGTGTGCGGAGCAATCCATCAAATGTAACATGTGGAAGTCCGCTGAAATGCATTTGAGAAGAGCTATAAGAGCTAACCGAAGACATGTTGTTGCAAGGTTACTTCTTTCAGTCGTGCTTGCACATTTTAGGCGCACAGATGAGGCAAGAAAGCATTTGCAAGTTGCCCTCATGGAGAGCACTCAGCTAAATCCAGATGAAGAAGTGGCTCTTTCCGAATGCTTCTCAAAACTGGGCGAGAAGTTGTTAACGACGATTTTGGAACTGAGCACGCCAGAGATGAAGTTTGATATAGCGCTCCTACTTGAGCGTATCGGGAATTGTGAATTGGCTATAGAAGCGTTCAAGAGCGTGGCTTCCGAAGAAACTGCTGATGAGGAGACGAAAGCTCTTGCTATGTTACGTTGTGCCGAAATCCTTCTCAAGGACTTTAACGACAAAGAAAGTGCCCTACAACTTCTCAATGAACTCTGTGTGCGTTTCCCTTCGTCGCAATGGGTGACGCTCGCAAAGCACATCATACATAAAGTGGCGCATGAGTGAGGAAATGAGCACGATACATTTAGGCGCTGGAAACACTATCAAGGGGTGATCGAGCAATGGGTGTAAGCATCGTCGTTGTTGGGAGCGCAAACGTTGACATGGTCGCAAAGACACCGAGGCTTCCAATGCCGGGAGAAACGGTTATTGGAACGCATTTCACGATAGCATGTGGTGGCAAAGGAGCAAATCAAGCAGTCGCTGCTGCGAGGCTTGGAGCAAAGGTTTGGTTTGTAGGGCGTGTTGGCGATGACATGTTTGGCGAAATGCTCAAAAGGAGTCTAAATGAGGCTGGTGTGGATACAACATTTCTCAAAAAAGATTCCGAAGCTCACACTGGTGTTGCTCAAATCTACGTAGCGCAAGGTGGTGAAAACTGTATAGTTGTCGTCCTTGGTGCTAATGGGCGTGTATGTGCTCAGGACATTGAAACAGCCGAGGAGAAAATCAAGGCTTCAGATTGCCTCATCTTACAGCTTGAGTTGCCAGACGAAGCTGTTGAAACGGCATTTGAGTTGGCTAAAAGACACGGAGTGCGCGTTGTCTTCAATCCAGCCCCTGCACGCCAGTTCAAATTAGAACTGCTAAACCTTTGCGATGTCGTCACACCTAATGAGAAGGAAGCAGAACAAATTACAGGCATTGCTATCTCTAACTTGGACGAAGCGATGAAGGCAGCATCTGCATTCCTTGATTTGGGTTCAAAAGCTGCAGTTTTAACCCTCGGTGAGCAAGGTGCTGTTTTAGCAACCCATGAAGGTGTTGAACATATCCCCGCATTCAAAGTTGAAGCCATTGATGCGACAGCAGCAGGCGACGCATTTACAGCAGCGCTCGCCGTAAGGCTATGCGAAGGAGCTCAATTGAAGGATGCGGTTACTTTCGCGAATGCTGCTGGAGCACTCGCTACAACAAAACTTGGTGCACAACCATCTTTGCCCTTCAGAGAAGAGGTTGACAGATTGATTTCAGAAACTTTAGGAGGGTGAGCTATTATGGGCACAACCAAAATGAATTTTTACGGCACGACAATAGTTGCTGTAAGGAGGAATGGAGAAGTTGCTATGGCTGGTGATGGTCAAGTAACGATGGGCAATATCGCTGTAAAACATACGGCGCGCAAGATACGCAAGCTTTACAATGGGAATGTGCTCGCTGGCTTCGCAGGTGCTGTAGCTGATGCTTTAACGCTTTTCCAAAGGTTTGAAGAGAAGTTGACAGAGTATCATGGCAACCTCAGGAGAGCAGCTTTTGAGCTGGCAAGGGATTGGCGCACTGATAGAGTTCTAAGGCGCCTTGAGGCAATACTTGTAGTGGCTGATTTGAACGACATGCTCTTGATAGCTGGCTCTGGTGAGATAATTGAACCAGATGATGATGTTGTAGGCATAGGCACAGGTGGAGGTTATGCCGAAGCTGCAGCAAGGGCTTTGCTCAAGTTCACAGACCTCGATGCAGAGACAATAGCAAAGGAGGCACTCTCAATTGCATCGCGCCTTTGCATTTACACGAACAATAATGTTGTAGTTGAGAAGTTGCCATGAGTAAGCAAGGATGTAAACTTACAGTGGGACATGCTTTAAAGGAAGCTGTCCACAGATTCCAAATTGCAGGCATACAGAAACCTGAAGTTGATGCCAGATGGCTTATGGCTCACTTGCTTGGGTGTTCTGTGACAGAGATTTTCTTTCTCCAACAAGAACCTCTTTCAGAGGAAATGTTAAAAACATGGGAGGAGATGGTTGAGCAACGTTGTCTTCGCCGTCCCTTGGCATACATTGTTGGCTCATGGGACTTCATGGGGTTGAGGCTAAAAGTGGATGAACGAGTTATGATACCTCGCCAAGAGACCGAGGAACTCGTTGAACACTTCATCGCAAAGTTGTGTTCAAAGCGCTTTGAGCAACTCAGTATAGCGGATGTGGGAACGGGGAGTGGAGCAATAGCGATAGCGTTGGCGGTCTACTTCACAAACGCTCTTATCTTTGCGATTGACATTTCTGATGAAGCGTTACAGCTTGCCAAAGAAAACGCTAAAGCTCACGGTGTGGATAAACGTATCACTTTTGTTTGTGGTTCACTTCTTGAAGCCCTTGAAGGAATTGTGCAGCGTGGCAGTCTAAGCGCTGTCATAGCAAATTTGCCTTATGTGGCAGAACATGAGGTTGCGATGCTTCCACCCGAGGTTCTTAACTACGAGCCCAAAAGCAGTTGGTATGGTGGTATTGATGGCTTGTGCTATATACGAGAGCTTTTGAACCAAGCTCACGATTGGCTTTGTGCTGGTGGGTTACTTGCACTTGAGGTTGGGCATAATCACGCCGATCATGTTCTCAAGTTGCTTGAAGCATTGGGTAGGTATAAGCAAGCCGAGGTGCTAAAAGACAGTGCAGGCATAAAGAGATTTGTTTTTGCTCAACGCAGGTGAGGTTACAGTATGACGAAGGTAATTAGTGTTGACCCAAACAAGCCGTTTGAAACGTTGCGTGAAGAGCTCAAATCTGTTGCAAAAGCCATCCTTGACGGTGCATTGGTTGCATTCCCGACGGAGACAGTTTACGGTCTTGGTTGCAATCCGTTTAACAAGAAAGCAGTTGAGCGGTTGTATGAAATAAAGAACAGACCAAAGGGTAGACCTCTCCCTTTGCTTGTCATTTCACAAAAGCAAGTTGAGGTGTTAACAGCCGAGATAAGTGATGCAGCAAGAGCTTTGATGGAACACTTTTTCCCAGGACCGCTTACGCTCATATTGAAGCGTTCAAAGGTGGTTCCTGATGAAGTTTGTGCTTATACTGAAAAGGTTGGTGTCCGCTGCCCGAAACACAATATCCCACTCGCTCTGATAGATGCGTGTGGAGTCCCATTGGCTACTCCTTCTGCTAATCTCTCCGGACACATCTCTCCGACGGATGCTGGCGAGGTTTTGAGGCAACTTGGTGGACGAATTGATTTTGTCATCGACGGTGGGAGAACGAGCATCGGCATTGAATCGACTGTCATAGATATGACTGTTGAGCCACCAAAAATAATCCGTCTCGGTTCAATCACACCCGAGGAAATTGAGGCTGTTATCGGTAAACCGGTTGAGGTCGATGAAGAAGCAATGGCAGCGCGATACCGTCCGCTACATGCTCGTATAGTGCTCGTTGATGTTGAAAACGAGGAAGAGCGAATAAATGCCTTAATTGAAAGCGCACAGAAGCATTTAGGTGAAGGTGCTCGTGTGTGCCTCCTTGCGACTGATGAAACGATAACATTGCTTAAGCGCGTTGGTGTGCCTTCTGGTGTGGTCTTGAGGAGCGTGGGCAGCAGGCATGACTTAGATAAAGTTGCCCTTTACATTTACGAACGCATCAGCGCCTCAGATAGGGAAGGGTTTGATACCTTGATTGTTGAAGGGTTTCAAAGGGAAGGAATTGGCATTGCTATCATGCAACGGTTATCCTCGGCTGCTCACGAGATAATCAAGCGAATGGCTCCTTAAGGTTTTCCTCATTCGCTTTGTGAGGCTTTCTGCTTGGGGTTGACTTTGTAATTTGGTGTGCGCACACCAGTTGGCACATAGCCCCTGTCGGTCGTAAGATAAATCTGGTCAATCTTTATCCCCGGTTCCGTCCCGATGAGGTGGAATGTATGTTCGCCGGGGGAGAGTTTTACCTGCACTGTTGAGCGTGGCCAGTGCCATCGGTTGTAAGTGTTGTCTGTTATGACCATTGGGCGTCCATCGTCAACTGCTACCGCTACAGAGTTACCACAACCGTGAATCCAATAGGCTCGCACCCAAACATAGTAAACTCCACCTTCAGATATGTTGATCTTGTAGGTGGCTTTCCCAACTGGTTGGTCCTTCTCCTTCTTGAACCACGGTATTTCAACGAAAGCATTGCCAGAGACTTTTTCCGTCTCTCCCTTCTCAACCTTCGCAATCCGCATTGGCTGTTCAATCGTTGTCACATCTTCAGCCTCAAAGCAAATATATGTGGAGGTGGTAGGCTTGCCCAGCTTCATCATCAGCGTGAGAAGAGATAAAGCGACGATCCCGATTATTAACTTATGCGCCCTCATTACTCTTACCTCCCGAAAGCGTTTGTTGGCTGTTCACTCTCATTAGATTAAAGCAGCCACATTTGAGTTGCACAGAGAATTTAAAGAGGATGTTCTGGTGGAGCTTAATCAAGGTCAATGGAAGCCATTTCCTTTTGCGGTTCACTTACTTTTGATTTGCTTTTTGAGCTCTCCGTTGAGGACTTTGGACCTGTTGGACCGTAATCGGTGACATGCCATCCAGAACCCTTGAATATGATGGGCACCGGCTTAAAGACCTTTCTTGCTGGCGAACCGCAGACAGGGCATTTGACTTGAGGACGCTCTTCAGCGCTATGCTCAACATCAAAGTGTCGTTTGCATGCATCACATGCATACTCGTAAACAGGCATTCCTCATCACCTCCGTTTTTGTATACCTGCCTGCGTATCGCCCAAATTATTTATGATGCCAACATTTGCTCAACTGTATCTCGTCACTTTTAATCCATCAAACTCAAACTTGAATTGAACGATGACACCCGGCATGCTCCTGAGAGCGTTTTCAACCTGCTGGCGCTTGCCTTCTTGAGCGAGGAAGAGAAGGCATCCACCGCCACCTGCGCCACATGCTTTCCCACCAATACAGCCAACTCGCTTAGCCACATCAAAAATGCTTTCAATTTGCTCGTTAGTTATGCTTTCGTGCAATGCCTTCTGGCATTCCCAATTCTCGCTCATCAACTTCCCAAACTTATCAACATCACCAGCCTTTAAGGCATCCGTCATCTCAAAAGCTATCTCCCTCATCCTGACTAACCAATGCCTGTTTTTACCGGCAAAGTAGTTACCCCATACATGCTCATGAAGCTTTGAAGAAAGCCTTGACTTACCTGTGTCAAAGAGTATGAGCCTGCTTTCAAGCTCCTTTATCACAGCTTCATCAAGTTCAAGCCTGTTTATACTCACTCTCCCATCGTTGTGGAAGATGAACAGGTTAATCCCACCGAACACGGCAGCGTATTGGTCTTGCTTTCCACCTATTATTCCAAGCTCCCGCTCTATGCGATGTGATTTCTCAGCTATTAGCTGACGCATCTCAAAAGATTCAACATCCTCGCTGACAGCCTTTATCAACGCCAGCCAAAGCGCATTAAGTGCAGCGCTTGTCCCAAGCCCAGAGCTTGGTATGCCAGCTTCATAGGAAACCATCGTCCCTCTAACTCTTTTCTGTCTTAGTGGTCCTGATGGTCCTCTAACTGTCTCATACTCCGCATCAAGCAAACTTCCCCCTGTATCAAGCACTCCCCTAACATATGCTGGATGTAGCTGCCCCATAGCATCTGGTATCAGTGGCACTATTGCTGCATTCAATGTTGCACCACCTTCTGGTTCATTCTCATAAAACTCGGGTGTATCAGTCCAAGGTCCACCAAAGTCTATACGCACAGGTATCCTTGCTTCTACACGCAAATTGTTTCACCTCCACTATCATGTTGAAGCCGTAAGACAAACGCCCCTGAATCGCTTCAACGGACGTAGTTCTTCAGTGAAAGAGCGTTCCGATCCAGCAACTCAATGAGGCATCCTTCACTTAAGCAATTCTTTCGCATAGCGTTTCAAGTCCTCAAGTATGTAATCGGATTTTAAGTAAACCCCCTTGACCTCCGACGACTTCAGGTAGACATTGTTTTTTCCCTCTTCATACGCACCTATGATGAGTTTGATTGGAGAACGCCCTTTCAACTTAACTGTGGCAACAAGTTGTGGTTTCTCGAAGCCGAACTTTTTGTCCCCTGTTTCTTCGCCAACATACTTTTCAGCTCGCACTTGTTCAAGCGTCCAAAGTATGTTGCTCACTGAAACGCTGTCTGCCTTCTTCCGCTTTGGCTTTACGACATCCCATTCATCTTTCCCTCTACGTTCTATGCACACTTGTTTCTTTTTCCCATCCTCGAGCCATTCAATTGCTACCTCTGTTGCATCGTCGCGCTCAAAGCGCACAATTTCAAGGTTGCGCAAGTCATTCACATCTTTGCGCACCTTTTCAAGTATGTCTCTTGGGACTTCACACACTACTTCTTGCTCATTAGTTTTGGCATACACTGTTTTATCCGAAGCAGCCTTGCCAATAAACAGCTTTAGCGTTCTCTTCCCTTCGCTCAGCTCAACTGTAACTTGCGGTTTATCCAGCCCGTATTCCTCAAGTCCCTTCGGGTTGTCTACAAACCTTTGAGCCTCAAGATCATGCACATCCCAGAGCAGGTTCGTTACCGTTGTGTTGTCTGCACGCATTTTGACAGGCTTGGTGATCATCCACTCATCCCTTTCACCTTGTTTTTTGCGCTCAAGCTCAATTTCCTTCCCACCGTGTATCAACCTCAGGTTGTCCACCTTACCCGTTTCAAAAGCGAGCAACCTCTTTGAGCGCAAGTCATTCAAACGCTTTTTTATGTCGCTTAGGTTTTTTTCATCAATCAAGAACACAGAAGGCACATATGAAGAGCGTGCATAAAGCTTTGAGGCATCCTCCTCTGATTTGTTTCCAATTGAAAGACGTATCCCCTTTTTCCGTCCCTTAAGCCAAACTGTGACAGAGAACGACGGCTTTTGCAGACCGTATTTTTTGAGCGCCTCCTCTGTCGGCTTATCGTCAATGAACTTTGAAGCTTCAAGGGTTGAAAGTTTATCAAGTAGCGTGCCGATCGTGCTCTCGTCGGCGTTGGTGCGAATCGGCTTTACAATATGCCATTTGTCACCTGATGTTCGTTCACAGAGCAGTTCCTCATCCGCATATTGCAATGCCAGCCTCTCAACTTTCTCCTTATCAAACTTAGCCACTCGCTTCTCGCGTAGATCATCAAGGCTTTTAAGCGCATCATCAAGGAGCATGCTGTCAACCACAACTGGCTTCCGCTTGTCCTCGCGATACGCGTATGCGTAAAGCGTATCTGGTGTTTTCTTTGCGAGCACAAGCCTATATCTTCTCCCACCTCGTAGCTCAATTGATATTGCACCCTCTGGGTTCCCAAACCCAAATTCCTTCCTCTTCAAAGCATCCTCCTTTAGCGAGAGTTCAATTTTCACTCGTTTCAACCTATCAAGTATGGACTTCACTGTATCGTTATTTGCTGGCGTGCTTACAGGCGATATAATGCGCCATGTTTCCTTTCCAGCCCTGCGAAGGACTATCGTTTTTCTTTCCTTCAAGTTTTGTAGCTCAACCTTTTCAACCTTGTTTGGGTCAATGGAGAGGAGCAATTTACCCTCGGGTGCAGGTCCACGCTCAAACAAGAAGATCCATAGCCCAAGGAGAACCGCTATTATGGCGAGAATAAATGTCCCACGCATCCTGTGCATTCAGCCTCCTCACCTCCTTGAGAGCCACACAGTTATACCCGATATGAGCACAAGCAATGGGAGCACTATAACACTCCATGCAAAAACAAACACCTGCTGTCCACTCGTTGGGTAGAACGTATCGGGTGCTTCTTCCTTCGGCTTTATCTCAATCAACTCCTCCTCATATGCAAGCCAATTGATTGTGTTCAGAAAGAAATCAGCATTCCACAAGAGGGTGCAAAATTGGTTGGATGCAAAGTCTGAGTCCCCTACAACAACTATCCTTGTTTTCTTCTCTCCCTTTGCGGTGGATGACGGAGCTACAGCGATAGCAACGGTGAACTGTCCCCTCTCGTCATCTTTTGTTGGGGCAATATTGTTTGTGAGTTCTGTTTTTATCCATGCCTCTGATGTTGTCTTAAGCAGTTCTGTGACAGAATACCCAGTTGGCGTTTCTTCGCTTTTCTTCAAAGCCCTGCACTCAGCAAGGAGCAATGCGTTTGCCCTCGCTTTCATGAACGGACGAGTTATGTCATGGAATTCAAAGTTTGAAATGAGCAATACCCTCGGGTCTCTTGCTGCTACAAATATGTCAAACAGGTATCCATCTTTAACTTCAACACCGTAGTTTGAGAGCAGTTCGCTCATGTTTGGGCTCTTTGGGTCAAGCATAATAAGCGCTTTGCCACCACCGTCAAGATAGTCTCTAATAGCTTTAATCTCTTCTGGCATGAACGGTTTCTGCGGTCCAGCTATCACGAGCACATCACAATCCTTTGGAATTCGCTGTTCGCGGATCAGCTCAAGTCCTTTAACAATGTATTCAAGCTTCTCAAGGAAGTCTTTGACGCGACTATAACCCTCATCCTCATAGCCATCGTAATCGTGCTCACCATGCCCTTGAACGAAATACACCTTCTTTTTCTTTTCGCGTGTCAGCTTGAGTATAGCGTTTGTGAATTCTTGTTCACCGCCAAATGAAACAGTTTCACGTTTCCCTTCACACTCAAACACGACAACCGATGTTGATGTGACACCATACTTCTCAGCAAGTAGTGGGTTTGCACGTGGGTCTACAACAGTTGCTCTTATATTCGGCGAAGCCTCATCGTAAGATTTGAGCAAGTCTCTTATGCGCTCAAACTCAAACGAGTCACGCCTGTAAAAGCCAACTATGGTCACTTTCTTCTTCAACCCTTTCAGTATCTTGAGCGTTTGAGGCGAGAGGGTATGGCGTTTTGTCCTTGTCCAATCAAACCTTGCGTGATGTCTGTCGCCAATCCAATTCACCATGACGATAATGGCACTCATAAGCAGGGCTGAAATGAGAGCGTTTGTGCCCATGCGCCCACGCCTTGTTAAGAGGAACCTCAAGATGGTTTCATAATTCACCAACAGCGGTGCTACAAGCAGTAGTCCACCTACTATGGCAATGAAGATCCACAGCCAACCAAGTTTAGCATGTTTCCATGCCAGCTTAAATGTTATGCCACTTACAAGCAGTGCACTCCCAACTACTATTAAAGTAGCTGTCCATTCGTTCAGCTTTCTCTTGATTTTTCTAAGTGCATCTTGCATCTGTATCACCTCCAAAGACGGCTCTCAAGCACCTTGACCGCAAAATAAAGTGTAAGAAATGTTGCCGTCACGTAGAATACGATGTGCTTCGTATCAATCAAACCTTCGGCGAAGTCCTTATAACGGTAGTAGAGCGAAAGGCGTTGAAAAACTTCACTCCAACCACTTAGCCCCTCTGCTGGCCAGCTGATGATGTAAAGCAAGAGTAGCGTGCCAAATGTTGCAATAGCAGCTATTATCTGGTTATCGGTTGTAGCTGACCAGAAGGTTCCTACAGAGAGCATCACTGCGCCGTAAAACAAAAGACCGATGTAGGCACTCCAATACGGACCAAGGTCTGGATTGGCTATTCGGTTTACTATAATCGGAACATAAAGAGTGAGGGCAAGTGTTATACACAACACGATGAAAGAGCCGAAGAACTTGCCGAACACCACTTGCCAGTCCGTCACAGGGGATGTGAGTAGGAGCTCAAGTGTTCCAAGGCGTCTTTCTTCAGCGAACAGACGCATCGTCATCGTCGGCGTAATGAACATGAGCAAAACTGCGACATCCCAGAAGAAGTAACGCATATCGGATGTGCGCCCAACCATGAAAATGGCGTAGAAGATAAAACCACTCAGCACCAAGAAGAAGAGTAACATCACATAAGCTATCCAAGATGTGAAGAAGGATTTCACCTCACGCCACGCTATTAACCAGATAACATAGAACCAGCTTAACAGGCGGTTTAGGGAGTCCTTCGCTATCGCACGGAACGCTCTCTTACCCTTTTCTTGCTTCAGTTCCTCTTTCGTTACCATGCCCAATTTTATCCCTCCCAAAAGCCAGCTTATGCTTTTACACCTTCCTCGCGAGTGATGATGTTCAGGAAAATCTCTTCAAGGGTCATTTCATCACGACGGAGCTCAAGCAAGCCCCAGCCGTTGTTCACAATATACTCAGCGACTGTTGCGCGTATGTCTTGCCCAGGTGCAACATCCACTGCAAAGAAATTTTCCTCACCTCTTATCCTCTCAGCCTTAACCACATTCGGTAGTCTTTCAAGCAAGCTCACTATGTTGCTTGGTGGGCGATGAATGCGAACAAGTAACCTTTCACCTTTCCTGAGTTTCCTTTCAAGTCCATCGGGTGTGTCCTCTGCTACAATTCGCCCACGATGGATAATGAGCACCCTTTTGCAAGTCATGCTTACCTCTGGCAAGATGTGCGTTGAAAGCACGATGGTATGGTCTCCACTTAGCTCTCGTATTAGCTGACGCACTTCAACAACTTGAATTGGGTCAAGCCCTATCGTCGGCTCATCTAAAATGAGCACTGGTGGGTCATGCACAAGTGCTTGAGCTATTCCAACACGCTGTCTGTAACCTTTTGAGAGCTTCCCTATGATTTCGTCTACAACCTCTGTCAGCCCGCACCTCTCAACAACATAATCAACTCTTTCTTTTCGCTTCCTCTTTGGAACCCTTCTTATGGCAGCCATGTAATGTAAGTAACTGCTCACCGTCATCTCGTTATAAAGTGGGACAGTCTCAGGCATATAGCCAATAAATTGGCGAGCTTCATTTGGGTTATCAACGACATCGTATCCGCCAACTTTAACCGTCCCCTCAGTCGGGCTTAGGTAGCCACATATAATGCGCATTGCAGTTGTCTTCCCAGCACCGTTTGGTCCAAGGAAGCCGATTATCTCTCCTTTCTTCACACTGAAAGAAACATCGTCAAGCGCTTTCAAAGTGCCGTAATACTTTGTCAGGTTGTATACCTCGATCACTTTAAACCCACCTCACACGATGAGCTTTCAAGAGCATGTTTTCAAAAGTCCAATTTCATCTCAGCCAATCTTAGCCGAGCCTGCTGAGGAGCGCTATAGCCGTGAACAAAACAGTGCATTCCATCTGCCGAAGCCCATATTATATGACTTTGACGCCGAATAAATTTGATGCAAAGGAACTCCCCACCAATTGTCCGCTAATGCCAATGGCATGGATGGCATTAAACACAATTCAGGTTTTCAACCTTTGCTGACCATTCCAAGCCTTGCACTGCATAATTAGTTTGCAGCAGTTGGACAGGATTTTACTGTTGGAAGGAGTTAGGGATGAAATGATGCCATCATCATTTTAACGAGCTTAATTGGCTTTGTAAACCGCAAACAGCTGATGAAGGTGGGGTTAAACCATGTGTAGGTGGCAGCCCTTCTTGGAGGCGAAAAGTAGCTTGAAGGGCAAGTTGGCTATAATAGGTATCCCGTGGGATGGTTCAGCGAGTTTCAGGAAAGGTATGCAACACGGACCTGATGCGATACGAGTAGCCTCGCAAAGCATTGAAAGCTATAGCGCTGTTTTCAAAAAGGATATCCGTGACGTTGATTTGATCGACTTAGGTAACTTCCCAAGATATGAAGATCCGCTCTCCCTTACTGAAGCGCTTTCAAGGCTTCTCTTTAAACTGCACTCAAATGGGATACGCACGATCTGCATCGGTGGTGACCACTCAATCACCGTCGGCATATGCTCTGGCTTGCTCAAAGCTTATGGGAAGTTACAGGTTGTAGTTTTTGACGCTCACTCTGACTGGCGCGATGAATATGACGGCTCTAAGCTTTCACATGCATGCACTATACGAAGGCTCTTTGAAATGCTCGGCAAGGAGTTTGTCCATGTATTTGGTGTTCGTTCCTTCGTTGGTGATGAGCCAATGGAGTTGTATCACGAGTTTGACGAGCTACCCTGTGGGATTAATGCGGATGTGCCAACACATATCAGCATTGACTTAGATGTGCTTGATCCCAGTATTATGCCAGCAGTTGGTAATCCAGAACCAAACGGTGTAGGGTATGGAGAGCTACTCGGAGCAATCCAAAAGTTGCATGAGGGGCGATATAATATCGTTTCCATTGATGTTGTTGAATTGTGCCCTCAATACGATAACGATACATGTGCTGTTGTGGCAGCAAAGCTTATTGTTGAGTGCATACTTGGTTTGATGACCTAAAGCCAAGAAACCAAACGGAGGGTGAGCGATTATGGAAGTTGGATTTGCATGTTGTGATATAACGCCTCCAATCGGTGCACTCATCCCCGGAGGGATGCACCCAAGGTTCGCAACGGGTGTTCATGACCCTTTGCTCGCAACCGCTGCTGTATTCAGCAGTGGGAATGAAGCAATTGCTATTGTCTCTGTGGATGCGCTCTCAATCAAATCCTCAATTGTGAATAAAGCCAGAAACATCGCCAGCGAGCGCACCGGCATACCAGCCTCTCACATTATGGTTGCAGCAACTCACACCCATAATGGTGGTCCAATCGCTGACGCCTTTCTGTGTGAATCTGATGAGAGCTATTGCGAGCATGTTGCATCAGCAATTGCGCAGGCAATTTGCGACGCGAACGAGAATAAGAAAGATGCGCTCATAGCAAGTGGCTTTGGCTATGAGGACACTGTTGCTTTCAATCGCAGGTGTGTCATGAAGGACGGCACTCAAAGAACACACCCCGGTAAGCTCGCAAGGGATGCCGTTGCCATCGCTGGTCCCATAGACCCTTATGTTGGGGTGCTCGCTGTAACAGCTACTGACGGCTCGTTCTTAGGCTGTATCGTCAACTATGCATGTCATGCGACAGTGATGTGGGGAAATGAGTTTTCGGCTGATTACGTGCATTATGTTAGGGAGACAATAAAAGCTGTCCTTGGTGAGCATGTGCATGTCGTTTACTTAAATGGTGCGTGTGGTGATGTAACTCAAGTTGCTCAACTCATACCGAGGGAGGCAGAGGTGGGTGAGAAGTGGGCAAGAAGGGTGGGTGGCAAGATAGGTGCTGAAGCACTTAAGGTTATTTTCGGGATGGACTTTGTAGCCCCGGATGAAGAATTACCATTGGCAGTCGTCTCAACAGTTCTAAGGCTTCCAACAAGAAAGGTGCCAGAACAAATGCTTGAGGAAGCCAAGAAGTTACTTGAGAGTGGTGGCAATTGGAATACGGAGCGCATTTATGCCCGCGAACTCATTCTGCTCAACGAGATGAACAAAGTCAAACCGTATGTGGAAGCAGAGATCATGGCTATGCTCATAGCAGATACAGCTATCGTCTCGTTCCCATGTGAGTATTTCTGCCAGTTTGGGATCGAGCTTAAAAGGGCGTCACCGTATGCCTGCACATTCGTTGTCTCGTGCGCTAATGGCATGGTTGGCTATGTCCCAACACAGAAGGCTTTTGAGACTGGTGGCTATGAACCAAGGTTGGCAAGGAGCAGTAAGCTAATGCCAGATGCTGGCGTAATTATGCTTGAAACTGCCAAGCAACTGCTTACACAGTTGCCGAAGCCCTCCGTTAGGAAGCCAGCTCAACTACCGAAAAATTCGTATTGGGATGCCGGCAGTTCACCGCCACAATTAAGTGGTCTGTAGTGTTGTTGGTCAAGTTCAACGGGGGTGTGTTTTCATGCCATACATGCTTGCCATTGACATCGGAAATACTAACATCGTTTTTGGTGCTTTCAAGCTGGACAAAACACCATTGGTAAAGTCGGAGTTGAAGGACCGCTTGATCTGTTCATGGCGGGTGCATACGGTTCATTCAAGAACTGCCGAAGAGAATTTCGTATTTGTTCTCAACATGCTCAACTGGCACAAGATAGAACCAAGCGATATTGAAGCCGTATGTATTTGCAGTGTAGTCCCGCCTATAACACCCTCGTTTGAGGAGATGAGCAAGCGCTTCTTTGGGATACTGCCCCTTGTTGTTGGCGTAAACATGGATATTGGCATGCCTATACTTTACGAGGACCCTAAGGCAGTTGGTGCTGATAGAGTCGTCAACGCTATTGCAGCATATGAGCTTTATGGTGGACCTTGCATAGTTGTTGATTTTGGGACTGCAACCACATTTGATGCAGTAACTGCTGATGGAACATACATTGGCGGCGCAATTGCTCCCGGGATAACCATCTCAGCAGAGGCTCTTTTTGAGCGAGCTGCGAAGTTGCCGAAGATACAGCTTGAGGTCCCGCAGAACGCCATAGGGCGTTCAACAGTGGCAAGTATGCAATCTGGGATCGTGTTTGGCTATGTTGGGTTGGTTAAGGAATTGGTGCGACGATTTAAATCGGAGCTTGGTGACGCGAAAGTAATAGCTACTGGTGGTCTTGCAAGCTTTATGTCACCGCTGATTGAGGAAATTGATGAGGTTGAGACCGACCTAACGCTCCTTGGGCTATACATTGCGTTCGTTCGTTACCGTAGTAAGAGTTAGTTTGTGACGGAGAACTCTTCAACAGTGTAGGAGTTGCCAAGGTAATTGCCAAGCAAGCCCGCAAGCAAATACTCGTTATCAGAGAGGTTACCTATAAGCACTTCGTTGAGAGTGACATTGCCTCTTAAGCCAATAGCTTCACAAAGCGCTGCAACATCGATGTCCACTTTAAAGACACCACTTGCAATCTTGGTTATCTGGATGCCGTTTGCGTTTGGTGTTAACACCGTTACATCGTTTTGGTGTTCAAGTTGCGAGGTAAGTGGTATTGCGACGCTCTTCCCATTGAGGCGGAGGTAGATGTTCACGAGAGTGCCCTCACTAACGCGAATCACCGATTTAAGCCTCGTTGATTTTGTAACATTCATGTCTCTTACCGGTGCTCTCACAAGCATCCTTCCACCGGGCATGCAATTTATGACCTCAATCTTACCGTTTGCGTTTTGCTGCACAACTACTTCGCTTTCGTCATTCAATATAGGTTTCCAGCCATTAACATCTTGGTTTCCACTTGGCATCGCTTGAGGCAGGTTTGAAGGTGGCATAGGTGCTGTTTCAAGCGCGTTTAGCTTCTCATACCAAATGCGAGCCCTCGCTACTAACACACCATTATCAACAGTCCAAATAGCAACTCTGCCAGAGTTTATAGGTTGCGGATCTTGCCATTGAACAGCGAGTTGCCTGTCAACATAGCATGCTATGTGTCCTCCAAACTTGAGTATTCGGATATGGAACCAATGTCTGTGGAAGCCAGCAAAGTTGAGTGTTGATACCTTCTTAAACACAAAGTCTGGGTTAGTCGCTATCAGCGTGCCTTTCTTAAGAAGCCCAGAAGCTGAGTTTTTCCAACCGGCTAACAGGAATGAATATCCACTGCCAACATTCCAGCCATCAGCGCAAAACGAAACATTAATGTCGCGCGGGTTTGGATAAGGGTTACCACGCTCTTTCATTTTGATTGCTGCAAATACCTCAATGACCATGTTGCCTTCAAAGCTGCCCTTGCTCCATAGTGTTGGGAAGCGGTGTTGTGTCCCACCAAACCATGCCCACCCAGGTGAGCATGGCCATCTTGCTGTCACTTGCCAGACACCCCTCGTTGAACGCCACCTTGTTGGGGCAATTGAAAAAGTTTCGTCAATCAAGTTAGAGCATATCAAGTCACACCTATTCCACTCAGGCTCGTAGCCATCGCTCCTGTAGCTAATGAAGCGGGCATAAGCAATTGCTGGGTGCTCAGCGCTTGCTATCACTTTATTTCCAAGCATCACGACAAGTCTGTTTGATAGCCGTAGCAAGCGCACTGGTGCATCTTTAATGCTGTTCACGCTAACCTTGGCACTCTTCAACATTTGCGAACCATACTCAATTGAGATAAGAACATCATTGACCCCACCAACGGTGATTGGTGCGTTAAAACTAAATGGCAATGGTGCTGGGAGACCAACTCTGAGGTTTGCTATCCGGTGTGGTCTTTCGCTTCGCCTAATGAAGCGTATAGCGATCGGGTGTGTGCCTGAGAGTTGCATCGGGCAAAGGTAAAATGTGAAGCTGCCTTTGCTTCGTCCCTTGTCGCTCAGCCAAAGTATAAGCTCAAAGTTGCCGAAGAAAGCACCTTGATGCCATAGCAAGTTCGGGTCCTGTGCATCCTTTGCAAAAGAACCAAAAAATGTTGCCCATTCTGCCATTGTGTCTTCATGCGTATATTGCTCGGTTATTTTTGTGCGTGTCGTTGCTAACAGTAACTGCTGTAGTGGTGCGACAATAACATCGTCAAAATAGACCCTACCGTCACCTTCGGCATAAAGTCCAGCCTGTCCCATCGGGAACACATTAATGCTTGTGCGAACCGCTTCAATTCCATCAACCCAACCCTTCACTATCTCTCCATCAACGCTTATACGCAACTCATACCATTGATCATACTCAATCGGCATTTTCTTTTCGGCAATAACTTCTCTCCTGCCGTCCTTGACCCGTGTCAGCCTGATGAGCCCTTGTGGGTTGTAACGCCAGTTCCCTTGAGGCTCAAGTGTAAGTAGCCAGTAACTTTTAAGACCATCCGCATAAGCTATCAACCCAGCAGTTGCATTCCCTTGCACCTTGACAGAAGCCTGAACAGCATAGCTGTGCCAGAACCAATAACCAGTCAATGCGGTTGCACTCTTTTGTTGTGAGACTATAGCGCAAAGTGCAAACGGGTTAGCGCTTAAGTTCGGGTTTGGTTGTGGGCTATCTACACCTTGTAGCGCCCATTGACCTGTCTTGTCCCAAGAGGTGAGATCATCATCACCTTGGGTGAAGTCATCGGCAAAGAATACAGGTTCAGTAGGTTGATAGCGTATTTCTTCAGCGGAGACATGAGAGCACCCGAGTGCATACTTGAAAGCTCCGCCAGACGGTATCTTCACAGCTGCTTTTATTAGCTGTTCACCATTAGAGAGTAGCCTTATTGAATCTGGCTCGCGCACGAGTAATAAACGCCATAAGTTACCATTGCGTAAGCCTTTGCCCTGTGCGATGACTCTCTTTCGGTCACGCGAATACCAGACAAGCTGTGTGTCACTGCGCCCAACATGGAGCATGTAGAGGTCTTGTCCCGCAGTAAAGCTCAAGATGCATGGAGTTGTATGAGTGCATGAAGTATCCGTTTGGCGGATTGAAATCGCAAAGCAAAACGAAGGGTCATTCTCTTGCTCAACTGTTTCAAACTTGAGCTGTGCTCTGGCTTGGGTGAGAGTTGCAAGGAGCAAGACAGCCATTCCAACTTGAGTGAGGGTTGCATAGAGCAAACCGACAAGTAGAGTGCTATCAACTCTTCTCATGCTTGCCTCACCTTTGTTGCATGCTTCCACTACAATTATACCACCCTACATCGGGCAGGTTTTGTGCTTTCATCATATTTGACGCACAAATATCTGATGCAGATGAGGCTATATAAGTGGCAAAGGGCGGGCAGGGCAATCCTTTCTTTCGTCTGAGCTTATGTAGCTCTTCCTTAATTCACTCGCATATTGCCCTTATGCCCGCCCGTGTCTTTCCCAATGAGCTTATGCTAACTGTCCCATGCGTGCTGCTATCTCTCTCAACCTTGCTATCCGCTCTGATATTGGTGGGTGAGTGCTAAACAGTTTCCAAAGCACATCGCCATGTGCTGGGTGGACAATGAACATATGTGCTGTGCTTGGGTTAGCGTTGGTCATTGGCAACCTTTGTGCTGCAGCCTCAAGCTTTGCAAGAGCACTCGCAAGAGCTAATGGCTTGCCACTGATATACGCAGCCCCCTCGTCAGCCAAATATTCCCTTGAGCGTGATATCGCAAGCTGAATTATGATCGCAGCAATTGGGGCTATGATTATGACCAAGATGAGCAGGATTAACTGCAAGGGGTTGCCGTTGCGGTCCCTATTACTTCCAAGCCCTCCAAACCAAAGCATCCATTGTGCCATCCTAACTATCACCATGATTGCACCAGCGATTGTTGCTGCAATCGCTGAAATGAGCGTGTCTCTATTCCGCACATGTGTTAGCTCATGCGCAAGCACTCCCTCAATCTCATCCTCGTTGAGGATCCTGAGCAAACCTTCCGTGACAGCAATAGCTGCATGCTTTTGGTCTCTACCAGTTGCAAATGCGTTTGGTTGCATTGCAGGGATGATGTAGATGCGTGGCATGGGCATATTTGCCTTCATCGCCAATCTGCGCACTATTCTGTAAAGAAATGGGAACTCATTCTCATCTGCCTCTCTTGCTCTATACATGGCGAGTATAAGCTTATCGGAGAACCACCATGCTCCGAAGTTCATCAAACCTGCGAAGATGAGCCCAAAAAGCATCCCTTGCCGACCACCAAGGAGGTCACCAACGAGTATAAGCAAGCCAGTCAGCGCTGCGAGAAGCAGAAACGACTTCAATTGATTTCCCATAAGCATTTCACCTCACTGTAGCTTATCAAGAGAAGTGTCTCAGATTTGCACAACCATTAACCATTATGCCACATAGCAACTTCGTTTACCCTCATAGATGCTATCCGTTGGTGTGCGACATTCTAAATTTTGGCTTCTCATGGGCTATAGCTTTAGACCTTACAAGCAAAGGGGGAGATCGCCATCGGGAGGAACTTAGCGAGGAAGATCATTGATGAGCACCTTGTTGATGGTGAGCCTGTGGCAGGGAATGAAATAGCTATAAGGATTGACCAGACGCTCACGCAAGATGCGACTGGGACGATGGTTTGTCTTGAATTTGAGGCAATGGGTGTGAAGCGTGTCAGGACGAGATTGTCCGTTAGCTATGTTGACCACAACATGCTACAACTCGGCTACGAGAATGCCGACGATCATCGTTTCCTGCAGACATTTGCAGCTAAGTATGGCATCTACTTTTCAAGACCGGGAAATGGCATTTGTCATCAAGTTCATCTTGAGCGTTTTGCAGTCCCCGGCGAAACATTGCTTGGTTCCGATAGCCATACACCAACATGTGGTGGTTTGGGCATGTTAGCTATAGGTGCTGGAGGGCTTGATGTAGCGCTCGCTATGGCTGGTGAACCTTTTCGCTTTATCATGCCGAAGGTTGTTTTGGTAAAACTGCATGGGAAACTACAAAGCTGGGTTTCAGCAAAGGATGTGATACTTGAGCTTCTGCGGAGGCTCACTGTTAAAGGCGGTGTCGGTAAGCTTTTTGAATACGGTGGTGATGGTGTCGTTTTTCTTTCGGTGCCTGAGAGGGCAACAATAGCCAACATGGGCACTGAGCTTGGCGCTACAACGAGCATCTTCCCAAGCGATGAACAAACGCTCTCTTTTTTGCGCTCACAAGGTCGTGAGGAAGTCTGGAGAGAAATTCGTGCCGACATTGATGCCGAATACGACGAGCAGATTGAGATTGACCTATCCTCTCTTGAACCATTAGTTGCCTGCCCATCAAGCCCCGATAAGGTCAAGCCAGTGAGCGAAGTTGAAGGATTGCCCGTTGACCAAATCTGCATAGGTAGTTGCACCAACTCTTCATACCGTGATCTTATGACAGTTGCGAGCATACTCCGTGGTAAAAGGGTTCATCCGAGAGTGAGCGTGGTGCTCTCACCAGGTTCAAGGCAGGTGCTCCTCATGCTTATAAGCAATGGAGCGTTGTTTGACCTGCTCAGTGCTGGTGTCCGTCTACTTGAGTGTGCCTGCGGTCCTTGCATCGGCATGGGACAAGCTCCACCAACAGGGGGCATTTCATTGCGCACATTCAATCGCAATTTCAAGGGTAGGAGCGGAACGAAGGATGACAATGTTTTCCTCTGCAGCCCTGAAGTGGCAGCGGTTGCAGCCATAACAGGGGAGATAACTGACCCAAGGAAGTTTGGTGACCCACCAACAATCAAAATGCCAGAGAGGTTTATCATTGATGACTCGCTCATTTTACCACCATCGGAAGAACCAGAATCAGTTGAGGTTGTGAGGGGACCAAATATAAAGCCGTTGCCAAAGTTTGAGCCATTGCCTAAGACGCTCAGAGGGACTGTGCTCCTGAAAGTCGGCGATAACATAACCACAGATGACATCCTCCCGGGTGGAGCAAAAGTGATGTCGCTTCGTTCCAACTTGCCAGCGATAGCCGAGTTTGCGTTTGAGCGAATTGATCCGACTTTCGTTGAGCGGGCAAAACTATGTGGTGGTGGGTTCATCGTTGGGGGCGAAAACTATGGACAAGGCTCAAGCAGGGAACACGCAGCGCTTGTGCCACGCTACCTTGGCATAAGAGCTGTCATAGCAAAATCGTTCTCTCGGATCCATTGCGCAAACTTGATCAACTTCGGTGTATTGCCCCTCACATTCATCAATGACGAAGATTATGAGCTGATCCGCAATGGCGATGAGCTTGAGCTTCCCGATGTGGCGCAAAGGCTTAGAGAAGGTCAACCGATAATCGTGCGTAACATCAGCCAGAGGAGAGAGTTTATCGTGCGTCACCCATTGACGCGTCGCCAAGTTGAAGTTGTGCTCGCTGGTGGCGTGCTCAATATGGTTTGCTCTCGTAGCTCTTAAGCTGCTTGCAAACGCAACCCTTTGGAGGTGTTGTCCATGAAGTTGGCAGATGGGGTAGTTGAGGAAGTGCTTGATAATGGATTAAAAGTGCT
>JBGOEV010000018.1:0-41960 GCA_041538025.1 Candidatus Thermosaccharophagus gerlachensis | reverse complement strand
ATAGCTTTATTGAGATCTTCATCCGCTTGGCTACGGCTTCTCTTCGTGTCTTTAGCTTCAACGACAACCCTTCCGACTCGCTGCCGATTTGAGACGCTTCCATAGCGGACGGTAATGAGCCAATCACCTGCTTTTCCATCTCTTCCAACATGGTCATAGGTGTCTCCTGTCACAGAAGTGGCTTTACGCAGAAGGTCTGCAACGGCACTCATTTCAAAAACTCTTCCCCTCTCAAGTGCCATTCCTCCAAGGCGTTCCATCACCCTCACAACGCTATCACGAATTTGTTCAATCGTTGATTGGACAGGTTCAAGTGTTTGGTGGATTGCCTCTTTGATGCATCGGGTAGCCTCGCCGTCACGACCGTAGAATTCTGAAAGGGTGCTACGGACTTTCCAAAGATAGGAGTTTTCACGCTCTGGATCAAACTCTTGCTTGATAGCATTTACCGCCTCTTGAACTATGCCAAGCCAACTCCGTGGGTCACTGGGGTCAATTCGCTTTTCAAGACGCTCAATTTGTTCCTTGATGCGCTCTCCAGCAACCTTTGTCGCCTGCTCAATTTGCTCTTTAACGGGATCAGTGACATAAGGTCCAAAATTTTCAATAATGGCTCGCACAATCCTCTCCCTGCTCTCACTTAAAGCCTTTTCAACCTCAGCCTTCCATCGTTCCAAAGTTTGTTGAAGGGTTAGGGAAGTGCTTCCAACCAAAGCGCTTGTCATAGCAGTGACACCAATTTTCAAAGCCTTCTTGATTGCTTCAACACATTGGTCGTCTGAGTCACGGATTTTGCCAACCCAATCAACTACTTCAGGGTCATCAACGAACAGTTGGATAAAGACTTCTCCGTCCATCACTTCAACCCTATCTTGACCTGACATTATTCATCCCTCCATTGCAGGAACCCCCTTACGCCGAATAAATTCGGCGCTCAGGAAAATTCGTCATCGACCACTGGCTAAAGCCAGTGGCATGGATTTTTGGAACATGAGTAACTGCATTTAAAAGCGAGCGAGTCATCTTCACGCATGACTTTTGATTCAGCGCTGTGGTGCTTTTTGAGCACCGAAGTGAATGCTTGTTGTAATGCGCTTGTAAATTTCATGTAATTTGCTGTGTCCATCACATTGGCAGCTCCCAACTAAGAAAACAGCGTAGTGTCTGTCGGGGAAAATGATGCACGAGACAAATGCATGAGCATCTTTGCGTTCTTGAGAGATGTCAAAGAGCGCAGCTACACCAACGCCATCTTGTAAATTCAACTGCTGCCAATCGTTCTTTTGCTTCCACCCTGTTGGCGCTACAATGGCTTGCGCAATATGCTTTACAGCTTCAAGACGCTCTTTTGGCACTTTAAGACCAAAGACAGTCGGCACAAAACCAACAGACAGGATTGGCACAAAATCTTTCGGCAGTCCTTCAACTGCAGTTCCGATGACGGAAAAACCATTTACAACGCCACCAACGCCCACCGTTGGCATCACTTTCCAACCTTTTGGCAACCACAAATACATCCCAAGCCATGGAATAAGGCATAGACCATCAGATCCTACCTCAGCTAACTCAGCAACATCGGTTGCCTTACGTGCAGTTTGTTTTTCGGGTTTGATCATCAACGGCGTTATCGAATCTTGAGGGAGGGGTCGTTCAAAACTCATCTTATGTTGTGCCCGTTGTAGGTTGCTTGCTACGAATTGGGGCGTTCGCGCTGGCTTTGATACCAACGGTTCCTCAAGTGAGTTTTTGGAGAGTGACACTGCAAGATCGCCGTGTGATGATGGGACGCGAAAAACAGGTTCTGGCTTGTCAACCAACTTGATTGAGTGCAACGCAACAAGCATATCAAGCTTGACTGCTTCGGAAAATGTGGGTAAGGCTGTGCATACAACGCCAATCAACTTATCTCCAAGCTTAATGGATACGACCCAAACGGACACCCTCGTTTGGTTGTTCACTTTTTGATTAAGCGTTGCCATGAGCATGAAACCTTCATCAAGCAGGTAGATCTCCCTTGGTGCAACTTCAATCAGCCCTTCATTACGGGCTTCCAAATCCTTAAGCATTTGCAGAAGAAGAGAGTGAGCCGTCAGGCGTTCCAAGTTAGTTGGTGCAACTATGTAGAGGAAAGCTTCTTTACCTTTCGCAAACATACACGCACTCTGATGACCCTCAACTTTGACTTTTTCCCAACCCTGTGGCAGCTTAAATGCAATACCTAACTTTTCGCATTTATGCTCAACCATTTGGGCAGCCACAGCTTGAAATAGCATGAGGAGAAAGAAAATTCTACTCCCGATGCCCACTAACTTTTGCTGCATATACTTACACCGCCTTCAAAGGCTAACTTGCCAACTCAACTCACTTTACCTACGTGGTTTTGACCTGCTTCAGTGCTCCTGTTAGCGCTGTCTGCTTTGGCGTCAGGGTCATCGTGTGTCGTTGCAAGCATGATCGGAGGTTTAAGCTCTTCTCCTTTGTGGTGTTCACTGTTCTCCACTTCAATTCCCCATTGGCTCATCCGTTCTTTAAGTATTGCGAGCAATGTTTCAAGGAGGGATTTTATCTCGCATATGTATCGTGAACGCTCTATGAGCAACTCGGACAATTGGCGTTTTATCTCTGCAGCCTTTTGAGCTGCTTCTTCAATTATGTGTTGTGCTCTCCCTTGAGCTTCCTCAACAATCAACTCGGCTTTCTTCATTGCATTCTCCTTTGCCTCTTCAGCCGTGCGTTGGGCGAGCACAAGAGCGTTTTGAATCGTCTCCTCAAGTGACTCGTAATATGCAAGGCGCTCACGCAACCTTTCAAGCTCTTGTTTCAACTGCGAGTTCTCCAAAGTGAGCTGTTCAACTGCTTCAGCCACTTCCCTTTGGAAAGCTTTCACATCGCTCGGCATATAGCCCCTGAAGCTTTTCCTGAATTCACGATGCAATATCTCCACTGGCGTTATAGGCATACCGTATCACCTTCTCACCAAAGTTAAGGGAGAACAGCAGTAAGAAGCTTTGCGACAACCCAAATGAGCACAACAGCGATAAGTGGCGATATGTCAACACCATATCGGTGCGTTGGCAGAAGCCTTCTTATTGGCTCGAGTATTGGATCAACAATGCGCACGATAAACAAAGCCACAGGATGAAACTGCACCTTCCTGCTTGGGATCCAAGAGAGCACAGCCCTTATGAAAATAAGGAGCACCATGATGTCGGCAGCAAAAACTATCAAGTCATCAATCCTCACAGCCTAATCAACTCCCGCAGCCCTTGAAAGAGTTTGTGCTCTTTTAACAGCAGCCTCAACAGCATCCATGATTATCCCTCTAAAGCCACTCCTCTCAAGCGAATGCAACGCTGCTATCGTCGTTCCACCTGGCGATGTCACCATCTCACGCAACTCAGCTACATGTTTCCCCATCTTCACTGCCATCATCGCGGCACCAAGGACTGTGTGTATGGCTACCTTAGTCGCAATATCCCTCGGCAAACCCATATCAACACCTGCATCGGAAAGTGCCTCAATGAATGTGAACACATATGCAGGTCCGCTACCACTTATCGCTGTTATGGCATCCATCCACTCCTCACTCACATCAATTGTTATGCCGATGGGATTGAAAAGAGCATGCGCTATTTGCTTATGCTGTTGTGTTGCATTCGTCCCAAGAGCTATGGCACAAACGCCAGTGCCAACAAGGCAAGGTGTATTTGGCATAACACGTATGACTGGCAAACGGGGTGGTGTCGCTCTCTCAAGGCTTAAAATGGTTATTCCAGCAGCGATTGAGATAAGTAAATGGCGCTCACTTTGAAGCGATGATGCAATTTCCATAAGAACCTTTGGCACAACTTGTGGTTTAACTGCGAGCAGGACTATGTCGCAAGCCCTGACTGCTTTTGTGTTCTCACTTGTCACGTTCACACCTGTCTCTTCTCTCAAGAGCATGAGCTTTTGCTCATCAACATCTGTGGCTATAATCTGATCTGGCTTCACCACCTTATTGCTAACGAGTGCCCTCACAAGTCCACCACCCATAGCACCACTGCCGATCACAGCAACTCGTTTCCCTTCAAGCTCATTCCCGTTTGCCATCTCTGACCATCCCCACTTCTACAAACATTTACAAAAGCCCTCCTGCTTATCTGAAGCTTCAAATTACGGCTTTATCTTAATGCTCCTTACCTATGAGCCTCCCTTGCCCAAATGCGTGTTCTGAGAGACCTTCAACACCATTAGCTATCCCTTTTATGAACAGTTGATTAATCTCGCTCAGGCATTGTTCATCACCGCTTGCAGGTATCGTTGGTGGTGCAAACAGGAACAACCTATCACCAAAACGCATGAATGTCCCATCAAGCGCATAGCAAACGCCTGAAAGGACATCAACAATCCGCTGTGCGTGTTTCCTCTCTATGAGCTGTAAATTAGCAACAACAGCTATACCGCTTTTGATTAAGTCGGCAGCCTTCTTAGCATCCTCAAGTGTTTTCACAACGAGCAAATACACACCGCCGCGCTTACCGCTGGGGAAGGGGACAACGTTGCTCCTTTGCTTACGAGCGAGTATCTTACTCCACCACCCTGTCTTTTCACAGTGGCTTGTTGTTTCGCCTGCCTCATACTTCCCTTCGTGGGCATCCTCGTCGCTTATGCTACCCAGCATGCCGCGAATGAAGTTTGTCATATCCTTTCACCCCTTGTTCCCGTTATGCTGCAACGGATACTATGATACTGCGAATTGGTTCGCAAAGTAGCCCACCATCACCTCCTATTGCACACGTTTCATCCTCGTGGACCAAAAATAGCAGAACCAATCCGAACCATATTTGCACCTTCTTCAATCGCCACTTCAAAGTCGTGGCTCATCCCCATTGACAAGTAATCCATGCTCACATTTGATATTTTAGCCTTCGCAACTGCTTCAGCAAGCCATACCATTTTCCTGAAGTATGGACGAACATCCTCTGGATCATCCTTGTAAGGTGGGATGCACATTAGCCCACGAATTCTTATCCCCTCAAACTTCGCAGCAGCTTTAATGAAGTCAATAGCATCCTCTGGAGGGACACCGAACTTCGTTTCCTCAGCGCCTATATTGACTTGGATGAGCACATCAATTTTTCGCCCAAGCATTAACGCCCTCTTGCTCAACTCCTCAGCGAGCGAAATCCTGTCAAGCGATTGGACTACCTCAAAGAAACGCACAACATACTTTGCTTTGTTTGTTTGGAGATGCCCTATGAAGTGCCATTTAACTGCATCTCCTATCGCTTCGTATTTACGCATTGCCTCTTGAACATAGTTTTCGCCGATGTGTTTTAGCCCCGCATTTATGGCTGCCTTTATCCTTTCAACATCCACAGACTTTGTTGCGCCAACAACGATTATGCTTGAAGGGTCTCTGCCAACCCTTGTTGCTGCAGAATTTATCCTTTCAAGCACCTTCGCAAACCTATCCGCAACCTGTTGCGAGCTTAACGGGAGCACAGCTTTTTCCATACTCTGATCACCACCGAATGTGAAAGCCTTCATGTGCCGATTATATCACAAACCTGATACGCCCACACTTACTCTGCATGCCCTAATTGATTACAATGAAATTTAACGCCGAGTATTTGAAGAGTGCTTCAAGTCCAAGTAAACTTACGCTTGACTAAGACGGTGAGGGGGTTGGGTGGAGTGATTGAGTTCCAACACTACTGGATTTGGCTTATAGTTGCATTTCTGTGTGGTGTAATCGGCTTTGTAACTGGCATGCCACTACCACTCTGCATCGCTGTTGGAGCACTTCTGGCTGCACTAACATCGGTGCTCATTCAAGGAGTGCTTGAGTTGGTCACTTTCTTCATCGTCACCACCTTCACATGGATATTTACCAACGCAATCGCAAGGAAGCGAAGAAGAGCTCAAGAGCTAACTTCGCCAGATTGTGATGAGCAGGACGATAACTGAATGAGGCATCCCATTTCAATCCCTCTCCTTGAAAACGAATATGCGCACTGTTGGATTTGCATACATCATGTCATGAGGGATATAGGTTGGTCCAAACTTTATCCCAAGGAATTCGAAAGGACGTTCAAAGCGCTTCTCAAAGGCTATTCCTCCGTTGCACAACTTTTCAAGATGCTTCATAGTTTGCGAGACCCTTTTGTCCTTGAGGCGCAAGAACTCACGATACTCAAATGAGGTGGCAATGAAAGCCGTTGCACCGACTCTCTTTATCGCTTCAATGTTAAACCAAGTTGCACAGATGTCATATTTAACCTGCTTTGCATCCTTAGACTCAGGGAAGCGATAGCCAACGAGATAACGCTTGTATGGACCTGCCATAATCGGTTTCACTGGAACGGTATAAAACCAAGGATTACCAGCAACAGCTATGGTTGAGCCATGTGGTATGTTTTTCCTCACCCAGCTTGCAGCTAAATCCCTTGTGTCTGGTAAAATCATTACCCTGACAATGGCGCAGGAGTAAAGAGCCGTATATGCGAGCACGAATAAAAAAGCTACAGTGATGATACACCTTACGATACGCTTGAACGAACGGCTTACATTGGCGCGCATGACCGTCGTGAAAACATCGCAAACACCGTTTGCAGTGAGGATACAAAGCGGAGGTATTATTGGCATGAGGTAGCGCGCAAACCTTACTTTAAAGCATCCGACAATGCCGAAGTAGACAAGAATAAATGTCAATAGGAGCACATCCTGAGGGCGTCTCTTAATGAATGCCCAAACAATCCCAAATGCCGAGGTGATGAGCAACGGCAAGCCAAGCGAAGCATTCAGATTAACCCGAATATGATAAAGGTGACCAGAACCAGTATCTAAGAAAAGCTCGCCATGACCCATTCGCATATGCCTCATTTCGTATAAGACACCCTGAATGAACTCATTCCATGCAAGGATTGAATACGGGCACACAAGCAAAAAGCCAAAAAGACACATAGCCAACGCTGGCAGGAAGAAATTAAACACAGCAATCCTCATAGCCATCTTAAGCTGACGAGCAGGTTGGTCTCCTGCACCGACGATGTATAAGCTTGCAACCAGCCATGTGGCACAGAGTGGCAGAAGCACACCATACTTTGTCCCAACACTTAATCCACCGAAGAAACCAGAAAGCATGAACGAGCCGATTGTTTGGTGTCTTTCGGAGCAACCACTCTGCGAAAGCATTAGGGCACGCAGTGAATAAAGCAACGCTACCATTGCCCAGAAAGCGAATGAGACATCAATCGTCATGAAATGAGAATGTTGAACATGTATCGGAAGGACAGCGATGAGTAAGGCTGACAAAAGAGCACAGTGCCCGCCATAAGCGATATACGCTGTGCGCCAAACAACGAAAACAGTTGACGCACCAATAAAAGCATTTAAAGTTCTCCCAACGATGTGCATGTCGCGCCAGAATGAGAGAGACAAAATGTTTTGTGACTTTACAAGACCGCTGCCAACAGCGAACAAGAGCGCAAAATAAACGAGGTAGAAGAAAAGAGAACCATAATTGAAGTGGTGTGGGTTCATGCGCAATGAAAATATGTCAAGCAAGGAGACACAAAGCGCGATGGTTGCCTCATCTGGGTGATAGCTAAAGAAATGCCAATCGTTTGGCAGTCCCCAACCTATACCAAGGAGGCGTAAAGAGAGGGCGATAGCAAATATAAGCACGACGATAAGGATCTGGTATCTGTCCTTTGCCTCCATGAGTTCACTCACAACCTTACACGGGTGTTCAACAAACACTAACGGGAATTTAAGGAAGTGTTAACAATGCATTCAATAATCTTAGCGAAGGTTTGGACAGTTGCCAGTCTTCCCGCAACACAATTTTGCGTTGGGAGTAGTGCGCTACAATTCCCACAAGAAGGTTACATAGCTCATCATGCGAGGTTTTTGGGATGGGCAAAGTCTACCTCGTCAGGCACGGAGAAAGCGAAGCAAACATCTATGGGAATGTTTTATGTGGGTGGCTTGATGTAGAGCTGACAGAAAAAGGCAAAAGACAAGCCATAGCGATCGCTCAAAGGTTGAGGGTGAACAACATAGCAAAGGTTTACAGCAGTGACTTGAGGAGAGCCATTGCCACAGCTAAGATGATAGCTGAGGCTTGTGAGGCTGAACTTGTGATTGAACAGGGGTTGAGGGAAATAAACTATGGTGATTGGGAAGGGCTTTCATATGTGGCTATTGAGAACTCAAGCGAGGAGTGGAAACAAATGCTGCTTATGCGAAAGGAAGATGCAACAAAATTCAAAGCACCAAACGGAGAAGCTTTCTTGGAGTTCGCCGAGCGTGTTATAAACGCATTTGACAAAATAGTTGCAATGCATAGAAGGGAGAATGTGGCAATCGTAGCCCACAAGATGACGAATCGCGTAATACTTTGCCATGCCCTCGGGATAAGCCCAGCACTTTGGTTTACAATTGCTCAGGACGAAGCTTGCGTTAATGAGGTTCTCATTGATGATAGTTTTGGCTATGTTGTGGAGTGCATAAATGACTTATGTCACCTTACGGGGGTATAAAACCATGTCGCTAAGACAATTAAGGCGCTTCATAAGACAGCGTGTCGTTAGAGTGACGCTATGGGGAAGTATCTTTCTCATCTTCCTTGTGGGCACGTTCATCAGCTTCGGCACTGTAAGAAGAGCATCATTTCATCCAACACCACCAAGTGTAGTTGCGAAGGTGAACGGCTGGAAGATAAGCCGTAGCGCGCTTGAGGAACGCATCAGGAGCGAGCTAATGGGTGGCGGACACGATGTGCGCACATGGGTGCCAACTAAATATTCCATCCTTGACAGGATGGTTGATGAAATACTGCTGATGCAAGCAGCAAGGAAGCAAAGGATAAAAGCATCAAGGCGCGATATTCACGAGCACATAAACCGAATCATTGAAGAGCAAATGAGCAGCCAAAGGAGAGAATTCCGCACACTCAAAGAGTTCACCGACTGGATAAGAAGTAACTACGGTTCGTTAAATGCATACAAGGAAAAGCTTCGTAACGAGCTACTTGACCATCGTTCAGCGATTGAGCTTGAGGTGCTAAGGGAGAAACTTCGCAAGTCCATCGAAAGCACTGTGAAGGTCTCGGAGGAAGATGTGAAAGAGGAATACTGCAAGGTAAAACTAAGGCATATAATGGTTAGCTACGACAGGTTCATGAAAGGAAAGCTCAATCCGTCTCCTCAAGAGCGAGAGGCAGCAGTTGAGCTTGCTGAAAAAGAAGCCTCACGCCTGAAGGAGCTCTTGCGCGAAGGTAAAAAGTTTGAAGAGCTGGCGAAAGCTCACTCTGACGATGAGACAACAAAGGGGAAAGGTGGCGACCTCGGATGGGTTGAACTAAACCAAATCAAGTTTATGTTTGGTGAGGAAGTGGCAAAGGCAGCAATGAGAACAACGGTTGGTAAATTCGCTGGACCAGTAAAAGGTATTACAGGTTACCACATCATCGTTGTTGATGAGCGCAAGTTTGAGTTTCCCTCCGAATACTACAAAGCACGATATAGATGCCTCTCATGCCGTCACCAGTGGGAAGTTGAAGATGAAAGAAAAGCCAAGGCAAATAAGTGTCCCAAGTGCAATGGCAAACGCTTAAAAGTCGTTTGGAGGGGTAGCAAGAAGGTATTGGAAGATGTGCGCAGAACCAAGATTGAGAGGGCTTGGTTTGAATTCCAAAACAAGATGAGAGCCGACGCCAAGATTGAGATCCTCGATCCAGAGTTGGCTGCATACAAGGCTGAGGTATACGGTGACACTAATGAAGCCGTAAGGCTGTATAACAAGGCGCTAAGATACGCGGAGACATACGAGGTGCCGTTAGTGTTCCCGGGCGCCATACTGTTTCGCATCGGCTTGCTATACGAGCGCCAAAAGGGAAAGGAGGACCTCGCATTAAAAGCATACAGAAAAGCGCTATCGTATGATGAAGATGCAGCCATACATATACGCATTGCAGCACTACTGAAGAGCAAAGGGAAGAAGGAAGAAGCGTTGCGCGAACTCAAGAAAGCGTCGGAGGTTATCGGAGACCCATATGATAGATTAGAGCTCGCAAGGCTATATGAGGAGCTCGGAATGAAAGCGGAAGCTGAAAGGCAACGCAAGCTTTACGAGAGCGAATTGAAGGAAAGGTTCAGTGGTGGTTCTATGTAATGTCGTTGATGGTGTAACTGCCGTTGGAATTAATGTGAACCATTTTTCCACCTTCAATTTCAAGCCTGACATTACCCGAAGCTATGTTAAGTGCAACAACACCGCTGTAAACTTTAACTACAACGCTACCGTCCTCGTTGATGCGCATTCCAAATTCTGTTCCTCTGACGGCAGCTACGACGATCGGGGTGCGTATCTCAAATGTGGAGCCCGGATTTAGCTTCCTCTCAAACCTTGTTAACACTTCACCGTTGCGCAGTAGGAAGAGAGATGTGGTTGTTTTCTTTCCCCTATCAAAGGAGCTGCGCAATATGCGCAAAGTCGTGTTTGGCTTAAGTTCAATTTGGAAGCCATCAACCCAGTGCAAAATGATGCGTCCATCTTCCTCAGTGTGCACAACATCAAATGTTTTAACGAGCATCCCTTTCTTAAGTGGTGTCTTCCTGCTCTTAAGACCAAACCTCTCAACATAGGCTTTACCTGAGACGAATTTGACTACAGCAACACGCCCCACAACCTGAATTGTCTTGGTGCTCATCGTAGCCACAATTACCAAAAGCATCAGCATGAGTATGCCACTTAATGCTATCAAACGCATCTTGCTCACCACCTATGAATGATAGCTCTCGCCTGCTAATCGATAAGCCATTTTAATTGTTCCATACAAAGGGGCACTCAGAGAAGCGGGGGCATAACTCTGATGCGCAAGTTTTCCCTTTTGAGGACATCTTCATTGACAACATGTTTTGGTATTTCGCCCTTCAGTGCACTTATAACACAATCAACGGCAAGTTCGCTAACCAACCTCGCTGTATCAGAATCATGCGTTCCAATATGCGGTGTGCAAATACAATTCGGCATCTTGCGCAATGGGTGATCACTTGGGAGAGGTTCAACAGAATACACATCAAGAGCAGCTCCTGCTATCCAGCCATCCCTTAGAGCATTTAGCAATGCACGCTCATCAACTACGAGCCCACGAGATGTGTTGATAAGGAAAGCAGTCGGCTTCATCAGCTTAAGTTCTCTTTCACCTATCATGCCGATTGTAGAATCGGTCAGCGGAACATTTATAGAGACAAAATCAGAAGCCATTAAAAGTTCATCAAGCGAAACAAACTCAATGCCTGTTGAGATTGCTTCTTGCTTTCTAACGATGTCGTATCCGAGGACCTTCATACCGAAGCCGAAAGCGCGTTTTGCTATAGCCATACCTATGCGTCCACAACCGATGATGCCAAGCGTCTTTCCCCAAACGCTAACTCCTACCTTTGGCTCCCATTTGCCCTCTCGCATCGAGAGTGTTGTATCGATGAGTTTTCTTGCGAGCGCTATCATCAAGCCAAAAACAAGATCTGCAACTGCCTCCGGAATAAACTCGGGAGTGAATGCTACAACTATGCCAAGCTCTGTTGCAGCTTCCAAATCTATTGAATCGTAACCAACTCCCCAACGAACGATGGCACGTAACCTTGTGAGACGCTCAAGGACATCCCTGCTGTATGTCTCCGTTGAAGCGATAACAGCATCGGCTTCGTTAAGCAAATCCAACAGGCTTTTACCGCTCCTTCCCGTGATGCAAACAACATCAACACCTGCTTGTTTTAACCTTTGCAATGCATCTTTACCGCAAACGCAACAAAGGTGAGACGTCACACAGACAAGCCCTCTTCGCCTTCCCTCCATAACGAGAACACTCACCTCAATTCATCGTTTGCTCTTTCTGTTTCCCTGAACCGCTTGAGAGCTTCAGCAATTGCCCTTATGTGCTCTGGTGTAGTCCCACAGCAACCTCCTATTATGCGAAAGCGAAGCTTTGCAAAATGTAGAGCTGCTTCAGCCATTTGTTGAGGTGTGACATCCCAAACGATTTCACCTGATACCATATGAGGCTTCCCTGCGTTTGGCTTGGCTATGAGCACTGCATCATTTGGAGCATATGATGCCACCTCTTCAGCTACTTGCAGTGCTGAATCAATATCTGCACCACAATTGAAACCAAAAGCATCCAATGGTAGATCTGAGAGCACTTTAACTGCTTCGCGTGGCGAAACCCCCATCATCGTTCGCATACCCATATCAAAACTCAGAGTGGCAAAGAGAGGGACATCGGCGATAGACTTTACACCATCAACAGCTGCAATCAACTCATCAAGTGATGCAAACGTTTCAAGCACAAGCGCGTCAGCCCCACCTTCAAGCAATGCCGATGCTTGTTCAGCATATATTGAATGCACTTCACTCGCTGTGAGCGTCCCCAAAGGCTCAATGAACTCACCAGTAGGTCCCATTGAACCCACAACTAAAGCCTTCTCTCCAACAGCCTCCTTGGCTATACGAGCACCAGCGATGTTCACATCCCTGAGGTATTCCGAGAGCCCTGCCCTCGCAAGCCTTACACGATTGCCACCAAACGTGTTCGTGTAAACGAGATCAGAGCCAGCGTTAACATACGCCCTCGGGATTTGAGCAACCAAATCTGGGCGCTTCAAATTCCATTCCTCAGCGCAACGCCCACCACTTAATCCAAGCCTTTGTAGCATCGTCCCAGTGGCTCCATCTGCAATCAATATTCGCTTCCTGCTTAGAAGCTCAAAGAACTTTCCCATCTCAAATCACCATCGCTGTTTAAGGTAACCGTAAACAGCTCCCCTACCATTAAGTTGCAAAGCGTATCCGCTCAAAAAACTCTTCCTCGTATATGGGGTTAGTGCCCAATTCAACGTGCTTTACCGAAAGCGCTATTGAGTTGGCTCTCTCCATTTCATCCTTAGAGATGAGGGCAAGCTTTGCGCCCATACCTGCAGCATTTCCAACACTGTGGATAAGCTCAAGGTTGACTGGCGGTAGCATGCCAATCTTCTGAGCGCTTCGCTTTGGGATGAATGTGCCGAAAGCGCCAGCTATGAATACTGCTTGCAAGTCTTCGTAACGAACACCTGTAAGTTTGAGCAATGTTTCTGTAGCAGCTCTTATTGAAGCTTTAGCAACTTGAAGCTGCCTGATGTCACGCTGTGTGAGCACTACCGGAACACCACTTTCAGTTTCATGTTCGTGCGCAAGCACAAATGCAACTTCACCGTTAATCTCAACAATCCTCTCCATTATCTTCTGTGGAAGGCTTTTAATCTCGCTACGACTGCATAGCTTGCCGCTCTCTTTTACGATGCCAAGGTCAATTAATGCTGCAACCGCATCCACTAATCCAGTCCCACAAATGCCTTTTGGTGGTTTCCCACCGATCGTCAATAAGCGTATATCACTATCGTCTACACTAACCGAATATATCGCTCCATCAACTGCCCTCATGCCATGCTTTATCCTTGCACCTTCAAACGCTGGTCCAGCTGCAGCTGAAGCTGCAAACATTTCGTTGCCACACTTTACGACAACCTCGCTATTTGTGCCTATGTCAATAGCGAGCGCAACATCAACACCATCAACAAGATGGGTAAGTATCATCGCCACTGTATCTGCTCCAACAAACCCACCTATACAAGGGAGCACATACGCAATTGCGTTTGGTAAGCTCGTTATACCGAGTTTATGAGCTTCAAGCTCAACTGCTGATTGAATTACAGCTACATATGGTGCACGCCCAAGTTGGCTCACATCAAGCCCAAGCAAAAGATGCATCATACATGTGTTCCCAACGAATGTAGCATAATAAATGTGCTCGCACGATACGCCTGCTTCTGAGCACGCTTTTTTCGCAAGCTCGTTAACAGCCTCTATGACAGCATCGTGAAGTATCCTAACGCCGTCTTCCCTTTCAGTGGCAAAAGCTATCCGTGAGATAAGGTCATCTCCGTAAGCCACCTGTGGGTTTATGATGGAAGGCGTTGAAAGAGTTACACCAGTCCACAAATCAACCAAGTAACACACCAATGTTGTTGTCCCAATGTCAAAAGCCATACCATACGCTATGCCAGTGGTGTCACCCTTCTCAACAGCAAGCAATCTGTTGTTGGCAGTAGTGAGAGTTACTTTGAAATCGGCTTGGCGTAAGACTTCAGGGAGAGAGCGAAGAAGCTCAAGGTCAACGATTAAATCGCTACCAACCACACAGCGCTCTTCACCAAACAACATTCCAACCAACCTTTCCCAGTCACCACGCTCATCGTTCAGCGATGGCTTAGGCAGGGTGACAAACTGTTTTTTAACCACTGGATTAATAGCCACTTCCCTTAAAACACCAAATGTGAGGATACGTCCTGAAGGATGTGCTGTCTCTGCTGGTATAAACACGACAGCATCCTGAGAGAGAGTTGATTGACATGCTAACCTGTATCCGAGTGCGAGTTCGTTTTCCGTAAGCAAAGCAACCTCTTGAGGAGTTGGCTTTGGAGCACCTGAAAGAAACTTTACTTTACACTTGCCACAAATTCCAACACCACCACATGGGGTTTCAAGCGCAATGCCACAACGACGCGCAGCATCAAGAACGCTTGTTCCAGTGGCAACTAAAACCTTTAAACCAGTTGGCTCAAACAGAACTTCAACTCTATCGCCACAACCTGCTATGCCGATTGCATTTCCCATCATCCTTCACCTGACCAGCAGATTTGTAAGTCGCATTTTTGAATTGACTTGCTATAGCTCAAGGATACCCTTTCTTGCAGCGTTAATGTATCTCATACAAAACTCATCCAACCCAAGCAATGTTTCTGACGCTATCATTAAAGCCATAAGCGCTTTGTCTGTTGGATCACATATTACGCTATCAAGTCCGTGTGCCATTGCCATCACGAGGAATGAACGATTAAGCCATCGCCTCTGTGGCATGCCATGAGAAATGTTTGTAAGACCTATGAGTATATGCACGCCTTTAAAGCGCTTTCTAAGTTGCGCTATGCTTTCAAGAACCATCAACCCAGCTTGGTTATCTACCCCGATAGGGAGCACGAGAGGGTCAATAAAGATATCGTCTTCAGATACCCCAGCTGTTGTTAATGCTTCCACTAACCTCTCAGCGATGCACAGGCGTTCTTCCACCCCCTTCGGTATGCCATTGTCGTCCATACAAAGCGCCACAACGCGTGCCTTCCATTCAAGAGCAAGCGAAATGAGCTTTTGCATTTTTGATGTCTCTGCGGTTATGGAATTTATTAATGCCCTGCCTCGGTGAACTTTAAGCGCATTTGCTACTGCTTCTGGGTTTGGGCTATCTATGCAAATGGGCACCTCAACAACATCTTGGATAACACTCACAGCCCAACTCAATACTTGCGGTTCTTCATCCACACCAAGTGCTGCAGCATTGCAGTCAATGTAATTCGCTCCCGCTTCATATTGGATGAGCGCTTCCTTTTGAAGCAGCTCAGCATTTCGCGAACGCATTGCTTCGTAGATCTGCTTCCTTGAGCTGTTTATCCGCTCACCAATGATGATCACTTAGATCACCCACCTCATATTGGCATGGTCTCAAAAACTCAAGTATGCGAGTTTGAAACTCAGATTAGCATTGTAACTACTTCTGTTGCAAAATTGGAAAGCGTGTTTCCGACCCATGGCACATCTGTTTTGGTAGCTGTTGAGAAAGAGTTGGTGCTGTTACGCTACTGTAACAATTTGTTACTACTGTAACATCCAGCTTTGCCCAGATTTTTTATCCCACATTCTTTCCTTTTCTCTCTCCCCACCTCATCTTCGGCATTCCGAGAAAAACAAAAAGATGCCACAAAACAGCCACTAAATTTAGTGGGATGAAGTGGTTTCAGGTGGTTGACGAAGACCACCTTCATAGCTATAATGAAAGCGAGAAGTTGGTCGCTGTAGTTCGGCAACTGAATTTAAAGCTTATTGATGTGTGAGTTTGGGAAGGTGATTTTGTAAGTTTGAAAAAGCGATGTGCCAGTTGATGGAGCGCAGATTCAGCTTGCGAGGAGGTAGCAGGAAGATAAAGAGTTCAGCAGTGAGGGGTTGGAGCAGATGCGCAAGGGGAGCAAGAACACCCGGAGCAACAATTTTGATTTCTCGGGACAGGTATTCCATGCGCTTGATGACAAATATAGGTTGGTCATACCACAACAGTTTCGCGAAGGTCTTGGAAAGACCTTCAGGGTGGTCATCAGTTCCCGTGATACGCTCTATATGCTCCCCTTGAGCGAGTGGGAAAAACTGCAGGAGCAACTAAGCAGGATTGAAAGCACAGACCCACAGTATAGACCAGTTGCAGAGAGGATGAGAGCCTTCTCTGCAGTGGTTGAAGCTGACAAAAATTGGAGGGTTCTCATTCCGAAGGAGTTGCGTGAGAAATCTAAATTGACAAAACAAGTTGTGTCAATCGGGCAGGGAAACCGAATTGAACTGATGGATAGGGAGTTCTACGAAAGAGAAATAGCACCACAGCTTGATAGTGAACAGACGAAGCGGATACAGCGCTCCATCGGCTGGTAAGCAAGTCAAAACATGGTTAGGCAACCAGGGATAATGAACGACGGTTTTGAACCTTTCAAACACAATAGCGCTGGCGGGGGCAATCAAGCACCTCGTCTTCACAAGCCAGTCATGGTGAAGGAAGTAATCAAGTATCTTAATTGCGCTGAAAAGCCTGACGGTGTTTTCGTTGACATGACTGTTGGAACTGGCGGGCACGCTGAAGCTATTCTCTCAGCAACTTCAAAAGCGATTCTCATCGGCATAGACAGGGATGAAGCATCGCTTGAAGTTGCTTCCGAGAGGTTGGCGAAGTTCGGTGATAGAGTTGTGCTGATACACGGCGATATGAGAGATACAGTCCGCCTGCTCAAGTGGATCGGGATTGATAAAGTAGATGGATGCTTGATTGACCCCGGGATGTCATTGTGGCAGGTAGATCAAGAGCGCGGGTTCAGCTTCCGCATCCCTGCTGAGCTTGATATGCGATACGACACATCTCAGAAGCTCACAGCTAAGGACATCGTTAACAAGATCCCTTACGAGGAACTTGTGAAGATGTTAGTAATGGCGGGGGAGCGGAGGAAAAAAGCAAAGGATATAGCACAAGCCATAATAACAGCTCGCTCTCAAAACCCAATAGAGACTACAGAACAACTCGCAGCAATAGTTGCAGAAGCAGTCAAATCAAAGGGACGGCAACGGATACATCCTGCAACAAGGACATTCATGGCACTACGCATCGCAGTCAACGAAGAAACAGACGCTCTGGAACACGGGATAAGAGCGGCACTGGATGTGCTTAGCGTTGGCGGGCGCATCGTAGTGCTGACATATCAAAGCATTGAAGACAGCATCGTCAAAAGACTCTTCAAAGCATACTCATACCACACCCCAACCACCCTCCTCTCCCCCCACTTTGGAGAGGAGGATACACAACCAATGTTGCGTATACTAACGCCAAAGCCAGTAAGACCATCGCCTTCTGAAGTTCGCTCAAACAGGTGTGCAAGAGGCTGTAAGCTAAGAGCTGCCGAAAAAGTTAAGTGAGGGTTTGGGTCAAATAGCGCAATTAAAGTTTTGCACATGGAGCAATGCTAAGGTCTTGCTGGCATGTGAGGTGGGAATGATGCAACCTAAATCAACAGGGAAGTTGCTCTCCCTCTTTCAGCTTTGCGGGTTTCTCTTCCTCTCTCTTTTGCTCTACGTTACCCTCAACTCCCTTAATGCTTACCTCAATAAATCAAACACCGATATGGAGCGCCTCACAGAAATGCTTCTAATGCGTTACGAATCGCTACAGCGAAACATAGCGCAAGCGCTTTCGCCCGGCACTGCAAGAGCTGCTGCAAAGGAACTTGGTATGTCTCGTATAACCATCACAGATTGTGAGTTTGTGCAACTACCTACAAAACCAAAGACAGGAATCTCTTCAGTTCCTAAGAGGCACGAGGCAACCGTTATCGCAAGCGTGGGCGCTTCGCATTGAGAGCACATCCCTACTTTCGGAATCAGGAATGAGTGGTGGAGACGATGAGGAAGAAGACACTTTCTGAAAACGATAGAACGAGCGCTATCACAAGAGTGCGCATAATAATTTTTCAAACCCTCCTTACCATTGCAATGGCTTGCGAGATGTTTATCATCGTTCGTCTCCAATTGATCTTGCCAGCGAAAGCGATGTCTGGTAACCTCAGCAAGAATTTGCGTAAGGAATCCATAGTGGCTAAGCGTGGTGCAATATACGCTCGTGATATGACACCACTTGCGATAACTTCAATCCGCTATTATGTGTGTGCAGATCCAACGCTTGTTAGGGATAGGGAAAAAACGGCTTTAATACTTTCATCACTCCTTGAGGAACCGTATGAGGAGATATTGAAGCGCCTGTCTTTAATAAGAGTGAACGGAAAGCCAGTTAGGTTTCGATGGGTGAAAAGAGATGTAGATGCGCAAGTTGCCGAGGGGTTACTTAAGTTGATTAGACAAGGTAAACTGAGAGGCATATTTATAAGGCGCGAAGCAAAACGTGTATACCCTTGTGGGAAGCTTGCGGCACAGCTCTTGGGATTCGTGAACAGGGATGGAAGCGTAAAGGAAGGGATAGAACTGAAATGGGACGAAGTGCTATCGGGGAAGGACGGTGTAAAGCTTGTTGAAGTAAATGCGAAAGGGGAACCGATAGTAGGTGGGGATGTGGAGATAATTGAGCCAGTCGACGGCAAAAGCTTGGTCTTAACTATTGACCCAGCTATGCAGTGGGATGTTGAAGAGTTGCTTGAAACGGCTGTAAAGGATTTTGAAGCAAAAGCTGCTACAGCAGCTGTTTTAGAGCTTAAGACAGGTGAGATACTTGCAGCTGCAAGCATACCACGCTTTGACCCAAACATGTATAACAAGGCTGACCAAAGGTGTTTTCAAAACAGGATGACAACTTTCGTTTACGAACCCGGATCAGCCTTCAAGGTCATTGTAGCTGCAATAGGACTTGACAGCAATGTGATTAGCGAAAGTTCAAGCGCATACTGTGATGGTAAGTTGAAGGTCGGGAACATGAGCATAAACTGCTGGGTTGGCGCTGGACATGGTATCCAAACGCTTTCTGATGCTATAAAGAACTCATGCAATGTGGCGATGGCGCAATTCGCGATGCGAATACCGAAAAAAACACTTTGGCGTTACTTGCTCAAATTCGGTTTTGCGAAGACAACCGGTTGTGGCGTCATAGAGTCAAGTGGCTGGATTGATCCACCCGAGGTATGGGATAAAGCTCGTCACGCAAACTTAGGTTTTGGATACGGTATCGCTGTCACACCTCTGCAAGTGCTCAATGCTGTAGCCACTATAGCTCGTGGTGGCTTGTTGCTTAAACCAAAACTTGTCAAGGCGATCATTGATGAGAGAGGACAAAGGTATGGCTTGGAGCATGAAGAAGGAGAATATGTGATAAGTCCAGCTACGGCAGCAAAGGTGAGGAAGATGATGGAGTTAGTTGTGCTTGAGGGGACGGGAAAAAAGGCACTGGCAAGCGGTTATAGGTGCGCTGGAAAAACTGGCACAACGCGTAAGATGGTTGAAGGAAAAGGTTATGGTCAAGATGTGATATGCACATTTGTTGGTTTCTTTCCGGCTGACTCACCACTCGTGGCTGCAATAATAGTCATTGATGAGCCGAAGAAGAACAAATGGGCAAGCCAAACTACTGCCCCACTTTTCTCTGAGTTGATAAAAACTGTGGCATTGCATATGAATATACCACCAGCTGATCAACCTTTTGCCACATTGTTGAACATCGGAGCGAGAGGGAAAGAAACATGGATGCAGTAAAAATGATTGCGCAGGCAAAGCCACTTAGCGAGTTAATCAATGTGCTCAAGCAAACTGGCTTGCTTGTATCAGTCATTGGGCGAACTGACAAGCACGTCAATGCCATAACTAACAACTCAACGCAAGCAGAGAAAGGTTTCGCATTCGTGTGCATAAAGGGGTTGAAGCACGACGGACATGACTTCATCAACGAGCGCATTAAACGAGGCGTGGATATCTTCGTTGTTGAAGACGAAAGAGAAGCGCAAGGGAAGGATGTAACTTTTATCAAAGTGAGAGACACTCGGAAAGCATTTGGCATACTTTCATCAGCACTGTATGATGAACCATCAAGGTCTCTTCGCCTCGTGGGAATCACAGGCACTAACGGAAAGACAACAACAGCGTTCATGATCGCAGCATGTTTACAGTCAATCGGTAGGAAAGTGGCAGTGATGGGCACACTTGGAGCTTTATCTGATGAAGGCTTCCATACCGAGCTACCACACACAACTCCAGAGGCTCACTTAATACAGAGCCACTTACGCTGGTTCGCCAACAAAGGCATACAAGATGTTGTGATGGAAGTTTCATCACATGCACTCTCGCAGGATAGAGTTTTTGGTTGCGCGTTTGATGTGGGTGTGTTCACAAATCTAACGCAGGATCACTTAGACTACCACGGGGACATGGAGTCTTACTTCACTGCTAAGTCAATGCTTTTCACGTGCTATGCAGAATATGCTCGTTCAGTTGGGAAGGAATTCACAGCCGTCATAAACGCCGACAACAGCTATGGTAAGCGGTTGATAGAGATGTGTCAGACAAAACTCATAACCTATGGGGTGAGCGAAGAGAGGGATATCTTTGCAACTGACATCAATGTTGGCAGGGAAAAGACCGTAGCGAAATTTCACATCAAACCGACGAAAGAAACTTTTGAGCTGAAACTGCCACTCATCGGTCTCTTCAACATCTACAATGCACTTGCAGCCATCGCGACACTTGTAGCGCTCGGAGAGAACGTAACACCAGCCATTGAAGTGCTTGAAAGCTTTAAGCCACCGAGGGGGAGACTTGAAAGGGTTGACATGGGGCAACCATTTTCTGTGCTCGTTGATTATGCTCACACGCCAGATAGCTTATTACAAGTGCTGAGGGCATTAAAGCCACTTAAAGGTGACGGAAGGCTTATAGTTGTCTTCGGGTGTGGTGGTGATAGAGACAAAACGAAGAGACCGAAGATGGGTTACATAGCATCAAACGAGGCTGACATTGTCGTCATTACTTCAGACAACCCACGTTCGGAAGACCCATTGGCTATCATTCAACAGATACTTGAAGGGGTGGATGAGACTTTACGACACAAGGTTTATGTGGAACCAGACAGAAGAAAAGCCATATTCAGAGCAATCATGTTAGCTAAAGCCAACGACATCGTGCTAATAGCAGGTAAGGGGCACGAAACATATCAACTCATAGGTCAAGAGAAAATACCGTTTGATGACCGTGAGGTTGCTAAAGAGGCACTTAGCACTATTGTTGGGTGATATGAAACATGCTTGCAACAACTGTTAGAGAGATTGCCCAATGGTGTTCGGGGAAAATCATCAGTGGCTCAGGTGATGAAATCATAACCGAAATAGCAACCGACAGTAGAGCTGTAAAATCTGGCTCGGCATTCATTGCGCTTTGCGGTGAGCGCTATGATGGTCATCAGTTCATCGCTGATGCTATTGCAAGAGGCGCTAAAGCTGTGATAGTCCAACAGGTTGATGCTATCCCAAAAGATGCCAATGTAAGCGCTATCGTCGTTGAAGACACATTGTTAGCCTTAGGGGCAATCGCACATTCTTACCTTGAGCAAATGGTAAAACGCTCAAGCAAGAAAGTAGTAGCAGTAACTGGTAGTAGCGGTAAGACAACCACAAAGGTAATGATCTCGGCGATCCTCGGGCGCTCAACTACTGTGCTATCGTCACCTGAAAGCTACAACAACGAGATAGGCATACCGATAACGCTTCTCAACTTGCTCCCAGAACACAATGTCATTGTGCTTGAATATGCCACGAGGCACATAGGTGATATCGCTTATTTATGTCGGATCGCAAAACCGCATGTTGGTGTCATTACAAACATTGGGAAGGCACACATTGGCCTACTCGGTTCTAAAGACGCTATAGAGAAAGCGAAGGGCGAACTGATTGAATCGCTTGACGAAGATGGCTATGCAGTGCTCAATGCTGACGATGGCTCGTTTGAGCGTTTGAGAGCACGCACAAGAGCGCGTGTGCTTACATTTTCCATGTCAAATCCACAGTGCGATGCTTTCGCGAGTAATGTGCATTGTGGCTTGCTTGGTGTCTCATTTGATGCACATGTGCTGGGACGCAAATTTACCGTAAAGTTACCAATGCTTGGTGTTCACAATGTGAGCAATGCGCTCGCTGCCATACTGGCTTGTGTTGCTGTTAAAGGCGAAATAGATGAGGACGACTTAAAGGCTCTTGAATCGTTTGAGCCCCCCAAGATGAGGATGCAATTGCATGAGAGAAGCGATGGCGTGACGATCATCAACGACGCATATAACGCAAATCCTGAATCAATGCGTGCAGCACTGCAAGGGTTGAGCTTGTTCAAAGGCGCGAAAAGGCGCATCGCTGTCTTGGGTGAAATGAGAGAACTGGGAGAGATATCAGACGAGGAACATTTCAAACTTGGTTTTGAGCTTGCTGACTACGATGTTAATCTGGCAATCGTTGTCGGTGATGGCGCACGCCAGATAGCTAACGGTGTGAGGGAAAGGATGAAGAGAAACCCAACTAAACAACAATTGAGCGTGATTGAGGTAGAAAACGCAAGTGAAGCAGTTGATACGCTGAAAAGGATTCTGAGGAGCGGGGATGTGGTGCTTGTAAAGGCATCAAGGGCTGTTGAGCTTGAGAGGGTGGTCAAACAGCTACTGGAGTGAATTTGCGATGGGATTGGGAGAGGAAATAGAGATACAAAAAATCGTGGCTTTCATGTGTGCTCCAGCAATCATTTTTTCGGCGCTAACATGTGCCGTTTGGATTGCGATAGCGAGGCATCTACCATGGCAAAAAGATGTGAGAGAAGATGTGCCAGAAAGACACCAGAGCAAAATCGGCACACCATCAATGGGTGGCATCTCTTTCATCATACCAACTTCTTTCCTCCTCCTTGTGTTAGCGATGAGTAGCTTCACTGACACAAACGACAAAACATTCACAACTGCTATCCTTCTGCTTATTGCCACACTCATAACCTTCGGGTTGCTTGGTGCAGTTGATGACATCCTCAAAGGGATACGAAGGAGAGGTATGAAAGCACGCTACAAGCTACTTTGGCAAGGTGTGTGTGCTGTAATAATCGTCATCGCGATGAGGAGATACCTTAACCTCTCCACAAACTTGGGAGTGATTGAGCTTGGCAAATCTTACCTCCCGATAGGCGCGCTTTTGATAATGGCAAGCTGTAATGCTATGAACTTGACAGATGGACTTGATGGACTGGCATGTGGATTAAGCCTCATCTCGCTCTGGACACTCACCATAGCCTCATTCATAACGAGGGAACATTCACCCTTGACGATTGCTGCCACTACAGCCTGTCTCTTGTTATCATGTTCGTTGCTTGGCTTCCTCCCGTTCAATATTCATCCTGCAAAAGTGTTCATGGGCGATACTGGTTCTCTCGCACTTGGAGCATTTCTATGCGCTGCCTCCATGATGATGAAGTTTGAACTGCTTTGGATAATGAGTGGGCTTGTCACATTCATTGAGATGCTCACGGTCATAATTCAGGTCATAAGTTTCAAGACAACGAAGAAGCGAGTCTTCCCGATGACACCTATTCACCATTCATTTGAGCTGATTGGGTGGTCCGAGTGGCAGGTTGTAATTATGTTTTGGATTAGTGGTGTAGTTTGCTCTGCAGGCGCGCTTGTGTTAGTGGCTATGGCACAAAAACTTTGATGAAGGAGTAAACGGGAAAGGATGATCAAAGCATGAGTTTTAACATGCCGAAACATTTCAGCGAATTAAAAGGTAAGCGGATAGGCATTGTCGGGTTGGGTGAAACGGGAAGCGCGCTCGCAAGAAAATTACTTAGCTGGGGTGCTGAAGTGATAGCGGTTGACGCAAAGCCACTTGAGCAGCTGAAGAAAAGAGAAGAAATTGAGAAGCTGAGCAGAAGTGGTTTGAAAGTGATCACAGGTAAAGATGAAGCGGAAGAGCTCTACAAATGCGATATGGTCGTAATAAGCCCCGGTGTGCGCCCAGATAAGCCATTCATACTAAGTTTGCGCAGAAACGGCGTGAAAGTAACCGGAGAAGTAGAACTTGCTTATGCTCTGTGCAAAGGGCGCATTATAGCAATCACAGGCACAAATGGAAAAACAACAACGACGACGCTCACACACCACATATTAAGCCATTGCAAGATAAACGCATTCCTCGTGGGCAACATAGGTGAGCCAGCAATAAGCATCGTTGACTTAACTGATGAAAACACTTGGCTCGTCATGGAGGTTAGTAGCTTCCAACTGATGACATGTGAGAACTTCAGACCACACATTGGCGTGATCACAAACATAGCTGAAGACCACCTTGATTGGCATACAAGCGCAGATGAGTATTTGTTGGCGAAGGCAAAAATGATTGAGAAGCAACAAGATGAAGACTTCTCGGTGCTTAACATAGATGATGACGGTGTCCAGAAGGTGTTGGGCGTTGGTAAGGGTAAGCGTGTCTTTTTCGGTTTTAACAACACAATTGCACATGTTGCCCCAGATGGAGAAGAAATCGTAGCGCGCATTCCGTATGTTGGATTGGATAAGGTTTCGCTGTTTAACCTTAGCGACTTTAAAATGCCCGGCAAACACAACTTGCTAAATGCAATGGCAGCATCAACCGCTGCATTACTTGTTGGTGCACCAGCTGATGGCATAAGAGAAGCCATATCTTCATTCAAGGGTGTTCCACACAGGCTTGAACTCATCGGAGAATTTAACGGTGTCAGGTTCATAAACGATTCAGCTGCAACGACGCCACACGCCACACTTCATGCGCTTCTCTCTGTTAACCCACCAGTGATTTGGATAGGTGGTGGCTTGAGCAAAAATCTCAACTTCGGATTGCTCACAGAAGCTCTGAGGGAAAGAGTAAAGAGAGCCATATTGATAGGTTTATCAAAGGACGAGCTTTGTTGCGTTCTCAAAGCGCTCAACATCCCCTTTGAAGTTGCCGAAACATTGAGCGAAGCTGTTATGAGTGCACTAAGAACAGCCAAGCCGGGTGACACGGTGCTCTTTTCACCGGCATGCGCAAGTTTGGACATGTTTGAGGATTATAAACAGCGCGGAGAGCAGTTCAAGGCGATTGTAGCAGAGTTGGTCTGCAGTGGTGAACTGTGATGACATCGCTTAACAGATACAACGCTAACAGCGGTTTGGGCGGAAAGGAAAACAGGGGTTGGAAATGGGGGAAAAGTGAAAGCGCAATGTTCACGATACTTACGATACTTGTAGCTTCCGGTTTGCTTTTCGTCTACAGTGCAAGCTATCCATCCGCTATATCGCAAGGTCGTCCGCCTTATTTCTACCTCGCAAGACAACTATGCTATGTTGTGTTCGGTTACGTTTTGATGATCGGGGTTATGTTTTGTTCTCAAGCGCAGTTGCGCAAGCTTTCCAAGATATTCCTCTTCTGTTGCATTATAGCGCTTATCCTCACGCCTATGCTGTCACATGATACCGTGAAGCGGTGGATAAGAATCGGTCCAATTACACTTCAAGCATCTGAATGGGCTAAATTCGCTTTGATCCTTTACAGTGCGAACTTCCTTTCGCGCAACCAACGCAACTTGAGGGAAAATTTTGGCGTCACCTTGCATATCCTTCTTTTAACCTCTTTCCTTTCTTTGCTTGTTTTCCTCCAACCGCACTTAAGTGGCGCATTTTTCGTTCTCGTTGCGGGCATACTCCCGTGGTTGCTTGCTGGCGCCCCATGGCGTTACATACTTCGCTGTTTTCTCTTTGTCGTCTTGATAGGCATAATGCTCACCCCATTCTTGCATAGGTATCAACTTGAACGCTTCGTGCATTATTTTTCTTCTGCCCGTGACCCTCAAGGGGCACATTACCAAATCACACGCGCAAGGAGTGCTTTCATCAGGGGTGGCTTTATGGGTGTCGGCTTCTGCAAAGGTAAGGAAAAACAGCTTTACTTGCCTGCCGCACATACCGACTTCATACTCGCTACGATAGCGGAAGAAGGAGGATTGAAACTCGTTTTGTGGATCATGTTTCTTTACATGCTGTTAGCGACTTACGGTTTCAATGTCGCAAGGAAATGTAGCGACCAATTCTATGCCATCCTCTCTTCAAGCGTGGTGGCAATAATAATGCTTCAAGCTGTGTTAAACATAGCTGTTAACACTGGCATAATGCCAACCGCTGGCATTCCACTCCCGTTGATCAGCTACGGTGGCAATTCTCTTGCTGCAACATTACTTGGACTTGGGTTTGTGTTCAATGCTTCAATACATGAAAACTCACTCAACGCCCAATTAAAGGTGATAGGGCAAGATGGAAGAACGAGCATTCATTATGGCAGCCGGCGGAACAGGCGGTCACATATATCCAGCGATAGCGGTCGCTGAAGAATTGAGTGAGCGCATAGAAGGAGCGTCCATACTCTTCGTTGGAACACCACACGGGCTTGAGAGGGAGATATTGAAGGGGCATAAGTTTGAACTGAAGCTCCTGCCAGCACGCCCGTTCCCGAAAACTATCGTTGACCTGCGGATGATTCTTGCGGTGTTATCAACGGCGCTTGCATCAATGATGGCTCTAAAGATGCTAAAAGCTCTTAAGCCAGCTGCTGTCATGAGCACCGGTGGATATGCAAGCATACCCGTCATTTGGGCTGCACATAAGCTAAATAGACCATTAGCCATACTTGAGCCAAACAGCATTCCCGGAAGGGCTAACAGGAAATTCAGCCAATGGGCAGATGTTATATGCATCGCTTTCAAAACAGCTGAACGCTTCCTGAAAGGGAATGCTATCCATACTGGCTTGCCAGTAAGAAAGGATTTCAAGCTCCTGACAAGGGTAACAGCACGCTCATCACTCGGTTTAAAAGAAGATGAGTTTGTTCTTCTCGTCTTCGGTGGGAGTAGAGGCGCAAGAAAACTCAACATAGCCCTTTGGGAGAAGCTCGAAGCATTGTTAAAGGAAAACGAAAAGCTCATCATCTATCACATTTGCGGTGCACATAGCTGGGAAGACGCTCAATGCATACTTTCGCGTCTTCCAAACAATCTCAGGAAACGATACTTTGTTTGGGCATACTATGAGGATATGCCGAAGCTCATTTATTCAAGCGACCTCGCAATAACGAGGGCTGGCGCAAGCTCAATAGCTGAGCTACTCATAGCTGGTGTTCCAAGTATTCTTGTCCCTTACCCATACGCTATGGATGATCATCAGCGCTACAATGCCATAGAGGTTGCTGATGCTGGGGCTGCCATAGTCGTATCGGATGATGAAATGTGTGGCGATATGGTTTATCAGATGGTGAGCAAATTGATGGTTGAAAAGGACAAACTTGAAGCGATGAGGAGGGCAGCGCTCTCAATAGCTAAGCCAAACGCGACGGAGACGGTCGTTGAAGTATTGTTAAGCATAGCACGAAAAGGAGGGTGCAACTTACTTGAAGCGTAATGATAAGCCATTTTGGTCAAGGGTTCATTTCGTAGGCATAGCTGGCTATGGGATGAGCGCTATAGCACAAGTGCTTGCAAAAAGTGGGTTTATCGTCACTGGATGTGACTTGAACCCATCTGTTGCCGTGGAAAAACTCTCAAGGAGCAATATAAAGGTTTACGAAGGGCATAGTGCAAATCATTTAAGCGAAGTTGATCTTGTTGTTGTCAGCAGTGCTATCAGTCCAGAGAACGAAGAGATAAGAAAGGCTGCCGAGATGAATATACCAGTTTGGCACAGGGCTGAGATGCTCGGATGGCTCATGTGTGGGAGAGAATCAATAGCTGTTGCTGGAAGCCATGGGAAAAGCTCTGTTACCGCTATGCTTGGAGCGATACTTGAAGCTGGTGGACTTGACCCAACAGTTATTGTTGGTGCAGATGTAGTAGAGTATGGAACAAACGCTCGCCTTGGAGGAAGCGAATGGATTGTTGCTGAAGCCGACGAATCGGATGGCTCATTCTTAAAGCTGAAGCCAAAGTATGCCGTCATCACAAACATAGAACTTGACCATACAAGCCATTATCCAAACCTTGAGGCTCTGATTGATGCTTTTGCTGACTTCATCAACCTCATACCATCAGACGGTATAATTGCAACATGCGTCGATTGCCCGAACACCTCTATGCTTTCTGGAGTGGGGGAAGCTCATAGAGTCACGTTTGGCATCAACCAGCCTGCTGATTATAACATCGTTGAACTACATTTAGACGAACGCGGTGCATCTTTTCACCTTTGCTTTAGGGGTAGAGTTGTTACTGGAATTAGACTCAATGTTTGTGGCGTGTTCAATGTGCAAAACGCCCTCGCTGCAGCAGCTATGGCTCATTCAATCGGTGTTGACCCGGATGCTATTTCAAAAGGGCTCTCCTTATTCAAAGGCATCAAAAGAAGGTTTGAGCTTGTTGGGAAAATGAAGGGCAAGAATGTGGTTGTGATTGATGATTATGCACATCATCCATCTGAGGTGCGTGCTGCAATTCAATCTGCGCTTGTGCTCCCTCACAACCGCTGTCTTGTTGTCTTCCAACCACATCGGTATACTCGCACGCTTTCACTACATAATGAATTTGGACCAGCATTCAAAGGTGCGGATAAGGTCTGGGTAACTGAGATCTTCAGTGCTTGGGAAACACCGATTGAAGGCGTGAGTGGAAAGCTCATTTACGATGCCATCCGTAAATCTCTTCCAGATGTGGATGTATATTTTGTTGAGGGGATGGATGAGTTGGTCAACCAAATTACGGAAGTGGCTGAAGAGGGTGATGTTGTGCTCATATTAGGTGCTGGTGATATATGCGAGCTCTCAAGGAAGCTTGTTGAAACAAGCTTCCCAGAAAAACAAGCTGATGAACTTTAATCGTCCTGACACCCGCTTCGGCATGCTGGGCTGAAGTGGTGGGAAAGCGGGTGAAGGGAGGGAGGATGGATATGACATACGCTGACAGGAAAACGAAAACTTTGAAAAGCATTCTTACCAACGAAGTTAAAAGAGAGCTATCAAAAATACTGCTTGTGCAACCCCTGTTTGATGAACCTATGTCCTTGCATACGACGATAAGAGTTGGAGGTCCAGCTGATGCGCTCATTACGGTGCTGACGCTTGATGAGCTGCGGAAGATACTCTCCCTTGCAAAGGAATACAAGCTTCCCGTGTTTGTTCTTGGGAGCGGAAGCAACATTATTGTGAGGGATGGCGGTGTTAGAGGAGTAGTGGTAAAGCTTCAAGGTCAGCTTTCCACTATCACTATTAACGGGACAAGGGTTAACTCTGGTGCTGGAGCATTGCTTAAGCAACTTGTGAACATGGCAGCAGATAATGGGCTTGGTGGCTTGGAACAGGTTGTTGGTGTCCCGGGAACGGTTGGAGGGGCAATAGTTTCAAACGCTGGCACTGCTAAGGAGTTCATAAGTGAGAGAGTGCTCTCCGTGAGCATGGTTAGAGAGGATGGCGAAGTGATTGAGCTGAGCAGGGATAAGATTTCATTTGGCTATCGTTACAGCAATGTGCTTGAGTTTGGTAAGGTGATAATATCGGTTTCGCTCGAGCTTGAAAGAGCATCACCAGAACACATAAAGAGAAACATTGAAAGACTGCTCGAACAAAGGCGCATGACACAGCCAATAAACATACCAAGCGCAGGTTGTATCTTCAAGAACCCACCGAATGGATGTGCTGGGAAACTTATAGAGATGGCTGGATTGAAAGGGTTCAAGCACGGTGGGGCTCAGGTTTCACCCATCCACGCAAACTTTGTTGTGAACGCAGGAAACGCAACAGCAAAGGATGTGATTGAACTGACGGAGCTGATGCGAAAGGCAGTGTTTGAGAAGTTTGGAATCATGCTTGAGTATGAAGTCCAGATAATGGGAGAGGATTAACAAAGAGATGCAGCTGAGGATGATGAACGATGAAGGCTAAAGTAGCGGTGCTTATGGGTGGAGATTCATCAGAGAGAGAAGTTTCATTGCGTTCTGGAGCCGGTGTTTCAAAGGCTCTCGCAAAAGCTGGTTATGAAGTAGTCGCTATAGATGTTTCATGGAGATGGGGAAAGAGGAAGGAACATGAAACCCTCAGTGGTGCTCGCCCACATAAGAACGATTTTGTGCTTTGTGAGGGGTTGCTCGTTGATGCATGCACACCGATGGAATTAGCTGAAAAGTTGCTTGAGTATGGTGTGCAGGTTGTATTCATAGCGCTTCATGGTGGTTACGGAGAAGATGGAACAATACAAGCATTCCTTGAGCTGATGAGGATACCACACACATCTCCACCTGCTAAAGCATGCATGCTTGCCATGGATAAGCGCCTAACAAAACAGCTGCTGATTTCCACTGGTCTACCAACTGCTGAACACATCGTTGTTAACAAGAAGGATTTCGTCACAACGAGCATTGATGAAATCTCCAAAAGGATAAAGGACTCTTTTGGCTTTCCATGCGCTGTGAAACCCTCCTCAGAGGGCTCTACGATAGGCGTCTCCAAGGTGGAGTCCGAAAAAGGACTCAAGAGCGCATTGGAGACCGCATTCAAATATGGTGAATGGAGCATTATTGAGAAGTGGATAGAAGGCGTCGAAGTGACATGTCCAGTCTTGGGTGAAGGAGAAAATGCATTTGCGCTCCCGTTGATTGAGATAGTGCCGAAGACTGCATCTGGGTTCTATGACTATGGGGCAAAGTATACGCCGGGTATGTCTGACCATATCATACCACCGCGACTGCCAAAAGAAGTTCAGGAGAAGGCGAGGGATATAGCAATACAAGTTCACAGGTTGCTTGGTTGCAGTGGCTTTACGCGCACCGATATGGTCATTGATAAGAAGGGCAATGTGTATGTTCTTGAGTTGAATGCTGTGCCGGGGATGACAGAAACAAGTTTGGTTCCACATGCAGCGGAAGCTTACGGATGGGAGTTCACATACCTCGTTGACTGGATCGTGCAAGAAGCACTGCGTTATTGGGGTGAGAAGGAAAGGTGAGCGTATGCGTCATAACATACACCGCAAGGCTACGATAGCGCTTCTCATCGGCATCCTCTTATCTTTCCTTACATCAACTTTGCGAGTTAGGAATGTCTCATTTGAAGGCGCTGAGCTCTCCTCGCAAGAGGCTTTAAATGAATGTAAGCGATGGCTCATTGGGCGCTATATCTTCCTCCTCCCAAAAGATGTATCGCATTTCTTTTCCTCCGAGATCTTCGTTGGTGGAGCGCGCTTAAATGTTTCGTTGCCATATACTGTAGTAGTGAAGCTAAAGGAGCGAAAGCCGATTGCTCTTTTGGAGTGCACGGATGGACTTTGTTTCCTGTTGGATGACGGGTTGATATATAAGCACCCTGACATCAAGGCATTCGGGAAGATAACGAGCTTACCGAAGATAAAAGCAAAACTGCTTCGCAAGTTGAAATCCGGTGAGAGGTTGCACAATAGTATGTGGAAGAGGCTTAGGAGGGTGATATCATCGCTGAACCGCGTCGGGCTCAGTGGTGTCAGGTGGCTTGATGTGGATGATGCAAGTGGATTAAGACTTTATATGGCTGACGGGAGTATTATACAGCTTGGTAGCTATGTAAGCATAGAGGACCGTCTCACAATAGCTGCTGCAACATACACAAGGCTCAAGGAGAAGATACAACAGCCGATCTTCATTGATGCGCGCATTTATGGTGGGTGCATATATCGCTTGATGCAACAGTGAAGCAAGATATGGGGAGTGTGAATTTGCTCCCCACATTGCAGAGGGGAAAATGAGATGAAGCTACAGGAAGTGCTTAATTACATCACACCGAAGAAAGCGGAACTCAGCTGGATCATAAGCCTTTCTATCGCATCTCTTCTTCTGGGCTTTCTTATGGCGCATCAAATTAAGGCTGTGAGGGAAGAGAGCAATATTGCCCCAGCGCCATGGAGAGCAAACTTGCTTGCGCAGAGACTCGTTGAAGCTCAGGAGGAAATAAAGGCATTGCAGAAAGAAGTGGACATGTTGCGTTCTCAGCTCTCGGAATATGAGAAGAAGGCTGCAGAAGGTGAATCTCTTCTTGATGCCATGCGCAGAGATCTGTTGAAGACGAGGGTTATAGCGGGCTTGACACCTGTCCGAGGTCCTGGAGTGGTTGTTGAACTGAGCGATGCAAAAAATCCAATGGCTCCCGGGGCTGTCGTTCATGACCTTGACTTGCGAGAAGTAGTCAATGAATTGCGTGCAGCCGGTGCTGAGGCAATAGCTATAAACGGTGAACGGCTCATAGCCACATCCGAAATAAGATGCTCCGAAGCTTTCATTATGGTCAATGGGCATAGGATAGCACCACCTTATCTCATCTACGCCATAGGTAACCCAGATGAGCTTATGAAAGCTCTAACAATACCGCAAGGCATAATTGATAGGCTCAAGGTCATAGGGCTTGAAGTGAAAGTCATGCCGAGGCGTGAAATACGGATACCACCGATGCGGACACCACCGAAGCTAAAGTATGCTCGCCCGGTTGATTACAACCCGACAGAGGAAGAGATATCATGGTGAGCTTATGGATAGCGGTGCTGGCTTTGGTAATAGGGATTTTAATAGGGCTTTACGTAACGATGCCGATAACGCCTTTCCTCATAAAGTTTGCAAACTACATTGGTTTGGCTGTCCTTGCTGGCTTGGATGCAATAATTGGTGGCGCGAGAGCCGGGTTGCAAGGAAACTTTGACAAAGGAATTTTCCTCTCCGGCTTCTTTGTGAACATGCTCATGGCTGTTTTCTTGGCGTATGTCGGAAACAGAATAATCGGTGTTGACCTCACACTCGCTATCGTCGTTGTCTTCGGGCTACGCATATTCAACAACCTCGCTGTAATAAGGCGTATAGCGCTTGATAGATTCCTACAGTGGTATACACAGAGACGCTTAGCATCAAGTAAGATATCTCATCACAGCACCACACAACAAACTCAGCCAACACAAACCTCAGATACAGCCTTCTCAGATTGAGGAAAGGAAACGGGAGTGGAGGTTGTGAACGGATCAATTATCTGTGCTATTGATGTGGGCACAACGAAGGTGTGCACGCTTATAGCTCAAATGCAACCAGATGGCTCGCTTAGCACACTCGGTTATAGCACTGTCCCATCAAGAGGTTTGAGGAAAGGCATCATCGTTGATATTGAGGAAACAACAACAGCTATCTCGGAATCGCTTAGCAGAGCCGAAAGGATGGCTGGCGTTAAGATAAGCCATGCCATCTCTGGTATAACCGGTCACCACATCCATAGCGTGAACTGTCGCACCTCTATCTCAATTCATGGAGAAGACGATGTCATTAGTGAGGAACATGTGAACAGGTTGATAAATGAAGTGAGAGTGCTCACACCAGCACCAGAGGATAGCGAGATTTTGCACATAATTGCAAGGCAGTTCATATTAGATGGCTTAAGTGGTGTCAAAAACCCTGTTGGAATGCATGGCAGGAAACTCTCAGTTGATGCTCATGTTGTCTTTGTCAGATCATCGTTTATGCGAAACTTGGTTGAGTGCTTGCGCAGAGTCGGAATTGAACATGTTGAACTTGTCTTAGAACCGATTGCTGCTGCTGAAGCTGTCTTAACAGAGACTGAAAAACAGCTTGGAGTGGCATTGCTGGACATAGGTGGCGGGACAACAGATATCGCCATATTCACAAACGGGAGCATCGCATACTCAAGGGCACTCCCAGTGGGTGGAAACCATGTCACACAAGACCTATCCATAGGGTTACGCACACCATTCCATGAAGCTGAATCGCTCAAGCTTCAACACGGATGTGCTATTGAAAACAAAATACCGAAGGATGAAGTGATTGAGGTCTTGGACATCGGCATGAGCGAGAAGAGGCTTTTACCCAAGAGGGTGGTCGGTCAGATAATTGAGCCAAGGATGAGGGAATTGTTGGAACTCGCCTATATGGCTATGAGCGAATCTGGGCTTGTTGATAACTTAGCAAGCGGTGTCGTGATAACTGGTGGCGGGGCGCTCCTCAAAGGGACTGACGAGCTGGCAAAAGAAATCATCGGGCTTCCGACAAGGCTTGGGATACCGAAAGCACCGATGGAGTTAAGCGAACCATTACAAAGCCCAATTTATGCAACAAGCATCGGGTTGCTACTTTATGGCGCTAAGCTTTTGAGGGAAGAGAAGGTGGAAGTTGAGGAGAAGCCATTGTGGAAAAGGTTCTTAAACACAATCAACACGCTGTTGAGGAAAGCCAAGGAAGCATTAAAGTGAAAGGATGATGGATATGAGGCTTTTAACCTACGGTGACAAGGGTCAAGAACGCATAGGCGTTCTTATCAACGACGAGATGATTGTTGATTTGCATCTTGCATCCAATGGCTCAATACCTTGGGACGCTGTTGAATTCCTCTCGAACGACTACTGGAATGATGTAAGGGCAATAGTTGAGCGAAAAGACGAATTGCAAACGAGGCACCTTGTTAGGGTTGGAGAAGTCCGCATAGGAGCTCCTGTCCCCATGCCGGGGAAGATAATAGCACTCGGACTTAGCTACAGCGACCATGCGAAAGAGCTAAACATGGAGCTACCGAAGAAGCCGTTGCTCTTCGCGAAAGCCCCAACGGCTGTTTGCGGTCCTTATGACTCAATCGTATACCCACCTGTGACAAAGGAACTTGATTACGAAGTTGAGCTCGCTGTGATAATTGGGAAAAAGTGCAAATGCGTAAGCGAGGCAGAGGCATGGGATTACATCGCCGGATATACCGTCTTCAACGATGTGACAGCAAGGGATTTGCAATCCGAAGACAAGCAATGGTTTCGTGGCAAAAGTTGCGACACATTTGCGCCGATGGGTCCTTATCTTGTAACCCCGGATGAAGTTGGTGATGTGCACAATCTTAGGATAAGGCTATGGGTAAACGGTGAGCTGCGCCAAGATAGCACAACTGCGAACTTGCTGTTTACCATCCCACAGATAATCTCTTTCATCAGTCAACACATGACACTTCTTCCGGGCGATGTAATTGCGACTGGGACACCAAGCGGTGTTGGCATATCCATTGGTCAACATGCATTGTTGAAAATTGGCGATGTGGTTGAAGCGGAGGTTGAACGCATAGGGAAATTGCGTAACACTGTTGTTTCGCAATGAGTGCTCTTATCCTCACATGACGGGGAATGAACAAGGAATGAAATTCCTCAGGGAACTTCTCGCCGAGTGGCACCTTGGGCGAGCTATGAGCAAATTTAAAGCCGATGATTACGAAAGAGCGTTGTCACACATTGACTGCTTGCTGAAACTTAGGGATGATATACGTTTGTATGCTTACAAGGCAATGGCTTTAGCACGCCTCAATAGAAGCGAAGATGCTATAGAAGCATTGAACGAGTGCTGTAAAAGGTTTCCGACCGATGCCTCAACGCTTGTCCTCATTGCTCGAGCGTGTGTTGAACTTGGCATGCTTGAGCGTGCAAAATCGTTATGCGAGGAGGCGCTAAAGCTTTCGCCAAACAACATGGTTGCAAAATCGTTGCTTATACTCACAATGCTTGAAAGTGGAGAAACGAAAGAAGCGTTAACGATGCTTAGAGATGTTCACCTCAGTGATGACCCACTAATAATGGCGCGCATCCTCGTAGCCTTAGAAGATTACTTCATGAGCCAGCCGAGGAGAGCACCAAGTTACAAAGATGAGATTAAGGAAGCTTTGAGCAAGCCATATCCGAGCTTCAAAAGCTATCACAAATTCATCAACTGGATGATCGTGGCATTCAACATGTGGAGAGCAATGAGGATGCTCTCTCGCCAGAAATTAACCGAAGCGATTAAAACGCTTATAAAGTTGCTTCACCTCAAGCCCGACGATTTTAACATACGCTTTATGCTTGGCATGCTTTTGCTTGATGCTAAGATGCCAGAATTGGCATCAAGCCTGCTCAGGGATAAGGACGAACAGAACACCGATTATCACTTGCTCAAAAGCGCTATCCACATCCACCTTGGCGAGCTTGAGGAAGCGAAGAAGGAGTTAGAGCTATCTGACAAGACTCTTTCACTCACGCATTACTGTATCGGTCTTTATGAGCTACGCTCCCAGAGGCGTGATAAGGCAGTAGCTGCTTTCTCAAAGGCATATGAACTTGATCCATCTCTCGTGCGAGAACGCATACTTGAAGTTGCAAGATCAATTGAGAAAGCATTGGTTGAACAAGCTATGGGAGGGTAATAGCGAGCGGAAGCTATTCAACCTTCGGTGAAATTTGGAGCGTCGTTGTGAGCGAAAAGCTTATGCCATTGATGTTGAAATGTGCCTCCCCAAACATCGCCACATATCCCTTCTCTGGGATATTAACCTCGCCAACATACTCGTTAGCAGCTTCATTAAGTTTTGCTGGGATGGGAACCCACTTCGCATCACGGAAGTCAGTTGTTGGAGAATTAGCGAACCATATTATAACATTCGTTGGCGCAGGTTTGGAAGTTAGCTTCAGTGAGAGCTTTTTGCCATCGCTTTCATGTTGCCACTTCATCTTCGGGAATGAGACGCCACCTGCTACATGATGGAAGAAAGCGACCAGAGTCATGATAACCTTTTCGTAGTTCCCTTCTAATCCGTGACCAGCGTTCGGCACATAGAGCACCCACTTTTCGTCTGGGAGTTCATCCCAGTAGAAGTTGAGTGCATCAACAGCCCAATAGCGATCATTAGTCGCGTTCACGATGAGCTTGGGCATCGTAAATTTTTGCCGATAGAAATAGGGATCAACAAGCTCAACGAGTCTTTTCCCCCTCTCGGTGTTCATATGTTCCATAAGCCCTCGCTTTGTGTATTCATCAATCATCTCGCTGTAGCGCCCAAACATCCTCAGCTGGTGAGGCATTTGAACAAAGAAATTGAGGTTGTCAAACACGATTGGCACTATACCCCTGACCCTCTTATCGCACGCTGCTGTCAACCAAGTTGTCCATCCACGCTTTGATGCGCCTGTTAGGATAAACCCTTCTGGCTCAAAGCCAAACTGTTGCCTCATGAAAGCTTGAAGAGCATCCATAGCCTTTACAGCGCTCTTCACCATAGGCAGAAGGAGTGGTAGCGTCTCATCACCAGTTTTGAGGTATTCGCTGAATGTGTGTGCAATCAAGTCGTCTTCATAGAGCCCACCAAAAAGCGGCTGATTAGGTATGTCATAGAGGAAAGCCAAAGGTGCCTTTAACAGGTTTGATGTGATCGCACCATAAGTATCATCGCCTTTTGAAAAGCCACTGCCAGTTATGAACATGCCCATTACGTTGCGATACTTAAGATCTGCTGGGATATAGAGGTTTATCCTGTGCTTCCAATCCACACCGTGCCATTGCTGTGATACAAGTTGTAGCCTGAAAATCTGTGTCCCACCTACCTCTTCCTTCCCGATCACTTCCCACTTGAAACATTCCTCTTGGCGTTGAACATAACTCAGTAGGTCGCAAAGTGTAGATGCCTGAATCACGGCACAGAAGAAGAGGCAGTAGAAATAACACATTTGCCTCATCCTGTTGAACCACCTCTCACCTGAGCTTTTTTATGAACCAATCAACATGCCTCTCATATGTCTCAAATGGATCATCCATGATGAACCATTTTCTGTCGGAGAAGAGGTTGCACGCCAACGAGATGCAATCCCATTCAATGATGTAGTTTGTTATGCCACGCTTTATAAATTCCTTCACTATGAGACCTCTCGCGTAAGCCCTTGTATTCCTTGGTGGGTTTACCATGGCATGTTCTATTTGCTCATCGGTGACGACCCTTACGGTTTTACCACTGCGCTGTAGAACGTAAAACAAGCTCTCTTCTGGATTGATGTTATGATACTCCAGATCAATGCTTATCAAAGCTTCGTCGTCCCAACCAACGCCCTCAGCATCCATGAAGAGTTGCAACATCTTGAACTTGGCAACCCAGTCAAGCCTGTCGGAGAGTTCTAAGGGGTCTGCTTCAAGTTTATCAAGGACATATTCCCACTCACGCAACACCCAATCTGTCTCCTCATCTCTTCCTGCGAGGTGGCGCTGTGCAGCTTGAAGATAGCATCTCTGGATATCAATTGCTGAGATCGTTTTCCCGTCTCGCAATGTCGTTATCCAACGCCATGTCATGTCGCGTGATATCTCCTTTAACGACTTTATCGGATGTGCCAACTCAATTTCTGGGATGCACCTCATTTCAAGTAAATCAAGGACGAGCGCTGTTGTCCCGATTTTAAGTGCTGTCGCATATTCAGAGACATTTGACTCACCAAAAAGCAAGTGCAAGCGAGTGTAGCGAGAGAAGTCATGATAGCTATCCCATTTCGGATTTATCAGTCCTCTGTTGAATCGCACCCTCCCTGATACGACATGCAAGATATGGTCAGCACGCTGTGAGAGCTGAAACTTCACATCTGGATCTGGCTTGACCTCATATGCAGAATCAACGAACACATAGTCAACATCACCAAGCAAGGTGGATGAGCGTCTTGAATGCCTCGTTGGTATAAGCTTATGACCGCCAACTCTACCAGCACCAGCAAATATTTGCCTTGTGACCAAGAATGCTACAAGAGGTTGAAGGGCTTTCCTTGAAAAGTATTTGTCTGGGGAGAGCGAATAATTCTCATGGCAGCCGAATGTGTGCCCTCCAAAATGGTCAATGTTGTTGTTGTGGAAGCTCACTTTGTCTTGGAAGCCGAGTTCATTGAGCGCTTGACAAATAATCCTTTGCCCAGCCTTGTCATATGCAACGATGTCAAAGATGGAACGGCATTCAGGAGTAGCATACTCCTCGTGTGAGCCAACAGCATCAATGTATAATCTTCCACCATTTATAAGGAAACCACCAGAGCGAGCCGGCTCAAAAAACGGATCTCTTACATGCCAATCAAGGAGACCCCATTTGTTATCCTTGAAAACGCTTTCCTTCACAAGCTCAACAACCCTCTCAGGAGGTCCAAGGGATGGGCTTTTGACTAAACAACCAAACTCTGTTTCTATCCCGAAAACCCTATTCATAAGTGCACCACCTTCTCGCAACACGAGTTTAAGCCTATTGAAGTGCTGCGACGATTGATTTGATTTCGTTGTCACTGAGCAATCTGAATCGGCGTTCACGCTGTGAATGACGCTCAAGCAATGCTGCCTCAATTTTACCAGAAGAAAGGTTCTCCATCAAAACTTTATGGAGTTCTTCATTCGTTACACTCTCTTTTGATGCCTCGCTGTTATCCGTTTTAAGTTTCCCAAGCGCCCATGCTACGAGGGCAACATTTAAGGCATCATGCAAATTTGCATCACCGAGCTTCAAGCGCTTCCTAACTTCGCTCTCAACATCTTCCTCTACAGATGGCATACCGCAAATGGCAGCGACAAGCTCGCGCTGCGCAAACTCGCCATCATAGTTGACGACGTAAAAAACATCCTCCTCGGGTCTATCGCCAACCTGTGCTAAAAGGGCGCGCAAAACGAAAGGCGCTCTAAATGGGTCACTAAAAGCCCTCCTTAAAGCCGGGCTAATAGCAAACCCAACAACACGCTGTATTGATACATCCTCTGGGCTTCTTTGGAAACCTTCAACATGCACAAAATCAATCGTGAGCATCCTTATGGCTTCAATGTCAGCCTGTTGTCCAAGAGCTGCGAAGGCAAGCTTGTCGTATGCCTCATAAATTTTGCGCTGAGTCCAACGGATGGTCACTATGAGGACACCCTCATGACAGCTAAGCGCTACAACTGGACTTCCAAGACGAAGCCTGTCCTCAACATAATCTGCTTTCTGTCGGAGCATCTGAGCCCAATCGTAAGGGGTATAAACCATGGGAAAGACCACTCCGTGATAGCGAGCTCAAAAGTATTTGCATATGAAATTTTAGCGCAGTGATGATAAAGGGGCTTGCACAAAATGCGAGCTTAAACTGGTTTGCGCATGCCAACACCTTCAACCGTTATATGCGCCTCATCACCAACATTACCACTAACCTCAAACCTTACGGGGAGAAACTGCTCAATCACCCACATGTTCGTGTGTGCATGCATCGTGAGCTTTTCGGTGCGGATAGATGAGCGCCCATTAGCAAGCGCCATGTAAAGGACAAGTTGGTCGCAAAGCCTTCTATCAACAGGGGCATCGCTCTTCATGTAGAACAAAAGCTCATCCGTAGCTTCATCAGCCACTTTTTCAGCTGGCTTGCCAACTTCACCAAGTGACGAGAACCCAGCAACTACGTTCTCAAACTCAGCAAGAAGGAAAAGCATTGTCCCCTCACCTGTTGATGGCAACTCAACAACCTCAACATGAACGGTGTTGCTTGGGATACTAAGCTCGGTCGTTAAGCGTTTATACGCCTGTGAAGCTTGTCTCTCAGCGATTGAGCGTTTCAAGTTTGATATAGCGCTTATGATGAGTATGCGTTTTAAGCTACCACGCTCAAGCAACTCAATCGGCGAGAGCGTATCAGCGAGTGTTTCTATCTTGCAATACACTTCACCACCACCCTTTGGGAACCAACCCGCCCTTTTGACTTCAAAGGAAGCACACACACCCATGCGACTCAACATGGGCAAAAAGACACGCTGGACATAATCGGCTGGAGGGCTCATTGGAACATGAGTGCCACCACGGATTATGCGCAATGTTGATGGATGCTTAGCGAAGAGTAGTGCTGGAAGGACTGTTTGGAAGATGAGCGTAATTGAACCAGCGCTCGGTCTCTCTTCGGAGACATCAAAAGTGAAGTTGCCCCACAGTAGCCTGCGTGGGCGAAACAAAAGGGAAGTGCTATCAATGCGAGCTCCGTCAACCTCAGCGTCTGTGATAAGTTGCGCTGCCTTAACACCCGTTAAATGCTGTGGACGAAGACCGGGACGAGACCTGCCAGCCCTTATGCGCTCAATTCGCAATGGCTTTTGAGTGAGCGCCGAAAGTGCTAAACTGGTGCGAAGTATTTGACCACCACCCTCACCATACGAGCCATCAATAACGACAACTCCACGATCACTTAAATGCATCCTCACTCACCTCGCCATCAAAGCTCGGGGCGAAAGCTTACTTTTGCAGAAGCTGACGATGCCACAAAGCATCTCTTTGTTGCCATAAACGGAATGCCACCACCAACCAGAAAAAGTCAAAAACCACTTTAATACCGTGTAGTTATCTTTGGCGAGGAACCTGAAGTTGAGGCAATGCATCCAGTTTACATTGAGGTTGCAGAGCTAAAAAGCGAGAACCGAAGTCCATAAAACACCTGTAGAGCAACCGTCGCAAAAAGATTTGCAAAGCACACCCATCTTGCGGATAGTTATAAAAAGCCGGGGCATAGGGAAAGTAACTTCACACCCCGGCTTGCTCTTGATTGTCCGCTTGCCTTAGATGCTGTCACAAAACCATTACCCTGGGTCTTCTATGCTCCACATGCATTTGCCGGGCGATATCTCGCACTTCACAGCTGTTGGCTTGAGCCACTTCACATGCCCATCTACAAAGAGGTAATTAGCGCCTTCCAAGTGGCGCACGCCACCTTGGCGCTGAGCAACATTAGTATCCCATCGTATCCAACCGTGTGTATTGGCATCGTATGATAGCTCAAAGCCACCGCCTGTGCTGTCAGTGATTAGTATTGTTCCAGCTGGGTCAACAACAGCAGCATCCGGTTGCCCACCGGGTGGCGTTGGTGAACCAGACTGCCAATGGACGCTATTCCAACCATAACCAGCAGAGCGCGCACCAGCTGGTGGGTCAACATCAATTCCATCAGTGTCATATACGAAGCTGTTTTGCCTAGGCTCTGATGGGCAGACATAGATTTGGCGGTTCTTAATATAAGGGAGCAACACT